>JAHEDJ010000013.1:27987-55452 GCA_024641325.1 bacterium | reverse complement strand
GGAGCTCTGCCGGGGTTGGCTCAACCAGACCGAGGTGACCGTCCGGGGTTTGCATTTCATCCAGGAGGATTCCCCGGACGAGATCGGCGCGGCGATTGCCGACTGGTACGCCAAACTCTGAGGGGTCCCCTGGGGCACTTATACACGGCGTCTCGTGGGTTCTGCTCTCCATCGGGTTGGTCGTCGGAGTCGCCAGTGTGCTTGGTCTCGTTGGCCGGATGTGGTGGGTGTTCGACCTCCTTTCGCATCCACGGATGCAATACGCCGTGATCCTGGCCGTCGTTGCGGGCGGCCTTGCGCTGGTGAGACGGAGCTTTGCCGCACTCGTGTTTCTCGCGCTTGCATTGGTCAATGGAGCGGCCATTAGCCCGCTTTTTCTGTCCGCCCCCAGCGACGGAAACTCGACCGGGGACACGGACATCACGGTTGTCAGCTTCAACGTTCAGATTGGGAACCCGGGCAGGTCGGAGGTGATCGACTGGGTGGCCAACCTCGATGCCGATCTCGTGTTCCTATGGGAAACGAGCCAGCCGTGGAGAGACGAGTTCGCCGCGGCAGGGCTGCCGTTCAATCAGTCCGAACCCCTTCAAGTCGGATCGAAGATAGGCGGCCTGGTGCTCACCAGAGACGTCGCGCAGGTCCGCCTGCTCGACACCGGCGTCCGATCGTCGATCGAGGTGAAGCTTCCGTTTGGCGATGGGGAGATTGTGATCATCGGGGCGCACCCGTTCCCGCCGAATTCCGCGGGCCGCGCCCGGGACCGCGACGAGCAATTGAGCGCGGTTGCTCGATACGCGGCGACGGTCGACGGCCCGGTGATCGTTGCCGGAGATCTGAACGCGACGCCCTGGTCGTCGGCGTTTCGCCCGCTGGGTGACGTTCTGGTCAACTCCATGAACGGATTCGGCTGGCAGGCGACCTACCCTGCCGGCGCCGGCCTGCTGATGCTGCCGATCGATCATTTGCTCCACAACGAGTTCCTAACCACCGTCACCAGATCGGTCGGCCCTGATCTCGGCTCGGATCATCTGCCTTTGACAGTCACGCTTGCGCGGGCGGCGGTCGAGGATCTCGCCGCCGGGGGAGACGGTTAGCCTCAACGCATGAACACGATCTCGAGCCTTCACGCGGATCGCCGCAGGCAGTTTCTGCAGCACATTGGTACAGGCATTGCCGTGATTCCCGCAGCATTCGAACAAACACGGAACGACGATGTCGATCACGAGTTCCGCCAGGACTCGGCGTTCTTCTTCCTCACCGGGTTTCCGGAACCGGATGCCGTTGCCGTTTTGGATGCCGGCCGGTTCACGCTCTTCGTCCGACCACGGGATCGCGAGATGGAAACGTGGAACGGGTACCGGGCGGGCGTCGATGGGGCTGTGGACCGATACGGGGCCGATGACGCCTATCCGATAGACGATCTCGAAGCCGTCCTACAAGATCGCCTGATCGGCCATTCCAACCTGTACTACGCATGGGGTGGGCGCCTCGACAGCCGGATGTCTGCCTTGCTCGGCAAGCTTCCACCTTTGCACGAACGGTTTGGATATCGAGTGCCGTCCACTATCGCCGATCCGACGCCGATCATCGACGAGCTACGACTGCGGAAGTCGCCGGCCGAAGCAGAGTTACTTCGAAAGGCAAGCGAGATCAGCGCAGCCGGTCATGTCGAGGCGATGCGCTACGCGGCGCCCGGTCTGTTCGAGTATCAAGTGCAGGCTGCCATGGAATTCGTCTTCCGGCAGCACGGCTCGGCACGAAATGGATACCCCTCCATCGTGGCATCTGGAGCCAATGCAACCGTCCTCCACTACACCCAGAACGACCGCCGGATGGAAGAGGGCGATCTGCTTCTCATCGATGCTGCCGCAGAGTACGGCTACTTCTCGGCAGACATCACCCGCACCTTCCCGGTGAGTGGACGCTTCTCGGGTCCCCAGCGAGCGATCTACGAAATCGTTCTGGCGGCCGAGAAGGCCGGTATCGCGGCGGCCGTTCCCGGCGCGACGATGCGTGGAATCCATCAGACGTGCACACGTGTTCTGACCGAGGGGCTCGTCGACCTCGGATTGCTCCCGAAGGGCGTAGACGACTCGATCGCTATGCACCACTACCGGGAGTTCTTCATGCACGGGACCGGGCATTGGCTCGGGATGGATGTCCACGATGCTGGGACATACAAGGTGGATGGGGAGCACCGCCGGCTCGAGCCCGGTATGGCGTTTACCGTGGAACCGGGTATCTACGTTCGCGCTGATCGGGAGATCGCAACCTTTCACCTCCTGGAATACGACCTGGATGAGTGGACGGAGCGCCGGCTGAAGCTCGGCGTCAAGGCGGCCAGGGCCATCGAAGCAGCCGAACTGGAAGAGGCGAAGACCATCGAGCACAGTGTTCCCGCCGAATTTCGAGCCATCGGGATTCGCGTCGAAGATGACATTCTGTTGAACGCCACGGGCAACGTGAATATGACCGCCGGTGTGCCCGTCGAGATCGAAGACGTTGAGGCGCTGTGTCACGAGGTGAGCGGTCTCGCCGACTGAGGCGACGGGTACGTCATCAATCCGCCGTGGAGGCGGCGCGGTAGAAACGGGAACGGGTGGCGGCCGGCGCGTCATTCTCTACCGGTACGATTAGCTGAGCCATGGCAACCCGCGATCGACTTCTCAAGCCCCTGTATCGACTGTACGAGGGCCGCCTCGAAAGGGATCTACGCCCCGAGCTCGTTCCGCGTCACATCGGGATCATCCTCGACGGGCACCGCCGCTACGCGCGGAGCGAGGGCCTACCTGATTACACAGCCAGCTACCGGGTCGGCATGCGTAAGTTCGAGGAGTTTCTGGGCTGGGCTCATGATCTCCACGTTCCTGCAATTACCGGATGGCTGCTGTCAACCCACAACCTGCAGAGGCCTCCCGAGGAGCTGAGACCCTATTTCGAAGTTCTGATCGAGTTGTTCGAGAGGCTTCCCCAGTTGGCAGCCGAACAGGACATGGCGGTGCGATTCATCGGAAGTCTCGATTTGCTCCCCGCAGAACTCGTAACGGCCGCCAAGGCGCTCGAGGTGCGTTGTGCGAACGGTGGGCGCCGCCTGACAATGGCAGTTGGCTACGGAGGTCGGCAAGAGATCGTCGATGCCGTGCGAGAGTTGGTGTCGGGTCTCGCTGAAGGCGGCGCAGACGCGGCAGAGATCGCCGGTCACATCGATGTCGATTCCGTCCAGGCTCACTTGTACACGGCGGACCTTCCCGATCCTGATCTCGTAATCCGCACGTCGGGTGAGTCGCGGCTGTCCGGGTTCCTGCTCTGGCAGAGCGCCTATGCCGAGTACGTGTTCGTGGACGTCTTCTGGCCTGCGTTCCGCCGCGTCGACTTCCTGCGTTCTGTGAGGGATTACGCCCGCAGAGAACGCCGGTTCGGGAAATAGAACGCGATTCGCGATTCGCAATTAGCGAACTGCGAACTGCGAATCGCGAAGCATAAACTGGAGCGACCGCCCTGGGTGGGGCGGTCGCTATGGTCGGGCTAACGCGGGAGGCGGTTAGTGTTACACATCTCGTATCGACCACAGAGAGTGGTTTCTTGAGCAATTTGTCCAACCCTCTTGTCGAACACTTGCGGACCCACGCGGTGCGTACAGACGGGCCCTTCACACTTCGCTCAGGAAAGGTTTCTTCCTGGTATCTCGACGCAAGGCAAACGACCTTCGACGGTGGGGGGGCACTCCTTGTCGGCAGGGCGATGCTGGAGGCCCTCAGAGATGAGGTGACCGCGGTGGGTGGTATGACGATGGGGGCCGATCCGATCTCCGTTGCAACGGCCCTGGCCGCTGCCGAGAACGGCCGCCCGCTGCGGGCGTTCTCGGTTCGGAAGGCGAGCAAGGGTCACGGAGTGGGCGGCCGGCTGGTTGGGCCGGTTATCGAGGGGGAAATCGTCGCCGCATTCGACGACACCGTCACAACGGGTGGCGCTCTGGTTGAATCTATCGACGTGATGATCTCAAGTGGTTTGCACGTCGTGCAGGCGATCTGCCTGGTTGACCGGAGTGGCGGTGAGGCGGAGCAACGATGCTCCGAACTCGGCGTTCCGTTCTCGGCTCTAGTGCTGCCCCTCGATCTCGGAGTGGAGGGACTGTGACGACCTTGCGGGTCGGCCGCTCGCCTCTGCGAATGTGGCTGGTTGCTCTGGCCGGGGTTCCTTTCGTCGTTATCGGGGCCGACTTCCTGGCGAGGCGTCGCATCATCAACTGGCTGGTCACCCTCGTTTATGAGGATCGGACGCCAGACGCCTTTGAGGCACGGGACACCCTCTGGGCCATCCTGTTCGTGCTCGTCGGCCTCGTCCTGATTGTGTTCGGGTTGAAGGAACTCCTGTTTCCGCGTCCCGTCCTGCTCGCAGACGAACGAACGAGCCGTTGGGCTCTGCGTGGACCCTTTCGGAGGCCGGTCGAGATCCCATGGGACATGATCCAGAGTTGGTCTTCTGCCGCGGTCGATGATGCAGGCGTTGCCCGCCCGGCGCTCGTTCTCGAACTGACTGATCGGTTTGGCCTTCCAGACGATCCGTGGGCGGCGCGCTGGTCGGGTGATTCAACCTTGATCCTCCTGTCGGAGGACTGGGAGCAGTCTGCCGAGGTCGTGGAAAGGGCCCTTCACGAATTGCACGCCAGCTGGACCCGACCGGCCTACTAGGGCCCTTGGGCCGCTATGGTGCGCGACATGCTCATCGGCGCCCACGTTCGCGCATCTGATCCGCTGCAAGCTGCCGTTGAGCGGGATGCGGACTGTGTGCAGATGTTCCTCAGCAATCCGCAATCGTGGAAGAAGCCACTCCCGCGCGACGATGCGGACGACCTCAAGGTGTCTGAGCTGCCCATATACGTGCACGCCCCCTATCTCATCAATGTCGTTTCTCCGAACAACCGCGTTCGAATCCCAAGTCGCAAGATCCTCTCAGACACCTGTGAGGCGGCCGCGCAGATCGGGGCCGCCGGTGTCATTGTCCATGGAGGCCACATAACCGACTCGGATGAACCGGCCGAGGTAGGTTTCGAACGCTGGCGAAAGGCGCTCGAGAGTTTTGAAGCCGGGGTTCCGATCTTGATCGAGAACACCGCCGGAGGCGGCAACGCCATGGCCCGCGAAATCGACGTGATCGGCCGTCTGTGGGATGTCATCGGCGACCTCGGAGTCGGATTCTGCCTCGACACCTGTCACGCCTGGGCAGCCGGACAGGACCTGGAAGGGATCGTCGAACGGGTGCGGGAAGCTACCGGCCGGATCGATCTCGTGCACTGCAACGACTCGCGGGACCCTTTCGACTCTCGTCGGGACCGCCATGCGAATCTGGGCCATGGCGAGGTTCCACCCGACCTGCTGGTGTCGTTGATCAGAGAGGCCGGGGCCCCGGTGATAGTTGAGACCCCCGGTGAGGCGGAGGATCAGGCGGCCGACATCCAGTGGCTGCGTGCTCATCTGCTCGGTTGACCGGTGTCGGAACTATTCGCTCTGACATCGGCGGTTTCTTACGGATTTGCCGATTTCCTCGGCGGACTCGCCAGCAGGCGGCGACACGTACTGCGAGTTCTCGTCATCGCACATCCGATCGGCCTGGTTGTCGTCGCGATTGCTGCTCTGATTTCCGGAGGATCACCAGGCGCGGCCGATCTTTGGTGGGGGGCCGCCGCCGGTTCGGCAGGGTTGCTGGGCCTCGGTTTCTTCTACCGGAGCCTTGCAATCGGAACCATGGGAGTGGTCGCTCCGGTCACGGCTACGGTCGGAGCAGCCATTCCCGTGATCGCCGGAGTTGCTCTCGGCGAGCGTCCGAACAGGGCGGTGCTGGTGGGCGTTGGCGTTGCTTTGCTGGCGATTCTGCTTGTCAGCGCGGGCGACTCGACCGGCTGGATCGAGGATCGGGCGACCATGAAGAAGGCTCTTGGGGGTTCCCTGGTCGCCGGACTCGGCTTCGGGCTGTTCTTCGTCCTGATCGAAAGAGTTGGATCGGAAGCCGGCATGTGGCCGCTGGTGGCGGCTCGCGCCACCTCTTCCGCAATTATCGTTCTGCTTCTGGTGCTGGTGCGTCCGGTACCAGCTCGCCGCGGAGCACGCCAGAGCGTCGTCGCCGGCGTTCTCGACGTCACGGCCAATATGTTCGTTCTGTTGGCCTTCGATGGGGGACTCCTGGTCATTGTGTCGGCGCTGGCAGCTCTGTATCCGGCGGTGACGGTGTTGTTGGCCCGGTTCGTGCTTCTCGAGCGCATGCGTACGGTGCAGCTGGTCGGCGTGGGCCTGGCGATCATGGCCGTGCCGCTCATTTCGAGCGGGTGAGTTTCTCCCCTGTGGCCCGATTCGGCAGCATGATCGGCCGTGTATCGTGCCTTTCATGGATGCTGTTGTTGATATTCACTCGTGGTATCGGTGGGTGGTGCTCGCCGTTCTGCTCGGTGTCGGAATCACCGGGCTCGTCCGTGCGTCGCGGGCGACCTCCTGGTCGGAAGGAGCCGAGCGACCGTTCGTTCTGGCGACGATCCTCTTCGATCTGCAGCTCGCCATCGGCATAGTGCTCTGGATCGGTAACAAGGGTTGGGACCAGGACTTCTTCATCAAAGCGATTCATCCGCTCGGGATGCTTCTCGCTGCCGGCGTAGCTCATATGGCCGTGGTGCGGGCCAGGAAGGCCGGATCGACTTCGTCATATCGAGTGGCCGGGATCGGCCTCCTGGCTTCGCTGGCGATTGTGGCTGCAGTTGTGCCCCGCTACGCCTGGTTCTGAGTCGCAACCCACAATGGAGCTAATGGCTAATGTCTAATGGCTAATCCTCAGTATGCCCCGCCGAGCTTGCGGTGATCCCACGACACGATCTGTTCAGGGTGGACTACAACGACCGTGTTCTTACCGGCATACGCTCCGAACATGCTCTCGACGGCTTCCGAATCCAGCGGACTACCGCCGAACTGGTACTTGGACGCAATCGTTCCGTACACGTCGAGAATGGTCCCCCGGTCATTGGTCAACTCCGCCCGGCCACGCACCATTACACCTCGCAAGTTGTCGTAAGACGTCCCCTCCTCGACCAGCACCGTGATCTTCGAATCGCGACCGAGGTTGACGATCCGCTGAGAGCGGCGGAACGAGCGGAACGTGATCAAGCCATCCCGCATGGCGTACCAGAGCGTCGTGAGATGAGGCCATCCGTCGAGTCCGACGGTGGCCACCTGGAGGTTCCACCCCTGGTTCAGGAATGAGGCGACCTCTTCTGGAGTCATAGCAATGTCTTTGCGAGCCATGGTCAGAACCTAACGCTCGGCGTTGCGACCTGGGTCTCTAGTACTCGCAGGCACTACCCTTGGTGGGAGAATCTTCTTTCCGAAAACCTACGAGAGAGGGAGAACGATGGGCGGCAAAGTAACCGTCCCTGACGTCCGGGCTCGAAAAGGCGGCCAGAAGCTGACCATGATCACCGCCTACGACTTCGCGATGGCCCGGATTGCCTCGGAGGCGGGCGCAGACATGATTCTCGTCGGCGACTCGCTGGCCAATGTCGTCCTCGGTTTCGATTCGACCCTCGATGTCGACCTCGACGTGATGATTCATCACACCGCCGCCGTTGCGCGTGCGGAGCCGGACTCCCTCCTCGTTGGAGACATGCCGTGGATGAGCTATCACGTCTCCGTGGAAGATGGCGTTCGCAACGCCGGGAGGCTCGTACGCGAAGGTGGTGCAGAGGCAGTCAAGCTCGAGGGCGGCCGCAAGCGGCTTCCGGTCATCGAGGCCATTTTGAAAGCCGAGATACCGGTGATGGGTCATCTCGGCCTGACTCCCCAATCGGTCAATTCGATGGGCGGCTACCGGGTGCAAGGTAAAGCCGTGGATGAAGCACGGGAGATGCTCACCGACGCCATCGCTATCGCAGAGGCCGGCGTGTTCGCCATGGTTCTCGAGGGTGTTCCCGACGTGCTGGCGCGGATCATTACCAAGGAGGTCTCGGTTCCGACGATCGGCATCGGCGCAGGTGCCGGAACGGACGGCCAGGTCCTCGTATTCCACGATGTACTCGGCATGCACGACGGCAAATTGCCGAAGTTCGTGCGCCAGTATGCCGACCTCAGGGGGCAAGCGGTGGAGGCGCTGCAACGGTACTTCCGGGATGTTCAGTCCGGCGAGTTCCCCTCAGACGAAGAGACCTACCACATGGGTGAAGAAGCCGAGAAAGCACTGCTGGAGGGACCATCAAGCGATCTATCCTGGCCACTTTCCTGGTAGTTCTGGCCGGGTGCAGTCAAACAGTCGCGTCGCCCACTATCGCGACAGTTGTCCTCCCTCCGGTTGAGACCGTGCCGGCCTCCACCGTAACCACCTTGTCTCCTTCGACTACCTCCACGACCGCTCACGTCCTCGACACCGGCGATGTTGTCGGGTTCGAGACCACCGAGATTTCATTGCACGGTCGATCCTGGAGGGTCGCCGTCGCCGACACCACCGAACTGCGTCAGCAAGGACTCATGTTTGTTCAGGATCTCGGCGACCTCGATGGGATGGTGTTCGTCTTCGAGGCCGAGCGAGAGGGCTCGTTCTGGATGAAGAACACACTCATTCCGCTCGATATTGCCTTCTTCGACGACTCCGGAGAGCTGGTGGGATCACTCGGTATGTTGCCCTGTGAGGCCGATCCTTGCCCCGAGTACGACATCGAAGCACCGTATCGGTTTGCACTCGAGGTGCCGGCCGGAGAGCTCGACGGTCTGGTAACAGGTGATCGGATCGACTTCTGACCCGTCACGCGACGAAACGCGCGGGTATCGTTGTGTAATGACACAACACAGTGGAATTCTGCAAAGGCCTGCAGCAGCAGACACTCCTGTGGTCATCCGCGTTTCCGATGGGAAGTGCACAATCGTGGGCGCGCCCGGCCGGTGGATTGGCGGCTGGCCTCTCGAGAAGACGAAGTTCAATCGTCTCTCGCTTCGTGAGTTCGAGATATCTCCCGATGGAGAAAACTGGGTCTTCATCAGCGACGATCCGGCCGCGTTCGCTGATGCGGTCGGCGTGGTCGTCGATCTTCGCTCCAACTCGAGGTTCGGACTGGGCGAGCGCGTCCGCCTCGCCCGCGAGGAGCAACGCGCCGGAAGCTAAACGCCAATTGCGAATTGCGAATTGCGACTCTGCTTCTTTGGACCCGTCCGGCCGGGGTAGCGCGCTATTCACGATCAACGCGATAACGTCTCCCCATGACCGATAAGCCCCCTCGTTCGCTCGTCCGATTCCTGGGCGCGGCCCGCACGGTGACCGGATCGAAATTCCTCGTGGAAACTCCTACTGCACGTGTGCTGGTCGATTGCGGCCTGTTCCAGGGTCACAAGAGACTTCGCGAGATGAACTGGGCGGAGTTCCCGATCGACCCGTCGTCGATCGACGCAGTCGTCGTCTCACATGCCCACCTCGACCACGTCGGGTATCTGCCGGCCCTCGTCCGCAACGGATTCAGCGGCAACGTTTGGGCCAGCGAATCGACGGGACGACTTGCCGGAGTGGTCATGGCGGATTCCGGGCGGATTCAGGAACACGACGCGGAGCGTGCTAATCGCAAGGGCTATTCGAGACATGAGCCTGCGCTGCCTTTGTACACAGAGCACGACGCGGTCGTCGCTTCTGCACTGTTCAGGGTGGCGCCATGGATGCGGCAGACCAGGATTGCCGATGGAGTCACGCTGCGACTCACCCGGGCCGGCCACATTCTCGGCTCTGCTTCGATTCTGCTGGAGTTCGAGGACGGGACGGCACCGGTCCACCTATCGGGGGATCTGGGCAGACCCGGCCATCCCGTGCTCGATCCGCCGGATCCACCTCCCTCGGCGGGCACTGTGATCATGGAATCAACCTACGGCGATACCGAACACGTCGACGAGGACGGCACTCGTGAACTCGGAGAGGTGATCAGTCGCACCGCAGACCGTGGCGGGGCTGTTGTCATTCCAGCCTTTGCGGTGGATCGAACTGAGGTGATCCTCGTAGCGCTGCGGAAGCTGATCGAATCCGGCGTAATCCCGCGGATGCCCGTGTATCTGGATTCCCCGATGGCACGCTCGGCTCTCGGTTTCTACGTACGCGCAGTGGCGGAAGGGGAGCACGAGATCAGGGATTCCATCGTTGGGCGGCCCGATGTCTTCGACCCGGGCGATTTGAGGATCACCGAGTCGGTGGAGGACTCAAAGGCGATCAACCTCGCCAAGCCTCCCTTCATCGTTATTTCGGCGTCCGGCATGGCAACCGGTGGACGGGTGCTTCATCATCTGAAACGGATGCTGCCGGACTCGAAGTCAACGGTTGTCCTGGTGGGGTATCAGGCGGCCGGGACCAGAGGTCGGAGGCTTCTCAACGGCGAGGATCGGATCAAGATCCACGGCGAGTTCTGGCCGGTGAGAGCTGAGATCGCCTCTGTGCCGGCCTTTTCGGTGCACGCCGATCGGTCGGAGTTGGTCGACTGGCTGGCGTCCGCCGAGACTCCACCGGAACAGGTCATAGCGGTTCACGGCGATCCGGAGGCAATGGACAGCTTTCGGGAGGCGGTTGCGGACCGCTTGAGTCGAAACATTCTCACACCGGGTCACGGAGAGACGATCCTGCTCTAGGGGCAGTTGGAAGGGTCGACTCGTCGACTCGCGACGAAGGCTGACAAAACCAGCCCTAGCCCCAGCTTCCGCGACCGCACCGTCTTGGTTACACTCATCCCACTTCCCGCGCGGCTTTGTTAAGCCACGCATCCATCCTGCTCCGTCAGATCGGCGGGGCCTTCCGCTTCGGTGGATGTCCAGAGGAGGAGAACAATTGAGGAACTACGAAGTGATGACCATTCATCGGCCTGACATCGTCGAGGACGATGTCAGGCTGAAGGTCAAAGAGATCGAGGCGTTGCTACAAGCACGCGGCGCCGAGATCACAGACTCTGATTTCTGGGGCAAGCGCCGCTTCGCCTACGAGATCGATCATATTCGGGAGGGCTACTACTCAGTGGTCCAGTTCGCGCTGGAGAATCCTGCCGGCGCATTGGACGATCTCGACCGAGCCCTGGCATTGTCGGACGCCGTCGTTCGCCACAAGGTGGTCCGGCGGGAAAAGAGCTGACACCGGGTTTTGTCACACCCTCCTCGCATAGTGAGGGTGTCCCATCCCGAGGAGAGAGGAATAATGGCGACAAATACCGTGACGGTGATCGGCAATCTCGTTGAAGACCCGGAGCTTCGTTTCACGGGCTCCGGTGTGGCGATGGCCAACATCAGAGTGGCCGTGAACAAGAGCTGGCGAGATCAATCCGGCGAATGGCAAGAGAAGACCAGCTTTCTGGGTGGAACCCTCTGGCGGGAGGCCGCGGAGAACGCAGCCGAGTCACTGCAGAAAGGGATGCGGGTGATCATCACCGGTCGTCTCGAGCAGCGGAGCTGGGAAACCCAAGAAGGCGACAAGCGATCCGTCGTTGAGATTTCCATCGATGAGATGGGCCCCAGCCTTCGGTGGGCTACTGCCACGGTATCGAAGACGCAACGCCAAGGTGGAGGCGATTGGGGCGGCGACGCTCCATCGTCGGTGCCTGCTGCGCCTGTTGCCCGAGAGACTTACGGCCCCGACGAGGCGCCGTTCTAGGAGACGAAATGGCACGCCCGCAAAAACGTAGAAAGCGCCGGCCCGAGAACGGGCGGCGGTTCAAGAAGAAAGTCTGTTACTTCTGCAAAGAAAAGATCGACTACATCGACTACAAGGATGTTGCGATCTTGCGCAAGTACATGTCGGATCGCGCGAAGATCCGCTCGCGCCGTGTGACCGGGAACTGCACCCAGCACCAGCGCGAAGTAGCCGTGGCCATCAAGAATGCACGTGAGATGGCCCTCATGCCCTACGTAAGCCGATGACCAAGCTCATTCTTATCAAGGACATCGATGGTGTCGGCACCGCCGGCCAGGTGGTCGACGTGTCCGATGGCTATGCCCGCAACTTCCTGCTGCCGAAGCACCTTGCCGTAAAGGCAAGTGAGGGTGCGCTCAAGAATGCCGAGGATGCTCGCAAGGCGCGTGAGGAAACGATGCGGCGCTCCCGCGAGGAGGCGGAAGCCCTGGCAACGCAACTCGTCGGCAGTCGGGTAGTGATTGCGGCTCAGTCCGGTGACGAGGGAAAACTCTTCGGTTCGATCGGCGTTGCCGACATCGTCGAAGGAGTGAAGAAGTTCACGGGTATAGAATTGGACCGCAAAACCGTTCGACTCGCTGAGCCGATCAAGAGCATCGGGCTTCACGAAGCGACGATCAAGCTGCACGCCGACGTCGAGTTTCCGCTTTCGCTGGACATTATCCCGGCCTGATGACCACAGAGGCCCGACCATCAATGGGCCGTTCCACGGCCCGCCCCGACGCTCGGGGAAGTTCGGGTCGTGTGCCTCCGCACAATCTCGAAGCAGAAGAGTCGGTCCTCGGGGCAGTGATGCTTTCGTCCGATGCCGCCAACGCGGTCATGGACAAGCTCACCCCCGAGGACTTTTACGTTCCGGCCCATCAGGCGATATTCGAGTCGGTCTCTCAGCTGTACAACGGGAACCAGCCGATCGATGTCGTGACTGTGTCGGATGCTTTGCGACGAAGTGAGGAACTAGACCGCGTCGGCGGTGTGGTCTACCTCACAGAACTGATGGAGCGGGTACCGACTGCTTCGAATATCGACTACTACGCCGACATCGTCGAAGAGCACTCCATGCGGCGCAACTTGTTGATGGCCGGAGCGAGGGTCACGGATCTGGCCCTACAGATCGACGAGGAGATCATCGATGTGTTGGACAGTGCCGAGCAGACGGTGCTCGGAGTTGCTGAGCGTCGAGTCGGTGATGGGCTCCAACCCATTGCCCCGCTGCTGCAATCAACCCTGGAGGTCATCGAGGAACTCGAGGCGTCCGGCAACGAGATAACCGGCCTGGCTACCGGATACCGGGATCTCGACTCCAAGCTCGCCGGTCTGCACCCGGCGAACCTGCTGATCGTGGCGGCGCGGCCGAGCATGGGCAAGAGCACGTTGGCTTTGAACATCGCTTCCAACATCGCTATGGACGGTGGAACCGTTGCCGTGTTCTCAATGGAGATGAGCAAGGAAGAGATCATTCAAAGGATGTTGTGCTCCGTCGGCCGGGTCGACTCGATGGCGCTACGGACGGGGCAACTCGACGCCCGCGGTTGGCAGAGGGTCGTGAACGCTGCTTCCAAGATGTATCCGGCACCGGTGTATGTCGATGACAGCGCTTCGGTGACCGTGACCGACATAAGGGCGAAGGCACGACGCCTGAAACGCCAGAAGGGCCTTTCGCTCATCGTCGTCGACTACATCCAGCTCATGCAGGGCCGAAACCGCGAGAACCGTCAACAGGAGATCGCAGAGATAAGCCGGAACCTCAAGAATCTGGCCCGTGAGCTGGACATTCCCATAATCGCCGTGTCCCAGCTGAACCGGGGCTTGGAAGCCCGCGAGGACAAGCGACCCCGGCTTGGTGACCTGCGCGAATCGGGCGCAATAGAACAAGATGCCGATATCGTTCTGTTCATCTACAGGCACGAGTACTACTACCCCGACGATCCCGAATCGAAAGGGCTCGCCGAGGTCAACGTCGCCAAACACCGAGCCGGCGCCACCGGCAAGGTCGACATGACATTCTTGCCTCGATACACCCTCTTCGCCGACGTCGGCCGTGATGTAGGCCCGTAGGAGGCTATCCGGGCTTCGGGCGATGATTCGTCGGGAGTTCGTTGAACGACATTGAGGCCCCCTCGTAAGGGGGCCTCAATGTCGTTCTCGCCGGCCGCCGGTCGGGAAGAGTCGGAGGAAGGGGTCTCCGTAAGTGCTCGGCAGTGCGTACCCGGTGAAAACGTTAACCACTCATCGGCACGACCGGTGCGACCCTTGAGGGGTTTTCCGTATGTCGGTCTGTAGGCTTCCGTGATGCCTCGACGATGGATTGCCGCGCTCGTGCTCGCCTCGATTGCTGCAGCCTGGGGAACCATTCCGTTGATCGTCAGGAACGTGGAACTCCCCGCCGAGCAACTCGTGGCCGCCAGGCTCTGGTTGGGAGCTATTCCGGTTCTTGGGTGGGCGTTCGTGCGCGGGGATCATCGTCTTCCGCAGGCAGAGGTTGCGAGAGTCGTCATATTGGGTGTGATCCTGGCCGCGCACTGGGCTGCGTTCTTCTGGTCTTTGAAGACCACGACCGTCGCCATCGCCCTGGTGCTCGTTTACCTGGCTCCTGTCCTTCTGGCATTCCTCGCTCCCCGGATTCTGAACGAACCTGGCGACACAGGAACCTGGATCGCGGTGGTGATGGCGATGATCGGTGTCATTCTGGTTGCGCGGCCGGGCGGAGGCGCCACCGTGGCCGGGACGATCGCGGGGCTCATTGCGGGCGCCTCGTTGGCAGCAGTCATTCTGATCGGCAAGCCAATCGCGCAACGGATTGGTGGTTTGCAGCTTGCCGCCTATGAGCACACCGTCGCTGCGCTGGTGATGACACCCTGGGCCGTGGGCGCGCTCTTCGAAGTGCCGTGGGAGGAGGCCGGTAACCCCTCAGCTCTGGACAGTTGGTGGCAGTTGATGATTCTGGGGGTTGTTCTCACCGGAATATCGAGCGTCTTCTACTGGATGTCTGTCTCCCGGCTTCCGGCCACCTCGGTAGGCGTCATCATGTACACGGAGCCGGCTTCCGCGGTGATTTGGGCGGCCTTGTTCCTCGACGAAACCCCCGATATTGCTGCCGCACTGGGAGTCTTGCTCGTGATCACGGCCGGCATCATGGTGGTGGCCGGGCGAAGTCGATAGGCTCGCGGGTGAACGCCCTTCAAGGAGGTGAGCCCTCAAGAATCCGGGTGAGTCGCCGATGCAAGCTGCAACTTCGGCCGGCCTGGAAGGGGGATGAACATGTGGCAGGAGGTTGGTGAGGGCGCATTCCGGCGCCGGTATGAGTCACTGGATCTGAACGTGGGTGCGGTCATAGGCGGCGAAGGGGTGCTCGTCATCGACACACGGGCATCGCACCGGCAAGCCCAGCAACTTCTCGACGATCTACGAGTCCTCACCGACCTTGCTCCCCGCTGGGTACTCAATACGCATTACCACTGGGACCACTGCTGGGGTAATGCACTGTTTCCGTCTGCACAGCTGTGGGGCCACGAGCGGTGTCGGGAAGAGCTGCTGGAGGAAGGAGAGCTGGCACGCACGGGCGTCCTGGAGTGGATGCCCGAAGAACATCACGCCGACGTACGGGAGGTGGTGATAACGGCCCCCGACCACACTTTCGGCCTGAGACACGCCATCGATCTGGGCGGTCGTATTGTCGAGTTCCGGTATCTGGGCCTGGGACATACCGACAGTGACGTGGTCGCATACGTCGCCGACTCCGGGACCGTGTTCGCCGGAGACCTGGTCGAAGAGGGTGCGCCGCCTTCATTCACCGATTCATTCCCTCTCGACTGGCCGCAGGCTCTGGACGCTCTTCTAGACATGGCAACCGCGACTGTCGTACCGGGCCATGGCGATGTCGTTGACCGGCAGTTCATCGAAACGCAGCGAGCCGAGCTCTGTGCGGTTGGCGCTCTCGCCAGAGCCGGTTTTGTAGAGGGAGCCCCGATCGAAGAGATAGATGTTCGGTCCGGCCCCTACCCGGATGAGGTCATGCGCTCCGCACTCGACAGGGCTTATCTTCAACTGGCCGGGTAGGACATCGGTCCGGCCCGACGGCCCACCTGGCTAATCCAGTGTCTTACTTGAAGTCCTCGTGAACCCGGCTCGCCGTCGGCCCTCGTTGTCCCTGATACTTCGATCCGGCTGTGTCGCTCCCATATGGATGGTCGGCCTCGGTGGTGAGCTGGTAAAAACTGAGCTGGCCGATCTTCATCTCGGGATATATCGCAATGGGCAGGGTCGCCACGTTGGATAGTTCGAGAGTGAGGTAACCGTTGAAGCCGGGGTCGACGAATCCGGCGGTGGAGTGGATGAGCAGGCCCAGTCGGCCCAGGCTCGATTTGCCCTCCAGTCGGGCCACGATGTCGTTGGCCAGTCGCACTCGTTCGAGTGTTGACCCGAGGACAAACTCACCCGGGTGGAGAATGAACGGCTCGTCGCCGTCGACCTCCACCATTGTCGTGAGATCGAGTTGGGCTACCTTCGGATCGATATGCGCGTACTTGTGATTCTCGAAGACCCGGAAATAGCGGTCGACCCGCAGGTCGATGCTGGAGGGCTGGACGAAGGAAGGATCGAACGGATCGACCTCTATCCGCCCGCCTTCGATAGCTTCCCTGATGGTGCGATCTGAGAAGATCACGGCGGTTGCTCCCTCCTGCACCGGTGCATCCCGACGGCTCGCAGCTCTCGAGCGGGTGAGGGGAATCGAACCCCCGTTCCAAGCTTGGGAAGCTCGTGTTCTACCACTGAACTACACCCGCAGATGGTGAGGATTGTATCAACCCCCGACGAATCCCGGGATGGGGCGTAGGTTGTGGGATCCGGCACGCCATCAGGATCCTCTAGGCGAAGATCGTGCTGGCTCCCCAGACGGCCATGAGGATGCCGACTGCCATCAGGAACCAGGCTCGACCGGGGCGGAAGACTCCTTCTACGCCGGCCGGTTGTTCGCCTCTCCGATTCTTGATCACGGCCAGGCCATTGCCGATGAGCAAGGCGAGGCCGACGCCGAGGATCAACTCGGGAAAGATCTGATCGAAGCCGATGATGTCACTCATGAGGCCGACAACCGTAGCCCGGTATCGTTGCGGTGAGGAATCCACGAAGGAGCCACCGTGTCGCGTCCATGCCACATCGTCCGTGTGTTCACCCGTGGTGACGTTGGAGGTAACCACCTCGGCGTTGTGATCCAATCCGGCGGGCTTCTGGCGGCCGACATGCAGGAGATCGCCGCGCGTCTGGGGTTCTCAGAGACCATCTTCTTCATCGCCGGCGCCGTCCCCTCGGTGCGCATATTCACGCCGGGTCGCGAGATGCCGTTTGCCGGCCATCCATTGGTGGGCATTACCTGGGTTCTGCGCGAGTCCGGGGCCTCGTCGACCGAGCAACTGACCTGCGGAATTGGTCGGGTTCGGATTGGATACGATGACGGTGTCGCCTGGATAGAGGCGACTCCCGGACGCCCGGTTCGCGCCGCCGCCGAAGCCGAGAGGATCGCCGCCCGGCTCGGTCTCCCAACTCCTCTGGATGCGGCCTGGGTAGACATGCCGATTCCTTATCTACTCCTCGAACTCGGCTCATCTGCCGACGTCGCGGCGGCCTCATTCGATCAGAAGACTCTCGAAGGGGTGGAAGTCGGCGAGCTCTACATCTATGCCGGGGTCGACGATGGCCGGGTCAAAGCCAGATTCTTCGCACCCGAAGCAGGCGTGTTCGAAGACCCGGCGACGGGAAGCGCCGCAGTAGCTCTTGCCTCGAGATTGGCGTACGCGGGACGGAAGACGGGAAGCCTCGTGATCGATCAAGGAGACGAGATGGGACACCCATCGACGATCATCCTTGAATGGTATCCGCATGCAATCCGTATTGGCGGCACGGTTCGAGCGGATGAGGTACGCCTGCTCGACGATTGACTCGCGGCCGAGTGCCCCGGTCCTGCGTCAGGCCCCGGTGGGATCTCTACACACCGAGTAGACCCAGCAATCCCGCGGTTCAGAACTCAGATTGGGATGACACGCCCAGTTGCGGAGCAGCCCTTCCTTGACCATGCCTGCCTTTCCAATACGCGGCCCGAAGGCGCGTTGTCAACATCGGTGTAAGCCCATACCCGCCAGATCGTTGGCTCTTCGAGTACCCGACCGACAACCGTCTGGACCGCTTCGGTGGCGATTCCGCGTCCCCATTCACGTCGGGCGACCACATAGCCGAGTTCGACGCGGTGCTGATCCACCCTCGCTTCGATCATGCCGACGGGACGGTTCGACGTTCCGAGCGTTATTGCCCAAGAAAACGATCGTCCTTCGTCCCAGAGCCGATCGCAATCAGTCAGGTAATCGCCGACCTCCCGGACGGAAGTCGGCGGGCACCGTCCTTCGTAGCCTCAGTCGATGGCTTTCCAGGAGCTCGGGAGCCTGCATGGGGGCACCGTAGCGTTCCCGGCGGTTGCCCGCTGCCATCCCGGAATTCATACTCCCGTTGCCATCACGATGTCGCACACCAGCATCTCGTAGAATCAGCCGATGGCATCTGAAGGTTCGCGAACTGCGGTCGTTGCCGCACTCACGGGTAATGCGCTCATCGCCGTTTCGAAATTCGTAGCGGCCGGCATAACGGGTTCGGCGGCGATGATGTCGGAGGCCTGGCACTCTGTGGCAGATACTGGTAACCAGGCTCTTCTGTTGAGAGGCATTGCTCAGGCCAAGAACGCACCGGATGCGCAGCATCCATTCGGGCGCGGCAAGGAGACGTACTTCTGGAGCTTCATGGTTGCCGTCATGTTGTTCGTCGGTGGGGCGGTGTTGTCCTTTCAGCACGGAATCGAAGCGCTTCAACATCCCCACGAGCTCGAAAACATAACAATCAACGTGATTGTCCTCTGTGTTGCGTTTCTGATCGAGGGATCGGTCTTCCTCTATGCCTATCGAGAGTTCAAGAGGGCCCGCGGCACCCGGTCGAACTGGCGGACGTTCCGCGGCACTAAGGACACCGCCATCCTCGTCGTTCTCCTCGAGGACACCGCAGCTCTCCTGGGCCTCCTCTTTGCGCTCGCCGGCGTTTTCCTCTCATCGGTGACGGACAACCCGGTCTGGGACGCCGTCGCTTCGCTGATGATCGGAGGTCTGCTTGCCACTGTTGCGATTCTGCTTGCCACCGAAACCAAAGCTCTCCTGATCGGCGAAGCGGCGAGCCGCTCCGATAGATCAGGAGTCATGGCGGCAGTTCTCTCCTTGCCGGAAGTCAGAGGAGTGGGTCGACTCCTCACCATGCATATGGGCCCCGAGCGTGTGCTGGTGAACATCGAGGTCGATTTCGTTGATGGTCTGGACGCTTCCGGTGTCGAGTCGGCGATCGACACCGTGGAGCAGGCGATCCGGTCGAGCCTTCCGCAGGCAGACAACATATTCGTTGAGTTGGAGACGATCCATCGTGGCTGAAGCAACTGCCCCGGCATCGTCGGCAAACCTCGGCCCCGGGTTCGATACGCTTGCGCTGGCCATCGACATCCCCTGTCGTGTGATAGCGGAGCGAGCCGACGTCTGGCGGGTCAGCCACCACGGTCTGTATGCGCCCGTCGAGGGCGATGACGATGCCGTCCTGCAGGCTGCACAGGTGGCGGTGGGTGTCGATAATGCTCTCGTGCTCGACGTGCACAATGAGATACCTTTGGGGCGGGGGCTCGGATCGTCGGCTGCAGCTTTCGTGTCCGGGGCAGCAGCTGCGTTGCGGGCGGTTGGAAAGGTGGCGGATCCGGATACCGTGTTCCGAATCGCCGCGGATCTCGAAGGTCACTCCGACAACGTCGCGGCTGCCGTATACGGTGGATTGGTGGCGGCAGTAGGCGTCTCTGCCCACCGTCTCGAAATGGATTCCGAACTACGCATCGTTGTGGCGGTGCCATCTCGACGGCTCCCCACCAAATGGGCCCGCCAGGCTCTCCCGGAAATCATCGAGCACGAAGCTGCCGCCAGATCGGTTGCGAGAGTGGTTGCTCTGGTCGAGGCTTTCCGAACTGCGGACCCGCAACTGTTTGTAGCGGCCTCCGGAGACGAACTGCACGAGGGTCCGCGCGGACCGTTGTTCCCTGAGGCGGAGGACCTCATGTTCACGGCTCGGTCGGCGGGGGCTTTCCACGCTTGCTGGAGTGGTGCCGGGCCATCGATCCTTGCCATTGTGCCGAAAGCAGCGGTTGACTCGGTTGTGTCGGCCCTCTCGATTGCCATGGGCGAGGAGGGCTCCGTCCTGACTCCGGGGATTGACGAGCGTGGCCTAGTTTGACGGCCGTCTAGTTTGCGAAATCGGCTACAAACAGGCATCCTGTAGCTCCATCCACTGATTTCTGGAGAGGAATTCTGCATGGGTTCGCTGGTCAAGAAGCGGCGCAAGAAAATGTCGAAGCACAAGTACCGCAAGCGCCTCAAGGCAAACCGCCACAAGCGCAAGAGGTAGCTGAACCGCGCCGCAACTGAGCGGTTCCGCAAGAACTCATCCACTTCCGACAACGCGCCATCGGGCGCGTTGTCGCGCGTGGGGATTGCGGTGCTTCTATAGACCCGGTAGCACGATCCGGCGCGAGAGAAGCCCCGCTCCTGCCGCGGCAGCAATGAGAAAACCAACGATCATCAGGGTGCGCCGCCCCGAGCTGGTTCCGGCCACTGCACCAGGACATACGGAGTTGGACGTCATGGCCCGGCTGATGTCGTCGTCTGTGTAGAAGGTGCCGTCATAGCTCCACAGATCGGGCAGAAGATCTGCGAAGTAGAACTGCACAGATCGAACTTCGCCGGCCGCGATGGATGCCTCGAGTTGAGCACCGCGCGGCAGCTCGGCGATCATGGGCACCGTCTCCGCGAACGACGTGGGTGCCTGGCCCACAATGAAAACATATCTGGCGTGAGGCCCGACCGCTATCGCTTCCCAGAGAGTGAGAGGAGGATCCACGGCGGCGAGCGATACCGCCTCGACTTCCTCTGATCCGCACGGCTCAACTCGAACAGTGATGGTCCGGTCCGTGGGTGTCATTCCGACGGCAATGCGCGGCCCGATCGGCCCTTCTGTGGTGGCCGAACCGGAGCCGATCGCCGCCAGCATCACGATCAGCCCGGCAATGAACACAACGGCCAGGATCCAGTCGAGCGAGACGCGTGACGAACCGAAGTTTCCTCTCGGGCCTGTGCGAGATCCAGACGGCCGGCGGCCGGTCTCGTAAGGGTTTCCGGAAGGCGTCACGTTGGTCAATCCGAGCGGCGAAGGTAGGGCTCACCCATCTCTGCCGGGTCCATATGCCGGGTGGTCGCCATCATGCGGAGCCAGGGTAGCTCCGGCTTCTGGCCCGGTGCTCCGGCATGGCGCTTTTACGCCCTGAAGCGCCTGAGACGCAGACTGTTGGTGACGACGGTCACGCTGGAAGAGGCCATCGCCGCCGCTGCAAACATCGGGTTGAGGAAGCCGAGCGCCGCCAGGGGGATCATCGCAGCGTTGTAGAAGAAGGCCCAGAAGAGGTTCTGCTTGATAGTCCGGAACGTCGCCCTGGCGAGGCGCATCGCGGTGTCGGCCAGAGCCGGGTCCCCCGACATCAGGATCACGTCGCCGGCCTCGATTGCGATGTCGGTTCCGGTTCCTACTGCCATTCCGAGATCGGCCTGGGTGAGAGCGGGTGCGTCGTTGATTCCGTCGCCGACAAAGGCGACGCTGCGCCCGGATCGCTGAAGTCGAGCAACCTCCGACGCCTTCTCGCCGGGCAGGATCTCTGCCAGCACCTCATCGATACCGACGGACCCGGCGATTGAATCGGCGGTGCGCTGATTGTCGCCGGTGAGCATGGCAACCTCGACGCCCAATGACCGCAAATGCTGTATTGCCGGCGCAGAGGTCTCCCGCAGCACATCGGCGATAGCAAGAGCTCCGCGGACCTCACCGTCCCATCCCACCAGGAAAGCCGTCTGGCCGGCGTCGGCAAACCCGTTGAGTGACTCTGCGTAACGCGCAGGAATGCCGTGCCCACGGTCTGCCAGGAACTTCGCCGTGCCGACGGTCACGAGCGTCCCGTCGACGACGCCGGCAACGCCCCGGCCCGGGAAGTTCTCGAAGTCGGCCACTTTGCCGAGTTCCACGTCTCGTTCCTCTGCTCCGAGTGCGACGGCCCTGGCGACCGGATGCTCGGAGGCGCTCTCTACAGATCCGGCCAGGTACAGGAAGCGCAGGGGATCCTCTGCCGTGTCGATGCCGGCGAGACTCATGAGACCACGGGTGAGCGTGCCGGTCTTGTCGAAGACAACGGTGTCGATCGAACGCGCTCGCTCGAAGATCTCCGCACCCTTGAACACCACTCCGAGCTCGGCACCACGTCCACTACCGACCATGATTGCGGTCGGGGTGGCCAGGCCGAGCGCACAGGGGCAGGCGATGATGAGCACAGCCACTGCGGCCGTAACTGCCGGCTCGATCTCACCTCCGACGCCCATCCAGATCCCGAATGTCGTAATGGCAATGAGGATGACGATCGGAACGAATACCCCAGAAACCCTGTCGGCAAGGTGTTGGATCGGGGCTTTCGATGCTTGTGCATCGGCAACCAGCTTCACGATTTGCTGAAGTGCGGTGTCGTGTCCGACTTTGGTGGCGCGAACGGTGAGCAGGCCTTGTTGATTGAGGGTTGCTCCGAACACTTCGGCACCTACCGTCTTTTCGATCGGAATCGATTCCCCCGTGAGCATGCTCTCGTCCACGGAGGAGGAGCCCTCCATGATCTCCCCGTCCGTCGGGACCTTCTCACCCGGTTTGATAACCAACAGATCACCGACGTGCACTTCCTCGATTGGCACCATGGTCTCGACACCGTCGCGTAGCAGCCGGGCCTCTTTTGCACCCAACTCGAGGAGCTTGGTGATAGCCGCAGAGGCTCGGCCCTTGGCGCGCGCCTCGAAGTACCTGCCGAGCAGGATGAAGGAGATGATGGCGCCGGCCGTCTCGAAGAACACAGCTTCCCCGGCGAAGACGGCCCAGACCGAGAACAAATATGCTGAGAGGGTTCCGACGGAGACCAGAGTGTCCATGTTGGCGCCCAGGGATCTGAGTTGTTTGGCAGCGACTTTGTGGAATTGCCATCCGAACACAAACTCGACCGGTGTTATCAGCGCCCATTGGAGAAGATGGTTCCACCGCTCGTCGGGTCCGAACATCCCCAGAGCGACGACCGGGACGGTGAGGAGCGCTGCCATCAGGAAGTTGCGCCACTGGTAGGCCTCTTCTTCCGAATATTTATCCACCTGGCTCACGCGCTCGTCTTCGTCGGTGACGAGGTTGATTTCGTATCCAATCTTCGAGACGGCGGCCCGCAACGCTTCCACGTCGACGGTGTCAACGACGTCGACCCTGGCCTCTCCGCCCGCATAGTTGACGACGGCTTCGACGCCTTCCTGGCGATTGAGGGTTCGTTCCACCCGCATCGCACACGACGCGCAGGTCATCCCTTCGACTTCGAAGGTGAGGGAACTGGTAGCGCGTGTGGTTTCGATCATTGGCGAGTCTCCGGTTCTGGGGCTAAGCGGGGGGCGGCGTCGGCCTATCGGGTGACCTGGTAGCCCTGCTCTTCGATTGCGTCGATGATCGCATCGAGTTGAACAGCGTCTTCGTCCCAGGTGATGTCGACCGTACGTGGGTCGATGTGCACCTCTGCTGTTGTGACTCCGCCGAGTTCGTTCAGCGCACCTTCGATCGACATCTTGCAATGTCCGCACGAGATGTCGGGAACAGATAGGGTTTTCGTGGTCATAAGGCCTCCAGGTTTGGGGCAGGTCCGGTGACGGCCGCCGTGTATTTCATCACTTCCATCAGCTCATCGACGACCTCGAGCGTCCGGCCCTCATCGACAGCATGGGTCACGCAAGTTTCCAGGTGATTCTGGAGGAGGATCCGGTTGACCTTCTCCAATGACCCCTGCAGAGCGGAGACCTGCTTCATGATCTCGGGGCAGTAACGGTCGTCCTCGACCATGCCGATTACCGCGTCCAGGTGCCCTCGGACGGTTTTGAGGCGATTGAGGGCTGCCTTCTTGTGGACTTCTTTCATACTCGGATGATAGCACCCCACCAGGGGTGGGGTCTGATCATGTTTTCGCGCGACATTCGGCGTCTATAGCAGCCGAATGTCGCGCGAAAAGGCGCTTAGGTGGCCCGAATTGCCGAAGCCCCGAGGAGGGTGGGAGTTCCGGGGCTTCGGCTGAAAGGCGCCAGCGGTTGTGGGGAGTGCCGTGGGCGCCAAGTCTGAACAGTACGGGCGATTAGGTGCCTTCGGTAATGATCCGTCCGCGTACCCGGGGGAACTTCACAGGTGCGTGTGCGTAGCAGTGCTCCCGCCGGTTGTATTGGGACAACTTTGTATCGCAATCCATATTGGCGCAGACACGACCAGAAGTGAAGGTCTTCGAGGGGCGTACTCCGCCTCTCATGCGCCGTCCTTTGAGTGTGTTATCAGCCATATTGGGGCCTCCTTAGGCCGTTGTTCCCCGTTCAACGCCGGCAAGGGGAAATCTATTTCCACTATCTCGCCAGTGTTAATCAATGTACCACCTGTACGATGCAGGTGACACCTTTGGATGACACGATATGGGGTTGATCTAACAGAAGCGTTAACTCCGGATGAAGTTCCCTTAAGAACTCGTCCCGGAGAACGAGCAGGTCGCCTCGCCACCCGTCACGGTTTCAGAGTGGACTCTCCTCTGCCTCATATGTGCTTATACGCAACCGAGAAGCAAATGGTTCCCGGCATATTCTGCGAAGGAGCCGGGCGATCCGGGACTCGAGGGCCCGGAAGGTTACGGCAAGCGGTCTATCCCGAGTTTTCTGAGGAATGCCTCACTCGATGGTTCCCGCCCAAGGAAGGCGCGCAGCAACTCGGAGGCATCTTTGGAGCCGTTCGGTTCCAGCACGGTCTCCCGATAGGATCGCCCAACCTCGGGGCTCGTCACACCGGCTTCGGCAAACTTGCTGAACATGTCATCCCCAAACACCTCGGACCATAGGTACCCGTAGTAGCCGGCGTCGTAGCCGCTCATCAGATGCCCAAAGCTGGAGGGAAAGAAGGTTCCCTCGTGCGGGGGGAGAAGCGTTATGGCCTGCGATTCGCTCAAGATCGCATCGAGATCACGGTCGTCTCTTGGTCCGTGCATCCCCATGTCCAGCCATCCGAAGGAGATCTGGCGAAGTGTTGTTAGAGCCACGTTGAGGTTCCTTGCCGCCACCAACTGCCGGACGAGATCTTCGGGAATCTCTACTCCCGTCTCATAATGTCTGGCGAAACGACCGAGTACTCCAGCGTCCCAGCACCAGTTTTCCATTATTTGAGAAGGCGCTTCGACGAAATCCCATTCTGTGTTGGCGCCTGAGAACCGAACGAAGTCTGCTTTGGTGAGCGACATGTGGAGGATGTGCCCGAACTCGTGGAAGAGGGTCACGACCTCGTTGTGTGTCAGCAGCGACGGTTTCTCTTTCGTCGGCTTGGTGAAGTTGGCGACGATGGCCGATACGGGGGCTTCATATCCTCCGGATGACATTCGATGACCGGGAACCAAGGGGAATGCAGCAGCATGCGTGTATTTGCCTTCCCGGGGGAATAGATCGGCGAAAAAGTGAGCAATCAGGTCATCCGTTGACGAATCGCGAACTTCATACAGCAAGACATCTTCGTGCCAGGCCTTGGTCATCTCCAGACGGCGATAGGTGAGCCCAAACACCTCGCCGGTGATCGCGAACATGCCGTCGATCACTTGCTCGAGGGGGAAGTACTGCGACACTTTGTTTGGGTCGACACCGTATCTTTCCTTGCGTAGGACGGTGTCGTAGTAGCGGAAGTCCCAGGCTTGCAGTTCGCCCGGGTGGCCGTCCCGATGAAGTAAGTCGGTCATTGCCTTCAGTTCATTGGAGCCTTTGGCAGATAGCGGTGGGATCAGGCCTTCATAGAAGGCTAAGACGGCTTCGGGGCGTTTGGCCATCTTCACTTCCATCCCGTGGTGAGCCCAGGAGGCGTGTTCGAAGATGGTGGCGATCCTTTCCCGGATCTGGATTGCCTCTTCCAGGACCGGGCGATTCGCCTCGACTGCCTGCGAGTTGAACTTGAACGTCAGCTCCTCGCGCAGGTCTCTTCTGATGGCGCTTTCCATGAACGGAACAACGTCGGGGTAGTCCATCGAGACCTTGAAGGTTCCCTCCTGTTCCCCCGGTTCCAGGTGGTCTGCATAACCGTCGGGTAGGCCATCGAGATCGATGGCCGTGACTATTAGGTAATCCTCGTATTCGGCCAGGTTCTTGGAGAAGGCAACGGATAGTTCAACCATCCGCCCTTGGAGCTCCTTCAACTCGGACCTGTCTCGCTCGCCGAGTTCATGGCCGGCCCGACGGAAGTCCCGCATCGTAAAGTCCAGGAACCGCTTCTGCTGAGGCTCGAGCCGGTGGGCTTCGTTGGTCGCGGAGAACTCCTTGACGGCGTTGTAGAGGTCTTGTCGGAACTCTATGTCGACCTGCCACTTTGTGAGTCGCTCTTCGGCGGCTCGCGCAGTATCTCGCACCTCGGAATCGGTCGACACATTCCCAAGGAAGGGGCCCCGACCGTAGGCATGGCTGGTGAGGACCGCCATTTCTTCCAGCGGCCGCATGGTGTTGGAGAACGTTCGATCGCCGGACAGTTCGACAACTTCCCTGATCAGTTCGTTTCCGTCGGCGATGGTTCTGTCGACAACCGCATCAATTGTCGCACCGCCGGCTGACGTGTAATCGAAAGGCATGGTGGAACGATAGTGTCGTTTCGCTACCGTGAAACCTATGGATATGGGCTTGACCGGCAAGCGGGTACTGGTGACGGGTGGCGCCGGTGGAATCGGCGCGGTCGTCGTGAGGGCATTCGCCGCAGAAGGTGCGGTAGTCGCCATTCACTACAACGCGTCGCGGGGCCCGGCCGAGTCGTTAGCGGACGAGGTCAACGGCGTCGCACTGGCAGCCGACCTCACGGTCGAGGAGCAGGCAGCAGAGTTGATTCCGGCTGCCGTGGCAAGCCTTGGTGGACTCGATGTCTGCGTGGCGAACGCCGGGGCCTACCCGGCCGATCCAACGCCCCTTTGGGACATCCCGCTCGAGCGGTGGAGAGCGGTGCTCGACGCCAACCTGACGTCGGCGTTTCTCACGGCGCGCGCCTTCCTCAGGCATGTGCGCCGAACGGGTACAGGAAATCTCGTGCTGGTCGGGTCGACCGCCGGGACGTTCGGCGAGGCCGGTCATGCGGATTACTCGGCGGCCAAGGGAGCTATTGCATCTGGATTGCTGGCGTCGTTGAAGAACGAGGTGGTGGCACTCGGCCCGAAAGTGCGGGTCAATGCAGTCGCTCCCGGATGGACGGCGACGCCGAGTCGGGTCGAGGCAGGCATAGACCCGGCCAACGTTGAGCGAGCGACCGCCACGATGGCACTGAAGAAACTCGCCACCCCGCAAGACGTGGCAGCCCAGATCGTCGTGTTGGCCTCAGACAACGTCTCTGGGCACGTGACCGGCCAGGTTGTGACGATCGCCGGCGGCATGGAAGGCCGACTCATCTGATTTTCTCAGCAATACTGTCGTTCTCCACGCGCAACAGCATTGCCGAGAAAACACGTGAGGTTTCTCAGCAATACTGTCGTTCTCCACGCGCAACAGCATTGCCGAGAAAATCAGAAGAAGAGCATTCTTCCCGCGGCTACGAACGCCATCACGATGAGCACCCACCGAATCCATCCTGCGC
>JAHEDJ010000013.1:0-27887 GCA_024641325.1 bacterium | reverse complement strand
TTTCTCAGCAATACTGTCGTTCTCCACGCGCAACAGCATTGCCGAGAAAATCAGAAGAAGAGCATTCTTCCCGCGGCTACGAACGCCATCACGATGAGCACCCACCGAATCCATCCTGCGCCCTTTGCCACAGCCAGGCGGGTTGCGAGGATGGCCCCGGTCACATTGCCGATCCCCATGACAAGACCGTACGCCCAGTTGACCTGAGCTGCCGAAGCAAACAGAAGCAGGGCAACCGGCGTGTAGACCAGGATCAGGAACACCTTGGCGGCGTTTCCGCGCACCAGGTCCAATCCGCCTCCCACCACCAGCGCTGCCAGCAGCAGGAAACCGACTCCAGCCTGTACGAAGCCGCCGTAGAAGCCAACTCCGAAGAACACGAGGCTTCGAAGCGGCTCCTTTATCGATTTCTCTTGTCCGCCGAGCCAGCGCGATGGTTTGATGAGAACCGACAGCGCCACGAGCACCAGCACGAACGCGAAGACTTTGGTCATTGCCTCTGAGTCGAGGCGAGTGGCGATCCAGGCACCCGTCACGGCTCCGGCCACGGTGGCAGGTACCAGCGGCGCGACCTTCTTCCAATCGAGCTTCCCGGCCCTACGGAACCCGGTCGTGGCGGCGACCTGTGCCATCAGAATGGCAATCCGGTTGGTCCCGTTGGCGAGGCCTGCATCCCCGAGAGCCTCCAGCAGAACCGGAATCGTGATCACAGAACCGCCGCCCGCCACGGTATTGACGAATCCTGCAGCGAAACCAGCGGCGATGAGTAGCACTGCGGTGAGCGGTTCCATGAGCCGGGATGTTAGGCGCGGCAAGCGCAGCCGGGGTCCGCGGGTTTGCGATCGGGAATCAGTGGAAATCACCACCTCATCGACATAGGATCGCGCCATGAGTGACGAGATTCGCGTGACGACCGTTATGCACGACACGGTCGACCTCGACGGTGCGGTTACCTTCTGGACTGCGGTCCTCGGTATCGAGGTTCTCGAGCGGACCGGGGGTTACGTGTATCTCGGGCGGCTCAGCAATGAC
This sequence comes from bacterium, assembly GCA_024641325.1. Taxonomy (GTDB): domain Bacteria; phylum Actinomycetota; class Acidimicrobiia; order Spongiisociales; family JAHEDJ01; genus JAHEDJ01. The sequence goes on along the minus strand of JAHEDJ010000013.1, from coordinate 26,855 downwards.
GGCCCTCACCTTGCGTTTCAACTCGTCCCCGAGACGAAACAGGTCAAGAACCGGCTTCATCTCGATATCAAGGTCCCGGACCGGATGGCGTTCGCATCCAGGGTCGAGAATCTCGGCGGTCGGCGCCTAGGCGAGCATCAGGAGGGTGATTTCCCGGCCTGGATTGTCATGGCGGATCCCCAGGGGAACGAGTTCTGCATTTACGACGGCAACTCATAGGAGATCCACCGGGACCGCCGTCCCTCACCTCTAGCGGTCCACTCCGCCAAACCCTTGGATCGGCATGAACGGTCGGGCACACTATGGACGTGCCCCGACTTCTCGTTGTGTTTGCTCTATTCGCCGCCGGTTGTGGTGCCGGCGCGCAAGCGGTGGTGACCGCACCGACGCCTGTGCCTGCTTCGACGACCATCACGCAGCCGGGCGAGGCGACCACCACGACGACGATGCCACCGGTTGACCCGATCACCCTGGTTTTCGGCGGCGACGTTTCGCTTACCCACGGGTTGGCCGACGCAGATCCGTTCGAAGATGTCGCAATGGTGCTCCAATCGGCGGATCTGTCTTGGGTGAACCTCGAGACGGCCATTGCGGAGGAGAGCTTCGGTTCCTCCCCTGACAAGGAGTATGTGTTCCGATCACCGCCGGCCGCGGCCGGGCTGCTGGCGGCCGCCGGCATCGATGGTGTCGCTCTTGCCAACAATCATGCGCTCGACGCCGGCCGCGCGGGCCTCGAACGCACCATCCAGTTGCTCGACGAAGCCGGCATCACACACGCGGGAGCCGGTATGAACAGCGACCAGGCCTACGCACCGGTCGTCGCCCAGGTCGGCAGTTCGACCGTGGCAGTTGTGTCCTTCTCGCGGGTGTTGCCCGATACCTCGTGGGCGGCGACCGCCGACAGTGCGGGACTGGCGTCCGCATACCACCCTTTCATTGAACGCTCCGCGGCTGCCGTCGCTGAAGCAACCCGGCTGGCCGATGTGGTTGTTGTGATGGTGCACTGGGGCATCGAGCGCTCTTTGTGCCCGGAGCAGTATCAACGGGACCTGGCAGCGCTCTGGGCCGAAGCGGGAGCCGACCTCATCGTAGGAAGCCACCCCCACGTCCTTCAGGGAATCGAGCAGATCGGCGACACCTGGGTGATGTACTCGACAGGGAACTTCGCCTTTCCTTCCGCATACTCCGACGACACCACCCGGTCGGTCCTCTTCGAGGCCACGATCGTCGGAGACGAGATTTCCCTGCTAGCCCGGCCGGTCAAGATCGTCGATGGGCGTCCGACGTTGGCCGGCGGCGCTGATATAGGGTCCATCCTCGAAACACTGAACGAGGCATCATGGAGCGCGTCGTTTGATCATGAGGGGTTGGCCGGTTCCGCGGGTGGCGACTCAACCTGCGGTTGACGGAGCTCCCCAGACGATTGGTTCGGCCGGAACTTGTACGGGCTCACCCTCTATCCAGGTAGCAACCGCCTTGGTCTCTCGCAGCTCGTCGGGCCCGATCTCAAGCGGATCCCTGTCGACGATCGTGAGGTCGCACGGTTCTCCAATTTCCAGTACCGGCGAGCCGATGGCCCCGGCGGCACCCGTCGTGAATAGCGCGAGCGCCTCGGCCGCATTGAGTTGCTGAGCGGGTGTGAGGCCACCCCGGTCCCTCGCTGCTGCCATTCCCCACCAGGGTGATGGAGGCTCAACCGGGCAGTCGGAGCTGCCGGCGAGCAGCACACCTGCCTCCAGGAGCGACCGGAAGGCGTAGGTGCGATCGAGGCGGTCCCGCCCAACGCGCTCCTCCAACCAGGCCGTTTCTGACATCAAGAAGGCCGGCTGCACCACGGCGGTCACTCCGAGGGCCGCCAACCGCCCGAGGTCCCGATGAGCGAGAACCGAGGCGTGTTCGACGCGCAGGTCGGCCGGGTGGGCGCCATCCCGAATAAGGTCCTCGAACAGATCGAGCACTGCTTCATTAGCCCTGTCGCCGATCGCGTGCACGGCGACCCGGCTACCCATCGCCAAGGCGGCCCTGGCCATACGCTCGGTGCCGGCGTCGATGCGCATGGTGCCGACTGTATCTCGGTCTGCATACGGATGATGCATCGCCGCGGTGTGCCCGCCGAAGCTTCCGTCTGCGAACTGTTTGACGCCCAGGAACCGGATCCAGGGTCCGGCGGACGAGAGACGCCCGGCTGCCGATTCCAGCGCCTGCGGATCGTCGGTTGTCACCAGAACCGACATACGGAGTGGAAGGTCGGGTCCGATTTCTGTCAAGAGTTCCAGTTCGTTGCCGACCCCGCACCAGAGGTCGCCGCTCAAGTCGATGATGGCCCCTATCGAGGTGAGTCCAAGGGAGGCCAGTCCCTGCATTGCGGCGAGCACTTCGCCGGGCTCGAGATCGCCCGTCCGACTCCCGACCGGGCCTGCCGCAAGCGCGATGGCGGTCTCTCGAAGGACTCCGGTCGGGATCCCGCCGCTGTCGCGATCTATCGACCCGCCGGGCGGATCCGGTGTCGAACTGCCTATCCCTGCCAGTTCAAGAGCAGCCGTGTTGGCTACGGCCACATGACCGCAATAGCGATAGATGAGGATCGGCCTGTCGCCTCCGGCAGCATCGAGTTGCGTGCGCGTAGGCAGCCGCCCGACGATCTGATCATTCAGCCGGGTTCCGACGACAGCTCGGCCGGGCTCCAGGTTGGCTGCGGCTTCGTTTATCAGTTCCTCCAGGTCGCTCATGTTTTGCGCGGCGTCGAGGTTCAACCGCATCAGAGCTGCCGTGTATCCGAGTGGATGAAAGTGAGCGTCGACCAATCCCGGCGTGACGACACAGCCCGTATAGCGCTCTTCTGTGAGGTCGGGGGTTCGGATATCATCCGCCTCCCCGATGGCTTCGATCAAACCGTCTGCTACCCGGACGGCGTTGCCGCGTGTGCCGGTGGCGGTCCTTACACGATCTGCGACAATCAGACGCCGGCGCATATAGCCCCCGGTCCGTTCACAGGACTCTCTCGATCGACGGCTGCAGAAGGACCTCGAGCGAGCGATGGATTCCGCCGTTGGTGGCGATTACGAACCGATCATCCACGCGCGACGGCTGCCCGATTTCGTTGGTGACACGCCCACCGGCTTCTTGAACGATGAGGATCCCGGCAGCCACGTCCCACGGTTTGAGCCCGAACTCCCAGTATCCATCGAGGCGCCCGGCCGCTACCCAGGCGAAGTCGAGTGCAGCAGTTCCGAACCGTCGGACACCCCGTGCTACCCGGAGAGCATCAGTGACGGGTGCCGTATACGCGTCGGCGCGGTCCTGGCGATCATACGGAAACCCCGTCACCAGGAGGCTCGATCCGAGGTCGGCCCGATCGGACACTCGAATCGATTTGCCGTTGAGCAGCGCTCCCTCGTGGCGGGCCGCTGCGAAGACGTCATCGCGCATCACGTCGACGATGACGCCGGCCAGTGGGGTTTCCCCGTCCCACAACCCGACAGAGACTGCGACGTGTGGCACGCCGGCCACGAAGTTCACGGTGCCATCGAGTGGGTCGATGATCCACCTTCGCCCCGACCCGACAATGTCTCCTCCGCTTTCCTCTCCGAGCACTGCGTCGCCGGGTCGGTGGGCATGAATGACGGTGAGTATGGCTTCTTCCGATTGACGATCGGTGGCGGTTACGGGGTCGACCACCCCTTTCATCTCGGGGTCCCCTGGTGTTCCGAATCCGTTGCGTACGACCTCGGCGCCGGCCAGGGCAGCCTGAACTCCGATTTCGAGATCAGTTGGTGATGTCATGTCCCCGAGGCTAGGTGAAGTGGAGTCGAGAGGCCTCCGTTGTGGTGTGTAGGCGAAGAAGCCATACAATCTCACGCCATGGTGTCATTGTTCGTCGCCCTGCTGGCCGCCCTCGTCGCCGTCCTCGGCTTTCCGCCGTTCGGACTTGGCTTCCTGACACTGCCTGCCGTGGGGCTGTTGCTCTGGGCGCTCCGCCGGGCACCCTCCGGGCTCGTAGCGACACTGGTCGGCGCAGCATACGGAATCGTCTTCTTCGGTCTTCTCATGTGGTGGATCAGCCGAACCGAGGGGATCGCTCTTCTGGCATTGGTCATTACCCAGGCGTTCTTCACAGCCGGGTTCGGTTGGTTTGCGTTCCACCAGCGCCTTTTACCGCTGTGGTCCTGGGTCGTGTCGATAACCGGCGGATGGGCTGTGATGGAGCTTCTCAGGGGTTGGATCCCGACCGGCGGCCTCGCCTGGGGAGGCCTCGGATACTCGCTGGCCCCATATGCACCGGCGCGCGGTGCGGCAGCTCTCATCGGGGCCGCCGGGTGGAGTCTGATCATCATGATGACCTCGGCCCTTGCCGTGCACGTGATCGAGCAACGCGGCGACCGTCGCTGGATCCTCGTGCCGACGGGGATATGGGTCGTTCTGCTGGGCGCCGGCTGGTTGTGGCCTGCCGTGGCCGATGGGCCGGAACTGCGGGTGACGGTCGTGCAAGGGAACACACCGTGTGTCGAGCACTGTGCCGGAGACAGGGTGGCCATCTATGAGAATCATCTGCGCCTCACCGAAACTCTGCCGGCCGGTTCCACCGACCTCATTGTGTGGGGCGAGAGCGCGACCGGGTACTCCACCGATCCCCTCACCGCGCCGACCGTTGCTGCCGATATCGACAAACAAGTGCGGCGAATCGGCTCGTATTTCCTCATCGGCGGCGATCGTCCCGTCGGCGATGCCTACTTTGTGAATGCCAACATGTTGTTCAGTCCAGACGGATCGTATGTCGGCGAATACAACAAGCGGCATCCCGTTCCGTTTGGCGAGTACGTTCCATGGAGGCCCGTTTTTGGTTTGATTCCCGCCACGAGCCGTGTTCCACGGGACATGCTGCGCGGAGACGGTCCGGTCGTGTTTGATATCGGTCCGGGAAAGATCGGCTCGGTGATCTCCTTCGAGGGTTCCTTCTCCAGGTACGCACGCGACCATGTGAGGGAAGGGGCACAGCTCATGGTCGTGGCGACGAACGAGCGAAGTTATGGTGTCGGGCCGGCCGCAGATCAGTTGATCGACATGGCGCGCATGCACGCGGCCGAGAACGGAATCGATCTCGTTCAGGCAGCAATCACGGGGAAGTCGGCGATCATCACCGATGGTGGTGAGATTGCGGAGATCACCGGACTCTACGAAGAGGCCGTCATCAGCGGAACTGTGCGATTCCGGTCTTCCGGCCGGACACTGTCGGGCCTCTGGGGGAACTGGGTTTCAGTGGTCGCGGTGGTGGCTCTGGTGGCCTCTCTCGGATGGATTCGCCTGAGCCGGAACCGGGAATAGCGAAGGGCCACACAGGGTGGCCCTTCGCGAGCCGGCTCTGAGAACCTCATGATCCTCGCCAGGGACAAGCCGGCGGCAACTCCGTTCTACGCCCGATAGCCCTTCCCGTCCACCCCCGCCTGGTGTCGTTCGGGAGATGCCCGTACTGACTAGTTACTATCCGCGGAGGTCGGGCAACCGTGCGCAGGGATGCTGTTCAGCGGCTTTCGTACTCAGTCAGCGCTGCATCCACGACTTCGATCGCCGTGTCCAGTTCATCCATCGTGGCGGTGAGGGGAGGAATGAAGCGGATGATGTTTCCGTCCGGTCCACAGCCGATAACGATCAGTTCGTGCTCGAGTCCGTAGGCGGAGATGAACGCCATCGCCGCCGCGTCGGGGGTGCGCAGTTCACGATCGCTCACCAGTTCCACGCCGACCATCAGGCCCAATCCTCGGACATCCCCGATGGTCGTGTGGCGGGCTTGGACGTCTGCGAATCGCTCGAACGCCCGCTTCGAGAGGTCCCGGGCGTTGGGAAGCAGTGGCTCCATAACGTCGATCACCTTGGCGGCGGCCGCGCAAGCGACCGGGTTGCCGCCGAACGTAGTGCCGTGGGCACCCACCGGCCACTGATTGATCATCTCTGCTGAGGCCCCGTACGAACTGAGTGGCAGGCCGTTGGCGATGCCCTTTCCCATCACGAGGATGTCGGGCCGGATACCGTAGTGGTCGGCCGCGAACCAGTTGGCCGTGCGGCCGAATCCGGTCTGAACTTCGTCGAAGACGAGCATGATCCCGTGTTCGTCGGCAAGATCACGGAGAGCCTGGAGGAAGCGGGGCGGTGCCGGGTAGTAGCCCCCCTCTCCCTGGACCGGCTCGACGAGGAATGCGGCGATGTTGTGTGGCAGTACCTCGTGCTTGAACTTCCTGGCGAGCTCGTCGAGTGCGAGATCGGTCGCCTCATCGTCAGACATTCCCCAGCGGTATGGATGCGGGAATCCGGTAACGAAAACCGAGCTGAGGATCGGGTGGTAGTTCTCCCGGTATTTGGCATTAGAGGTCGTGTAGGCAACCGATCCCATCGTCCGCCCGTGAAATGCGCCGCGGAATGCAATGACGCCCTGGCGCTTCGTGAAGTAGCGAGCCAGCTTCACGCCAGCCTCGACGGCCTCTGCGCCCGAGTTGGCGAAGCCGAACTTCTCGATGCCGTCGGGGGTGATCTTCCGGAGGCGTTCTGCAAGATCGACCATCGAGTCGTACCGGAAGACGCATCCTGCATGAGCGAGTCTGCCGAGTTGCGCCTGGGCGGCGGCAATAACCTCAGGGTGGTTGTGGCCGAGATTGGCCACCGCGGTTCCACAGGCGAAGTCTGCCCATCTGTTGCCGGCGGCATCGTAGACCCACGGTCCCTCCGCGTGATCGACGTGGACATCGGTATCGAAAGCCAGCATGGGCGCGACGGTGCCCTCATACCGGCGCAGTAGATCGCCCATCGGTGGCTCCTTTCGGTCGACTGTACGTTCAGTCATTCACTGTGCGGTCAGCGGGACTCGCACGACCGGGCGGGAAGTGGCCGCCTTCCCTCTCATTGTGCCACAGGAGAAGAGGGGCTGATTTGGCGGCATACTTCGTCGAGCGAAGATGGCCGCCGGCTCTCTCCTGAACTGCTTCAGCTGATCAGTCGGACTCCTGACGATCCACCGATGACGGTCCCGATCCTATGCGTCGGGTGACCGTGGGTGTTGAAGGCATCCGCCACCGCGTCGATTCCATCCGGTGCCACAACGGCCAGGTAGCCGATGCCCATGTTGAACACCCGGTACATCTCGTCATCCTGCACCGCTCCCCATTTCTGGATGACGTTGAATACGTTTGGCCGCACCCATGTCCCGGTGTCGATTTCTGCCCCCAGGCCGTCTGGAAGGACACGGATCAGGTTGCCGGGAATTCCGCCTCCGGTCACGTGGGCGAAAGCGCGTACGAATCCGGTAGACGCAGCATCGAGCACTCCGGGCGCGTAGATCATCGAAGGTTCCAGCAGAACCTCACCGACCGAGCGCTCGTCTCCCGGGAATGCTTCATCGAGTGGCCGTCCGGCGGTTACCGCGCGGACCAGGGAGAACCCGTTGGAGCGCAGATTCGGGCTCTCCACCCCGAGGATCACGTCTCCGGCAGTGACGAAGGAACCCCCGATCTCAATACCGGCTTCGACGACCCCGAGAGCCGCGCCGGCCAGGTCGACATGATCCGTGTCGACGACCCCCGGATGCTCGGCCGTCTCTCCTCCGACCAACGCGCAACCGGCGACCGAGCAAGCGGCCGCGACGGACGCAACGATGACCGTGTCGCGGTCCGGATCGAGATGTCCGACTGCCAGGTAGTCGGTGAAGGCGATCGGGCGAGCGCCGACGGCAGCGAGGTCATCCACGCACATAGCGACGAGGTCATGGCCGATCCCCTCATATCGTCCGGTCAGCCTGGCCAGTTCGAGTTTCGTCCCAACACCGTCTGTACTCATCATCAGCACCGGGTTGGTGTAGCCGGCGGGGATGGTCACGCCGGTGGCGAATCCGCCGAATCCGCCGATGACATTCGGCCCCCAGGTCGACGTCACCGCGTCCGCAATCATCGCCACGTGGCGATCTGCCTGCTCTAGGTCGACGCCTGCATCGTGATAGGTGGCCACTACCGCTTCTCCAGGACGAACTTGTCACCCTGCTCTCCGACGGGTGTCGGATAGGAACCGCTGAGGCAAGCGTTGCAGAAACCTAGATTCTCCCCGCCGGCGGCCTGCTCGAGTCCATCCAGCGAGAGGTAGGCGAGCGAATCGGCATCCAGGAACTCTCGAATCTCATCAACCGAGAGCTGTGCAGCCAGCAACCTGGAACTGTCGGATGTATCCATGCCGTAGTAGCAGGGCCAGCGATACGGGGGTGAGGAGATCCGGAGATGCACTTCGACGGCACCGGCTTCACGAACCATTTTCACGAGTTGACGGGTGGTGGTGCCTCGCACGATCGAGTCATCGACCAGCACGATCCGTTTGCCGTCCAGGTTCTCCGGAATCGGATTCAATTTGAGCCGGATACCGCGGTCTCGGAGCATCTGAGTCGGTTCGATGAACGTTCGCCCGACATACCGGTTCTTCACCAGACCGTCGGCATAGGGAATGTTGCTCTCTGCCGAGAATCCCTGGGCTGCAGGGATACCGGACTCGGGAACAGGAACCACGACATCCGCCTCGATCGGTGCCTCCGTGGCGAGTCTCCTGCCCATCCGCTGCCTGGCACCGTGCACGTTCTGCCCGTAGAGGTTGCTGTCCGGTCTGGCGAAGTAGACGAACTCGAAGATGCAGAGGCGCGGGTCTACGTCGGCGAAGGGATGCTGGCTCCGAACACCGCCCGCGTCGATGACAACCATTTCACCCGCCTCGATCTCCCTCACGAATGCTGCGCCGACCAGATCGAGAGCTGCCGTCTCAGAGGCGAGCACCCAGCCTCCTTCGGGGAGTGATCCCAAACAGAGCGGGCGGTAGCCGTGAGGATCACGTACACCGACCAGATGGCCCTGATCCATGACCACGAGGGAGAAAGCACCATCCAGGAGAGGCAGCACTTTCGTCAAGGCTCTTTCGAGCTGGCGCCCGTCCGATCGTCCGTCGTGAATGGCTCCGGCAACAGCGTCGAGCATCAGCATCGAGTCGGTGGTACTGGCATCGTCACCGATCCTGGTGGCCAGTTCGACCGTATTCGTCAGGTTTCCGTTGTGGCCCAAAGCAATTCCGGTGTGTTCGACCTGGCGATAGGCCGGTTGGGCGTTCTCCCAGACGGTTGATCCACTAGTGGAGTAGCGGGTGTGGCCGATGCCGAGATGGCCGGGAAGCGCGGCGAGTGTCGTCTCGTTGAATACCTGCGAGACGAGCCCCATGTCCTTGAAGACGGTGATGGTTTGACCGTCCGAGGCGGCGATCCCGGCGCTCTCCTGCCCGCGGTGCTGGAGGGCGAACAGGCCGAACGAGATTATGTGTGCGGCGTCCTGCCCCGGCGCATACACGCCGAAAACGCCACACTCCTCGCCCGGGGTGCTCTCGAAGGTCCCATCCACTTCGACGGCGATTGTAGGCGCCCCGGGCTGGGGAGCTGCGCCGGTCCAGTGTGCTGCGCTGAACGCAAGCACGTATTCGGACTCAGTGGTCCATTCGGTCACGGATTGCGCCGCGCCAGGCGGCTGCTACCGCATCGAGCGATATCGATCCCTCAATCCGATCGTTCCGCTCGAATTCGATTGATGACCCTCCAAGCGACCCGATACGCGTTGCCGCAACTCCGGACCCGTGTGCCGCAGCTCGAATTGAAGCGGCCGCCTCGGGCGGCGCAACCGCGATGAACCGATGCGGGTCCTCACAGAAGAGGTGGTGCCAGTCCGAAAACGAAATGGCTGCTCCCACCTCAGAGCGGATGCATATTTCAGCAATCGCCACTGCCAGCCCGCCCTCGGAGACATCGTGTAGCACCGGGGCAACACCTTGGACGGCCAGGTGGCGGGCCAGGCCGATGACGGCGCCGGCCGTCGACGGGTGGGGGTCCGTCGGCCGGCCCCCTAGGTGGCCGGACACGAGTTTCTCGAATGCACTTCCGGCCAGATTCGTCCCGTTGCGCGGCCCCAGCAGCCAGACGTCCATGCCTGCTTTTCCTGCTTCGAGGCGGGGTGGCCGGTCGGGCAGTGGGTCGGCGAGGCCCAGCATGCCGACTATCGGAGTCGGGTAGATGTCGATGCCGTCCGTTTCGTTGTAGAACGATACGTTGCCGCCGATCACGGGTATTTCGAGCGATTCACAAGCCTGCGAGATGCCTTCAACGGTCTCGGTGAACTGCCACATCACTTCTGGTTTCTCCGGGTTTCCGAAGTTGAGGTTGTCGACAACGGCCATCGGTCGAGCTCCGACCATGGCCACATTGAGGGCGGATTCATATACGAGGCGGGCGGCGCCGCGGCGCGGGTCCAGGTAGCAAAGTCGACCGTTTCCGTCGGTGGAGACGGCCAGGCCCTTTGTAGTGCCTTTGATGCGCAACAAGTTGCCGTTGTCGCCGGGTCCGACGACGGTGTTCAGAAATAGCATGTGGTCGTACTGCTGATAAACCCACGATGGGTCACCCAGCGATGGGTCGCCGAGCATCGTGAGCAGGCTTGTCCCGATGTCCGGCGACTGCGATGAATCGGTTGTGCTTGCCCATAGGTCCGCCAGCCAGGAAGGTTCGGAATAGGGGCGGTCATAGGTCGGGGCATCCTCTGAAAGGGAGGAAGCCGGGACCTCCGCTACCAGATTGCCATCCTTGAAGACTCGCAAAGTTCCGCCGGGCTTCACCTCGCCGACCACGGAGGCATCGACCTCCCACTTCTCCGCAACCGCGAGCACCTCGTCCAGTTGATCAGGGTGAACGAAGGCCATCATGCGTTCCTGCGACTCCGACATCAGCAGCTCACCGGGAGTCATGTCGCTCTCACGGACATGAACCCGGTCGAGGTCGACATCCATTCCCATGCCAGCCCGTGCCGCCGGTTCCGACGTCGAACACGACAGGCCGGCTGCTCCGAGATCCTGGATGCCAACGACGAGGTTCTTCTGATACAGCTCCAGGCAGGCTTCGATCAGCTTCTTCTCCTGGAACGGGTCGCCGACTTGCACAGCGGGCCGTTTGGCGCTGCTGTCCTCGTCGAAGCTGGCCGAAGCCAGCACCGATGCGCCGCCTATGCCGTCTCGACCGGTAGAGGATCCGAGCAACACGGAGATGGTCCCGGGTTCTCCGGCGGTGCCGAGTACGAGTTGGTCGGCGCGGAGGATTCCCAGGCACATGACGTTGACAAGGGGATTGCCCCGATAGCAATCCTCGAAGGCGACTTCGCCTCCAACCGTCGGTACGCCGACCGCATTGCCGTACCCGGCGATGCCGGCCACTACCCCCGAGAAGAGATAGCGGTTGTGGGGGTCATCCAGGTGTCCGAATCGGATCTGATCCCAGAGCGCGATCGGTCTGGCGCCCATCGTGAAGACGTCGCGCAGAATCCCCCCCACCCCGGTTGCGGCACCCTGATAGGGCTCGACGAACGATGGGTGGTTGTGGCTCTCGATACGGAGGGCGGCCAGCCAGCCATCTCCCAGGTCGACAACACCGGCGTTCTCTCCGGGGCCGACCACCACCCAGGGAGCCTCGGTGGGGAAGCGGCCGAGATGTGGACGGGACGACTTGTAGGAACAGTGTTCCGACCACATCACCGAGTACATGGCGAGTTCCGCGATCTTCGGTTCCCTGCCGAGCAACCCGACGACACTGGAGAACTCGTCGTCGGTCATTCCGAGTTCCTGGTGGAGGGGACGTCTGTCAGACACGCGCCGGCCGCCCCTCGGCGAAAGCCGCGACGGAGACGGCAAAGGATCGCAACAGGACCCGACCATCCGTGGAGCCGAGTATCGACTCGATCGCTCGCTCCGGGTGAGGCATCAGTCCGGCGACGTTGCCTGCCCCGTTGGCGATACCGGCGATGTTGTCCATTGATCCGTTGGGGTTTGTCGCCGGTGATACCTTCCCGGCGCCGTCCGAGTAGGTGAGTAGGACTCTGCCGGACTCAGCAGGATCTGCCGTGTAGTTGCCTTCGTAAGAGTTGAGCGGGATCTCGAGGACGTCACCGACTGTTGCCATCTTCGTCAGAATCGACTCAGTCGACTCGACCCGCAGGTGAACCGGCCGGCAGATGAAGCGGAGATCACGGTTGGCGAGCAGCACACCCGGCAGCAGGCCTGCCTCGGTGAGGATCTGAAATCCGTTGCATATCCCCAATACGGGGGCGCCCTCATCGGCCATCCGGCGAACCTCGGCCATGACGGGAGAGAAGCGAGCGATCGCCCCGGTGCGGAGATAGTCACCGTGTGCAAATCCGCCGGGCAAGACGACTCCGTCGAAGGCGGTCAGGTCGACATCTCGATGCCAGACCAGTTCGGCCTCGCATCCAAGGCTTCTGAGCGCGTATACAACGTCGTGTTCGCAGTTGCTCCCCGGGAACACGACCACGGCAACGGTCATGCCGTGTCTCCGTCCTCCTCCAGGACGATCTCGTAGTCCTCCATCACTGGATTGGCGAGGAGTTTCTCGCACATAGCCTCGATATCTGCTCTGGCCCGGGCCGGGTCGGTCGCGCCGACTTCGAGGGTGATGATCTTGTCGATCCGTACCGATTCGACATTGGAGTAACCGAGGTCGCGGACGCCGCGCAGCACGGCGGTGCCCGCCGGATCTGCAATATCCGACCGTCGCTTTACGTGCACGGTCGCCCTCATGTCCGCATCTCCTGCAGGTAGTCGTCAAACAGGCGGCCGGTGATACGCTCGAAAGCCTCCGTGTACTTCGCCCGCGTCTCGGCTATCACCTCAGGCGGCAGTGCGGGAGCCGGTGGTGAGTGATCCCACTCCACCGAATCGAGCCAGTCACGGACGAACTGCTTGTCGTAGGAGGGCACCGCGTTGCCAGGTTCCCACTGATCCCGCGGCCAGTAGCGAGAAGAATCAGGAGTCAGTACCTCATCGATCAGCAACAATTCGCCGTCGGCAAAACCGAACTCGAACTTGGTGTCGGCGAGGATGACTCCGCGCTCTGCCGCGAACCGGGCTGCCGTCAAGTAGATGTCTATCGATGTTTGCTTGAGGCGTTCGTAGAGGTCGTCCCCCAACAAACGCCTGGCGTCCGCCTCCGTCAGGTTCTCGTCGTGGCCCGATTCCGCCTTGGTTGCAGGAGTGAAGATCGGCACCGGCAACTCGTCGGCCATTCGCAGCCCGTGGGGGAGGTGCTCGGTAGTCGGGCCGCCTCCAGCGCGGTACTCCCTCCAGGATGACCCGTAGAGATAGCCGCGGACGACACACTCAACCGGGATGACCTCGGCTCGTCGAACAACCATGGCCCGACCCGCCAGCATCTCGCGCTGGTCCGCGGTCAGCTGCTCGATGTCGGACAGGTCCGTGGCGAGGAGATGGTTCGGAACGTCCAGCAGATCGAACCAGTGCAATGAGAGTCCGGTCAGTACACGGCCCTTGTCCGGGATGGGGTCGGGGAGGATGACGTCGTACGCCGAGATTCGATCGGTGGCTACGAATAGGAGCCGTTCCCGGTCGATCTCGTAAATCTCGCGCACCTTGCCCGAGGCGAGATGTTTCAGTGCCAGCACGATGCGAGATAGTAGCGGCCGGTCGGAGCCGGAGGCGTAATCGCCCATTTCGGGCTGGATAACCCACGGGCAAAGGCGGTAACGTGCCGCCATGACTGCCACGAATGACTCAATCCTGGTGCTGCACCATTCAGACGGCGTCGGCCCGGGTTGGCTTGGGGAAGCTATCGAAGCGGCCAAGATCGACACTGTTTCGGTTCGACTCTTCGCAGGTGATCCTCTTCCGGACTCGATCGATTGGAGAGCCGTCGTCGTGCTCGGCGGGTCGATGGGCGCCTATGAGGAAGTCGACTATCCGCACTTCGTCGCCGAGAAGAGGTTTCTGGCGAAGGTCGTTGCCGCTGATGTTCCGCTGTTCGGGATCTGTCTAGGCAGCCAGCTTCTGGCCGACGCGCTGGGCGGCCGGGCGTATAAGGCGCCCAGTCCGGAGGCGGGCCTAATGGCGATGACGGTGACGGATGCCGGACGAGCGGACCCCGTGTTCGCCAGCCTCCCGGATAGGGTTCTGGTTACGCACGGCGACACGTTCGACTTGCCGCCGGGAGCGGAACTGCTGGCTTACACGGACGGCTACCAACACGCGTACCGGTTGGGTTCTGCTCTGGCGGTGCAATTCCACCCGGAAGCGGGAGCGGATCTGGCCGAACTGGCAGTCAGCCGGCCCGGTGGGGGAAACATCGTCGCCGCCGGGGTCGATCCGAAAGGACTGGTCGCAGAGTTGCGTGCAAACGAGGCTTCTATGAGGGAACAGGCTCTGCGGTTCTTCGGCGCCTGGATCGACACCCTCTAGTTTTCTCGGCAATACTGTCATTCTCCAGCAACAACAGTATTGCTGAGAAAACTCCCTGCCGCCTGGCTCCTAGTGCTCAGCGTGTCCCGTTCGGTCGAAGTGCTGGTGTCGTTCGTCAACGGGGTGATGGGCAGAGTCATCGAGCATCGGCACTCCGGCTTCGCTCTCAACGACCTCGATTCCGTAGGCCCTGGCCAGATGCTGCGACGTCAGGACTTCGGATGGTTCACCTTCGGCGACAACCCCGCCGGACAGCAGCAGCACATGGCCCGCTCTGGCCGCTTCACTTAGATCATGTGTGGTGGCGATCACCGTCCGGCCCTTGCGCTGCTCTTCGAAGATCACCTCCAGGATCACTTCCTTCGAGACGAGGTCGAGTGCATTCAGCGGCTCGTCCAGGAGCAGAAGGTCTGCGCGTTGCGCAAGCCCCTGCGCAACGAAGACACGTTGCCGCTCGCCTCCGGAGAGTTCCCCGAGGTGACGGCTTGCCAGTCTCGCCACGTCGAGACGCTCGAGTGCATCATCGATGATGTCCCGGTCGCTGCTACGAATCAATCCAAAGGACCCTCTGTCGACGTACCGGCTCATCGTCACGACCTCGCGGACGGTCACCGGGAGACGGTCGTTCACTTTCGTAGCCTGCAGCACCAGCGAAGTTCTCGATCGGGCGCCGAGGGGGTCGGTTCCGAGCACCTCCAGGACCCCGTCGGCGAGTGGGACGAGGCCGGCGATGGCGTTGAGAAGAGTTGACTTTCCGGACCCGTTAGGACCGATAACAGCGGTGAACTCGCCGGATGGCACTGCGATATCGGATGCGCGGAACGCGACTCGATCTCCGTGAATCAGAGTCACGCCGCTCCCGCGGACGGCTATCGGCACTGCGGGCACAACCCCTCCAGATCGATCCGGTGGCCCGTCACCGCGAACCCGACGGTTTCGCCGGCGTCATCTGCGATACGCCGGATCGTCGACTCCGTTTCGGGGCTGAAGTCGATGTCCTGCGTTGACCCACAGTTGCCACACGTGATGTGGTGGTGGTGTCCGGTCAGCCACTCGGCCAGCTCGTACCTGGCAACGCCCGCACCATCGTGGAACCGCTCGAGTACGCCACTCGCGGTGAGCACGCTCAGGGTTCGATAGAGGGAGGAGAGAGGCACGGCTGAGCGGAGAAGCTTGCCGACCTCCTCGGCCGTGTGTGGTCCGTCGACCCGGATGAGCTTCTCGATGACCAGTCGGCGCGCCCGGGTCGTTCTGACTCCGGACGATCGAAGCCGTTCCTCGGCCAGGTCCACCGTCGGTTGACGTTGCGTGCTCATGGTGGTGATGGTACCGTATAATGATTATGAGAACAACTCTCATTCTCATGGTCCTTATGTCGGTTTTGATGGTCTCATCCGGTTGTACAGGAACGGCTGAGCGAGGTTCATCCCTGGCCGTCGTAGTGACGACTTCGATTCTGGGAGATGTCGTAACCAATGTCGTCAACGGTGGGGCAGACGTCGTGGTGATGATGCCGATCGGCGCCGACCCCCACGATTTCGAGCCGTCGGCACGGCAAGTGGCCGCCCTCAGATCGGCCGATTTGATAGTCGCCAACGGGCTCGGGCTCGAAGAAAGCCTTTCGGAGGTCATGTCTGCTGCCGTGGAAGACGGCGTCTTGCTGCTCGAAGTCGGCCCCGATGTTGATCCGCTACCTCTTGATGATTCAGGCGGGTTCGACCCCCACGTCTGGCTCGATCCAATTCGAATGGTGACTGCGGTCGACTTGCTCGTGGAAGCTCTGGGAGATCTAGACGATTCCACTGATTGGGCCGGTCGGGCAGCGGCCTACCGCCGGCAATTGATCGAAGTTGACGCGTCGATACGCGAGCGGCTGGCATTCATCCCGAATGATGAGAGATTCCTGTTCACAGGTCACCAGGCCTTCGGCTACTTCGCCGACCGATACGGCTTTGAAGTGACTGCCACGATTCTCCCCGGGGCGTCCACGATGGTCGAGCCGAGTGCGTCGAGCTTCGCCGACGTCGTCGAAGCTCTCGAAGCTTCGCGGGTGCCCGCCGTGTTCACAGACCGGAATGAAAGCCAGGCGCTGGCAGAACAGTTGATCGATCAGGTGAGTCGCGAGGTCGTGCTGGTACAGCTATACACGGGTGCGCTGGGTGGCGAAGGATCGGGTGCTGAGACATACATTGACCTGATGAAGTGGAACGCCGAGGCGATCGCGGGAGCGTTCGAGCAATGAGCTGGCTAACCGAACCGTTCTCGAACGACTTCATGGTGCAGGCGCTGCTGGCCGGAGTTCTCGCCGTCGTGACTACCTCTCTCATCGGCACCTGGGTGGTTTTGCGCGGTTTGAGTTTCATGGGCGATGCGATGGCACACGGCGTATTGCCCGGCATCGCCTTGGCCTTCGTCTGGGGCTTTGATCTCACCGTCGGTGCGGTGTTGAGCGCCCTCGTCATGATTGCCGGAATCCAGTACGTACACCGACGTGCCCGACTCAGCGAAGACACGGCAATCGGGCTTCTGTTCGTGGGGATGCTCGCTCTCGGTGTGATCATCATGTCGAGAGCTCAATCGTTTGCCGGCAGCCTGACAGGGTTTCTCTTCGGGAATATCCTCGCAGTCGGTCGATCCGACCTACTGATTCAGGCGGTCGCGGCGGGTGTGACCGCGCTGGCTGTTGCCGTGTTCTATCGCCCCTTCCTGGTCTTGTCCTTCAACGAGGACAAGGCTGAGGTTCTCGGCCTGCGTCCGCGCATCGCGCACTCTGTGATGCTGGCCCTGCTCACTCTTGCCATAGTCACGTCGTTTCGCGTAGTGGGCAATCTGCTTGTCTTCGGACTGCTGGTCGCACCAGCCGCGTCGGCCTCGTTGATCGTACGCCGGGTCCCGACGATGATGATTACGGCGGTCGTGATCGGGATTGCAACGGTCGCGGGAGGTCTGTTGTTGACCTGGCATGCCGACACTGCCGCCGGTGCCAGCATCGCGGGTGCCTCCGTCGCCGTGTTCTTCGTCGTCTTGATTACTCGTCAGATAGTCGAAGCGGTCCGCCGTTGATCACAGATCGATGTGTCGCAATTCCTTCGTGCGTCTACCATCTACCACTCCCGTTTCGAAGCCCCTAATGACTCCATCGCGAACAACCCGCATCCTGCTTTCCGTGGCCACCGGCCTCGTATTCGTCGTGGTCGTGGCCGGGCTGCGAGTTGGCATGGCCTACTGGTCGATCGACCGTGACGAGTTCGATCCCGATGCCGCCCGCGACCGTATCGACGCTGCCACAGCGGACACTTCCCAAGGCGGCGAAACAGATGCGGACGGCACCGGGTTGGAATCCGATCCCCTATTCCTTACCGATCTAGATTTCGAAATCACCGATGACGGCCTCGGGCCGGAGTACCCCTCGGTCGACCAGGTCGTCGTACTGCCCGACATGAGCAGCCCGCCGCTACCGGATGGCATGTTCACTGCATACGCCTTGATCGGCGCCGACCTCAGCGGCTACCTGGCCGATACGATCATCCTGGTCCTGCTGCCATCCGACGGGTCTGTACCCATACTTGCCAGCCTTCCTAGGGATCTGTATCTACCTACCCCCTGTGGTGGTTCGTACGCACGAATCAACTCGACCCTCGGTGGGTGCAAAGGCGTTGCCTCCGGGCCGGAGCTCCTCTCACTCACAATTGAAGACTTCACCGGCATCGCTGTCGACCACTTTGCGATGGTCGGGTTCTCCGGGTTCTCGCAGATCATCGACGTGCTCGGCGGCGTTCAGGTCTGCGTCGACTACCCGACCAGGGACATCAAGGCCGGGTTGGACATTGAGGCCGGCTGCATACAGGCGGACGGAGGGACGACGCTCGCCTGGGTCCGGTCACGGCAGCCTGAACAACTCGTCAACGGTGAATGGAGCCGGGTTGCCGGAGCCAGCGACTTCTCACGGCAGAGCCACCAGCACGATGTTCTCATGCAGTTGTTCTCGAAGATGAGCTCATTTGGCTCTTTGACCGCGGTAGGTGAGGTCGCCCAACAAGTCGCCAACTCGACCAGGCTCGATAGTGCCTTTTCGATAGGCGATGCCGTGTCACTGGCCTGGTCATATCGGAATGTCGATTCGTCGAGCCTCAAGATCGTCCGGCTCTCCTATGAGGACTATCGGACCTCCGAGGGAGCGCAGGTGCTGCTTCCGTCGATTACGTTTGCCGAGGCCCTTGGCAAGGTGTATCCGGCCATCTCCGGCTGACGATCAGAAGCCCGTCTGTTGCCCCTCCCAGGGTGCCGGGACGCCGGATTCAAACTCCGCAACGGATGGACCCTCGAGGGCCAGGAGAAACCGCCGGCCGACCGTGTAGGAGACGATCAGGAGAGCCAACAACGCCGGCCACCCTGCGACGGTCCGGAAGACGGTAGCCCACCCGGTGGCGTCGATCGTCAGCCACTGACCCGTCGTCTTCAGTGCGAAGAAGGCCAGCCAGATCCATGAGACCCTGGTGTATGCCGGCCGCACTTGCGGATGCCAGTACCAGTTGATCGGCCAATCGCGGGCGAGCCAGCTGGTCCACGCAACGAAAGGCCGCCGGATCGCAATGCTGATGAGTATTGACGCCGTCGTTGCCGCTCCGCTGACGATGGACGGGATGAAGAACCCCTCAGGGCCCAACCACGTTGCCGCCGCTGCCGCGATGACCACCCCCGCGAGTCCGGTGAGAGCGAACTTCAGAGATCGGCCCTTCGCCAGTCGTCCCGCAACGATCATCAGGGCAGAGAGGATGGCCAGGGCTGCCGCCGAAGACGTTCCGATCGTGGCGTTGCCGATGCCGAACACGAGCGGTGGGACGATGCCGTCGATAATCGAGGCGCGACCCAGGACGACTGTGCGCACTTCCGAAAGAATCTCTGATGCCATGTTCTGAGGGTAGGTGGCCGCGGCCGATATCAGTAGAGTCCGCGCATGCGCATCGGAGTTGATCTCGGCGGGACGAAGATCGAGGCGGCTGCTCTCGATGGCTCCGGCCGGGTAGTAGCTCGACACCGACTGCCGACACCGGCATCCAATTACGATGAGATAATTGGCACGATCGCCGGGCTCGTGGATCGCCTCGAGAGCGAACTTGGGGTGGCGGAGAGCGTCGGTATCGGTCATCCCGGGTCTAATTCACCTGCCACCGGCCTGATAAAGAACTCCAATTCGACGGTGCTGCTCGGACGGGCACTCGATCACGACCTGGAAGCGGCTCTGGCTCGCCCGGTTCGCCTTGCGAACGACGCAAACTGCTTCGCCCTCTCCGAGGCAGTGGATGGCGCAGCCGCAGGAAGATCTCCCGTATTCGGGACGATTCTCGGTACGGGCGTCGGCGGTGGGGTGGTGATCGACGGACATCTGGTCGGCGGCCCAAATGCCATCGCAGGCGAGTGGGGTCACAATCCGCTGCCGCCCAATGCCGCCGATCCTGTTGCGCAACTGGAGTGTTATTGCGGCAAATCAGGGTGCATCGAGAAATACCTCTCCGGTCCGGGGTTGGCCGCCGATCATGCCCGGGCGACAGGCGATCAGGTCGATCCCCCCGGGATTGTTCGTGCTGCTCTGCGGGGGGAGGCGGGGGCGGCCGCTTCGCTGGATCGCTACATCGAGAGACTGGCCGCCGGACTGGCAGTCGTCATCAATATCCTCGACCCGGAGGTCATCGTTCTTGGCGGTGGCCTATCGAATATCGACGCTCTCTACAACGAGGTGCCGGGCCGGTTGGGTGACTATGTGTTCAGCGACCGGGTCGACACCCGAATCGTGAAGAACCTTCACGGCGACTCGAGCGGAGTCCGCGGTGCAGCCTGGCTCTGGCACTGAAGAGGTTCTGGGTTTCAGGTTCTAGGTTCGAGTGGTCATCTCGGAACCGGAACCCATGACCCTCTACTTCTCCCGGCCGGCCATGATGTAGAAGATCAGGCCTATCAGAGGAGCGAACGCAACGACGAGGATCCACAGGACCTTCGTACCGGTCGATTTCTTCTCAGACCCGACGATGTCGACGACGGCCCAGATGATCACGATGAGGTGAATCAGTCCAAAGAAGCCGCCGTAGTTGTTGCGCAGCGCTTTCGGAACTGGGCTGCAGGCGGCCAGCATCGTGGAGGCGGCGGCCAGGCTGAGGGCATACTTGTAGCTTTTCACAAGACCGAGGCTAGTCAATGGGCTATGGCCTGTGGGTTGCGGGCCGCAGGCTCAGCGAATTGCGAATTGCGAATTGCGAATTGCGAATGGCGAATGGCGACTGCGAATGGCGGATCGCCAACTGCCACTACCTATCGAGGGCTTCCAACCGTTCAAACACGACTCCCGCGTTGCGCAAGAAGCGGTCGGAAGAGAAACACCCGGAGAGAACGTCGGAGGTGAGGGTCATGTCCCGGTCGGCGGCCAGGAGCTCTTCAAGGTCGGTGTGTTCCTCCCAGCAGCGCATGGCGTTGCGCTGGACGATTCGGTAGGCATCATCGCGGGTCTTGCCCGTTTCGATGAGGCTCAACAACACGGCCTGACTGTAGACCAGGCCGTGGGTGGCGGCCAGGTTCGCTCTCATCCGATCGGTGTCGACGACCAGGTTGTCGATTAGACCGGTGAACTTGACCAGCATGTAGTCGAGAGCAAGACAGGCGTCGGGAAGAACGACTCGCTCCGCAGATGAGTGGCTGATGTCCCGTTCGTGCCAAAGGGCGACGTTCTCGAGACCAACCTGTGCATAACCGCGCAGCAGCCTGGCCATGCCGGTCATACGCTCAGACATGATCGGGTTTCGTTTGTGCGGCATCGCCGAAGACCCTTTCTGTCCCTTCCCGAAGGACTCGCGTGCCTCACCTACCTCGCTGCGCTGAAGGTGCCTGATTTCGGTCGCGAAACGCTCGATCGATGCGCCGGTCAAAGCGATTGCCTGAAGGAACTCGGCGTGACGGTCGCGATGTGTGACCTGTGACGAAGCCGGCTCCGGCAGCAATCCCAGACGGTTACAAACGTACTTCTCGACGGTGGGCGGCGTGTGGGCGTAGGTACCGACCGCTCCACTGATCTTGCCGACGGCGATGGCCTCCCTGGCGCGGCGCATTCTGACGAGATCTCGATCGACCTCGAATGCCCAGGTGGCCAGCTTCAAGCCGAACGTGGTCGGTTCGGCCCAGATTCCGTGAGTTCGACCGAGCATCAACGTGTCGCGGTGCTCGAGGGCCTTTCGCTTGATCGTCGCGAACAGGCCTTCGATGCGGTCGATCAGTAGATCCGCCGCGGAGGCCATCCGGGCACCTCCGGCGGTGTCGAGAACGTCCGAGGAAGTGAGTCCGTAGTGCACCCACTCACCGCCGCTCCCGGTCGATTCGGCGAGGAGATCGACGAAGGCGGCCATGTCGTGATTGGTGATCTTCTCGCGTTCGTCGACGTCCGCAGCACGGACCGGTGGTGCCGTTCGAACAGCCTGCGCGGCGGCTGCGGGAGCCACTCCGAGATCAGCCCAGGCCTCGACGACCAGCGCCTCGACCTCCTGCCAGATCTCGAACTTGCGGTCCTCCGACCAGATGGCGGACATCTCGGGGAGCGAGTAGCGCGGAATCATGGGGTCATGATCGCACACCTGGCCAATCCTCCGCCCCCTCAACAGCGATGCGAGGTCGTCTTCCTGACGAGCCTCGCTTCGTCCTATACGATTTGGTGATGAGTAGGCGCAGCACAACGCTCGAAGACCTCTACCTCCAAATGGCGCGGATGCGGGCCTTCGAGGAAGCGGCAGCCGAACTCTGGGCTGATGGGCTCATCTCGGGGGAACTGCACCTCGGCATTGGCGAAGAGGGCATCGTCGCCGGCATTCTCGATCATCTCGCCGATGGAGATGCAATGGCCCTTGATCACCGCGGCACTCCTCCTCTGGTCGGGCGCGGAGCGAATCTCGAGTCGCTCTTCCTCGAGTTGCTCGGCCACCCTGATGGGCTCGGTGGGGGGAATGGCGGTCATATGCATTTGTTCGACAGGACTTTGCTTGCGGCTTCGTCGGGGATTGTCGGAGCGTCCGCGCCGACTGCCTGTGGATTCGCTTTCTCACACCAACAGCTTCGGCCCGGGCGGGTTGCGGTGGCTTTTCTCGGAGAGTCGGCGGTAAATCAGGGAATGGTGATGGAGGCCTTAAATCTGGCTGCCGTGTGGAAGTTACCGGTGGTCTTCGTCGTGAAGGACAACGGCTGGGCCATTTCTACGCGGTCGAGTCGTATGACTGGAGGAGATCTAGTTCGCAGAGCAGCTTCCTTCGGATTGACGGCCCGGAAGGTCGACGGCTCCGACGTCATGGAAGTGTGGGAGGAGGCTCGCCGGATGACTGCCCGTGCCCGCGCTGGCAAGGGTCCGAGCTACCTCCATGCAACCTGTCACAGGCCACGCGGGCATTTCGAGGACGACCCTTTGCTCCGCCGGGTCGAAGAACCCCGGGCTCTCGCAGATGATTTCCGGCAGGTGATGAAGGCAGCCCGGCGAGCACAGCAACCGATCAGATCGCGGGTGGCGGGCCTGGCTGCCATCGGCCGCACGATCGCAACGGTGACCGTGACACGACGCCGCACGAAGGATCCCCTGAGCCACGCTGCCCGGCGATTAGACGATCCAAAGGCTCTCGATCGGAAAGCTGCGGAGGAGGTAAAAGGCGCGGTCGTGGCTGCTCTCGCCAGGGTGGGAACGAGGCGATGAGCACTCTCCGCTTCTCGCAAGCCGTCGATCTCGCGGTTCGTCACGCAATGGACGAAGACGATGGCGTCGTCGTGTTCGGTGAGGATGTTCCAATGATCCGCCGTGAGCTACTGGCTCGGTTCGGCCCGGCTCGGGTGCGGCCGACACCGATCAGCGAGTCGGCGTTCCTCGGCGCGGCCGTTGGCGCATCGCTGGGCGGACTGCGGCCTATCGTCGAGGTTCAGCTCGTGGATTTCCTCACCGTTGGGCTGTCCGCATTGGTGAACGAGGCCGCCAAGGTCGATACGTTCTCCGGCGGTAGATGGCAAGCTCCGATGGTCGTTCGCGCAACTTGCGGCGGAGGCTACGGAGACGGTGGGCAGCACGAGCAGGCTCTCTGGGGCATGCTCGGCGGTATCCCCGGACTCACGGTGGTCGTGCCTTCGAATCCGGCGGATGCTGCCGGGCTCATGCTGTCGGCGATCGCCCATGACGGTCCGGTCGTGTTCTTGGAACACAAGTTGCTGTCGGACATGTGGCTCGAGTGGATGGGAGGAAGCCGCCGGAAGTCGGTCGATTTCGATCTCCCGGCCTCTGGGATAGAGGGTGCTGTCGACGACCCGCCGGTACCTGTGCCGATCGGGCGAGCCACGGTCCTGAGAGAAGGGCGCGACATCGCCCTGATATCTCTGGGGGTTGGTGTGCACAGATGTCTCCAGGCGGCACAGCTGCTGGCGAACGATGGGGTAGATGCCGCTGTCATGGATTTGCGCACCGTCGCTCCGCTGGACCGCACTGCCATTACGGAAATGGCCGAGAGCACGGGGCGAGTGCTGGCTGTTGACGAGGATTACACGGCCGGAGGTCTCTCAGGGGAGATAGCAGTTGCGGCTTGTGCCGGTCGGCCATCAGTTCGGTTTGGGCGGGTCACCACCGAATCGACCATTCCGTATGCCAGAGACCGGGAGGAGGCCGGTCTTCCCAACGTCGGACGCATTCTCGACGCGGTGAAGCCGCTTCTCGAGTAGCGGCTGCGAGTGTGCCGATCGGTGCGCCTTCCCGCGGCACGAACCGGGCTCGCCGTCTCGAAAGACCACACCCAATCACCCTCCGCATCGCGTGACTGAAGCCTCAGCTACCTATCGAGAATCAGTTAAGGTTGCCCGAACATCGCGATAGCGAAGGAACCACATGATCGTCGTCAACACTGAAACGATTCCCGGCTACGAAATCGTTGAGGTCAAAGGCCTGGTGCAGGGAAACACGATCCGGGCCAAACATCTCGGACGGGACATCACTGCGAGCCTCAAGAACCTCGTCGGTGGTGAACTGACCCAGTACACAGAGTTGCTCACCGAATCTCGCCGCCAGGCAGTCGAGCGGATGATTCAGCAAGCTCAGCAGCTGGGGGCCGACGCCGTCGTGAACGTAAGGTTCACGACTTCATCGATCGCCGCAGGGGCAGCCGAACTGTACGCCTATGGGACGGCCGTCAACTTGGTCCAGGTTTCGTCGCCGATGGTCGCGCAAGCTGCCTCGGCTCCGGCAGTGCCGCCGCGTGCCACCGGCGGGCCAACCTCGGCTCCGCCTCCCCCTCCCGCGGTGGGCTGAATGGAAATCGTCTTCCAACTGGTGGTGCCGCTCGGCATTGTTTTCGTGCTGCTGTTGCTCGGATCAACGGTTGGTCGCAGCAGAGAGCGGCGGCATTTTGCGGAACTCGATCAGCGCGAAGAGGAGAACAGAGATTTCGTGTTGACCGATCTCAAGACGGTTCCGATCGGTATGCAGCCGGCCGGTGCAACCCTCGTGACCGGAGCAACGGTGATCGCCGCCGACTATCTCAAGACCTTTCTGTCGGGATTCCGCATGATCTTTGGTGGTGAGATGCGTTCCTACTCATCGATGATCGAGAGGGCTCGTCGCGAGGCCCGTCTCCGGATGGTCGAAGAGGCCCGTCACAAGGGGGCGCTGGCCGTGATCAACGTCCGGTTCGAGACCTCTCCAATCGCGCTCAACACCGGCCGCAACGCAGCGCCGATGAGCGAGGTGCTGTGTTACGGAACGGCGCTGCTTCCGGAGGGCCGCTGAGTCAAGATGGGTAATTCACCGGGAGTCGAGCACGAACCCATCCCGGGCGGTGAGGTGTCGGGCAGCGCCAGCTACTGGGAGGCAACCGGAGACGAGCCGGCCCTGCGCTGGACCGGGCGGACGGATCTGCCGACCTTCTCCTCGATCTATGAGGCCCGCAAGCTCGAGACGCCTATCGCGCGGAGATGGTTGGCCGTCGGAACTGCGGTGGTCGTCGCAGGTCCCTTCGCGATCGTTGGTGCGCTGCTGGGGACCGGCGGCAAGATCGGATTCGGGTTGTTGCTATTGGCGATCACGATTGGTCCACTGGCCGAAGAGGTACTCAAAGCGTCTGGTGCGCTCTATCTGGCCGAGCAGCGTCCCTGGCTCGTGCCGGCCGGATGGGTGCTGCCACTGACTGCAGTCGCTGCCGGACTCGTGTTCGCTGCTATCGAGAACGCCGTCTACCTGAACATTTACATCGCCGACCCGACTCCCGAGATCATCAGATGGAGATGGATAGCCGGACCGTTGCTCCACGGCGGTGCCTCATTGATTGCAGGGTTGGGTGTCCGCAAGATGTGGACGATCACCGATCGAGATCTCACTGCACCGCGGATTCGACACGCGGCTCCCTATCTGATCGCGGCGGTCGCCGTACACGGGCTCTACAACCTGACCGTCACGCTACTCGAACTGACGGATGTCATCTTTTGAGGAACCTGAGTTCAGCGCAGGCCCGGCGTACGGCTCTCGCCGCCCAGGGGTTCGGGGCTCTCCGCCGGGTCGAGCGAGTCGACGTTCGTCATGTCAGAAGGCTGTTTCGCGAGGTTTCGCTGGTTCAGATCGACTCGGTCAACGTGGCCGTGCGCGCCCACTACATGCCCCTCTTCTCTCGCTTCGGACCATACGAACTCGATCTGATGGATGAGTACGCCTACAAGCGACGGGAGGTATTCGAGTATTGGGGTCACGAGGCGTCCTTTCTGCCGGTAGAGCGCCATCCGCTGATGCGGTTCCGCATGGGTGCAATGCGTCCGTGGCATCGAGTTCGGGCCCTGAACGAGGAGCACCCCGAGTACATGAGGCAGGTGTTCGAAGAAGTCGTCGAGTTTGGCCCGATCACCGTTTCGGATCTCGCCGATCCCGGCAAGCGCACAGGCCCGTGGTGGGGATACGGGAAGGGCAAGATCGCCCTCGAATGGCTGTTCGCGACCGGCAGGGTGGCGATTGCCGATCGACGCAACTTCACCCGCTACTACGACCTTCCCGAGCGCGTCCTGCCGACTGAGGTGCTCGACGTTGAGCCTTTTGAGAAAGAGGAGGCGCAGCGGCGGCTCCTCTTGCTGGCCGCGCAAGCGACGGGAGTGGCGACGGCTGCGGATCTTGCCGACTACTACCGCATTCGCATGCCGGATGCGCGGCCCCGACTTGTTGAGTTGGTCGAGTCCGGAGCCCTGATCGAAGTGAAGGTCGAAGGGTGGAATAGCCCGGGATTGATGCTGCCGGGGACGAAGGTCCCACGATCGCTCCGCGCCAGGGCGCTGGTCAGTCCGTTCGACTCTCTCATCTGGTTCAGAGAACGAACCGAGAGGCTCTTCGATTTCCACTACCGGATCGAGATCTACGTCCCGGAGCCCCAGCGGAAGCACGGCTATTACGTCTACCCCTTCCTGCTCGGCGATGAACTGGTCGGCCGGGTCGACTTGAAGGCGGACCGGGCTGCCGGCAAGTTGCTGGTCAAAGGTTCGTATGCGGAAGATGGCCGCGATCCGGTTGGCATTGC
>JAHEDJ010000012.1:42158-55598 GCA_024641325.1 bacterium | reverse complement strand
GGTGGTCTGTTTGAGGGGATCGAAGGCTTCCTCAGCTCCTGTAGTCCTGGTCGCTCACTTTCTCGGGGAACCACTCGGTCGCGCCACCGGTCGTGAGCGAAAGATGCATCAGATAGCTGGTCTCGGTTGCGCCGTGCCAGTGCTTCTCCCCGGCCGGGGAGTAGACAACATCCCCCGCCGATACTCGCACCGTTTCCCCGCCGTCGGTCTGTACCTTGCCAACGCCGGAAGCGACATAGAGAACCTGTCCGTCTGGGTGGGTGTGCCAATCGGTGCGTGCTCCCGGCTCAAACAACACACCGAGGGCATTGAGACTGCGATCGGCAGCGCTCGACAATGGCCCGAACAAGACCGACCCGGTGAAGTGGTCGTTACCTGCTTTGACCCAGTCGATGCTTTCGGCCGGTGTGTGTTCCATCATTGCTCCTCGTCCTTGACTCTGGGCCGAGGCTAGTAATCACCGTCCGGAAGCCGGTGCCCCCGACGTTTGAGTCATGGTCGGAGCCATCCGACAACGTCGTGCTAGACGGGAAGTCGGCGAGACCATGAGAAGGACCCGGCCGTTCGGCATACTCGGAGGGCGTGCGGAGAGGCGTTCACATCGCGGTCTCAAGCAGGCCTCAGAACGTATAGACCGCCGTAACGAAAGACAATCCGACTGCAGCCGTCATCGATGAAATCGCACCGGTCGCAGCCAGAGTGTACGTACGATCCCCCCGCAGATAGAGCCACAGACCCCTCACAAACAGGGCTCCGGCCCCCAGGACGACGACGATGAGCACCACCGCCAACCACATCGGCTTGAAGAACACATCGACTCGCTGCCGGGCCAGGTTCACAACAGATGCCGTGAACATCCAGGCAGAAACCTGAGGCAGAGAGATGAGCCCGCCCATCAGCGTTCTTTGCACCCTCGAGCGGCGATCAGACATGTTCCGGTCGGTCACGGCGCGCACGATAGCGTGAGCATTCCCCCTTGAGGAGGTAACGCAAGTCGGAACCGGCCAATGCAGTCGGGAGTATCCTCGGTGTATGAACGCTTCAGCCCTAGGCCCACTTCAGCGAGCCGGCGACCTGAACCGGATGTCAAACGAGGTCTTCGACATCGTCGTCATCGGCGGGGGTGTCACAGGAGCAGGCACCGCGCTGGACGCCGCGACCCGGGGCCTTTCCGTCGCTCTCGTCGAACAGCGCGACTACGCGTCGGGCACCTCGAGCCGCTCATCGAAACTGATCCACGGCGGACTCCGCTACCTCGAACAGATGGACTTCGGGTTGGTACGCGAGGCTTTGCGTGAAAGAGGCCTGATATTCGATCGCCTGGCCCCGCATCTGGTTCGGCCCGTTTCGTTCCTCTACCCGCTGCAGCACCGGGTCTGGGAGCGCGCCTACGTCGGGGCCGGCATCGCCATGTACGACGGGCTGGCAGCCATGGCGCGCAATCCGCTGCCCACCCACCGGCATCTCTCACGACACGGGGCCCTCAAGCTGGCTCCCGCTCTTTCCAAGGACGGGCTGGTCGGGGCTATTCGTTACTGGGACGCCCAGGTCGATGACGCCCGACACACCCTCGGGCTCGCCAGAACGGCGAGGGCGTACGGGGCCGCGCTGGCATCGAGCGCCCGTGTGACCGGACTGCTACGCGATGGCGACCGGGTATGCGGAGTGCAGGTACTCGATCTCGAATCGGGAGAATCACTCGACATCCAGGCACGGCAGGTAATCAACGCCACCGGAGTGTGGACGGACGAGATCCAGGACATGGCCGGACGCGGCACTATCGAGGTGCGCGCCTCGAAGGGAATCCATCTGGTTGTCCCACGCGATCGGCTGCACAGCGATTCCGGGCTGATCCTCAGGACCGCGACCAGCGTCCTATTCGTTATCCCCTGGGGAAAGCACTGGATCATCGGCACTACCGACACCGATTGGGACCTCGATCTCGCCCACCCGGCAGCCAGCCGCACCGACATCGACTACCTGCTCAATCAGGTCAATTCGGTGCTGGAGCAACCGCTCGAACGCGCAGACGTCGAAGGCATCTACGCGGGCCTGCGACCTCTTCTGTACGGGGAATCAGACGCCACGAGCAAGCTCACCCGCGAGCACGCGGTGTCGCAAACGGTTCCAGGCCTGATATCGGTCGCCGGCGGCAAGTACACCACCTACCGCGTTATGGCTGCCGACGCGGTCGACGCAGCCGCCAGGAATATCGCCGGCCGGATCCCGTCTTCTTGTACCGCCGAAATCCCTCTGGTTGGGGCCGATGGGTTCCGGCCTGCCTGGAACCGGCGCTTCAAGACGGCAACCGAATGGGGTCTCACAACATCGCAGACCGAGAATCTCCTTCACCGGCACGGAACGAACATCGATGAAGTGCTATCGATGTTGAAAGAGAGACCGGACCTGTCGTCGACGCTGCCGGGGAGTGAGGATTACCTCGCAGTTGAAGTCACCTACGCGGCTCGTTTCGAGGGGGCACTCCATCTCGACGATGTCTTGACCCGGCGCACACGACTCTCCATCGAGTCATGGGATCGCGGAATGGCGGCCACGAAGCAGGTCGCGGAGCTGATGGGATCCGAACTCGGTTGGGACGAAGACACGATCAGCCGCGAAATCCAACACTATGAGGCACGGGTCAAGGCGGAACGGGAGTCCCAGGAGCAACCCGACGACCACACCGCGGACGCCGCCCGCCTCGGAGCCCCCGATGTGAGGATGCTCGGCCGGAGTTGAGTCGCTCCTCGCCTCACGAAGGGTGGCCGGTGAATCCGCTCACTGCGCACGGTTGAATGCCTCGACGGCCGTCGGCGGCAAGTAACCCGAAACCGTTGCATGCAATCGTTACCCTCTATGCTTGCTATAGTTAGCACCATCTTGACGACCTCTCCCCCCTCGATCGGCAGCCGCCCTGCAACGGTCACCCTGCATCTGCGCGACAACCGCGCCGTACGCGTTCGCCCGCTCATGCGGACCGATCGAGAGCAGCTAGTCGAAGGCTTCCGGCACCTATCAGAAGCCTCCCGATATCAGCGCTTCCTCTCCCCAACCGCTCAGCTGTCCGGCAGTCAGCTCACGTACCTGACGAATATCGACCACATCGACCATTTCGCCTGGGGAGTCGAGTCGACCGACGGTACCGGGATCGCGATCGCGAGGTACGTTCGTACCGGTCCGGATACCGCCGAAGCAGCATTCACGATCAACGACGCCTTTCACGGTTGTGGCCTCGGGTGGCGGATGCTTCAGGCTCTCGCGATGGTCGCCGCGGGTCACGGGATCTCGCGGTTCGAGATGACGATGCTGGCCGACAACGCATCGATGGCACACCTTGCCGGGAAAGCAGGAGCAGTATTCGAGCAGCCGGACGGCGGAACGATACGAGCGGAAGTCGACCTCCTTCCAGCGATCTGGTCGGACCTTCCCAGGGCAGAGGAACTTCTCCGCCTCGCCTCGGCAGCAGCTCGAGCTGAGTAACACATACCTTGGGCGGGTCCGGTTACCCGCCGGTATCCCTTCACCTAAACTTCGGGTATGGCCGATTACACACCCCCGCTGCGCGACATCAAGTTCGTTCTCTCCAACATCGTCGATCTGGCCGAGCTGGCCACCCTCGAAGGGTTTCAGCACGCCGACCCGGACACGGTCTTTGGCGCTCTCGATGAGGGTGGCAGGTTCATGGCGGAGGTTGTCGCCCCGACCAACACCATCGGCGACACGGAGGGTGTCACCCTCTCTGACGACGGCATCGTCGTAACTCCTGGAGAATTCAAGAACGCCTACCGGGCGTATGTGGAGGCCGGATGGGGAGCAGTACCGTTTCCCCCTGAGTACGGCGGGCACGGATTCCCCTGGGTGGTAGGTATCGCGATCCAAGAAATGCTCACGGCCTCCAACATGGCCTTCTCCCTCAATCCGATGCTCACTCAAGGGGCAATCGAGGCAGTGCTACTCCACGGCAACGACGAACTGCGCGCCACCTACCTGGAGAAGCTGATCACCGCCGAGTGGTCGGGAACAATGTGCCTGACGGAGCCGCAAGCCGGCTCGGATCTGGGAGCGGTGCGGACGAAAGCCGTCCGGCAAGATGACGGTACTTATCGCATCACCGGGCAGAAGATATTCATCACTTGGGGCGACCACGACCTCGCCGACAACGTCATCCATCTGGTTCTGGCCAGAACACCCGACGGCAAACCCGGCACCAAAGGCTTGTCAATGTTCCTCGTTCCAAAGGTGCTCGTAAACGACGACGGCACGCTCGGACGCAAAAACGAAGTCGGGGTCGTCTCGCTCGAGCACAAGCTCGGTATACACGCCAGCCCGACATGTGTTCTTGCCTTCGGTGACGATGAGGGGTCGATCGGCTACCTGGTCGGAGAAGAATTCGAGGGCATGAAGAACATGTTCACGATGATGAACAGCGCCAGATTGTCGGTGGGCTTGCAGGGATTAGCCATCGCCGAGCGCGCCTACCAGGACGCCTTGCAGTATGCCCAAGAACGCCGGCAGGGACGTGCAGTAGGAACCGAGCCGGGAACGAACTCACTGATCATCGACCACCCCGATATTCGCAGAATGCTGCTTACGCAACGCTCCTACATCGAAGCCATGCGCTCGCTCATCTACACCAATGCTGCGGCAATGGACATCGCCCTCAACCACCCCGACGAAGACCGGAGGCGGGAGGGAGCAGAACTGGCCGACCTGCTGACACCGCTGTCAAAAGCATGGTCGACGGATCTCGGCGTTGAACTCACCTCGCTCGCCATCCAGGTCTACGGCGGCATGGGCTACATCGAGGAAGCAGGCGTGGCGCAGCATTATCGCGACGCCCGAATCGCTCCGATCTACGAAGGCACCAACGGCATTCAGGCCATGGATCTGGTCGGCCGCAAACTACCAATGCGAGGCGGCGAAGTCGTTCGTGAATTCATCGGCCGGATGGCCGCGCTCGACGCAGATCTGGAAGCGGCGGGCGATGATCTCGCCACCATCCGGTCGGGAATGGCCGACGCGATTGCGGCCCTCTCGGACGCGACGATGTGGCTCGCCCAGCGCGGAATGGCCAACATCAACGATGCCCTGGCCGCTGCAACCCCGTATCTGCGGATGTTCGCAACAGTGACGGGTGGATGGTTCATGGCCCGACAAGCGCTCGCTGCGACAGATGCCCTACGAAACGGCGGCGAAGACGACTACCTCAAGGCAAAGATCGTTACCGCCCGGTTCTACGCCGAGCAACTACTGCCCCAGGCTGCGGGCCTACTCGGCGCAGTGAAGGGCGGCTCGGACATCCTTTTCAAGGTCGAGCCGGAATGGCTGGGCGTCTGAGGGTCGGAATCGCAGTTCGCAATTCGCAATTCGCAATTCGCAATTCGCAATTCGCAATTCGCAATTCGCGACTAGTTTCGGTGTGGGGTACCTACCACCGACCAAAGGAGGCCGGCATGGCTGAGAGCGTCTACAAAATCGTCGAGCTCATTGGTTCGAGTACGGAGTCATGGGAAAAGGCGGCAGCGGCGGCCGTCGGCAAGGCTCGCTCATCGCTCCGAGATCTCCGCATTGCTGAGGTCACCAAGCTCGATATGCATCTCGACGATGATGGAAACATCGTCGCCTACCGGGCAAAGGTCAACGTTTCGTTCAAGATGGAGGACTGACGGGAGGGTGAAACTGCCCTGCCGATGAGCCACCATCGACGGGCATCTCGACCCTATGCCGGAGACTCTCGGGTGTCGTAGCCTGGACGTATGAGAGTCCAGATCAGCGACGATGGTCGATCCATCGTGTTTCGCCTCGCCCCTCTCGAGATCCCACTTTCCTTCAAGAGCAGGCTCGAGGTCCCGGTTGACCGAATTCGCTCGGCGGAAGCGGTACCGCGTGCAGACGTCCCCTTTGGACCCCTGCTCCGGGCCCCCGGCATGTACATTCCGGGACTGGCCAGATTCGGGTCATATGGTCGTAGACCAAACCGGCACTTCTGGGCTGTATCGCGACAAGACCCCGTCTTAGTCGTCGACATCGACGATTGGGACTACGCGCGTATTGTCGCCGGAGTGGCAGATGCGGCTCGGACGGCCGGGTCCATTCAGATGGCGATGACGTAGACGGCCGGCACCGGCCGACGCGTTCCAGTTAGATTGTGCTCAACGAACAGGAGATACCCAGGATGCCAAAGATCGTCGTCGGATTCATCAGGTCGCCGGAGGGGGAGGCCGCACTGAAGACGGCAATCGACGAGGCGAAGCTGCGCTCCGCCCAGCTGATCGTCGTCCATTCGATGTACGGCGGACGCCGCGAGGATGAGACCGAGGTCCTTGCCTACCGGCAGGAACTCGAAGCGGTCGACAAGCAGCTCACTGCAGACGGCGTCGATCACCGGATGCACGAGTACGTGCGGGGCCTCTCCCCATCCGAGGACCTCACCCGGACCGCCAAGGAAGAGAATGCCGACCTGATCGTGATCGGACTTCGGCGAAGGACCCCGACGGGCAAGTTCCTGCTCGGCTCGAATGCGCAAGAGATCCTGCTCGACGCCGACTGCCCCGTTCTGGCGGTAAAGGCCGATCAGTAGGGAAGACGGCAACCAGGTCCCTGTGTTTGGACGCTACAGGCGGCACTTTCTGGATGACTCCTATGCCGTGTCGTGCGACGCGACACTCGTCGACGTCGACGACGGATGGTGGCTGCTTTCGGACACCGTTTTCTACCCGGGCGGAGGTGGCCAACCCGCTGATACCGGAACTATCACTCTCGATGGGGCATCCCACCCGGTTCACGACGTGCGATCCGACCGGGGTGTTGTCTGGCATCGGATGGGCCTCATCGCCGGCCTCGACTCGGAAGTGCATTGCCGCATTGATTGGGATCGACGCTACGCGTTGATGCGGCATCACACCCTCCTTCACGTCGTGAACACGATTGCCCTGAGAGCTCACGGTGGACTTGTCACGGGCGCACTGATCGGTGAAGGTGTCTCGAGAGTCGACTTCCACTTCGCAGAGTTCAACCGCTCGATGCTCCCTGAGTTCGAATCCGCAGTGAACGATGTGGTGGAGAGGAACCTCTCGGTCTCTTCGGGCACGATCACCGAGGCTGAGTTCCTGGCGCGGCCGGATCTGATTCGTACCCGCAATGTCATACCTCCGATCGAGGAGGGGAAGGTGCGAATCGTCGAGATCGGAACTCTGGATGCCCAGGCCTGCGGAGGCACCCACGTTCATTCGACGGCAGAGATCGGACGAGCCCGCATCGATGGCTTCGAGAACAAGGGTAAAGAGAACAAGCGGCTCTACTGGGTGCTGGCAAGCTGAGGTCATCCGGACTTGCCGCCGGAGCGTTACTGTCGAGGCATTCGACTACTCGATCCGGTGGCGGCCGCAGTAGACCGTGCAGTCACCATCGCGTACGAACCCGACGACGGTCATGCCCAACTCCTCGCCCAACTCGACGGCCAGAGACGAAGCGGCGGAGATTCCACACAGCAGCGGGAATCCGGCCACAGCAGCCTTCTGCACGACCTCGAACGACATCCTGCCGGATACGAAAAGGATCAGATCGTCGAATCTCCAACGATCGGGCGCCAATGCACCGACCAGCTTGTCGACGGCGTTGTGGCGGCCGACATCCTCGCGCAGAGCGATCAGCTCTCCGGCGACGGTTACCGCGGCGGCGGCGTGTATGCCGCCGGTTTCCTCGAAGTTGACTTGCCCGGCTCTCATCGAATCGGGCAGGCCGGCGAGCACCTCTGTCGACAGCCTGAGGTCGGAATTCAAGGGGCCCGCCGTTATCCGAATTGCGTCGATTGATGCCTTACCGCACACACCACAAGACGAGGTCGAATAGAAGTTTCGTTGGAATCTCGCCGGATCGACGGACACGCCCTCCGACAACCGCAGATTCCACCGGTTCTCCCCAACCTCCTCCACACTTCCCAGCTCTTCGGGGCCGAGCAGAATTCCTTCTGTGAGAGCGAACCCGAGTATCAAATCTGCATCGTGACCGGGGGTGCGCATCACGACGGCCAGCGGCGTACCCTCCAGCCTGATCTCGAGCGGAACCTCTTCTACAAGACGGTCGTCGACCTGTTGCCAGGTTGACCCCGATAGCCGATGGACGTGCCGCTCAACAATGCCGGACATGGGGTAAACGTACTACGGAGCAGCCATTAGCCATTGGCCCTCAGCCATTGGCGCTCGACATCAATCCTCGAGGAGCGCGATTCGCAGTTCGCAATTCGACGTTGGGTCGTAGGCGCCTGCCGCGCGAGACGAGGGGGCCAATTGCCAGCTGCCAAATGCCTCCGGCCGCCGACCATTTCACCAACTCGCCGACGGACCTCTGAAAGCAGTACGCTTACCGAGTACACCACCCCGGGGAGTCGGGATAGCCGACTGAGAGGGAAGCCTCGCCTCATGGCGATCGCTACCGACCCGTGGAACCTGAACTGGGTCATGCCAGCGGAGGAAGCGAGTGGATAGCCACACAGCATCATCACCGGAAGCAGATCTCCCGTGTCCGGCCGCGCTCCGAACGCTACGAAGGAGCGCGCAATGAGAGTCATCGCCATCTGTCTTGCATTTGGTCTGCTGACCGCCTCGTGCGGCACGGCCGACGAGGCGCCCCCCTCTCCCGACACACTGACGCTGGTAACGCACCAGTCGTTCGCCGTTTCTGAAGGAACCATCGAATTATTCGAGGCGCAACACGACATCACGGTGGAGATCCTTCGCTCCGATGATGCAGGGGCGATGGTCAATCAGGCGATCCTCACCAAAGGGAACCCGCTGGGTGATGTCATTTTCGGCATCGACAACACGTTCCTGAGTCGCGCGCTCGATGCCGGGATTCTCGAAGCGTATGAGTCCCCGGGGCTGGCAGCAGTTCCGGACGACCTGAAGCTCGATCCGGAGCACCGGGCGACACCGATCGACTTCGGAGACGTCTGTGTCAACTACGACCGGTCGGTCATCAACGATGGAGAAGCGCCGAAATCTCTCCTCGAACTGGCCGGTGAACCGGCGCGGGGAATGCTGGTGGTCGAGAACCCGGCAACGTCCTCGCCGGGTTTGGCCTTCTTGTTGGCGACCATCGCCGAGTTCGGCGAAGACGGCGAGTACACGTGGAAGGACTACTGGGCCGACCTGAGAGACAACGATGTGGTAGTAACGGCCGGCTGGGATGACGCCTACTACGGTCGATTTTCGGGCGGTGCAGGCCAGGGCGACCGGCCTCTGGTCGTCTCCTACGCATCCTCGCCGCCTGCCGAAGTCATCTTCTCGGAGACACCACTCGACGAAGCGCCGACCGGCATTATGGAAGCCGGATGTTTCCGCCAGATCGAGTTCGCCGGCGTACTGGCGGGAGCGGATGCCCCTGAGCTTGCCGCCGAGTTCATCGACTTCATGCTCGGTGTGGAATTCCAGGAGGACATTCCTCTCAACATGTTCGTCTTCCCTGCCAACGCCGAGGCCCGACTCCCCGAGGCCTTCGTCGAATACACGAAGATTCCGGACACCCTTGCCACCATCTCTCCCGATGTCATCGATGCCAACCGGCAACGCTGGATCGAGGAATGGGACGCCGTGATGCTGCCGTGACCAACGCCACTCGAGCGCAGCGCGTCGATGGAGCCGGGCGGCTGCTGAGATCGCTCGCAGTCGGGATCCCCCTGGTCTTTCTGATCGTCGTCTTCCTCTATCCGCTCGCCTCAATCCTCATCACAGGCTTGTCCGGCGATGCCCGCCCGCTGGCCGCCTTCGGAGATGTGTTTGCGAAGCCATCTTTGCGTGGTGTTGCCTGGTTCACCCTCTGGCAGGCCATCGCATCGACACTCCTGACCCTCGTGTTGGCAATGCCCGCTGCCTATGTTTTCGCACGCTACGAATTCCCAGGACGATCGCTACTCAGAGCAGCGGTGACGATTCCATTCGTCCTGCCAACTCTCGTCGTCGGCTCCGCTTTTCTCGCCGTGCTCGGACCCAATGGGGCCCTCGGCATCGACTTGTCTTCGACGATCTGGGCCATCCTGCTTGCGCACGTGTTCTACAACTACGCGGTCATCGTCAGGACCGTCGGTGGTTTGTGGGCGAATCTCGATCCCCGGCTGGAAGAAGCTGCTCGCATCCTGGGTGCCGGACGGTGGACGGCTTTCAGGACGATCACTTTGCCGTTGCTGCGACCGGCGATCGCCGCCGCATCATCAATCGTGTTCCTGTTCACGTTCACATCGTTCGGGGTCATTCTGGTCCTCGGCAATCTCGAATTCCGAACAATCGAGGTGGAGATCTGGCGGCAGACGATGAGCTTCCTCAACCTGCCGGTCGCCGCGGCGCTTTCCGTGCTCCAGTTGGTGGCCGTTTCGCTCATCCTCCTCGCCTACTCGCGCTATCAGGAACGGAGAGCACTCGAGCAAAGTCTCGCACCTGCTTCGTCCACATCACGCAAGCCGCAGAATGCACGTGAATGGTGGGTTGTAGGAGGCACACTCAGTTTCACGGCCATCTTCCTGGGCACACCTCTGGCGATCCTGGCAGAACGCTCGTTGCGATTTGGAGGTGAATGGAGCCTGGCTGCCTACACATCATTGGGCGACGGTGCCGACTCCCCGCTATTCGTACCGGCAACCCGGGCGATTGGCAACTCGCTTGGTTTTGCATTGGCCGCGATGGCCATCGCCCTCGTCGTCGGAATCCTCGCCTCCACCGTCATCGCCTACAAGCGAGGCGCCGTATCCACGTGGTTTGATCTGCTGCTGATGTTGCCACTCGGTACCTCGGCGGTAACGATCGGATTCGGCTTTCTCGTCGCATTCGATTCCCCGATCGACCTTCGCACATCACCGATCTTGATACCCCTCGCCCACTCGCTCATCGCCATCCCGTTCGTTGTCAGAACCGTCGTGCCGGTGATGCGGACCATCCGCAGCCGGCTCCGTGAAGCAGCCCGTGTGCTGGGGGCAAGCCCTCTCCGCGCCTGGCGGGAAGTGGACCTTCCCTTGATCGCTCGATCCGGGCTCGTAGCGGCCGGGTTTGCCTTCGCCATTTCGCTCGGCGAGTTTGGCGCCACCGCCTTTCTGGTCCGACCCGACCGGCCGACGCTGCCGGTGGCCATCTTCAGATTGCTCGGCCGGCCGGGCGAGTTGAACTTCGGACGAGCAATGGCCTTGAGCACGATTCTGATGGTGTTGACAGCCGTCTCGATCATGGCCATTGAACGATTCCGTGTCGGCGACACCGGGGAGTTCTGAGATGTTGAGCGTCGACCGTCTCACAGTCGAACTCCACGGCAACAAGATCCTGGACGGCGTCTCGATCTCAGTAGCCGACGGAGACGTCCTCGCAGTCCTGGGCCCCAGCGGTTCGGGAAAGACGACCCTGCTGAGAACGATCTCCGGCCTTCAACAGCCTACCGAAGGCACTCTCCGATGGGATGGCGAGGATCTCTCAGTAGTACCGGTAGAAGAACGTGGTTTCGGTCTCATGTTCCAGGATTACGCGCTCTTTCCCCACCAGTCGATCGGAGCCAATGTTGCCTTCGGGTTGCGTATGCAACACCGTCCGCTCGAAGAAATCCGGGCCCGGGTCGAGGAAGTGCTGGATTGGGTGGGGATGACCGGGCTGGAGGATCGCCGGATAACCAACTTGTCCGGCGGCGAGCAGCAACGGGTAGCGCTCGCCAGGGCATTGGCCCCCTCGCCGCGGTTGTTGATGCTCGACGAACCGCTGGGTTCGCTCGATCGTGCGCTACGAGAGCGCCTCATCGTCGAACTCCGCCAACTGCTCGTAGACCACGCGATAACCGCTGTGTACGTCACACACGATCAGGAGGAGGCGTTCACCGTTGCCGATGATCTCCTCGTCCTTCGTGATGGAACGGTCGCGCAGTCCGGGACACCCGAGATGGTTTATCGACGACCGGCCGATGAATGGACGGCCCGGTTTCTCGGGTTCCGCAACATCGTTCGAGCTCGGGTGATCGCGGGGGAGGCTGTGACTCCATGGGCTCGCTTCAACACAACGGCCGACAACGCAGAACACACCTTCGTGCTGCCACCGGACGGGTTGACTGTGGACCCCGACGCCGACCTCAAAGGCACGGTCGTCGGCCGGGCTTTCCGCGGAGGGCACTACCTCGTGCAAGTCGCCGTTCCGGACGGCCCGACACTCGACGTGGAAGTAGCTCGAAACGCTCCCACGCTCGGCGCCGAGGTGGGCCTACGCATCGGATCCGTCGTCGCACTCTGAGCGACCCGGCCGAGAGGCGTTTCTCGCGAGGGGTGCTCGACTATTAGGCAGCCAGCTTCCAGATGCCCTGTTCGAGCGTCAAGAAGTAGATCTCGCCGTCCGGGCCTTCGCCGAATGAGGTAAGGAGATTGAGATCGATACCCAGCTCGTACAAAGCTACGGCTCGTCCATCGTGCGCGTCGAGGGCGAACACCTTGCCCCGGCAGTAATCGGCAAACAGGTACAGGCCCTCGAGCTCTGCGATGTCCGACCCGCGATATACGTATCCACCGGTGATAGCGCAGCCACCCTCATCGTGTCGGTATTCGAGCAACGGCAACGTATGGCTGCCCGGCAGGTACCCCTCGAACCTGTAGGTGCCTTCGAGCGTCGACCAACCGAAATTGTCTCCACCGTTTGAATCGGCCGGGACGAAGTCGATCTCTTCGACACAATTCTGACCAACGTCCCCGATCCACAGATCTCCGGAAGCTCTATCAAAACTGAACTTCCAGGGGTTGCGAAGTCCCCAGACCCAGGTTGCAGGAGCATCGGTTCGTCCAACGTAGGGATTGTCGGAGGGAATCGAATAGG
Organism: bacterium; assembly: GCA_024641325.1. Classification (GTDB taxonomy): domain Bacteria; phylum Actinomycetota; class Acidimicrobiia; order Spongiisociales; family JAHEDJ01; genus JAHEDJ01. The sequence goes on along the minus strand of JAHEDJ010000012.1, from coordinate 42,774 downwards.
GGTCATTCCCGTCGGGCCGCGGATCGAACCGCAGAATCGATGCGTAGGGGCGATCGAGCTCCTGACCATTGTGGAACCGGTCACCGATGCTGCCGCCGTCACCCAGACCGAGATAGAGATAGCCGTCCGGTCCGAACGCAATGTGGCCGCCGTTGTGCCATTCCTGGGGTTCCGGGATAGTGCGAACAGTCCGGCGGCTCGCCTGATCGAAGGAGGTGCCGTCCCAGCCGTACTCATCGAGAGCCACCGAACCGTCGAGGTCCGTGTAAGTCACGTATACGAACCCGCCATCCGGCGCGAATGCCACCGAGAGGAGACCCCGCTCTGCACCTTCGCTGACTTCAGAGGTGAGATCCATGGAAATCTCGGCGACTCCGGCGGAATCGATCGAGTAGAGGAGTCCGCTTTTCGTCGTGACGAAGGCCACATCCGAACCAGGCGGAAAGGCCATCGCAGTTGCTTCGTCAATGCTTGCGAACTGCTCGGCGCGAAGCGACTCGCCGGGCCACGGCTGGATTCCCACATCGTCGAATCCCCTTGTTTCGTCGATGGAGGGGGCTTCGCAATCCTCCCATGCAAAGACCGGAGGTTCCTCCCATGGACTCCAAACGATGAA
>JAHEDJ010000012.1:38104-42058 GCA_024641325.1 bacterium | reverse complement strand
CTGCCGGAACGAGGAGGCAAGGACAAGTAGCCTCGCTTTATGCGTGCATGGGTATTGAATGAAACGAACGGCCCTGAGTCGTTCACACTGCAAGATGTCCCCACTCCCGATCCCGGCATCGGTGAGGTCCGGGTCAAGCTAGAAGTCTCTGCTCTGAACCACCTGGACTTGTGGGTGTCGAGAGGGATGCCGGCGCCCCACGAGTTCCCGCATATCGCAGGGGCAGACGGCACGGGTGTGGTCGAGGCGATCGGAGTTGACGTGGCATCGGTCGCGCTCGGAGACGCGGTCACGATCAACCCTTCTGTGTCATGCGGCAAGTGCTCCGTTTGCCTCACCGGCGACACACCGTACTGCAAGTCCTACGGCATTCTCGGCGAGCACTCGAATGGGACGCTGGCCGAGTACGCCGTCGTCCCGGCACGCAACGTCGTGCCGCGGCCCGAGGGGATTACCGCCGTTGAGGCGGGTTCCTACGGACTGGCCTACGGCACGGCGATGCGCATGCTCCGCCGGTCGAACCTCCGTGCCGGCGATGTGCTGCTGGTGGTCGGCGTGGGTGGGGGCGTCTCCAGCGCAGCGCAACTGATCGGGCAGGCCATGGGGGCAGATGTGTATGTGACGTCGCGGAGCCCGGACAAGATCGCGGCTGCGCTCGAGATGGGAGCCTCCGGCGGCTTCGACTCCAGCGGAGAGTTCGCCAAGGATCTGAAGACGACAATCGGACGAGCTGCCGACGTGGTCATCGAGAACGTCGGTCCGGCGACATGGGGCCAGTCGATCCGGTCACTCCAGTCGGGTGGGCGCCTGGCCATCTGTGGTTCCACGAGCGGGCCCAAGGTCGAGCTCTCCGTCCCCTATCTGTTCTTCAAGCAGTTGGAGATCATTGGTTCGACAATGTTCGACCACTCCGAGTTCGAGCGAGTGACACGGCTGATCGATGGAGGCGCTGTTCCCGTGGTCGTCGATTCGGTCTACCCGTTCGAGGATTTGCCGGATGCTATTGCTCGCCTGGACTCCGGACTCCAGCGTGGCAAGGTGGCCATCCAGCACGGTTGAAGCCATCGATTTCGCTTTGGCATTGAGGCGGGGTGTAGCGCTATTCTCTTGCCCCTGACGTTTCCCGATTCCGGTCGGGTTCACGCCACGGGGGCGTGGTGAAGTCTGGAGTTCACGCCGGCCTGTCAAGCCGGAGGTCGCGAGTTCAAATCTCGTCGTCCCCGCCAGAGACCCCGCTTGCCGGGGTTTCTTGGTCAGGTAGCTCAGTTGGTAGAGCGCTGGTCTGAAAAACCAGAGGTCGGCGGATCGATCCCGCCCCTGACCACGAGCGCATGGAACGTCCAGATGGCCGCGTCGTTCCTTGCAGCCGTCCCGACACTGCTCATCTACATCTTCCTCGGCCGCTACTTCCTACGCGGCATGATGTCGGGAGCGCTCAAGGAGTAGCCAAAGACGGCCCGGAATGAACGGATAACGTCTGGCGGCATCGGGCACAATAGGCCATCGAAAGCAGGGCATTCGTTGACGTCGAAGATCCTCTCTACCTCGGCCGGCACCAACCAGCAGTCCTTCTCATCGAGGGACTGGGGCCTGTTCTGGGCGATCAGCCTCATATGGGGTGCTTCGTTCCTGCTCATGGATATTGGACTCGAGGCCTTCGAACCCGGCCTCATCACCTGGCTCCGGGTCGGAACTGGCGCGGCCGTGTTGTGGCTCTTCCCTCAGACAAGAGTTTCGGTCCAGCCTGCCGATTGGCCGCGGCTGGTCGCGCTGTCCGTCATTTGGGTGGCGATTCCGTTCTCGCTGTTTCCGATTGCGCAGCAGTGGATCAACTCCGCTCTCGCCGGAATGCTGAATGGCGCTATGCCGATCTTTGCGGCCGCTATGGCTTCGCTCCTTCTTCGCCGGTTACCGCGGGGTGCGCAGTTGACAGGTGTCGCCGTCGGCTTCCTCGGCGTGGTTGCCATCGCTTCCCCTTCGCTCGGCGAAGGATCCTCAGAGGCTCTGGGCGTGGGCCTGGTCCTGCTGGCAACGGTTTGCTACGGGCTGGCCGTCAATATCGCCACTCCTATTCAACAGCGATACGGATCGCTGCCGGTTATGGGCAGGATGCTGGCCCTGGCGACCATCTGGACGGCGCCGCTCGGCATCCTGGATTCGCTTGATTCGAGTTGGAGATGGGATTCATTCTCGGCCGTCGCCGTAGCAGGCGTGGTCGGTACCGGACTGGCATTTGTGATCATGGGCAGCCTGGTAGGGAGAGTCGGGTCAACGCGCGCGTCGTTCATCACCTATGTGATTCCGGTGGTTGCCCTGGCACTAGGCGTCATCTTCCGAGGCGACGTCGTAACTGCGGTGTCGATCATCGGCGTGATCCTGGTCATAGCCGGCGCGCTACTGGCGTCGCGCCGGGAGGCCTGAAGCGGCGCAGCGGGCCGCCAGCTCCCAATTGCCAATCGACAATTGCGGATTTCAGCCGGCCATCTTCAACACTTGATCGATACGGTCGAGCAGGTCGCTGCGAACAGCGAGCCGCCGGCGTCTCCGGGCTTCAACAAAGCGGAGGTGGACTTCGATGTCCGGCCACTCGGCCTCACGATCCAGCGCGAGAACCGTTCGCTCGCTGATCTCGATTGTCAGTTCGGGGGCTTCCCGCATCGTTGACGGCTCCATGTGGTTACATCTACTGATTCGGCATCAATCTGGAGTTTCTGAAGTGCCCTTGTTCGACGACTCAAATGATCGGGTGACACCGGTTGACCACGTCATCGGTGCCGGTGGGGCTGGACGAGAACCAGAACCGAAACACCGGGGACGGGCGATCATCGGGATGCTGGGCGGATTGGCGATCGGACTGCTGCTGGCGGCCGGCTCTCAGCTGAACTCTCCCGACTCCGAGACATCCCCCTCGACGATACCGCCGGTTGCAGCCCCACCTACGGTGCCCACGACGACCACCACCCTTGCACCTTCGCGTCTCGACATCCTGGTGGATGGCTATGAGGGGACGCTCTTTCTGGCCGGTGCTACCAACCAGCAAGGCAAGCTGTGGCGCTGGGAGTCCCGGACCGGTACGCCTCTCAACCTCGAAGTTCCCAACTTGATGACGGATGCCGAATTCAACGCATCCGGGGTTCGGGTGGCAGTGACGAGCCGCAGCAGTTCGTCGCCCTGGGCAACATTGTGGACCGGCACAGCCGGTAATCAGGAGCCCATCGCAGTCGACGTCGCCACATGGCGGTGGCATGCCCTCGACCCGAGCCGCATTGCCTGGGTGGAGATCAACCGTATCGATGGGATCCCCGAACTGCATATCGCCGCCCTTCCGGGAGAAGTCGTCCAGATCACGCCTCTCGAGGAGCTCGGCACCATCGTTCGGTTCGACGACAACGGCATCCTGCTGGACCTCAACTTCATCCTCTTTGTCGGGGCTACCCCAACGCCGGACGAAACCGCTAACGACGTAGCCGGCTTCGTTCTGATGGCCGTGGGTGTGGATGGTCAGGAGCTGGGACGGATCAGCGGGAGATACGTTGGCTCTCTGCCCGACGGAAGGATTCTGATCTCACAGGCCGGCAATCTCATGGTGACAACTTCCGACTTGACCGAGCCGCAGCCATACGAGTTTCCCAGCGGGAAGAGGATGGCCTCCATCGAAATTGCACCCGGCAGCGGAATGTGGGCAATTTGGGAAATCGAGGAAACCACGGGTGTGGCAGGCCCCGCCCAGCTGTGGATCCTTCGAGACGATGAGATCCTCTTCGAAACGACTCTCCCGTCGGCACTCCGCGCCGTGTCCTGGTCACAAGATGGACGCTGGCTAATCGCCGCGGTGGGTGAGCCTTCGCCTCTGTCAGGCTTCTCATCCGGTGAGCTGTGGTTCATCGACACGGAAGACTGGTCTATGCATGCAGTCGAAGCACCCGGCTTCGTGTTCGACATCGCCGCCGTGCC
>JAHEDJ010000012.1:33960-38004 GCA_024641325.1 bacterium | reverse complement strand
AGACCCTCAGCTCGAGAACGCCACCGACATCGGCCCTGCCCAGCGCATCGCGACCGCCACGTAGTGGGTGCTTGCCGTCTCCCAATCGCCGGAGGCCAAAGCGTTGATCGACTCCCACACCTCGGATGACGATTCATCGAGAATGAGATCGGCCTCATCGAACAGGTCCGCTACCGATCCGTAGTCGAGTTCAACCAGCGCGTCCTCCGGATGACCGGCAACCCACTCCGCCAACTCCTCTATCTCCGACACCACGCCGCCATCCATCCCTACATCGCGCAGCACTCCTGTGACCTCGTCCAACCGGCCCGCAGCCTCACGTTGCAGGGTTCGGTAGCGGATCGACTTCCCAGTCTCGTTCTCGACCACTTCCCGCTCCGTAGGGTCGAACGCCGAGAACCACCGCAGCGGAACGTGCCATGCGGACGTCAGAATGAAAGACCTGGCCAGAGGCTGTTCGTAGATGGAATCGAGATGTTCGGCGGCCTTACGTGCGACGCGGTCTGGAACCAGCAGCTCACCGCCGATTCCCGCGTAAGCGGTGCGGAAGGCGAGCAGTCCTTCCATCGCCCTGAGCAACGGCCTCCGTACACATCCATACCGAGCCCCTCCCCATTCGGCGATCAACACGTCATCGCGCATCGAACCTCTAACCAGCCCGACGGCCGTCGCGGCGCGCAACGAGCCGGTCGGCTCGGAGCTGACTTCGGGCAGTGTGAGACCCTCAGAGTTGAGCGTCTCCTCCGGGAGGTAGACACGGAGATAGGCTGTTGCGGTCATGGGGCCACATGGTAGGGGCACATCTGACCAACGCCACGAAGACTCCAAATGCACCTCCCAGTTAGACTGCAGGAGCAATTCCAACGAGCGAAGGGATGCGCGCCTATGGGCGTATTCGACCTAGTCGAGGAAACCGGCCATGAGCAGGTTCTCTACGGCTACGACGAGTGTTCCGGCCTCAAGACGATTATCGCGATTCACTCCACTGCTCTCGGGCCCGCCCTCGGCGGGCTTCGTTTCTATCCATACGAAAACGAGCAGGACGCGCTTGTCGATGTGTTGAGGCTGTCGAAAGGAATGAGTTACAAGGCCGCCGCCGCCGGGCTGGACCTCGGTGGAGGCAAAGCAATCATCATCGGTGATTCGTTCACTGATAAGTCGGAGCGACTGTTTCGAGCGTATGGTCGAATCGTTGACTCTCTGCGCGGCCGCTACATCACAGCCGAGGACGTCGGCACCACCGCAAAGGACATGGAACTAATCCGGCGCGAGACGATGTGGGCCGTCGGGATCCCGGTTCCCGAAGGCGGCTCCGGAGACCCGTCTCCGGCCACGGCGCGCGGATTGTTCGCCGGCCTGACCGCCACATCGGAGTTCCTCTGGAACACGGCGGACCTCACCGGTCGCCGGGTAGCGGTACAGGGTGTTGGCAAGGTTGGCTATTACTACGTCGAGCATCTGGTCAACGCCGGTTGCGAAGTCATAGTGGCCGATACGTACGAACCTGCGATCGACAGGGTGACCGAGGACTTCGGCGTGAAGGCCGTTGATCCCGATGAGATCCTGTTCGTCGATTGCGACATTCTCTCCCCATGCGCACTCGGTGCGTCTCTGACCGAGGAGACCATCCCCAAACTGGCAACACAGGTCATCGTCGGCGCCGCCAACAACCAGCTGGCCACCGACGAGGACGGGGACCGCATCGACAAGCGGGGCATTCTGTATGCCCCCGACTTCGTAGTGAACGCGGGTGGCCTGATCAACGTCTTCGAAGAGATGCGCGGTTACGAGAAGACGCGGGCGATGCACCATGTCGACAGCATCCACGATGCCACAACGCGGATCCTGGAGACGGCGCGCGACAAAGGCACCAATCCGCACTTGGCGGCCGTCAACGTGGCCGAGCAACGTATGAAGACGATCGGCGATCTCCGCCGGTTCCGGCGCCACGGCGAAGACCGCAACTAGGAGTGGACGAGTGGATCTTGAAGTAGGGGAGATCAAAGACAGCCACGTCGAGCTCGGCTTGAGCGATGAGCAGGTTCTCGATCTCTATCGGAAGATGTTGCTGACGCGCATCGTCGACGACCGGACGTGGGCATTGAACCGGCAAGGTCGCGCCCCCTTCGTCGTTTCTTCCTCCGGGCACGAGGCCGCACAGGTGGGCTCCGCCTTTGCCCTCGATCCGACTATCGATTGGGCTCTCCCCTACTACCGGGATATCGGCGTTGCTCTCACCTGGGGATTCACACCGTACGACTACTTCTTGACGGTATTCAGCCGGGCGGCAGACGTAACGAGCGGCGGCCGGCAAATGCCCGGACACTGGTCCGACCCGTCGAGGAACGTTTTCAGCCACTCGTCCGCGATTGCCACGCAGTATCCGCACGCGGCCGGAATCGCTTACGGACAGATGATGGACAAGACCGGTGGAGTAGTTGTTGTTTACGGAGGCGAAGGCTCGACCTCCGAAGGCGACTGGCACGAGATGATGAACTTCGCCGGGGCCCGCCGTCTCCCGCTGATCGTCGTCATCGAGAACAACCAGTACGCCATCTCGGTCCCGGAGGCGGAGGAGGTCGGAGGCATCATCGCCGACCGGGCCCTCGGATACGGATTCCACGGCGCCTTGATCGACGGCAACGACGCACTCTCCGTCTACTCGGCAACGAAGGCCGCCGCCGAACGAGCTCGTGCCGGTGGCGGGCCGAGCCTGATCGAAGCGCGGACCTATCGCTACTACGCCCACACATCGGATGACGATGACAAGCTCTACCGGAGCCGCGAGGAGGTGGAACAGTGGCGGCGTCGTGATCCGCTGATTCTGCTCAAGCAATACCTGATCGAGGCTCGATTGCTTCCGGAAGCCGTCGAAGAGGAGATGCAACGGGAGCTGCGGGCTCGAGTGGCAGACGCAGTCGAGCGGGCCGAAGCCGAGCCGTTCAGCGACGACGCAACCGGCAACGTGTACGCCAACCCGATCGTTCCCACCGTGGCGACTACCGAACCCGAGCCGGAGCCGGCCGGTGAGGAAGTCAACATGATTCAGGCTGTCAACATGACGCTGCACGAGATCATGGCTGCCCACCCTGAGGCGGTGGTATTCGGTGAGGATGTCGCCGACCCGAAAGGCGGCGTATTCAAGGCAACACAGGGGCTGACAAATGCTTTCGGCGCCGATCGCTGCTTCAACTCACCGCTGGCGGAATCACTGATCATCGGAACCGGAATAGGACTGACCGCGGTCGGAAAGATGGCGCTCGCCGAGATCCAGTTCGCCGACTACATCCACCCGGCCTTCGATCAGATCGTGTCTGAGGTCGCCCGGGTCCACTATCGGACCAACGGACGATGGAACGTAAAGATGGTGATCCGGACGCCGTACGGCGGCGGAATCAACGGCGGGTTGTATCACTCGCAGTCGGTGGAGGCTTTCTACACCCACGTGCCCGGCTTGAAGGTCGTCGTGCCGTCGACACCCGCCGACGTGAAAGGGCTGTTGTGGGAAGCTGCATTGGATCCCGACCCGGTCTTGTTCCTGGAACCGAAGAAGCTGTACCGGCTGGGACGCGGACCATACCCCAATGACGAGTTCCGGATCCCGCTCGGCAAGGCCGCCGTTCGGCGAAACGGCCGAGACATCACGCTCATCGCCTACGGCGCCATGGCGTTCTTCACACTCGAAGCGGCAGCGCTGCTGGAGGAGGACGGCATCGACGCTGAGGTCATCGACCTGCGCTCGCTGAAACCGCTCGATTGGCCGACCATCGAGGCGTCCGTTCGAAAGACCGGAAGAGCGCTGATCATCTACGAGGACAACGAGTTCATGGGATTCGGTGCCGAGATCGCGGCCCAGATCGCAGACACAGCTTTCGAATACCTGGATGCTCCGGTGAAGCGGTACGCATCGCCGGACGTGCCAACCTTCCCGTTCGCCGGTGTTCTCGAGGAACAGATCCGGCCGAACGTTGAAGGCATCATCGAGCGGGCTAAGGAGCTGGCGGCCTACTGAGGCCCGGCACACCCCGTCCGGCTCCTCCGGAA
>JAHEDJ010000012.1:0-33860 GCA_024641325.1 bacterium | reverse complement strand
ATCCGCGCGCGTGAACGCTAGTTTTCGGGTGTGCTTCGCTGGATCGTTCGGATTGCCGTCATCATCCTCATCGGATTGATCGCCTTCGTGGTCCTGGCGCCGCTGGCACCCGATGGGAGCGGTATCAACGACGCCCGCGACGCCTTCGTCGACGGCCTTCGGGCCTGGTGGGGCAACCCGATCACACCCTGAACCCCGTTTTCGCGCGACATTCTGGACCTATGGGGCCAGAATGTCGCGCGAAAACGGGGGTGGGGGCATGTGCCCTATCATCTCGGAACACCATGTCCCTTCTTTCCGATCTCAGCGATGTCTTTGGCGATGCGTTCGCGTCGATCGGGCTCGACCGGTCGTTCGGCGAAGTGTCCGTTTCGCAGCGGCCCGACCTCGGGCAGTTCCAATGCAACGGTGCGTTGCCGGCTGCCAAGCCGGCCGGGCGAAACCCCCGCGAGATCGCACAAGAGGTGTTGGAAGCCGTTTCCGGAGATGAGCGCATCGCCGAGATGAGCCTCGCAGGGCCCGGCTTCATCAACGTCATACTGACCGACGAGTTCCTCGCCGAGGCCCTTCAAACGGTGGCAGAGGATGGCCGCCTCGGCGTCCCACGAGCAGCCGAGGCGCTCGCGGTTGTCGTCGACTACGGGGGCCCGAACGTGGCCAAGGAGATGCACGTCGGGCACCTGCGACCGGCCATCATCGGCGAGTCGATCAAGCGCATCCTGCTCTTCGAAGGACACCGGGTCGCCGGCGACGTCCACCTGGGTGACTGGGGAACTCCCATGGGTCAGCTCATCGTCGAGCTCTCCGAACGCCAGCCCGGCCTCCCCTACTTCGACGCCGGCTTCACCGGGCCGTATCCCGCCGACTCGCCGGTTTCGGTGGGTGACCTTCAGCTCATGTATCCGGTTGCATCCGAACGGTCCAAACAGGATCGAGCCTTTGCCGAGGCCGCCCGCCAGGCAACAGTCGAACTCCAGGACGGACGACCCGGATACCGGGCCCTCTGGTCCCACTTCCGAACCGTCTCAATCGAGGCGATGAGAGACGTCTACGATGACCTCGGGGTCCACTTCGATCTTTGGAACGGCGAGAGCACCGTCCATGATCGAATCCAGCCGATGATCGATCGCCTCGTCGAAGCCGGGCTCACCCGGCTCAGTGATGGGGCAACCGTGATCGATGTTGCCGACGAAGTAGACACCAAGGAGATCCCGCCCCTTCTCCTCGCCAAGAGCGACGGTGCCTATCTATATGGAACGAGCGACCTCGCCACGATCGAGGAGCGTATCGAGGACCTCGACGCCCGCCTCATGGTCTACATCGTCGATGTCCGGCAGTCTCTGCACTTCGAACAGGTCTTTCGCGCCGCACGCCTGACCGGGATCGCCGGCCCCGACGTTGTGCTCGAACACGCAGGAAACGGCACCGTCAACGGACCGGACGGCAAGCCCTTCAAGACCCGGGACGGCAACCTCTTGCGACTTGCCGACCTCGTCTCAATGGTGGTCGAGCGAGCCACGCAGCGCCTCGATGAGAACGAACTCGCCACCGGATACCCCCAGGAAGAACGGCACCGCATTGCCCACCTCGTCGGTATGTCGGCTTTGAAATTCGGGGATCTTCACAACCATCGGACCTCGAACTACATCTTCGATGTGGATCGGTTCACTTCTTTCGACGGGAAGACGGGCCCTTACCTCCTCTACGGGGCAGTTCGCATCAAATCGATATTGCGCGAAGCGTCCGAGCGCGGGCTGAAGGGCGGCCGAATCATCGCGGCCGACCGTGACGGAGAACGCAACCTGATGTTGCGCCTCGCCCGGTTGCCGGAGGTGTTCGCACGGGCGGTCGAGCACCGCGCTCCCAACCAGCTGGCCGAGTATGCGTTTGAGTTGGTGGCCGACTTCAACCGTTTCTACGAGGCCTGCCACATCCTGTCCGAACCCGATGCAGCCCGCCAGGGCTCATGGCTTACTCTCGTCGGCACAACGCTACGTCAGCTCGAACTGGTTCTGGACCTCCTGGGAATCGAGATTCCTGAACGGATGTAGAGGGCCCGTCGGTGCCGGGGCCCAGTTGCCCATTCCTCACAGCCCAAAGCCCATTCGCCCGCACACGGTATGCTCGATGGCATGAACATCCGCACTGCCCGTCCGGACGATGAGGCGGCCATCGTTGCCTTCACGAGCAACACTTTCGAGTGGGGCGACTACGTGCCGGATAGCTTCGCCCAATGGATGTCCGAAGACGATACGTCCACCATCCTCGTGGCCGCCGATGACAACGACCGGCCGCTCGGCATGGTTCGTATCGTCATGGTTTCAGCTGATGAAGCCTGGTTGCACGCGGCTCGCGTTCATCCCGACGCCCGGCGGCAAGGCATCGCCACCGAGGTGACCAGGGCTGCCAACCAGTGGGCAGCCGATCAGGGAGCTCGTGTGGCCCGACTCCTCACTGAGAGCTGGAACACGGCGGCTCAGACTCAGGTCCGCAAGGCCGGATACCGGGATGTCTCAACGTGGTTCTACGCCATCCGTTCGATCGGATCGACCCAACCGGAAACAAGCGGCAACGGCGGGAAGCGGACGCCCGGAGACGAACGCTTGACCCCGGCTCCCCGTGCGGAGGCCGAGCCCGCCTTTCTGTCCTGGTCGAGCGGCGATCTCATCAGGCATGCCCGAAATCTCTTCCCGACCTGGTGGACGTTCCGCAGCCTGCGGATGGCGGATCTCGAGGAGGCTGCAGTGGAGCGGAGATTCTGGGCGTGCAGGGCCGGATGGGTGATCGGTGCTTTCCGCGATGACTCCTTCCACGTGCCCTGGATGACCACCAACCCCGACGACGCCTATTCGCTCGTGCGGGCGATGCTGGATCGGGCGACCGACCTCGGCGCTGAGAAGCTCACCGCGCTGGTGCCTGCTGTGGGTTTTCTGGAGGATGCGTTCAAGCGAGCAGGTGCCGAACTCCACCACGACATCCTGTGGGAGTACTCCCTGTAGAGGGTTCTAGGGTTGGGTTCTAACGCGCCATAGCCCGGAGCTAATGACCCAGGACCGCCGGGGGGCTGCTCTGCCGGCTAGATCGCTCCGGCGATGAAGAACGCGGCCGCCGTGGCCCAGATTGCGTAGAAGATTGGAAGCTCGATCTCCTCGATCCAGGAATTGTGGCCCCACAATTCCCGAACACCCCACAGCGCCGGGACGCCCAGGAAGAGAGCGAAGGTCATTCCGGCCCTACCGGCACTGCGAATCACCGTTACGCCAAAGTCGAATGGCTGCGGCAACTCGTCCACGAACTGCCGAACGAAGCCGGCAATCAAGAAGAGGGCCAGACCGGTGAGGAGAGCACCCAGGGCTCCGGCAACCGCTACCTCGATATCGGTGAAAGTTCCCCGACGGCGGGTCGAATAGCCGATCGGTCCTTCGGCAGCAACTCCAAGAGCGAACGCTCCGAACACGGCGATTACGAGGCCGGATCCGAGCATCGAACCCGTCGATTCGGTGAGGCCAATCTCGACAACGTCGAAGCCATCCAACAGAACGGCAGCCGCCAAACCAACCAATGCCGTGCCGACAACGAGCAGACCCACGTCAAAACTCGTACCCAGCGTGTGGACACCGAGTCCAAGCAAACGGCGCAGTTGGGACCCGGCCGGCACCTCGGTTGGAGAGTTCATTTCGGTCAAGCGTTGCCTTCTTCGGCGAGCGACCAGCCTACCGCGTCGGATCAGCGGCTTGCAGCGCTTCCCAGTAGAGCTCAACTGGATGTGCAACCCGGTAGGCACCACCGAGGTGACCCCGGAGTTGCATCTCGCAACCCGGATTGGCCGAGGCAACCAACGTGGATCCCGAGGCCCTCACTTGATCTGCCTTTTTCTGACCCAGTTCCCGCGAGGCCTTCGGATGCAACATGCTGTACATCCCGGCGGCTCCACAGCACATCCCAACCTCATCGATTTCTACCGGTTCGTATCCGGCAGCTGCAACCACCGCCCGCGGTTCGGCGACGATGCGCTGGGCGTGTCGCAGGTGACACGGATCCTGCATTGCCACCTTCCCCCGTGGTACGTCCAGTCGGGGAAGGCGCCCGTCGGCGATCGCCTCTGCAACCACTTCGGTCACATCCTTGACTTTCGAAGCGAGGATTTCGCCGGCATCGCCTACCCAGTTGCCGTATTCCTTGAGATGAGCTCCGCAACCGGCTGCGTCGGTCACGATCAAATCGGCCGACGCGAAGGCGCTGAGGTTCCGCTTCGCCAGACGTCTTGTCCCCTGGGCGTCGCCGTCGTGAGCGGCGAGAGCGCCGCAGCACGTTTGACCGTCCGGAACGACCACCCTGTACCCGGACCTGCGCAAGACTTCCACCGTGGCCGTGTGGACGTCACCGAACCACGGGTCCATCACACACCCCGCCAACACTGCAGCCACACCCGCGCCGGAAAGTCCAATCGGGGTGAAGGTAGACCCGACGGACGACGCCGGCCGCTTCGGCAACCGGCGCAACCCACCGATTGAGGTTCGAACCTGTGGAGGGAGAAATCGGGCGGGCACACTTCGCTGGACGAGCCGCGCCATGCGGGTGACTGCCCGCATGACCCAGGGAATACCTATCCACCTTCCAGTTATCAATCGACGGAACCGGCGAACAGGAGACGCCAGTTGCGCGGCAATCTCGATCCGGGCGCCCTCCATGGCACGTCCGAATGGAACCAACGAAGGACACACGACCTCACATGCCCGACATTGCAGACAGAACCCCATGAGGTCATCGAAAACGTCGTTGACCTCTGAGTAACCTTCGGCCACGGCGCTCATCATCAACAACCGGCCGCGCGGTGAAGCGGACTCCATGCCGGTCAGTCGAAACGTCGGGCAATGCGGCAGACAGAGCCCGCACTGGATACAGGCGGCCAGCTCAGATCTCGTTGGGGCGTCCGCGGTGACCCAGCCCATCAGATACCCCCCGGGAGGCGGCCGGGGTTGAGTATCCGGACCGGATCGAACCGCTGCACGATTCGCTTCTGCAGCGACAGGGCGGCCGGAGGAGTCCCCCAGGGATCGATCCGGGCGTAGAGTTCCGGAGGACCGGCGATGAGCACCAGCGCGCCCCCGACCGACTCGGCCCACTTGCGCAAAGCGTCGACATCGCCGTCGGGCCCGCTGATGACCACCTCTCCGACTCCCAACGCTGCCTGATATGCGTAGTCCGCCCGTACCTCATTGATCGCAGTACGCAACTTGGACGGCGGCACGCGCAGCGACCAGCGGACGTCGCCGTCGAGTTCTCCCGGCCAGTCCCATCCCTCGGTCACCGGACTACCGATCGCCGCTGCCTGGCCCTCGACCTCTTCCGGTGTGCCGCCCAGAAACACCTTGGTCGAACCATCGCACTCGACGACGGCTTGCGGACGGTATGCGGCGGCCAGCGCCCGGTCACCGTCGGCAACCGTGACGGTCCCCTGCGCGGACGGCAACGGCCACAGTTTGAGGCAAACCTGGGCGATGACCCCGAGCGAACCGAAGGAACCCGTCGCCAGCCGGGGAATATCGAAGCCGGTCACGTTCTTGACCACCCGTCCTCCACCCCGAACTCTCCTGCCGTCGCCGGTGACCAGGATTACCTCGAGCAGACGCTCACGCGTGGGTCCGTACCGGGCGCGCCTCCACCCGCTGATGCCGGCGGCCACTACCCCTCCGACCGTTGCTTCGCCGGGCTTCTCCGGCAAGGCAGCCGTCAAGCCGTGTTCCGCTAGATGCTTCTCCAGGTCGGCCACGCGCACGCCCGCCTCAACGGTGACTGTGAGGTCCTCCGGCTGGAAATCGACGATCCGATCAAGGCCGGCAGTCGACAGAACCACGACCGGGTCGAGGCGTCCTCCGTAGCCCTGGTGGGTGCCCCCACCCCACACAAGCGTCCGCAGATGGTGCTCGCTTGCGGTGTCGAGAATGGTTTCCACATCTTCGATGGACGCCGGGGCAACAGTCGCATCAGCCTCGGGAGCTCCGGCGATCGGCGCAACCTGGCCGGGCAAGCCGTCGAGAGCGGAGCGAACGGAGGTCACACCCACATTCCTTCGAGGGGCGGCCTGCCCAGATCGAAGCAGCGTGAACCGGCCGGCAGAACCTTGTCGGGATTGAACACCGCATCCGGGTCGAATGATTCACGGACGCGCGCCTGCGCATCCAGGTCGGCCTCGTTGAATACGAGCTTCATCAACTCGCGCTTCTCTATTCCGATTCCGTGCTCCCCCGAGAGAGAGCCCCCGACTTCCACGCAGACCTCAACCAACTCACGAGCAGCAGCCTTGACCCGAGCGAGCATCCCCTCCTCGGCAGAATCGAACGCCATCAGGGGGTGCAGATTGCCGTCACCCGCGTGGAAGACGTTCAACATCATGATGCCGTGCCGGTCCGCGATCTCATACACACGGGTCATCGTTTCGACGAGTTTCGTACGGGGCACGACGGTGTCGTGCAGGTAATAATCGGGTGCAGCCTGAGCCACGGCGCCGAAAGCCGATTTGCGCCCGAGCCACAGCTTCGCCCGCTCTGCCTCATCGGCGGCAACGCGCAGAGTCGTGGCGTTGTTTTCCCTGGCGACCTCTTCGATTATGGCCGCTTCGGCATCGACGGCAGCCGAGAGCCCGACTACCTCGGCGAGCAATACGGCCGCGGCATCGGTCGGGAATCCGGCGCTCACAAATCGCTCCACCGCCTCGGTCATGCGTTGATCCATCATCTCCAGGGCAGCAGGCACGACCCCGCGGGCGATGATGCCCGACACCGTGGCGGCGGCATCCTCGACCCGTGAGAATGCCGTCAGCAAGGTCCGCACATCGGGCGGATTCGGAGTGAGACGCACGAGCGCCTTCGTGATGATTCCGAGGGTGCCTTCAGATCCGACTACGACACCGCGCAGATCGAGTCCCAGCGGGTCGGGAGCCGGGCCGCCCAGCACGAGAACATCCCCGTCGGCTGTGACCATCTCGAGGGCGAGCACGTGCCCGACCGTCGATCCTTCCGCCAGGCAGTGAGGCCCACCAGAGTTATTGGCGATGTTGCCGCCGATCGTGCACGCAGATTGCGAGGATGGGTCGGGGGCGAAGTGATATCCGAGTGGATCCGTCTGTTTGGAGAGATCGAGATTGATAACCCCGGGACCCACCCAGGCCGTTGCGTTCTCGAGGTCGATCTCGACCGAGTTCATCTTGGTCAGCACCACTACCAAGCCGGGTTGGGTCGGAATCGCTCCTCCGGCCAGTCCGGTTCCTGCGCCCCTCGCCACAATCGGCATCCGGTAATGGCGTGCCAGGCGCACTATTGAAGCCACTTCAGCCGTGGTCTCAGGGAACGCTACGAGCTGCGCATCACCACGGACCACACCCGAATCGATGCCGTATACCCAGCGTTCGAGTGGCTCTGTGAGCACCCGGTCGTGGCCGAGAAGATCGCGCAATTCGGCGGTGAGCGTCATGCTTGGCAGGTTACCCAACTGACGCGCCACGCGCGGAGTGCAGCCGGAGAGCGAGACACGAACTCTCCAAAAAGAGGGACGGTTTCAGCCCTATCTCCTACTTCCATGTCACCCGCTGCCAAAAGGGCCCCAGCTCTCTGGTGGATCGAGAAGCCCATCGGTGACATTCCACGAGTCCCACTGCTCGGCGACGAGGCCGCGGGCGTCAAAGCGAAGGAGGGAAATCCCGGCCAGGGTCACGTCGTGCCCTTCTTCGCCGAAGGCGGCCCACCACGGAATAGCGGCAGAGTCCCCGTCGACCACAGGGATTCCGATTTGGACCTTCGGCTCTTCCTCCTCCCCGAATACCCTGGTCACATAGCTACGAACACCACCCCGTCCTTTGAAGGGCTCACGAAAAGGCGCGGTGGAAAGAAGGGCGTCCTCGCGATACAAGGCGACGATGGGCTCCACGTCCAGCGTTTCCCACGAACGCCGCCACACTTCGGCCCAGCGGCGGGCTGCATCACGCGGTTTCATTCAACACCCCAACCTCCTCCGCCCGGCGTCCGCACCAGCAATCGGTCTCCTGCGGCGACCTCGAATGTTGATTTCCCGGGCACACGCTCGGGCGTTCGGCCTTTGCGGATCACCCAGTCCTCGCCTGTTGCTCCCGGGCCTCCGCCGGCCAGTCCCCACGGGGCGTTGCGCCGCCGCTCGCCCATGAGCGACACGGTGGCCGCGGCCGCGAACTCGATCTCTCGCTCGATACCCTCGCCGCCCGGGAATTCTCCGGCGCCACCACTCTCACGGCGCAGGCCGTAACGCACAACTCGGAAGGGGTAGTGGGTCTCGAGCGACTCGATCGGGGTGTTCTTTGTGTTCGTCATACCGGTATGTATGCCCGACTGGCCTGCCTTGCCGGGGCGTCCTCCTTGCCCTCCGGCCAAAGTCTCGTAATAGGCGAACTCGTCGGATCCGATCAACACGTTGTTCATCGTCCCTTGCGAAGCAGCCGGCACTCGATCCGGGGCAGCCAGGGCAAGTGCACCCAGCAGAACGTCGGCGATTCGCTGGCTCGTCTCCACATTTCCGGCCGCAACGGCGGCGGGGTATTCGGCCGACACGAGGGATCCGGCCCGGGCCTTCAGGTTCAGGGGCCGGTAGCAGCCACCGTTGGTAGGTATCGTCGGGTCCGTCGCCACCCGCACCGCGTAGTACAGGCAACTACGGGTGACGGCTTCGACGGCGTTGATGTTGCCGTCGATTTGAGCGTGCGTCCCGGAAAAGTCGGCCTCCAATCCCTCTCCGTCGATATGCACGACCACAGTGATCGGAAGGTCTCGAGAGCCCCACTCCATGACATCGGCGAATTCGAACCTGCCGTCCGGGAGGGCCCCGAGCGCAGCTCTCATTCGCCGCTCTCCGTAGCCGAGCAACGCCGAGCTGAGTTGGTCGTACGAGTCGATCCCCTCGTTCGCAATCAGAGACTGGAGCCGTCGTGCGCCCACTTCATTGGCACCGAGCTGGGCCGATAAATCGCCAAGCCGCTCCGCCGGCGTTCGGGTGGCTTGCAGAAGAGGCTCGATGAACTCTGCTACCCACACGCCGTTACGAACTGCGACCGTCGGCGGAACCCGGTGGCCTTCCTGATCGATGTGGATGGCATGTGCCGGCATCGAGCCCGGCGCCTCGCCTCCCACATCAGCGTGATGCGCTCTATTGGCAACCCAGGCAACCATGCGCCCATCGACGAACACGGGACGGACAAGCGTCAAGTCGTTGAGGTGGGTACCTCCGAAGAAGGGATCATTCACTGCGTACTGTGTGTCCGGCTCCACTCCGTCGCCGAATCGATCAAGGACCGCGGCAACCGACGCCGGCATCGAACCGAGATGCACCGGAATGTGCTCGGCCTGAGCAAGCATCTCCCCTGAGGCAACAAACAGGGCGGCGGAACAATCGGCTCGCTCTTTGATATTCGGTGAGTACGAGGTACGGCGCAGCACCATCCCCATCTCGTCGGCTATCGAAGCGAACTGATTTCTCGCTACTTCCAAGGCGATCGGACTTATCGAGGTCACCATGACACCTCGAGAGCTCCCGACTCGGACACGACCGCGCGCTCCCCGGGCCCTAGATAGGTGGTCGCCTCCCCTTCTTCGATAACAGCCGGTCCAACGATCTCGCGACCGGGAGCTAGGCCACCACGCCACCAAACAGAAGCCGGCACGGGTCCATCTGAAGAAACGACCTCCCGGGTTCCGCGGCCCGCCTCCCCTTCGGGTCGAAACTCCGGGAGCTCGTTCCAGGACATGGCAGGTGATCCAACTGCCTCCGCTCTCAACGTGACTACCTCAACCGGGTCCTCCGGCCGCGCGAAGCCGTTGTGATCGTGGTGGGCGGCGTGGAAACGTCCGGCCAGGACGTCCCATCCTTCACCGGCCTCGTAGGCAACTGAGGTCTCATGGGCCTGACCCAGATAACGAACATCGGCGACGAGCCGAACCTGCTCCGGACCTCGACCCGTCTCGGCACGATAGGTGTCTACGGCCTCTCCGGCCAGAGAATCAACCAGCTCATCGAGCCGTTCGCCGGACCGCAGCAGCACACTGCGCGCCGCGTCGTGACGGGGCGGGCTCAAGAGGAGGCCGAAGGCGGAGAACACTCCGGCAAACGGCGGGACTATCACGCCTGCCATCTCGAGACTCTTTGCCAGTGCGGTCGCGTGAAGACCGCCAGCCCCACCGAAGGCCACCAGAGCCGCGTCCCGGGGATCGGCGCCCTGTTCGACCGAGACGGCCCGGATCGCCCTGGTCATGTGAGCCTCAACCACTTCGAGCATCCCGAGAGCCGCCTCACGATGCCCGAGGCCCACTGCCGCGCCGAGCCGGTCGAGTGCCGCCAACGCCAGATCTTCGCGCAACGGGACCGATCCAGCGAGGCGCACTTCGGACCCGATTCGACCCAGCGCCAGATTCGCGTCGGTGACTGCGGCTTCGGCTCCGCCGCGGTCGTAAGACGCCGGACCGGGAATGGCCCCCGAACTGCGTGGTCCAACCCGAAGTGCCCCTCCCGGATCGATCCAGCCGACACTGCCTCCGCCTGCACCGACCGTGTGTACCGCAACGGATGGCATCCGGCACGGGTATCCGTCGATAGCTCTCTCGTACGAGACCTCCGGGCGTCCTCTTTCGATTCGGCACACATCGGTGGAGGTGCCTCCCATATCGAATGAGACGAGCCTGCCGTATCCGAGTGTTTCTCCCAGAGCAGCGGAGGCGACGACACCACCTGCCGGACCTGAGAGCAGTGCCGCAGCCGGAAGTTGCCCGGCGGTGCCGATGTCCATCAGCCCGCCCGACGACCGCATCACCAGAATGTCGGGCGGAAGACCTGCGACGGCCGCCCTCTCCACCAACCGACGCAGGTATCTCGACATCACCGGGGTCAAGTAAGCATTGAGGACCGTCGTGGAGGTCCTTTCGTACTCGCGAAGCTCGCCTACGACCTCACTGCTGATCGATACAGGCAGGTCCGGCAAGGCCGCAACGATGGCCTCACGAATAAGCAACTCGTGATCCGGATTGGCGAACCCGAAAAGCAGCGAAACGGCAACCGCCTCCGGCCGGGCAGCTGCGAGCGCTGCAATCAACGGACCGAGATTTGAGAGGCGAAGGTTGGATTCGGCATCGAAAGTAGAACGTTCTGCGGCGCCAAACCGTAGCTGTTTCTCAACCAGCGGTTCCGACCGATCGACAAAGCTGTCGTAGAGCGAGGGCCGATCCTGCCGTCCGATCTCGATCACATCGATGAACCCTTCGGTGGCAACCAATGCGGTGCGTGCCCCCTTTCGCTCGAGGAGCGTGTTGGTTGCAACCGTCGTACCGTGCAGTAGGCCTCCCACCGGCCGTCCCTCTGTGAGTTCGATGGCACCGGCGACTACACCCTCCGACTGATCCGGCGTCGACGAAGTCTTGCCTACACGAAGCTGCGCTCCATCCCACCAGGCGAGGTCGGTGAACGTGCCTCCAACATCGACGCCGAGTGTCACGATGCTTCACTACTCTCTGGACGGTAGGAAGGATCAACACCCATGCCGGTTCGAATCGACAACACACCCAACCCGAATGCCCTCAAGTTCACCGTAGGGGTGGATGTGGGAGGACCGAAGACCTTCGTTCCCAACCAGGAAACCGACGACCCTCTTGCGATTGCTCTTTTCCAACTCGAAGGCGTGACGAGTGTCTTCATGACCGCCGATTTCGTTACGTTGACCAAGACGCCGGATGCCGACTGGGGAGCCATCGCTCCGACCGCCCAAGCGATCCTAGAGGCAGAGTTCCCCGGGTAATCGGTCGAGGCGCCGACACGACTGCCGGATCACCCGACCCGGTCGGATCCGTCCATCAGCAAGGAGAAGGCTCCAAAGCCGTACTCGATGCGTCCATCCCCGGTGTCCTCTCCCTCAGCTTTGCCTGCTTTCACCAGCGCGAGGGCATTGCGCAGCTCTTCCAGGCGTCGGGGGTTCGCCTTGGGCGCCTCGTGTGCCGGGAACAGGGTTGTGAGGCGTGGCACGAGTCCGACCAGTCGCTCCAGTGATTCTTCGTAGGCCACCAGATCTGTCTCTGGCACGAACAGCCAGATCGGCCCCTCGTAGAAGGTGTCTCCAGTCCACAAGAAACCGGTATCGCTTTCGAGCAGGGCGATCGAATCGGGTGTGTGTCCGGGAATACTCACGACTTCGAGTTCTCTATCCCCGAGGTCGATGCGATGCCCATCGGCGATGTACTGGGTGACCTCGAACGGCGAGATGCGGTAGGTAGACGGATCGACACCCTCCGGTAGCGGCCGCCGGACGGCTTCTGGAGATACCTCCTCGCGGACCTCTGAGTTGGCAATACCCAATGCGCTGTGCCTGGTGTACTCAGTGTCCATGGCCAGGATTCGATCGAATTCCGCGTTGCCGCCAATGTGATCGAAATGAGTGTGCGAGTTGAGCACGGTCACAGGGAGGGAGGTGAGTTCTCGAACAACACTGCTGATTGAGCTGATGCCCATGCCGGTATCGAAGAGGAGAGCTCGCTCGGAGCCCGTAATCAGGTACGAGACCACCTCTTGCCACTGGAATGGTTCAGAAATCGCCAAAACGCCGGGCGCAACGATGTGGACCTCGAACCAGTCATCCGATACGGGTACGCGTTCCAGACCGACGTAGCCGGGGTGGGGCTCATCCCCATCGCCGTATCCGGGTGATCCACCAAAAGGTTTGGAGATGGCACCGATGATTCCCACCAATATGAAGACAAGGCCGGTCATAGAAACCTCTGCAACGCCGCCTGAAGTGCACTGCCAGGCTACTTCCCTCCTACGGCACCGGAGCCAGCGGCGAACCGTCCGGGGACATCCACACGGCAACCGTTCTCAGAAGCCCTTCGGAGCTTTCAACCTCTACTTCAACTCGCCATCGATCAGCCACCGGCCCTCCGCCCACAACAGTGGCCGTGCCCCACGGAGCGACCGTGTCGAGGGCGGCCTGTGCAACCACAGCCGGTATCTCGGCATTCCCAACGACGGGTCTACCAACCGACAGTGCTCCGACACCCACCGGAGTCGGCAGATCGACCACCGCGACCGCATCGCCGTCCACCAGAACGCTGACTACGAGACCCTCAACCGGAAGACGAACGGTTCCCGCCTCACCGCCGGCGAGCAACTGCATCAACACCGTGACTGAGAATATGCCGTCTCCGAGATCCTCCACGGATTCGACCACCATCCACTCGACATAGCTCCATGAGTCATCCGAGCTGCCGACCCACCGGCGCACATATCGTTCGGCGACCGAAGCCACTTTCCGACCGATATCGAGGGGCGGCGATGCGGCCATCAGGTCTGCTTCGGAATAGAGGGCCGGCAGCGGAACGGATTCCGGGACCTCGATCATCGGTCGAAGGGAGGATGTCGACGGTGCTGCGACCGCCACCTCGGGTTGCCACACCATGCGTGCAACAACGGCTGCGATCGCAGCTGCAATCAGCAGAGCGGCCGCGAAGTACACCCACCTACCGCGCGCAAGGGTCTCGTTGGTGGGAGTGAGCCGGCTCCAGGGTATGTGCTCGTAGATCTCCGTTTCGTTATCGGAAAGCTGATCGCGCATGACGCCTCTCCGGGGAAGCGCGGGAGCAAGTCGAACGTACGACAGCGGAGGCCCGGGATCAAGAGGCTTCTCGAAAACGAGCCGCATTGTTCGGGAACCTCAAGGCCGTCGGCTATCGTTGGTCTGCCGATGGCACGCAACCCAGATCCAAAGCCAGGGCGGTGGATCCTTCCGCTGATAATTGTCGGAATGGTCGGATTCACCTACCTCTTCACCACCAGTATCGATACCGTCCCCGAGGTCCCAGATAATGAGACCTCTTCTTCGACGTCGACCAGCACGTCCACGACCGAACCAACGACCGGTTCGTCGACCCCGTCCACGGTGCCGGTCGCGATTACGCCCGAAGTCCAGGCCTACGTCGCCGGACTCGATAACTTCGATCTGTCTATGGCGAGCCTCGGTGCCCGGATGGTGGCCGCCAACGCCGCTTGGGACGATCGCTCGGCCACCTACGCGGACACCAAGGCTGCTCTAGAGACCTTGATCACAGATACGATCACCTTCGCCGACGAAGTAGCCGCAGCTACTCCACCCGCCGGTGAGGCCGGGCTCGCCCTCGAGCACGAGAAGGTCGTGGCCGCCGCAACCGCCGCCAAGACGGCAGCTGAGAACGTGCTCGACGGACTCGTGAACAGCGAGGGCTCCGCGGATCGCCTGGCTGCGCTGGATTCTTTCAACGGCGCGATAGGCAACTTCAGCGCCGCCGTGAGTTCGGCAAAGGCAGTAGCCGGGATCTAGGACGGGGCTACGGGCGGGTACCAGGTACCCGCTACCACCCACCGTTTCACCTTGGCGGAGCAAGGCTCATCGAAGCGACTCGGCAGTCGCATACCGACTGCTTCGCAGCGGGTTCTGTCGCAACACAGTGCGGCAGACGGAGATTCTCCCTCGAGTGAGGGTCGCCGCGACCAGGTCTTATCTTGCGCATCCTCCCCCAGCTGCGGGAGAGATGGGTCCGCCGAAGGCGAAACCAGAGGGGCCAAGCTTTCTGCCCCCCTCGACCGCCGGATTCTTCGAATCCGGCGCCCTCTCCCCCCGCCGTGGAGGCGGGGGGAGAACTAACGGCTAACGGCTAACGGCTACACGTAGGAGCCGAAGGCTCCTACGTGTCGTAATACATCGAGAACTCGTGCGGGTGCGGGCGCAGCCGCAGAGCATCGACCTCGTGCTCCTTCTTGTAATCGATCCACGCACGGATCAGGCCCTCAGTGAACACGTCGCCCTGCAGCAGGAAGTCATGGTCCTCTTCGAGCGCCGCCAGTGCCTCTTCCAGGCTGCCCGGAACCGATGGCAGGTTCGCCAATTCGGAGGGCGGCATGTCGTAGATGTCCTTGTCGACCGGGGGTGGCGGTTCGATCTGGTTCTGCACACCGTCGAGACCGGCCATCAGCATCGCTGCGAAGGCCAGGTATGTGTTGGCCGACGGATCGGGGCAGCGAAACTCCAGACGTTTGAGCGCCGGCTTCTGCGAGTACAACGGGATCCGAACGGCAGCCGACCGGTTGCGCTGGCTGTACACAAGGTTGACCGGGGCTTCGTATCCGGGCACGAGGCGTCGGTACGAGTTCGTAGTCGGGGCTGCGAAGGCCAGCACCGCCGGCGCATGCTTCAACAAGCCACCGATATACCAACGGGCCATGTCCGACAACCCGGCGTAGCCGTTCTCGTCGTAGAACAGAGGGACCCCGTCTTTCCAGAGGCTCTGGTGGGTGTGCATCCCGGAGCCGTTGTCCATGAACACCGGTTTCGGCATGAAGGTCACGGTCTTGTCGTGCGCCCAAGCGACGTTCTTCACGACGTACTTGAAGATCGTTACGTCGTCTGCCTGACGAAGGAGTGTGTTGTAACGGATATCGATCTCGGCCTGGCCGGCGGTTCCGACTTCATGGTGATGGACTTCAACGTGAATGTTGAGGTTCATCAACGCCACCGACATCTCCGAACGCAGATCCTGGAAGTGATCGGTCGGTGGGACCGGGAAATATCCCTCTTTGTAGCCGGGCTTGTAGGCGAGGTTCTTGCCGTCCTCTTCGGCGCCGGAGTTCCACGCTCCCTCAACAGACTGCACCTCATGGAACGATGAGAACTCGTTCTGCATGAACCGGGCGGAATCGAAAATGTAGAACTCAGCTTCGGGCCCCCAAAAAGAGGTGTCTGCGATGCCGGTGCCCGTCAAGTAGGCCTCCGCTTTGGCAGCGACGTAGCGCGGGTCGCGATCGTACGGTTCGCCTGTGATCGGGTCGAACACGAAGCAGTAGATCACCATGGTTTTGTGCTTCATGAACGGATCGAGGAAGGCCGTGGACGGGTCCGGCTTGAGGATCATGTCCGATTCCTGGATCTCCTGGAATCCCCGGATTGATGATCCATCGAACCCAAAGCCTTCAACGAACCCATCTTCGTCGAGTTGGCCGGCCGGAATGGTGAAGTGCTGGACCTGACCGGGAAGGTCGCAGAACCTGAGGTCCACGAATAGGTACTCCTCGGCGACTAGTTCCTGAAGAAGGTCGGCAGGCGTCTTACTCACGATGGGTTTCTCCTCTGAAGCCGGTTTTGGCGCGAAGCGACACGAGTCGCCCGCAGGCAGCAGAGTCCCATACGCCGGTTTCGGCTCGGTTGCCCGAATGTGAATGGAGTGTTAATTCCCGGCACCAAAGACGCCGGGAATCGCCCTTAGCCATTGGCAATTGGCCGTCGGGTGGAATAGCCACGAGAAGGGCGATCCCCATGCGTGGAGTATCGTTTCGTTGTAATTGACGAAGGAGCGTGACGTGGACAAACAGGCTGAGTACGTGCTGCGAACCGTCGAGGAACGGGGAATCCGGTTCGTTCGCCTGTGGTTCACCGACGTCCAGGGGTTCCTCAAGTCGGTCTCGATCAGCCCGGCCGAACTGGAGACGGCGTTCGAGGAAGGCATGACGTTCGATGGGTCGTCCATCGACGGATACGCCCGCGTTCAAGAGGCCGACATGCTCGCCCTGCCCGATCCGTCCAGTTTTCAGATACTGCCGTGGCGGCCGGAACAGCAAGTGGCCCGCATGTTCTGTGACATCGTCACACCGGACGGTGAGCCTTTTGAAGGAGACCCGAGGTATGTGCTGCGGCGCAACCTGCAAAGAGCGGCGGACCTCGGATACTCGTTCTATGTCGGACCGGAACTCGAGTACTTCTACTTCAAGAACTCGAAAGGAAAACCAAAGGTCCTCGATCAAGGCGGCTACTTCGATCTGACACCACTCGACGTGGCCCAGGAGTACCGCCGCACAACCATCAACGCTCTCGAACAGCTGGGGATCCCGGTCGAGTACTCCCATCACGAAGTGGCCCCCAGCCAGCACGAGATCGACCTGCGATACACCGACGCCCTGACCATGGCCGACAACGTGATGACCTTCCGCCTCGCAGTCAAAGAGGTAGCGATCGAACACGGCATCTACGCGACATTCATGCCGAAGCCGCTCGAGGAACACGATGGATCGGGTTTCCACATGCACCTTTCCCTGTTCGAAGGCGACCGAAACGCCTTCTACGAGGCCGGTGCGGAGAACGGGCTGTCGAAGGTAGCCGAGGGTTTCATCGCAGGCGTGCTCAGGCATGCCCCTGAGTTGACGGCAGTCACAAACCAATGGGTCAACTCGTACAAACGTCTGGTCAAAGGTTTCGAGGCACCGATCTACTCGTTCTGGGCACGCAACAACCAGTCTGCTCTGATCCGGGTACCGACCGTCAAGCGGGGGAAGGCCTCGTCGACCAGAATCGAGTACCGGGCGCCGGATTCCGCCTGCAACCCGTATCTCGCATTCTCCGTCCTGCTTGCCGCGGGCCTGAGCGGAATCGAGAACAACTACGAACTGCCGGCCGAGGTTTCGAACAACATCTTCGAAATGACCACCGCGGAACGAAAGGCGCTGGGCGTGGGACGGCTCCCTTCCACACTCGATCACGCCCTCGATGCCATGGAGGCTTCGGAGTTCATGGCAGAGGCTCTCGGTGAGCACGTCTTCTCATGGTTCCTGCGCAACAAACGTAAAGAATGGGATCGTTTCCAGCATCACGTTTCGGCGTTCGAACTCGAAAGATATCTGCCGATCCTGTGATCACCGTCGCGTACTCCTCGATTGGCGACCCGACCGGTCTCGTTGAAGCCATCACGCTGACGGGAGCGCACGCGGTCTCAATCGAAGATGAAGAGACTGAGTGGGATATCGCCCTTATCGATCTCCGCACTGAGCCCATCCAGCAGCTACGCGAGGCGAAACGCGTCAACGAGGACAATGGATGTCCGATCATCGCAATCATCACGTCGTCCCAGACGACTCTCCTCGAGTCGGAGGGATGGGTGGATGACTTCGTTGCCGACCCCGTCGACACGCTCGAGTTGCGGCTGCGATTCCATCGCCTCGCCGGTCAGCAGGCGGAAGTCGAAACGCAGCGCTACAAAACCCTCGAACTCAACCTCGCTACCTATCAAGCCACCATCGACGGGAGACCAATCGATCTGACGTTCATGGAGTACGAGTTGTTGCGATACTTCATCGAGCACCAGGGCAGGGTCTGGAGCCGGGAACAGCTACTCCAGAAGGTGTGGGGATACGACTACTTCGGCGGCGCCCGCACGGTCGACGTACACGTGCGACGGCTGCGCTCCAAGCTGGGCGAAGAACGCGCCAGTTGGATCACGACGGTGAGGTCGGTGGGGTATAGGTTCGGATGACATAGTCATCCGAACCGGTCCTTAGTCATTAGCCATTGGCAATTGGCAATTGGCAATTGGCACCCGAACTTACGCTCTCTTGTTTCGGCCTTCTCCCATGCGAGAGGGAGCCATTCTCGGCGCAGTGAGAGTGTCGCGTAGCCTCTCTACTCATGGATCCTCTCATCCGGCCAGAAATCGACAACCACTACACAGAGCTCTACGACGAGTCGGTGCGGCTGGATGGCGATGGGCTGAGCCGAATCGAGTTGATTCGGACCAAGGAGATCATTCGTCGCTACCTGCCCGCTCAGCCGGCTCGTCTGCTCGACGTCGGAGGCGGGCCCGGCGCGTACTCGCTTTGGCTGGCCGAACTCGGTTACGAGGTGGCTCTGGTGGACCCGGTAGAGCGCCACGTCGAGCAGGCCATCGCCGCCGGAGTACCTGATGCCAGGCGGGGGGTAGCGGGGAACCTGGAATTCGCCGACCAGAGCTTCGACGGAGTTCTACTCCTCGGTCCGCTGTACCACCTGCAAGAGCGATCCGATCGTCTGATCGCTCTAACCGAGGCCGGGCGCGTCCTGAAACCGGGCTGCCCGGTGTTCGCAGCCGGAATCACTCGATTCGCCTCGGCTATCGACGGCTTCGATTCCGGCTTCCTCGACCATGAACACTTCGAGCAGATCGTCCATGTCGATCTCGAGACCGGTAAACACTCGAACGACACGGGAAATCCGCGCTTCTTCACAACGGCCTACTTCCACCGGCCCGATGAGATGGCAGATGAACTCATGGAGGCCGGATTCAAGGAAGTCGAACTGCTGGCAATCGAGGGCATGTCGTGGGCTGCACGGGACCTGGACGAGCGCATCGCCGATCCCTCCAAACTCCGTGCAGTTCTCGATCTCCTGTGTCGGATGGAGGCTGAGCCTTCGCTGCTCGGAGCAACGCCTCACTTCCTCGCCGTCGGAAGGGCCTGACGGTGGCACTGAATATCTGCTGTCCGGAGTGCGACGAGGCCGAGAACTTGCGCGGGTATCGCGAGGGCGAGGTCATTCATCTGACTTGCGGTGCTTGTGATCGCACCTGGGACCGCCCTGCAACACCGCGCTGTGACCGCTGCGGCGGCGACGACCTGCAAGCGGTGGTGAAGGCGATCGTCGAGCGTTCGCGAGGCACACAGTTGTCGATCGTTGGGAGCCAGACGGTGCATCTGTGTACCGATTGTGATGCAGACACGCTGGAGCGTTATCACCGGAACCGCCCCAACCCGCTCATGCCGGATGAGTTGCCGACGGTCGGTCCCGAACAAATGGAGAACTAGCCCTTCACGACTTCCTGGCCACGACCAGAGCGTCGATAGCCGTGAAGGTGCCCTCCTCCGCCTCGTACGGTCGATCCACCTTCTCCGCCTTGACGATCTCGAGGTCGCCCAAATCCGTGACCAGCGAGTCCGGGGTGTAGAGAACCTCCGGACTTTGGGGACCGCCGTAGCCCTGCTCGATATTCGAGAGATCGTGGCCGATGATCACGAGCGTCCCGCCCGGCGCCAGTGAATCCGAAGCCCGTGCAAGGACGTCTCGAAAGAAGACCGGCGGAAGATGCAAATAGGACAGGAGGACGAGGTCGAAGGCCCCGACCACCGGTGTGTACTCGCGCAGATCCGCTTCAACGGTTGTGATCGTCACACCCTCACGAGCAGCAAGGTCGGAGGCTCGCCCGAGGGCGACGCCTGAAAAATCAACTGCTGTGACCTCCCATCCCTGCTTAGCCAGCCAGACAGCGTTCCGGCCCTCGCCGGCGGCCAGGTCCAGAGCCCGTCCGGGCGTGAGCCCGGCGGTCTCCTGAACCACGAACCGGTTGGCGTCGGTGGTCCACAACCACTCACGGTCCCGATATCGATCGTCCCAGGCGTGTCGATCCACTACCAACTCCTCGCAAATCTCTTCTTGCGTGACGAATGCGCGCTCACCGCACGTAGCTCACGCAAGAACGGGGAAGGACTCAGACGAACTCGACGCCCTGGGCCAATGGCAGGTCGTCGCCCCAATTGATCGTGGTCGTCTGACGACGCATATAGGCCTTCCAGGAATCCGACCCTGCCTCGCGCCCCCCACCGGTCTCCTTCTCGCCGCCGAATGCACCGCCGATCTCGGCGCCGGAGGTTCCGATGTTGACATTGGCGATGCCGCAGTCGGAGCCGAGGTGAGACAGGAACTTCTCCGCGTTCTTGAGCGAGTCGGTGAAGATAGCCGACGATAACCCCTGACGAACCCCGTTCTGAACGGCGATGCCTTCCTCGAGCGAATCCACCTCGATCAGGTACAGCAAAGGAGCGAAGGTCTCCTCCTGGAGAATCGGCGCGTCCTTGGACATCTTGACAATGGTCGGCTCGATGTAGGCCGGACCGAGATCCTCGAGCCGGTTGCCTCCCGTCAGTACCTCTCCACCTTCGCTCTTGGCGATATCGAGCGCGGTGAGCATGTTGTAGACGGCGGTCTCGTTGACGAGCGGTCCCATCAGAATGCCGGCTGCGAGCGGGTCTCCGATCGTGACCTGCGCGTAGGTGGAGACCATCCGCTTCGCCACCTCGTCGAAGACGTCCTTGTGGACGATCATGCGCCGCAGCGATGTGCAACGCTGCCCGGCCGTACCCACGGCGGCGAAGGTCGCCGCCCGAACGGCCAGCTCGATGTCGGCGTCGTCCATCACAATGATTGCGTTGTTCCCACCGAGCTCGAGGATCGCCCGTCCGAGACGCTTGGCGAGTTCCGTCCCGACCTTGTATCCCATGTCGCAAGATCCGGTGGCCGAAACGAGCGGCACCCGGCGGTCCTTCACCATGAGATCACCGACGTCGGATCCCGAGCCGATAGCCAGGTTGAATACACCCTCGAACCCGGTACCGGCCATTACCTCGTGGGTGATATTGGTCACCGCGATAGCGGTCAACGGCGTTTCGCTGGAAGGCTTCCAGATGTTCGTGTCACCGCATACTGCGGCAATCAGCGAGTTCCACGACCACACGGCCGTCGGGAAGTTGAACGAGGTAATGGTGCCGACCGGGCCGAGCGGGTGCCACTGCTCGTACATGCGGTGCAGCGGACGCTCTGAGGCCATCGTCAGTCCGTACAACTGGCGAGACAGGCCTACCGCGAAGTCCGCAATGTCGATCATTTCCTGGACTTCGCCCTCGCCTTCGGGGAGGATCTTGCCCATCTCCATCGTGACCAGCGCACCGAGTGCAGTCTTCTTCTCGCGCAGTGCATTGCCTACCAATCGAACGTATTCTCCGCGCTTGGGAGCAGGCAACATTCGCCAACGTTCGAAAGTCTCGACCGAATTGGCCGCGACCTTCTCGTAATCGTCTCCGTTAGCCCTGGTGATGGAGGCGATCACTTCGCCGGTGGCAGGGTTGATGCTCTGCAGTTCAGAACCGTGAGTCTCAATCCACCCGCCGGCATATGCTCCGCGATTGATTTCCTCAATACCGAGTTCGGCAAGTACTTGTTGTGTGTCCACCTTGGGCTCCTCTCTCAGCGCGCCGCGATGGTTTCGATTTCGACCAGGAAACCGCCGGGCAGTGCGGCCACCTCAACGGTGGAGCGGGCCGGCGGCTGGTCGGTGAACGCCGCCCCATAGATCTCGTTGACCTTCGGGAAGTCGCCCATATCGGCCAGGAAGATGGTCGTCTTGACCACATCGGCGAACCCGAGGCCGACATCAGCAAGGATCGCCTCGAGGTTCTTCATGATCTGCTTCGTCTGCGCCACGACATCGTCGGGTGCTCTATCGCCGGTAGCCGGATCAAGCGCGACCTGACCGGAGATGAACACGAGGCCGGCGGCCTCGACCGCTACCGAATATGGTCCAAGGGCGGGCGGCGCGCTGGGGGTGTTGAGTACATGTTTGGGCATGCGACAAGAGTAACTGGTCCTGGGAGCGGCGGCGCCGGGCAGAACAGCAGGAGGCCAGTAGGCCAGCAGGCAATTGGCGATTGGCAATTGGCACCCTGTTCCCTAAATGCAGTAGGCAGTAGGCCAGCAGGCAATTGGCACCCTGTTCCCTAAATGCAGTAGGCAGTAGGCAGTAGGCAGTAGGCAGTAGGCAGTAGGCAGTAGGCAGTAGGCAGTAGGCAGTAGGCAGTAGGCAGTAGGCAGTAACCGAGCAAACGGCTTATGGCCTATGGCCTATGGCACGCGACCCCGGCTTCAACCGGGAGCCAATTGCCAATCGCCAATTGCTTTAGGGCCTATCGCACGCGACCCCGGCTTCAACCGGGAGCCAATCGCCAATTGCTTACGGCCTATGGATTACGGCTTCGAGCGTCGCTGGCGGAGGAACCGCCTCAGCTGCTCTATGAGCTACTTCAGGAAAAGCTATTGCCGCAGCCGCAGGAGCGGGTGACGTTCGGGTTGTTGATGGCGAACCCTGCGCCAGTCAGCCCGTCCTTGTAATCGAGAGTTGCACCGCGCACCATTTCGAGACTCTGCGGGTCGACGACGACCTTGACGCCTTCATACTCCTCTACGGTGTCGGCTCCATCGAACTCGTTGTCGAAGAACATCTCGTAGGAGAATCCCGAACAACCGCCCGGCCGCACTGCCAGACGCAGGGCCAGCGTCTCATCGCCTTCAGTTTCGATGAGTTGGCGCAGCTTGTTGATGGCGCCATCCGTGAGGTCGACGGCCTTCTGCGGTACACGCGGCTTGAATGCCAACGGCTGACTCATGGGTCCTAACTCCTCAGCTCGTTACGGGTAGGTCACTATAACCCCTCCATGAGGATAATTTGCAATGTCTCGATAGTGGAAATTATCGGTACCATGCAGGGAGTGATCACTAAAGAAGACGTATTCGGGGCTTTGCGCGGCGTATTCGATCCCGAACTGGGGACGGACATCGTCGAACTCGGGATGGTCCAGGATGTGGAGATCACCCCGGCCGGCGTTGTGACGCTCGGAATCGCGCTGACGATCGCCGAGTGTCCGATGCGCTCACAGATCGAGGACGACGCCGTCCGCAAAGTTTCGGCACTGCGAGGTGTGACAGATGTGCACATCGATATCCGGGCGATGACCCAGAAGCAGCGTTCAGGGGTAATGGAACGAGCCAGAAAGACCGCCAGGGACAACGCCGAACCGACCAGGATCGATCCCAAGACGAGGGTGATCGCGGTCGGCTCCGGTAAAGGCGGGGTCGGGAAATCGTCGGTCAGCGTGAATCTGGCCGTCGGCATCTCCGACCTCGGCTACAGGGTGGGATTGCTCGATGCCGACATATGGGGCTTCTCGATTCCCCGCATGCTCGGCACGAGCGAACGCCTCGAAGCGAACGACGACAAAGTCATCATCCCGGTTCGCGTGCACGGCATCGAGGTCGTTTCAACCGGGCTCATCGTCGAGTCTGAAGAGACCGCCCTCATGTGGCGCGGGCTCATGCTTTCAAAGGCACTCGAGCAGTTCCTGCATCAAGTGGATTGGGGAGAGCTCGACTACTTGATCATCGACTTGCCGCCGGGTACGGGCGATATCCAAATGGCGCTGTCGCGACTTCTCCCACAAGCAGAGATGGTCGTCGTCACCACTCCTCAGAAGGCCGCGCAGAAGGTGGCCATTCGGGTCGCAGACATGGCTCGACGATCGTACATGCCCGTCGTTGGAGTCATCGAGAATATGGCCGGATTCGTATGCAACCACGGGGACCGCTACGACCTCTTCGGATCGGGAGGAGGCCGCGAGCTGGCTGATTCGATCGGCGTTCCGTTAATCGGCGCCATCCCGCTCGACGCCGGCGTCGTCGAAGGAGGGGACTCGGGAAATCCGGTGGCGCGTTTTGCACCGACAAGCGCGGCAGGTACCGCCTTGAATGCAACCGCGCAGCGTGTTGTCGAACTGGTTCCTCCAGTTGAAGACGAAACTTGTACCGCTCGTATTGCACGACTCGTCGAAGCGCTGGAAGCGCAGCCGGTATAAGGCAAATTCGACGGCTGCGCACGGAACAGGCACTAGTCACATAGTGCTATCTTTTATTGCTACGCAAGAAACTACCCTCCGTGGTCGATAATCTCTCTGAACGTGCCGAGGTTGCCGGACCGGCTGGGAAGGCTTTTCCACCGCCAGCGCATCACACCAACGTGAGGGCCACCGAAAGGTCGGCCCTCACTGAGTTAAGCGTCGCGAGTTTCCAGCCGCGAGTCGCTGGTCGTGAATCGCGAGTCACAACGGGGGCCAATTGCCAACCGCCCAATCGCCGGCTGCCCTACCCGCACAAGCCCTTCACCAGTGGATACGGGTTCACCGCCGATCCTCCACCCGGGTGGAGTTCGAAGTGGAGGTGGGGGACGCTGTATGAGGCGTTGCCCGTCGAGCCGACGGCTCCCACCGGTTCACCGGCCGCCACGGACTGCCCCACGGAGAGGCCGGGTGCCCAACTGTCCAGGTGTGCGTAGTAGTACTCGTCTCCGGAAACGCCGGTCAGCCAGATCGTTATCCCACCCAGACCGCCGTTGCCCAACCGGCGAATGGTGCCGGATTCGATCGCCACCGTTGGCGTTCCACGCGCGGCCAGCATGTCGACTCCCTGGTGCGTCCTTCCGCCGCTGCGCGCGGCTCCCCATGTATCCGTGAAGGTCGTGAACCCGTTGATCGGACACACCAGGTTCCCCGCGGGAGGGAGCGGGGTAGTCGTTGTGGTGGTGGTTTCGGTAGTTGTCGTAGTCGATTCATCCGGCAGCGTCGTGGTGGACGAGACCGCTGCCGTTGAGGTAGTCGTGACGACCGTCGTTGTCGTCGACGTCGCGGCGCGAGCAGCTTCCTCTGCCAGCCGTTGTTCTTCTGCCAGCCGTCGGAGTTCCTCTTCGATGCGGCGCTGCTCCTCTTCCTCAATCCTTTGCTGCTCGACCAGTGCGACGTATGAGGCCTGGGCATCGTCGAGTCGATCGTTCAGCGATGCCGCCGCTGCATCGAGTCGCTCAACGGTCACTCGTTGCTCTCCCTCGAGGTCGGAAAGGACGCCGAGTTGGCGTTCGTATTCCGATCGAAGCACTTCGAGATCATTGACCATCTGCTCATCGTCGAGCGCCAGGCTCTCTAGGTAGCTGAGACCGGCCCCAAGTTGTTCCGGCGTTCCTGAGAAGAACAGCAACGACACCCGATTGGAAGCTGCTGCCGTGTACAGTGCCACGGCTCGTTCTTGGAGTCGCTCGAGTGCGGTCGCCACCTGAACCTGCGTTTCGAGGATCGACCGGCCGATGCGGGAGATTTCCGCTTCAAGTTCGACAGAGCGAACCGTGGCCGCCTCCAACTCCACAGCCAGAGCCTCGAGTTCGGTCCGGGTCGTGGCAACCTCCCGCTCGGCGGCAGACAAATCGTCATCGGACACCTGCGCCAGCGCGGGCAACGCCAGAAGCGCCACGACGACGACAGCCCCGACAAGACGCAACCACCTCACGACGGAGCTCCGATCAGCCGAACGAGGGCGCCCCAAAGCTCATCTGCCGGGCTGTCGAAGGATGCCCGCTCCTCGGCAACGAGCTTGTTCAGGTGGGCCGCTACAGAATGAGCGGCAAGTGGATGAAGGGCCGGGTCAACGTCGGCGTATACCTCTTCGACCACCGCGCCGACGGTACCTGCACCTGCCGCCAGCGCGGCGATGATCTGCTCCTCCCGCTCCAGGCGGTGGCTGATGTACTCGTCGATGACCGCGTAGGGATCATCCATGATCGGCCCGTGCCCTGGATAGAGCCGTCGGAGCGAGATTTCGCCGAGCCGCCGCAACGAGCCGAGATAGGCCACCATGTCTTCAACTACCACGGTCGACCCACCCATGATGTGGTCACCGGTGAACAGAACATCACCCGCGAGGAAGCAAAGGTGATCACCGGAATGGCCGGGCGTATACAGCACGGTCAACTGGTCGGCGCCCACGGAGATCTGATCGTCGTCGCTCACCCGCACATCTGGATCGAACTGAGGACCGGGTTCGTAGCCGTATACCGGAACTCCCAGATCACGGCCGAGCGGATTGGCGAGTGGAGCATGATCTGGATGGGAATGGGTCACCAGAATGCCGAGCACGGAGTTGGCCGCAACCGCTTCGAGAATCGCCTTGGAGTGCGATGAATCGACCGGTCCCGGATCCACGATCAGGGCGGCGGCGTCCGACCGGACCACATAGGTGTTGGTGCCGGGACCCGTGAACAATCCAGGATTGGGGGCGAGTAGCCGTTCTATCTCCACTGGTCCTCGAAAATCGGGAGAATTACGAACAGTTTCGCGCGTTCTCGGCCCAGCTCAAGTCGATCACAGGATGATGGTGCGGTTTCGGAAGAACTTGGCGAGCCGGATTCTCACTATTTCCCGTATCGCGGGAACCAACAGCGCGAAGCCGACCGCGTCGGTGAGAAACCCTGGAGTGAGGAGAAGTCCACCTGCAAACAGGAGGATGCCCCCGTGTGCCAGGTCCCTCCCGGGGAACTGTCCCGACGAGATTTGTCCCCGGATGGCCGACATCGTTGCTCCACCTTGCCTGCGCAAAAGCGAAGCTCCGACTACCGCAGTGAGGAGTATGGCGGCCAGGGTCGTGCCGAAACCGATACGGTCCTCGACTGCCACAAGGACGAAGAGTTCCGCAATGGGTACTGCGATGAAGGCCAAAACCAGCATGTCGACAGAATACGGGCATGTCTAGGCTATTCATCATGCTGCGGCACCTCCCTTCCGTTGATGCGCTGGTTCGCGAGATCGGCTCGCCGCTGCCGGCGACCCTGGTCACCGAGATCGCGCGTCGGTCGATCGATGAGGCCCGTGAACGGCTCTCGGCAGGCGAAGAGGTCGAGGCGCGCTCCATTGCCGAGGACAAGCTGTCGAGACTCGAGAACTCTCGACCGCGCAAGGTGCTGAACGCCACGGGCGTCCTGCTGCACACGAATCTGGGAAGGGCTCCACTTTCAGCAGCCGCAGCAGAGGCTGCTCGTCAAGCAGCCACCGGATACGGCAACCTCGAGTTCGATCTCTCGACGGGTCGACGCGGTGGGCGGGGCGCATATGTGCAAACCCTCCTCCGCGTCCTGACCGGCGCGGAAGCAGCAATGGTCGTTGGCAACAACGCCGGCGCCTTGCTGCTTGCCCTGGCCGCCATCGGAGGCGACGGCCGGGTCCCCGTATCCCGGGGAGAGCTGATAGAGATCGGCGGCTCCTACCGGTTGCCCGAACTGATGGCCGCGAGCCATGCCCGCATGGTCGAGGTCGGTACGACCAACCGCACCCGCCGCTCTGATTACGAGAGGGCCATGACGGACGACACAACGCTTCTCCTCAAGGTGCATCCGTCGAACTACCGCGTTATGGGTTTCTCCGAGGACACCTCACTGCCGGATCTCGTCGAGGTCGGACGGGAGCACGGTGTTCCCGTCGCATTCGATATCGGTTCAGGGTTGCTGGATGACAACGTTCCCTGGCTCGAAGGCCCACCTCCCGGATGGCTCAAGGATGAGCCCGGCGTGCGGCAAGCGCTCACCGCAGGCGCCGGCATCGTCAGTTTCTCCGGCGACAAACTGCTTGGTGGCCCGCAGGCCGGAATCGTCGTGGGGCGCGGTGAACTGATCGAGCGGATGGCGACGCACCCGATCGCCCGGGCGTTGCGAATCGATGGTGCCAACCTGGCGGCACTGGCCGCAACACTGGAGCTGTACGCAGACGGGCGCGGCTCGGAGATTCCGTTCTGGCAGATGGCCGCGCACAGCTATGAAGACCTGGAGATCCGACTCGGCCGACTCCGCACGGTCGCCGGTGGAGATATTCGTGCGGGTAGTTCGGTTCCAGGAGCGGGATCGGTCCCTGGAGCCGAGTTGGCCACACCCGTGTTGGCAATCACCGATATCAATACCGACGCGGTATGGGATCGGTTGCTCGCTTCGGAAACGCCGGTTGTGGCACGAAGGGACGCCGGTCAACTGATCATCGACGTTCGCGCCGTCCCGGTATCCGACGATGATGCCCTCGCCGACGCGCTGGCTGCTGCATGCCGGTAATCGGCACCGCCGGACATGTCGACCACGGCAAGTCGACCCTGGTTGAAGGATTGACCGGCCGCGACCCGGACCGCTGGGACGAAGAGAAGCGGCGCGGCCTGACCATCGATCTCGGGTTTGCGTGGACCACCCTCCCGGATGGAACAGAGGTCTCTTTCGTCGACGTACCGGGGCATGAGCGCTTCATCAAGAACATGCTGGCCGGAACGGAGGCTATCGATGTTGCGCTGCTCGTCGTCGCTGCGGACGAGGGATGGATGCCGCAATCCGAGGAGCATCTGGCAGTGCTCGACCTCCTCGGCGTGCGCCACGGCGTAGTAGCCGTAACAAAGACGGACCGGGTCGATGAGGACCTGCTCGAACTGGCCGTTCTCGAAGTCGAAGAGCATCTCGCCGGAACGGTATTCGCCGACGCCCCGCTCATCCCGGTCGCAGCCCCGACACGCGCAGGACACGAGTCCTTGCTGGAGCACCTGGTGAAGGCGGTAGATAGCGCCGGACGTGAATCTTTGCCCAACGGGCGTTCGAGACTCTGGATCGATCGCGCCTTCACCATCTCCGGGGCGGGAACCGTCGTCACGGGAACGCTGACCGACGGGTCCGTCCGGGTCGGAGATCGGCTCGAGCTCTGGCCGGGAAACCACGAAGTTCGGATCCGGGGGCTCCAGTCGCATGAACAAGAACTCGAAAGCGTTGCGCCCTCCACGCGCTGTGCAATGAACCTCGCAGGGCTCGAGCGGCAGGAAGTGCAGCGCGGGTCGATGCTCGGTCTGCCGGGCCAGTGGGCACCCAGTGACCTGCTGCTGGTGGACGTCCGGACGGCGCGATATGTGGAGGATCCGCTGACCAACCGCGGTGCTTACCACCTGCACCTCGGATCTGGTTCATGGCCGGTGACCCTGCGCCTCGTTGAGGATGCCGAGCTCTCCGGGTCCGGGGCGGCATTGCTCAAGCTCCCCGCCCGGATTCCCGTGGTGGCCGGAGACAGGTTCATTCTGCGAGAAACCGGACGTCGGTCCGTCGTGGGAGGCGGCCGGGTTCTAGACCCTGCCCCGAGCCCGCGCCGCGGCGAAACTCTGAAATCACTGAGCGGTTTGCGTGCGGCGCTCGACGAAGGGGCAGACTCGATCGCCGATGCCTTGCTCGGCACCAGGAAGACGGAGGATCTTGCGCGATTGGCTGCCCACTCGGGAGGCGGGAGACCCACCGATGCCGTGATCGTGAAGGGCCGGGCCATGGCGCGCCAACATGCCCACCAGACCACCGCCCGGGCCGTGGCGGCCGTGCGTTCCTTTCAGAGTGAGAATCCGCTGCGACCGGGCATACAGAAGGCCAGTCTCGCCAGCGGCATTGACGTCGATCTCGACTTCCTCGAGGCATTGATCGCTTCCAGCGACGAACTGCGCGACGACGGTGCAACAGTGGCAACGGCGGACTTTGCAGGGGGACTCGATGCGGAGCGAGAGGCGGACTGGGAATCGGTTCGAGACCAGCTTCGGATGGCAGGGTTGGCTGTGCCTCGCATCAAGGAACTGTCAATAGACCCCGATCTCTTGCACGCGCTACTCCGAGATGCGCGGATTGTCAGGATCGGGCCCGAACTGGTCTATTTACCGGAACAAATCGAGGGTCTCATCGAGCGCACAAAGACGATGCCGACACCCTTCACCGTCGCCGAGTTCCGCGACCACTTCGGGTTGTCCAGGAAATACGCCGTCCCGCTCCTCGAATGGATGGACGCCAACGGCGTCACGGAGCGGGACGGTGATGTCCGGACGGTTCAGGCCGATTGAACGGCTACCGACCGTCGATCCGGTTCGGTGAGTCCTCCCCAAATTCCGTACGGCTCGCGAATGCGGACTGCATAGTCGAGACAATCGCTCATCACCGGACAGACCTGACAGATAGCTTTCGCTCTGATTTCTCGCCTTTCACGTTCGTCTTTGCGCTCAAACGTGCTGGGCGGGAAGAACAGATGCGAATGGTTGCCTCTACAGAGAGCGGCGGACTGCCAGTCGCTCACCTCCAGCTCCTTCCTCCAGACCGGGGTTCGGGGAGTCAACCTACCAGCGGGTCATTGATGTGGCCAGGAAATAAATGGCAGGAGCACGGGAGATTTTCGCGGTCTCGGCGTAGGCAGAAGGCAGAGGGCAGAAGGCAATTGGCAATTGGCAATTGGCACCCTGTTGCCTAGATGCAGTAGGCAGTAGGCAGTAGGCAGTGACCCGGCCTCTGGCCTAAAGCCTCTGGCCTAAAGCCTCTGGCCTATAGCCTCTGGCTCCTGACCACGGCTTCAACCGGGAGCCAATCGCCAATTGCCAATCGCTCACGGCCTATGGCCTACGGCTTACGGCCTATGGCCTCTGGCCTCTGGCCTCTGGCTCCGGCCCTACTGCTTCCTCTCCACCTCGAGAAACAACCCATCAATGCCGGCGACGACAACCTCGTCGCCCTCGGATATCCCGGCCTCGCGATGCGCGGTGGCCGTCCAGTGGGCGCCGTCGACCTCGACTTTTCCCTCAGGCGCAAACCCGGTGAGCGCTCTGCCCGATCGGCCGATCAGGTACTCCCTACCGATGGTTGGCGTTGAGAATCGGGCTCGAGCGACTGTGGGCATAGCGAACTGATAGAACAGCCAAACCCCCATGACGGCGAATAGGACACCCCAGAAGTTGGCGGTTATCTGCGAACCACCATTGGTGAAGGTCAGACCTCCGGCGAGGAGTGCAATCCCGCCGAGGGCACTCGAAGCTCGGAATCGCCCACGTTGGTAATCGACGGTGAACAACCACATCCCGGCCGGGACGAGCAGGAGTCCCCACCAGCGAAGAGGCAAGCTGACCAGGCCGTATCCGGCCATGAGCAGTGAGGCGGTGGCCACGGCGGCGGCCAAACCAGGGCCGATCGCGTAGAACTCGAAAGCGGCCACGGTGAGGCCGGCGATGAGGAAGAAGAAGGCGGCCTCCGGCGCCAGGGCCGTACGAGCGGTGCGGGTCAGGACGCCCGGCTGCCTGAAGCGCACCGGAGCGGTGGTACTCATCGTTTCGCCGTCAACTTCCACGTCCTGAATCGTGGAGAGCACGATCGTTTTGCCGGCTACCACGAAGCCGACCCCGTCGAGTGCTGCCACCGCCTGCCGATCGGACGGAGGAGTGGCGTCGATGATGCCGGGCACAGGTGCCGTGACCTCCATGACATCGGATAACAACTCGATGTCCTCGATTCCGATCCCGGTGTGGATCTCTATGCCAGCGTTCCTTCCGGCTACTCGGGGGCTGAGATAACCGATCTCAGATCCGACCGCGGCCAACCTCACGGGCGCGGCCAGAACCATCTGCAGTGCGCCCCCATATGCGCGGGCAGGCGCCGGCCCTACCCAGGTGGCGATGGGAAGAGGGGCAGCGTTGATGAGTTCGATCAGCTCATCGATCTTGTCCGACACCGCCCCCGGTGAGTCGACCTGAATGATCACGGCGAGCGCTCCGTCTGCGGCAGAGGCCGCTATCTCGTCC
Source organism: bacterium (assembly GCA_024641325.1). Classification (GTDB taxonomy): domain Bacteria; phylum Actinomycetota; class Acidimicrobiia; order Spongiisociales; family JAHEDJ01; genus JAHEDJ01. The sequence continues at coordinate 2,008 of JAHEDJ010000012.1, read as the reverse complement.
ATGACGTATTCGATGCCGAGTCCGTCGAGAGGCCCCTTGACTTCGATGATGTCGACGGGCGCCTCGTCCTCATTGGCAAGCGCGGGTAGGGCGACGAGCGCTACGAGCAACACGGAAATGGCTGAGAGACGACGAAGCATGCGTGGATGGTACCCGGTACCCGCCAGCTGATACCCGGTCCGCATCGGACTCGCAATTCGCGATTCGCAATTCGTCGGTCTCGAATCGCCAATCGCGCCCAATCAGATGTGGACTGCTCAACTACGCCGAGGCCCCCGGCGCGGCTAACCTCCCAGCTATGTCAAAAGTGCTGCTCGTAGCGGATGCATCCTGGGTTCAGAATCAGGTAGCCGCCGCTCTCAGCGATTCAGAAATCGAAGTGCGCGAGGTCACCGATCCGCGCATCGCCGTGGACGAAGTGCTCGACTTCGAACCGGATGTGATCATCATCGACATGCAGATCGGGAGCATGGGCGGCATGGCAGTCGCCAGGGCCGTTCGTGAGACCGAGTACGAATCGCATCTCACCGACATACCTATCGTTCTCCTGCTTGATCGGGCCGCCGACGCGTTCCTAGCGAAGAGAGCCTCTGCTCACGCCTGGCTGACGAAACCCATCACAGCTCAGGATCTCCGGGCCACGCTGGACCGGGTGCAGGGCGTCGGGGCCGTCCGCTGACGGTCGATCGGGGCTCGACCCCGGTGTGACGCCATGTCCACGATCATCCTGCTGTCCGTCCTGGCGCTGTGTGTGACCGCCTCCGGATTCCTTTCCGGTTCGGAGACGGCTCTGATCGCGATTCCTCGTGAGCGAGTGCATCAACTCGACGATGGAAGTAGAAGCGGACGATTTCTCGCGCGCTTGACGAGCGATCCCGAGCGGACCCTCGGCACATTGCTGGTCGCCAACAACTTCGTCAACATTCTCGGCGCGTCGGTGGCAACGGCGCTCGCAATCCAGCTGATTGCCTCCAACTTTGGTGAGGAAACGGGAGTCGCATGGGGACCGTGGGCATCGACGCTTCTATTCACCGCCTTGATCCTCATCGTTGGAGAAATCACACCGAAGACTCTCGCGGCCCGCTACCCGGATCAGTTTGCCCTCGCGGTGGCACGCCCTATCTGGCTTCTGACCCGCACGATTTCACCCATTACCCGGATATTCGTGGGAATCGGTCGAGCGATTCTTCGTCTCTTCGGGGCTACCGATGTCCGGGTGAGCCCCATCACCGACGAGGACATCAAAGCAATGGCCAAGCTCGGAGAGGCGGCCGGCGAGATCGATACGGCCGAACGCGAGATCATCGATTCGGTTTTCAGCCTTTCGGATCGCCCGGTTAGGGACGTCATGACCCCGAGAGTCGACATCGTCCCCCTCTCGACTCCGCTCACGGCGGAAGGCATCCGATCCGCTGTAGTGCGAACGGGACATTCGCGCTATCCGGTCATCGACGATGACGGAAACCTCGATCAGATCCTCGGCATCTTCTATGCCAAAGATCTACTGAGATCTGCCGACAACCTGCCCCCTCATAGGCTGATCCGCCTTCTTCGCGAGCCGCACTACGTGCCGGACAGCGCTCCTGTCCTCGATGTGTTCCAGCAGATGCGCCTCCGTCGCCTTGGATTCGCGGTAGTACTCGACGAACACGGGGGCGTGGACGGCATCGTGACGATCAAGGATCTGGTGGCGGAGTTGGTAGGGGAACTCCAGGACGAATACGACCCGGGTATACCCGCAGCCGTTCCAATCGACCGCAAGACATGGCTGACCGATGGTCGGATGCCCGTGGAGGATCTCGCCGACGTCATCTCCGTGGAGCTGCCTTCCGGCCCGTACGCGACCATAGGGGGGCTGTTCCTGTTCTTGTCCGGCGACATCCCAATTGAGGGCTCGACGGTGGAACTGGAACGCACCCGGTTCACCGTCGATCGCATGGATAAGCTCAGAATCGATCGGATCCGGGTGGAGACCGGGTTCGAGACGCCCGGAAGCGGGTATGATTCC
>JAHEDJ010000011.1 GCA_024641325.1 bacterium | reverse complement strand
CACGACGGGGAGCAGCGGTACAAACGTCCGAACGGAGACTGCTGGTGGTGCTCGCGGTTGCGGTCGGTCTCAGCATCGCCGGGATCGACGCCCTGGCATCGTTCATCGTTAGCTACTCGGTAGAGATAGGTATCACCGAGGCAACGGCCGGCTTGATTCTGGCTGCCGGCAGTATCGCCGGCATCATCGCCCGGCTGATTGCCGGGTGGGCAATAGACCGCAATCGAAGCGCCGACCTCACGACCGTGGCAGCGATGCTGATCGCCGGGGCCATCGGTGTGGTGATCATCAACCTCGGAGGACGTGCAGGTCTCGTTGCGGGTGGATTGCTCGCCTTTGTGGGTGGCTGGGGCTGGTCGGGTCTGTTCACTTTCGCGGTCGTCAAGGACCACCCCGAAGCGCCCGCCGCGGCAACCGCCGTAACCCAAGTAGGCAAGCTGGTGGGAGCGGGCGCCGGACCGGCTCTGTTCGGGGTCCTGGCCGACTCGTTCTCCTTTCGAATGGCATGGTGGTCAACGATGGGCGTGCTACTCGTCGGAGCGGCGATGATGCTGTTCGTCGATCGACAACGGCCGGGCCACCGGTCGGCCTCGCCCGCACCACAACCATGAGCGACTACCACCTCCACCTCCATCCTCACGCACCGCGCTCGGGTGGCCCGGCAGTCGGTGAGGATCCAGTCGACTACGTTGAGCGGTACGTGGCCGCAGCCGCCAAGCGCGGCATCAGCGAACTCGGCTTTACCGAACACCTGTACCGATGCGTCGAGGCGGTCGACGTGCTGGGGCCCTTCTGGGAGCGAGCGCCCTCCCACGAACTCCGCCAACAGACGCGGGAGTTCGCTCGGCAGGACCGAACCCTCTCACTAGACGACTACGTATCAACGATCAACCGCGCAAAGGGCCGCGGGCTGCCCGTGCGGCTCGGCCTCGAGGTCGACTTCTCCCCTGAATCGTATGGGCGAGTTCTCGAGTTCCTCGACGATTATCGGTTCGACTTCTTGATCGGATCGGTCCACTGGATAGACGGTTGGATCTTCGATCGGGCGATCTCCGTCCCTGAAATCACCGCACGGGGCGCACGCCGAATGTACGAACAGTATTTCGAACTCAAGACCCAACTGGCGGCTGCAGGTGGTGTCGACGTCCTGGCTCACGCCGACCGCTGCAAAGCCATGGGAATCCTCCCCGACCAGGACCCGGTAGACCTATATGAGACCCTCGTCGCGGCCGCCGCAGCGTCCGATCTGGCCGTCGAGGTCTCGAGCGGTGGGCTCAGGCAGGCCGTTGGAGAGGTGAACCCGGCGCCAAAGCTGCTCCGGCTTTTCTACGAGGCCGGCATTCCTATCACCCTGGCCAGCGACGCGCACTACCCGGAGCAGGCGGGATGGGGGCACGACGAAGTGACGAGGGCTGCTCGCTCCGCCGGCTACTCCGAGTACCTCCGGTTCTCGGAGCGGAGACGCATCTGGCTACCGCTCACTGAAAGGTGATCGGCCATGCCACCTACACTCATCTGATCGCGGTCGGCACTATGCGATTCCTGAAACAGAGCGGATCTCTGCGACGAGTTCGGGGAGGCGCCCTTCGATGGCCGATTCGATCTGATCCCGTACATCTCTGAAGAACGCCAGATCGTGTTCACGCGGGTCGGGGATTTCGCCGCCCTCCGGGTCGAACAACTCCGCGGCAACGCCGAAGACCCCTCGAACCTCGGCAACCTGCTGAAGGTCCATGCAGTACACCCGATCCGCCGACTGGAGGAGCATCGCGTCTACCCGCCTGGTTCGATGTCTGCTCACGTCGACACCCCGCTCGGCTGCCAGCGCAACGCCGCGCCCCGAAGGGCCCAGTCCTTCCGGCGCCCGCGTACCCGCCGACAGTACTTCGATGCCCAGCGCCGCGAGTTTCCCCTCGTCCTTCTCGAGTGCCTCGGCCAGCCTCCTGCGAAGCAGTCCCTCGGCCAGCGGAGAGCGCCCGAAGTTGCCCGTGCAGAGCACGACGATCGTGTAACCCATGTGATTCCGGCCTTTCAGGGCTCGACGATCACCTTCATCGCGCAGTCACGACGTTCGTTGAACGTGTCGATAGCTTCCCCGAACTCCTCGAGCGGGAAGCGATGCGTTATCAGCTTCTTCGCCCGGATCCGGCCGGCGGCAACGAGCGGGATCACGTGCCGCATCTCACCGGCCGTCGCACGAACGCCGACCAGCTCCTTTTCATACAGGACCAGCTCCTGGAGGTCGAGGTCAACGCCTTCGGTCGGGATGCCGACGGCAGCCACCCTGCCGCCTTTGCGGAGAGCGGCGATCGACCAGCGGAAAGTGTCGGGAACGCCCGCACAATCGAGGATCACGTCGGCTCCCAACCCGGCGGTCGCCTCCCTGATCATCTCGACGGGGTCTTTGCCTTCGTAATCAATCGTTTCGAAACCAAGGTGGGCGGCCAGTTCCAGCCGGTCACAGTCAACCGTGGGTTTTCCGACGACGATCACACGTCCGGCTCCGCGGACCAGCGCCGCATCAGCTGCCAGTAACCCCACCGGGCCCGGCCCGAAAACGACGACGTTGTCGCCCGGGCGCACACCACCGCGGTTGGCCGTGTGCAGGCCGATCGACGCAGGATCGAGCACAGCGCCGGTCTCGAAGTCGATCCCGTCCGGTAGGGGGAAGATCGACTTGACGCCGTGGACGACGTACTCGGCAAACGCCCCCTGGTAGTTGTGACCGTACTGGCGGTGGAGACCCTCTTTGCCGTAGTTCTCACAGAGGTTGTAGCGGCCTTCGACACACTTCTGACAGAAGCCGCAGGCATCGTGGGAGGTGCCGGCCACACGATCGCCCACCGACCAGCCGAGTTCCTCCGTACCGGGACCGAGGCCGACTACCTCACCAGCCCATTCATGACCCGGAATGAATGGGTAACTCGGCGGCCAGAACCCCGGATAGTCGCCCCGGAGGAGGTGCGCATCTGTGCCGCAAATGGTCGCCGCCCGCACTCGAGCGACCACCTCGCGGTATCCAGGCTCGGGCTCTGTGACTTCCTCAACAGAGAACGCGTTTGGTTCCGTAACGACGAGTGCCTTCATTGCCCCTCCTACACCATGGCCAGCGGATCGATCATCGACCCTGTAGCGCCTCGGATCTTCAGCGGCAGCGCTACGAAGAGAAACTCGTACACGCGGTCGCGAGCGAGCTCCTCCAGATACACGCTTTCCATCAAGTAGATCCCGTTTTCGATCAACAGCTTCGTGTGAACGGGCTGCGGGTTCGCAGGTACGCCCCGATCCGGGGCCGGCTGCACCTCATAGGTCTCCGTATCGGTGCCGGTTGCAACGACCCCGCGGGCCAGTAGCCACTCCGCCGCCGAGAGATCCGGCCCTGCCGTCTTGTGCGCAGCCATATTCTCCGCATCCGGCCAGAAAGCCAGGTACCCGGTTCGGATCAGTACCACGTCCCAGGGGCGTACTTCCACCTTCTCCCAGTCGGCGATTGCCTGCATTTCCCCGGCATCTACGGGTGATCCGGCCGGAAGGGCCTCGACTCCCCGGTAGCCGGGGGCATCGAGAAGCACCCCGCGGGTGAAGAACGGCGGCAACTTCTCGGCATCGCCGACGGACGGGCCCTTGTCGGTGAGGTGCTCGGCGGTGTTCCCGCCTCCGTACCAGTGGTTGTCCTCCCCGACCGTCATGTGAGCGAGTGCATCGATGTGCGCCCCGGAATGCGAAGTGGCCATTAGGTATTCGGCCATGTAACCCAGCCCTGCATCGTTTGGCGGACCCCACGGCTGCGCGCCTTCAGCCTTGATTCCCGGAGGGGACCGGAAATTGAGCACCTGGAACGGTGGGTGGCCCGGGAACAACGGCATGCCCGGAAACCTGGATGTTGCCAGCGAATACTGCCTTCCCAGCTTCACGAAACGCGCCGCATCGACGATCTTCTCGGGAGGGATGTCCTTGATGGGTCCAACTTCTATGTGGTCGCTCATGCTCTCTCCGTCATCGCTTCCCATACGCGCTGCGGTGTTAGTGGTAGGTCCCGGATTATGAGACCTGTTGCCTCGGTAACCGCGGAGCCAACGGCCGGGGAGACCGCCAGCAGGGCACCTTCGCTGATTCCCTTCACTCCATATGGACCAGGGCCGTCTGCGTTCTCGATACTGTCGCTCCGCATCTGAAGGGGCAGATCCATGCTGGTGGGGATCCGGTAGTCGATCGCACCAAGATTCCGAATCCGTCCGTCCTCGTCGAAGATGTAGTGTTCCATCAGCGTATGGCCGAGGCCCATGATCGCCGCGCCCTCGTCCTGGCCTGCCACCTGCAACGGATTCAAAGCAGTTCCGACGTCGCCGACCGTGATGTGGCGGAGAATCGTTATCTCCCCGGTGCCGGGATCTACCTCGAGTTCGATCGCCGTAGTGTTGAACTCGAAGAAGGCGGCAGACCCGCCGAGGGGATGCGATGGATCCTTGTCCTTGCGCATCTCCCCGTTGCCGACGAGTTCCCCACCGAGGGGGCCCAGACCGGCCTGTAGTGCCTCAGTGATCGTCATCTCCACGTCTGGAATACGAACGACGCCACCCTCAATTGAGATGTCGGATTCGGGGACCTCGAACCTGGCCGCGATCAGCGCAGTGAGTTTGTTTCTGATGTCAAGACAGGCATTGAACACTGCGGTACCCATGAGGACCGACGATCGACTGGCCGACGTCTGCTGGTCGTATGGAACGACCGACGAATCACCCATGACGACCGAGATCCGATCGAGCGGAACACCGAGTTCTTGTGAGGCGATCTGGGCAAACACGGTACGGGCACCCTGACCCATGTCGGACGTTCCCGAGAAGACGAGAACGCTGCCGTCGGCCAGCAGACGGACGGTCGAGTACGACAGTCCGGTCGTGGGCCCCGACTTGAGCCCGAGGGCGATGCCGCGGCCGCGGCCGGGTGCCAGTGGTTGGTCCCATCCGATGAGTTCGGCGGCCCGCTGAACAGACTGCACCCAGTGGCCGTCCGCCGGAGTATCGCCCGGCACGAACTCCTCACCCTTCTCGGCGAGGTTGTGCAGCCGGATCTCCAGCCGGTCGATACCCAGGGCGCGGGCACCCTCGTCGAGATTGGATTCGCGTGCCCAGGTGACTTGCGGAATGCCGAATCCCCTGAACGCCGTCGACGGCGTGGTGTGGGATAGGATGCCTCTGGCGACAATCCTCACGGCCGGCACACGGTACGGTCCGGCGGCGAGGTAGCTGCCTTTGGTGACTACCCGGTCGGCGATATCCACGTAGGCGCCGATCAGGAAGTTGCACTCGAAGTCCTCGAAGACGAGGGTCCCGTCGCTATTGAGTCCGGTACGCACGGTGACTTCCGCCGATGCGCGTCGTACGGCCTGGAACGTTTCCTCGAGCGTCAACACGAGGCGGGCCGGTCGCCCCGTGTGCAATGCGATGTACGCCACCAGGGGTTCGAGCTTGGGATTCTGCTTGCCGCCGAAGCCTCCCCCCGGGTCCGGGGCAAATACCCGCACCTTGGAGAGAGGCAGTTTGAGCAGCTTTCCGATGGTCTTTTGCAGCAGGTAGGGGTGTTGGATTGTGCTCCACACTGCGATCCCCTCGCCGTCCGGAGCCGCCATGAACCCGTGTGGCTCGATGGCGAAGTGGGTAACCATGGGGAACTCGTAGAGGTTCTCGATCACGAGGTCGGCCTCTTGCGCGTCGACGTCTCCCCATCCGAAGCGATGCTCCCGGAGTATGTTGGTTCTCGCCCATTGATCGTCGGCCCGTATAGATGGGTCTTGCACGAGCGGCGCGCCAGGATCGAGGGCGTCTGCCACGCTGAATACGCCACCCTCGAGTACCTCGTGTTCAACGACGACCAGACGGGCCGCCTCCTCGGCTGCTTCCTTGGTATCGGCGGCGACCGCCGCCACCGGTTCACCGTGGTACTTGGTCTCACCGTCGGCGAGAATGGGCCGGTCTTGGAACTGGGGCCCGAAACGGGGGACGGGTTGCGGCAAGTCGTCAGCGGTCATTATCAATCGGACGCCGGGGACCTGTTCGGCGGCCGACTTGTCGACCGAGACGATTCGCGCCCTGGCACAATCGAGTTTCACGAGCTTGACGTGCAGCATGTCGGCCAGGCGGATGTCCGCCAGGTATTGCTGGTGTCCGGTCACCCGACCGATCCCGCCCAGCCGGTGGGCGGCTGCACCGATTCCGTCGGCCTTCATGAGTTCGCCGCCTCCGCGGCCGCCTGGACTGCCTTTGCGATCTGCTCATAGCCGGCGCACCGGCAGAGGTTGCCTGCCATCGCCTCATGGATCTCGTCGATTGTGGGATGAGGGATTCGATCGAGCAGGGCCTGAGCGGCAATCAACTGGCCGGGTATACAGAAGCCGCATTGCGCCGCTCCCGCATCGAGGAATGCGCCCTGCAGAGGGCTCAGATGGCCGTCTCCGAGAGCCAATCCTTCGACCGTGGTCACTTCGGCACCATCCACCTCGACCGCCAGCATGAGGCAGGAGTTCATCGGACGGCCGTCCACGATCACACTGCACGCCCCGCACTCGCCGACCACACAGCATTCCTTGGTTCCGGTCAGACCTAGTTGATCTCTGAGCACATCGAGCAACGTGTGGTGAACTGCTACCTCGAAAGATCGCCGGAACCCGTTGATGGTTGCCTCGATGATCAGTGATTCACTCATGATGCATCTCCGAAACGGTCGATGGCAGTCTGCAGAGCGCGCGCCCCCAGCACCCGCAGCATCGCCCGGCGATAGTCGGGACTGGCTCGCATCGAACGCAAGGATGGGCTTGCATCGGCGAAGACCTCATCGAGTATCTCGGATTTCCGTTCGTCGGGTGCTCCTGGGTCGGCCAGGACACCGCTCGAATCCTCTACCAGGACGGCACGAGGTCCAACACTGCCGTAGGCAATACGAGCAACGCCACCTTCCTCGACGCTGCAGCACAGCGTAATCGAAGCGAGATCCGTACCGCGCCGGCGCGTGAGCCTGGTGTAAGCCGCTCCAATCGGTTGCCGCGGGATGGGCAACTCGATTCCGGTTACGAGCTCGCCACGGCCAAGCGCCACCTTTCCGGGCCCGACGATGAAGTCATCGATCGGTATCTTGTGCCTGCCTGCCGGGCCGGCAATAGCTACCACCGCCCTGTATATGAGCAGCGGCGGAGCCGTGTCGGCCGCAGGAGAGCCATTGCAAATGTTTCCCGCCAGTGTGGCTCTGGCGCGTATCTGCACCGAGCCTACGACTACCGCCGACTCGACGAGGGCAGGGAAGTATTTCTGGATCCGGGCATCCTCGGCGATATCCGTCATGACGGTCGTGGAGCTGATCGAAATCCACTGCCCGTTCTCCCGAATAGCCGGCCGTAACTCGTCGATCCGTTTCAGGTCGATGACGACCTTCGGCACCTTCCATGCATTGCGCATCTCAATCACGAGATCGGTTCCACCGGCGAGCAGTTCGGCGTCCGGTCCGTGCTGCTCGAGCAGAGCAACGGCCTCGGCCACCGTCGACGGACGGGCGTACTCGAATGTCTTCATCTCTTTCCTTCTCGGTCGCCTACGAGCAGGCGCGGCGTGTTTTCAGAGAACCCTGTCGACCTCATCCATCAAAACCTGGGGGGTGGCGGCCCGTACGAAGTAGAAGGGCCGCGTTGCGAACCGCTCGACGAACCCGGCTCGTACCTTGCGCAGTTCCTCGGTGTCGACCATCGGCATCGGAAAACCGGGCGCCAGCAGTTCGTTCAACAAGAAGTAGTTCTGCAAAGAGTGGAGCGTCTGGAATTGGGCCTCGAACGACCCCATTTCCACCAGGCTCGGGTCGAAGTTCCCATCTATTGCCGGCACCACGACTGCGTCGACGTTGGTGGGCTCGTTGAGCTCCCGCCAGGTAGGCATCTCGCCGAAGAACTTCTCGACACCTTTGTTCGGCGCAGCCTTGTCCGCCCGTTCGGTACCTTCGGCTCGCTTCTTCAGAAAGACGTCCTTGGATCCCATCACTGCGATGCCGTCCTCGTCGATAACAGTCGTCTCCGTCGAAACGAGCAACCCGCCGCGCCTGCAAGCCTCGATCTGGCCCATACTCTTGCCGTGATTGGACTCACCACCGAGGAATAGGATCGTCTTGTCCCGGTAGCGGACGGAGGCTGCATGGAACGGATGCAGGCCAACAGCCTCCATCTTGAGTGCCAGCATCGTCACCACGACCTTCTGTAGTGGACCCGCCGCCCAATCGCCGGTAAACGTCATCTGCCTCCCGTCGTAGGAAATGCCTTTCTCGCCGTCCTGGTGCCAGACGATGTCGGGCTCGTGCAGCGTCACCTCAGGTTCGATGTTGACTTCGGCAAGGCGGTAGTTGAGGAAGTTCATATCCTCGAGTACATGATCCCGGGGCGCGGAGCCGTGTACGTCCACGCGCAGTCGGGCGCTCCCGCCGGACATCTCCTCTGAAAGCTGCAGCATTTTCTTCCTTTCGCGCGGCTCGGCGCCGCCTCATTCCGGCAGGAAGGCACGCAGTGCGCCATCCCTGCCGGAGTACTTTCAACTCTTCGTCGATGCCGGTTGATCGGTGAACATCGCCTCGTCCATGTCGAGCACGAGTTCCTCAGCTTCACGCGCGTGGAGTCGCATGGCTTCGGCCGCCCGGGCCGGATCATGGGCTTCGAGCGCTTCGAGTATCCGCACGTGACGATCACCGAGCCAGACCAGATCTGTGCCCGGGACCATCGCAGTCACATAGGTCCGTGCGTACGGTTGCAGCATCGACCATGTACGTTCCAGCGTGCGGTTTCCCGATGCGCGTACGACGAGCGCATGGAACTCGGTGTTATTCATGGCGTGGGCGTGAGCATCTCCAATCTCCGCAAAGTGGTGCATCTCGTCGATGAGGGCCCGCAGTTGCGCGATAGTCTCGTCTGTCATGCGCGTGGCCGCCTGCCGCGCCGCCAGCGCTTCGAGTTCTCCCCGTACCTCCATCGCCTCGACCAACTCGTCTTTAGATGGCTGACGCACGCGGGCACCGCGATACGGCTGCATATCGATAATGCCGAGGGTGGCCAGGTCGCGCAATGCTTCCCGAACCGGCGCCTGGCTCGTGCCCAATTCCCGGGCAACCCGGGTCTCGACCACGCGAGACCCGGGAGCCAGTTCACCCTCCAGAATCCACTGAAGGATCCGATCCTTCACCTGAGCACTCAACACATTGCGTGCCACAGGATCCGTACGGCGCTCATCGATCATGGAGTGAATAGATCCGATCCGACCACGTCACCTTCGGTGGCATCGTCGGCAAGAATCTCAACAACACCGGTAGATCCGTTGACCCGCAAAAGATCTCCCGTCTTGATCTTCTGTGTTGCAACAGAACTGCCGATGACCGCCGGGATTCCGAACTCACGGGCGAGCACCGCCGGGTGCGACACGGCGCCGCCCGCGTCGGTAACGAGGGCGCTGATCTTGGTGAACAGCGTCACCCAGGCCGGGTTCGTCATCTGGCAAACGAGGATGTCGCCCTTGTTGACCATGTCGAACTCGTCGACGCTCAACACCACCTTCGCCCTCCCCTGATACACACCGGGCGAAGCCGCTATACCGGCTATCTGATCCTCGGCCTCGGGTTGCTCCATGTAGAGCCTCTCCGGGAAGCCCCAGAGACTCAGGTAGGGGAACTGGAGCTGTGACTCGGTTGCCGTGCCGACCCAGTCCTTCGGCCGGACCGCGTAGGCAGCCTGCCGCTCGCGCTTCCGCTCGGCAATGATGCTCTGCGCGTCAAAGCCTTCCGGGTCGCCCATGAAGTAGCGCAACTCGTTGTAGCGGAGATAGACCACATCATCGGCATCGTCGAGCACGCCCATCTTCACCAGGTGACGTCCGATGCACACCAACACAACCCGAACATGGGCGTTGCTGCCCTGGTCGATGTAGAAGTGGTGATCGGGGGTGAGCGGAGCCATCCTCAGGTTGACGTCGTTGGCCGCCTTCATCTTCTCGAGAGCTTCTCCCTCGAGTCCATCCAGCAGTTCTTCTGCGGCGGCGGCGATGTCGTCCGCCAGGTGCTGCACGGTCGACGGATAGTCGTAATCCGTTTCGATGTAGCCCTTGATGACCTCGAGCACCGGCTCGGCCTTTTCATAGCGCGAGGGGAAGATGAACTCGTGGCTCCACACTGCGTGCCAGCCGAATTCGCGCTGATACGGCCTCAGCTTCTCGGCCAGGAACTTCTTGCCGCGCTCTGATTCGCCCAGAGCCACCAATACCTCGCCGCCGGTCTCCAACGCGAAGATCCTCGACAGTTCGGCGTCGCCCTTGATCTCCTCCTTCATCATCCACAGAGCTTCGATCGAGTCCCAGTTGCGGTCCTTCGCCGAGTTCTGCAAACGCCCCAGGAGCACCGTGTCGGCCGCGCCGCGGACCTCCTCCATGACGGCCTGGAGGTTGAGAGTGGCGGACAACTGTGCGAAGTTGAGCATCCAGTGGATCTTCCAGTGGCGGTCGTGGATGTCTATCGCGTCCTCGAGGATGGTCGCCCACTCCATGAGCGGGATATCCTCCCAACGGTCGATGCGTTCTTCCAGATAGTCGAAGTTCTTACGCATCTCCGGCACCAACCGGTTCTGCCACCAATCAGCGAAGTTCAGGCCGTACGTCGGAAGAACGGCGTTGAGATATGAACCGATCTTGGCTGCGTACTCCGGATCGTCCTTCGGGACACGCGGGTGATAAACGGAGCCGTACTCCATCGCGTACATGTCCATATCCGGGTCAGCCGGAATCGCCGCTGTGTATAGATATCCATTGACGTTTTTGGCGATCCAGTCCGAAGCGAACGGTGTGCCGAAACGCCGGAACATGTGATCACAGGTCAGCCACCAACCCCCGATGTCGAAGTACATCGGAGACAGCGGTTGCGGGCAGTGCAGATCGTCGTAGACCCAGAACAAACCCTTCTCTCCCTCGGACTCCCAGTCGATCGGGAAATCATCATCTCCGAGGAACTGCTTTACGATTTTGCTTTCATCGGCCATGCAGACGGCTCCTTTCCAGCCTCGCCTTCCTGCTTCTCAGCTGCAGGTGGTCCCGGTTGCCAACACGCTTGTGGTCGCCATCTCCTCCTCTCCTCCCGCGAGCACGCTTGCGGCCCACGTTTGGTAGTGCTCATGCATCTTCTCAGCCATTGCCAATCCAAACCCTGGATCGTTGATCGCCATATCGAGTTCGACGAGTTCGACGGCCGGGTGGAGGTTTGCCTTGATACTCGTGATCAGGGCCTCGTCGGCATCGGGATCGTGGAACACCCCTCCGGCTGCCCCGTATTGTGAGAACCCTCTGAGCGGAAGAAACACCGTCACGGCGCCGTTTGATTGGTTGAGTTTCTCAGCAATCAATCTGCCAAATCGGGCGTTCTCCTGCGGATTGCTGCGAACTAGCGTCACGCTCGGATTGTGCGAGTACTTGGTCCGATCCTGATAGGCGGCGAGTACGGTATCCGGGGGCGTGAAAGTGATCTGATCAACCGCTCCAACCGAGACGACCTGCGGCAGGCCCAGGGATCCGGCCATCTCGAGTCGATCCGGGCCGGCCGTCATGGTTCCGCCGGTCAACTCGTCCATCAGTTCGGTCGTCGTGACATCCAGGGCAGCCGTGATATGCCCGCTCGCCATGAGGCTTTCCATCGACCGGCCTCCCGCCCCGGTTGCATGGAAGACCAGCACCTCATAGCCGTCTGCCTCCAACCTGTGCCTCGCCTCGGTGACGCAAGGGGTGGTGGTTCCGTACATGGTCGCTCCGATGATCGGCCTTCGGTCGGAGACCGGCGCCCTCCGCTTCCGGTTCTCCGCCATCCCCGCGATTGCCGCGGCAGCGTTGGCGAGAACCTCTCGCGAGATCGAGTTGATGCCTGCCACATCGACCACCGAGTACATGAGGGCGATATCGCTCGTTCCCGTGTAGGGACGGACGTCCCCGGATGCCATGGTCGAAACCAGCAGCTTGGGAACTCCCACGGGCAGCGACCGCATAGCAGCGCTGATTATGGCCGAGCCTCCTGATCCGGCCGCGCCGATGAGCCCATCGAGGCGCCCGGAAGCCAGCAACTCTCCGGCAACGGCGGCCGCCCCGCGGGCCATGAGAGTGATGCCCGCCCCGCGATCGCCGGATTCCTCTATCTCGTCTAAGTCGCCACCAGCTGCGCGAGCAACCTCGTGCCGGGATATGTCGACCGGGTAGTCGGGTTCGCCCAGCACCCCCGCGTTCACCATGACCACGTCGCAGCCGTGAGAAGAAACCTCATCTCTCAGGAAGGAGTATTCCTCGCCCTTCGTGTCGAGCGTTCCGATCATCACTACGGACGTCATTCTCCGGAACTCCCGGGGGAGGAACTACGGGCGTCGGTGACTAGTACCTGGGTCAACCGACCTCCTGGATAGAGCGCCGAACATGCATTTCGGTTCCAAATCCTCTATCTTCGATAATCGATTACATGAGCATACGGACCGAAGCCTACACACGTCAAACGACCCGGGTCGCCGGAGTCATCCGGGATTGCATGGACCAGACCCAGTGGGTTTCTCCCGGCCCCAACCGGCCGCCGCCACAACCACGACCGGCGGCCGACTGGCCCGGATTCACCTGCCACAATGGGCCGAAGCGGGTATAGAACACAACGGCGACCGAACGGACTGACCACGCATGGAAATCGACACCCCCACCCGGCTCAGCCTCTATCGAGAGATGGTACGCGCTCGATACTTCGAACAGCGCGCCTACGACCTCTTCATCGAGGGATTGCTGAAGGGAACCACTCACCTAGGGCTCGGTCAGGAGGCCGTGGCGGCAGGATTCGCCGCGGCGATGCGCGAAGGGGACATGACCTACTGCACCTACCGCGGGCACAACCACACCCTGTTGCGAGGCGCACCAATGGACGCCCTCATGGGTGAGCTACTCGGTCGAGCGAACGGCATCTGCGGCGGCAAGGGTGGCTCGATGCACCTGACCGATGTGACCAAAGGAGCGATGGGCTCGTACGCGATAGTAGGAGCCCATCTTCCGATCGCGGCCGGGGCCGCCTGGGCTGCCCAGGTTCGCGGCACCGATCAGGCTTCGGTCTGCTTCTTCGGCGACGGGACCACCAACATCGGCGCCTTTCACGAAGCGCTCAATATCGCGGCCGTCTGGAGTCTCCCGGTCGTATTCGTTTGCGAAAACAACCTATACATGGAGTACACGCCGATCGGTGACGTGATAGCCGTCGAACACCCGGCCGCCGATCGGGCGCCGGCGTACGGACTCGAGGGAATCATCGTCGACGGAAACGACGTCGACGCGGTCTACGAGACGGCTCTTCGCGCACTCGCCCGGGCGCGTCGCGGAGAGGGGCCTTCGCTGATCGAAGCGAAGACGTACCGCCACGGCGGCCATTCGCGAGCCGATCCGGCCAAATACCGACCGAGCGCCGAGGTCGAAGAGTGGATGAAACGCGATCCAATCGTTCTTTACCGGGACCGCCTCCTCGCCCTGGCGGTCGAGGTAGGCGACCTCGATCAGATCGAGGCGGAGGCGCTGGCAGAAGTGGATCACGCAACGGAGTTGACCAAGGCGACTCCCCCACCGGACGTTGCCGGTCTCATGACCGAGGTGTGGGCGGACGGAGGTTCGGCATGGCGGAACTGACCTATCGAGACGCAGTGGCACGCGGCCTCGCCCAGGAGATGGAACGAGACGAGCGCGTCGTTCTCATAGGAGAAGACGTAGCCAAAGCGGGCGGCGTGTTCAAAACCACGGCCGGATTGCTGGAGCGCTTCGGCCCCACCCGGGTACGCGACACGCCCATCTCCGAAGAGGCCATAACCGGAATGATCATGGGGGCGGCGATGAACGGCTTGCGGCCGGTAGGAGAGCTGATGTTCAGCGACTTCCTGGCAACCTGCTGGGACATTGTGACCAACCAGATCGCAAAGACCCGCTACATGACGAACGGCCAGGTGGAACTGCCCCTCGTGATCCGAACGGCCAACGGGGGCGGAGCTCGTTTCGGCGGTCAGCACTCGCAAAGCCTGGAGAATTGGGCGATGGCCGTGCCCGGGCTCAAGGTGGTAGCTCCGTCGTCACCGGCCGATGTCGTCGGCTTGCTGGCGGCCGCCATCCGGGATCCTGATCCGGTCGTGTTCTTCGAGCACAAGATGCTGTTTCCGATCAAGGGCGAGGTCCCCGATGGGGAGTTGGTCGATGAGTTGGGGACCGCCCGCGTCCTGCGCGAAGGCAATGACGTCACCCTTGTCGCGCTGGCCAGGATGGTGCCGATGGCCCTGGAGGCTGCGGAGGCCCTCGCCGCCGCCGGCATATCGGTAGAAGTCATCGACCTGCGAAGCCTCGTGCCGCTCGACACGCGCACACTTCTCGGAAGCGTCACTAAGACATCCAGGCTCTTCACCGTCGAAGAGAACCCGCGCCTGATCGGATGGGGAGCCGAGATCTCGTCGATCGTCGCCGAAGAACTGTTCTGGGATCTCGACGGACCGATTGTGCGGATAACGACACCCCACATTCCTCTTCCGGCTGCCGACGAACTCGAGGATCTGGCAATCCCCTCCGTCCAGCGCATAGTTGAGACGGTTCGCCGGTCGGCCGGCTGAGCGAAACGCCTTGAATCGTCGGAGCGATCAGCTGCGGGTAATGGTTCCTTCCCAGGTACCGACCTTGTCACCCTTGAGAGCTTCTTCGTCGAACCAGAAGCTGGTTACGGCCTTCGTTTCGGTATAGACAATCACGCCATCGCGTCCCATGACGTGGAGATCGCCGAAGAAGCTGCTCTTGTGCCCACTGAACGGGAACACCGAAATGGGCACCGGGATGCCGTCATTGATTGCCACCATTCCTGCGTCTATACGGCGGGCAAACTCACGGCCGCAGTAGCCGCTCTGGGTGAAGATGGTGGCGCCGTTGGCAAACTCGCTCTTGTTGATCACGTCGACACCTTCGTCGAAGTTCTCCACGCGCTTCACATAGAGCACGGGGCCGAAGACTTCTTCGCTGCCGCACGACATGTCCTCTGTCACATGATCGAATACCGTTGGGCCCAGGAAGTAGCCATCCTCAAAACCGGGAACACTCGCCTCGTGTCCGTCAAGACCAAGTTCCGCTCTTGGAGGAGTGGTGGGTGTTGCCGTCGAGAATCGGCTACGGGAAGGTGTCGGGCAACGAACCTGATTGGCGGGATCGAGCCGCCGTTGACGATGTTGCGAACGCCGGGTCGGCCGCACTCTCCGAACCGATCAGAACAAGAGAAGAAGCAACGCCCCGATGGTCAGCAACGAGACGGTCGCCCGCTCGAACCGGTCGCGGTCGATCCTGTCCACCAGGGCCCGGCCGGTTGCGACACCAACCGGGATCATCAACCACGTCCACATGGTCGAGACGATCAACTCACCGTCGAACAACCCGGCGAAGAAGTAGCCGGGCACCTTCAACAGGTTGATGGTGGCAAACAAGACCGCACTGGTGGCAACAAAGCGGCGCGGGTTGAGGTTGGTGGTCATCAAGTACACAAACACTGGTGGGCCGCCCAGGTGAGCGAGCGTCGAGATCAACCCCGAAGTTGCTCCGGCCGGCCACGCATACCGGTCCGACTTCTCGGGATCAAGGCGAATCGAGCGGCTCTTCAGGTAGAACAACGCAAAGCCGAGCATCGCCACCGCGATGATCCTCCGCAGAGCGATCTCGTCGACCACCGAAATCACCAGGCTGCCGATCACAATCCCTACCAAGGAAGCCAGCAGCAATCGCCCGTAGATACGGCCGTCCCATTGTTTCCAGTGCACGGCAAGAGTGAACCAGTCCGCCACTATCAGGATGGGAAGCAATAGACCGATGGCATCGTCGGCCGGAATGCTCAGCGCCAGCAGCACAGTGACGAAGGGCCCCAGAGTTCCGGCTACTCCCGCCTTGTTGAAACCGATCAGAAAGGCGGCCAGCGCAACGGAGAAAAGCATCAGTCAGAGAGGTGGCAGCGGGACTCCCCGCTGCCACCTCCCGTCCAGTCGATGGTTATTGGATGTCTTCCTGTCTCTACCAGGTACAGCCTGGTGATGCTGGGTCCGTTCCCGCTGGGTTGGGGCTTTCACACTGTGCCTCAACGGCGATCAGTCCGATGACCTCCAGGGCGCGGTCCGCGTCGATGATCACCGCCTCGTCGACGGAACCGTCTGCCAGGAACTGGGCGTACGCCTGCGTGACGGCATTGACGCCGCCAGGCGAATACGTACCGGGCCCGGTGATGCCCTCGTAGTCGATATCGTTGCCGGCCCTGATCTCTGCCAGGCAGTCGGCATACGTGTAACAGACGGTTCCCGGCGCATCGCCTACCGCGAACATGGCCGGTGCCCAGTCGCTCGCGTTGTACGAACCGCCGTATTCAACGGCGAGCGCACTTTGAACGAGCAGGTCGTAGGTGGAGTAGTGATAGTTCCCGGTTGCTGAATCTGCCCACTCGACGCCAACGCCGTAGCCCTCGGTGTTGTCCCACAGCGGTTGGTAGAACTCCCAGGCGGGAGTGGTGTCGTTGTAAGTGAACGCCGCGTAACCGATGCTCTTCTGGCTGGCGATGGGTCCCGTCCCAAGAGTCTCGATGAACTCCTTCTGGATCCACCCGGTCTCACCGATCCAGTCGAGCGACAAGCCCGCTTCATCGGCTTGCTTGATCAACGTGGCCGATTCAACCGATCCGGCCTGCACGATGACGGCATCCGGCTGCAGTTCGGCGATCCGCTGGGCTTCTGCCCGGTAGGAGGGCTGCTCGGCAGGAACGTCGATCCGGTCCAGGACCTCAATCCCAACGGCCTCGGCTGCCAAGACCGCCGCACTCGCGGCAAGTTGGAAACCCTCGACCTGGGTGGCGAAGACCACAACCGACTTGATGCCGATCGTCTCCGCGTAGAGTATCCCGGTCATACCCAGCGCCTCGTCGAGGCCCTGCGCCCGGAATATGGGTTCTGATCCCACTCCCCCGATGTTCTGGGGGATGGTGCCACCGTGGACCGATGGCCCCAGCGGCGAGTCGTTCTCCGCAATCCACTCGAGCATGAAATCACGGTAGGTCCGGTAGCCGTGGGCCTGACTGACCAGGACCTCAGCGCCGTGCTGCTCGAGGCAAGTACGCGCGGCTTGAGCCTCGCCAACGGTGCCAATGTCCTCGGAGACAAGTTCCCAGGTCCGCCCCAGGGGTGGATCAGAGTTGATTACCTCCTCGATTGGGAACTGCACGTCCGCCGTGAGTGATGGGCCGTACGGTGCGAACTCGCCCGTGTAGTAGGCAAGCTCGCAGACCACCACCGGATCGGATGACATCGGCTCCGTGGTCTCGGTCGTACCGTCATCAGAAGATGCTGCTGTGGTCTCGGTGGCTTCGCCATCGCCGCATGCCGCGGCGATCAACGCAAACGCCAGCAGCAACGCCACAAATGGTACGAGCTTTCTGATTCGTTCTCGCATTATTCCCTCCTTGCCTGCTTGCCGTGCACGGGAAACCCCCTCAGATTCGATAGCCCTCCTTGAGTTGCTTCGTCGTCAGTTCTGTCGCGGCCTCGATGAGAAAAGCTTCGCCAAGACTGAGCACCATCACCCGGTCGGCCACCTCGAGAGCTTTGGTGGCATTCTGCTCGGCCAGGACGATGCCTACACCCCTCGTCTCGTGGATTTCGGTGATCTTTTCAAAAAACATGTCGACGTAGAGCGGCGAAAGGCCGGCAGTCGGTTCGTCGAGCAACAGAAGAATCGGATCCTGCATCATGGCTCGCCCAGCGGCCACCATTCGGGATTCGCCACCACTGAGGGTTCCGGCCGTCTGTGTCTGCAGAGTCTCGAGATCGGGAAACAACTCAAAAACCTCGGCCATGCGCTCGTCTTGGGATCGCTCCCCGATCATTCCACCGACAGTCAGGTTCTCGAGCACAGTGAGTTCCGCAAAAACGCCTTTCTCCTGCGGTACGTACCCGATGCCCCGGCCGGCCGTCTCATAAGGCGGCAGATCGGACACGTCTTCGCCCCTGAATTGGATCCTACCGCCCATGAGGGGGATTAGGCGGGCCAATGTGGCGAGGAGCGTCGTTTTGCCGGCACCGTTCGCGCCCAGCACGGCGAATACCTCGTTGCCGACCTCGAAGTCGAGGCCCTTGATCACCGTCACCCCGTGGTAGCCACTACGGATCGCCTCGGCCTTCAGCATCGGGGTACCCGGAGTCTCAGACATGGCCCTCTCCCAGATACTTCTCGACGACTGTGTGATTCTCACGGATGGTCTTCGGATCGCCTCGCATTACGACGCTGCCTTCGGCCATGAAGTGCACCTGATCGCTGAGACTCCAGATCACGTTGAGGTCGTGTTCGACGATCACGATCGAGGTGCCGGATACGGCCAGTTCGCGGACCACCTGCATCACCTTGTCCGTGGTTTCGTCCGGAAGGCCGGCGGTAGGCTCATCAAGCAGAAGGAACTTGGGTTTGAGCATCAGGCATCGAACGATGTCCAGCAGCTTCTTCTCCCCTGCCGACTCGGCATGCCCGAATGGGTCTCCGAACGAGAAGAAGTCGAGGAACTCGCGGGCAGTTTCGGCGCTCTCCTGGAACAGATCACTCTCACTGAATATGCGCAGCGGCTGCTCATACTTGGCTCCTGCCAGCGCCAGCAGGAGTGAATCCCAAATCGTCAGCTTCTCGAAGTCCATGATCACCTGGTTGCTCTTCACCACTCCGTGGGAAGCCATGTGATGGGTCGGGAGCTGTGACAACTCGATCTGCTCCCCCTCCGCGCCTGATGGCAGCAATGTGATCCTGCCTTGATCGAGTGCAGTCGAATGCATGATCATCCGCATCAAAGTGGTTTTGCCCGCCCCGTTGGGTCCAATCAGCCCCTCGATCGGGTGTTCACCCAGCACCATCTCGTCGACATCGACGACCACTCGCCCCGAGAAGCTCTTGACCACCTTCTCAATGTGGATACGCGGGCGAACCTCAGCGGGGGCTTCGACAGGATCAGTCACCGTGCATGCTCCTCATCAGCTTGTCGCGCCGCATATCGCCGAGAACCCCGAGCGGACGGAAGAGAAGGACAATGATGAGAACGGCCCCGAATATCGCTTCACGGAGCACCGGTATCGCCTGGCTGTACCAATCACGAGGCAGTGGAAGATAGGACTGGACCAAAATATCGAAGACTCCAACCGAAATGGCGACGCCGATGACGGCGCCCCACACCCTGGCCGTCCCGCCCAGGATCAATCCCACAATGGCGGCAAGCGTGATATCGATTCCGATATTGGCCGTCTCCAAGAAACGCTCCATTACCCCGTACATCGCGCCGAGCAGTCCCATACCGGCCGAAGCGAAGGCAAACAGCCATATCTTCGTGCGGAACGTGGCCTTGCCGAGGCTGCGGGCCAGGGGTTCGTTGTCGCCGATGGCGGTCAGCAGGCGGCCGTAGGGAGCCCGATGTACTCGGTGGACGTAGTACAAAATCAAGGCTACGACGATGATCAGCAACACGAGCCACAGCGTTTCGTTGGCCTTCACAGTTCCGATGTCGTAGGGGAATCTGAGCCCGCCCATCCCCAATGCTCCGCCGGTCAGGTCCTGTTCGGTCGTCGCGAGAATCCAAACAGCCGTGGCAAAACCCAGCGTGCCAACCAACACACCGTCCTCGTCGAGGTCGGCAATCAACCAGCCAACGAGCAGCCCCGATAGTCCGGCAACCACCGAACCGAAGGCAGCTGAGATGAGGAACGGCCAGGGATCTCCGAAGGGCCAGTCCACCTTGACGAACAGCACGCCGAAGGAGTACATGCCGATCCCCCAGAAGCCGACGACCCCGAAATTGGCGATGCGCGCCAACCCAAGTTGTATGTGAAGCAGGAGCGCCAGGCCGATGATCATCACGACGAAAAACAACCCGGAGACCAGAAATGCGTCGAGCCAGTCGAGGTTCATTTCACTAAACCTTCGCCAAGTCGGTGGCTCGCCGTCCGCGCACTTTGAGAATCACAATGAACGCCACGATCAGAGCCAGTTGGGCGTACAGGACCTGGCCGAACTGAAGGGTCATGGCAGCCAGCGCCACGCCTGTGGCAATGCCCGTAATGATGACGCCTCCGATGTTCTTGGCTCCTCCTACCAGAACGACGAGGAGAATGAACAGGAACTGCCTCCATCCCAGTAACGGAGCAACGGATGATCCGACTCCGTAGAAGGCTCCGGCGAGCCCTCCTGCCACGCCCGCAATGAACCAGATCATGGCCGTGACAAACAAAGGCCGGATGCCGCTCACCTGCGCCAGGTCTTCATCACTCGCCAGTGCCCGAATCTGAAGGCCGTATCTGGACTTCTGGATGAACCAGTAGAGAAGAAGCGCAAGGACGAGCACGCTGCCCAATGCCAGCAACCGGAACGTTGAAACCCCAACGCCGAGCACGAAGAGGGTATGCGGCGGTGGGACATCGTAGAACCGGACGGGATATCCGAATACGAACTGGAGACCATGACGCAGGACCACAGAAAGACCAAACGAGATGATGATGAGCTCCAGGGTGCCGACGTTTCGCCGCTTCGCCGGACGGAAAATCACGAAGTAGGTGCCGACGCTGACCAAACCGGCGAGAACCCCGGCAGGCAGCAGCACGGTGTAGAAGTTGAGGTCAAAAGTCGTATTGACCCACATGCCGAAATAGGCGCCAAGCGTCACCGTCTCCGAGTACGCCACATTGATCAGACCCGTCAACCGGTAGAGCAGCGCGAAACCCATAGCAGCCAGAACAAGTGGAGCGTGCTCGGTCAGTCCGATTACCAGAGCGTTGCTGATGAAGTCCATCAGGAGTTGGCCTCGCTCGGACCAGAGGATATAGAAGCCGACCGATCCGGCCCGCCCGGTTCCCGACCGTATCCGATGGAATCGCTCATGGTGAGTCAGGCTCCTCCGACCCTGATCCAAGGATCGATAATCGATGATACGTCGCGGCCGACCGACTTGCCAAACGATTCCGGTTTCCTACGGCTGCCCCATACCCCCGGAACCGCGAAGCCGGTAGGTGTCGGTGTCCTCACTGAGGGTCACACATTCATCGTCGTCGACTGCCGCGAAAGAGCCTTCTACAAGGCAGACGCGTCGACGATCTCCCGCCGCTAAGTGAGAAACACGGACGAGTTCTGTACCGGTCGGTACCCGATATCGTCTTGTTCAACCATGCGGATCTCCTCGGCTGGGAAGACAGGCGGTTGGCATCGCAAGAGCTCCTAGCTTTCTAGCCTCCGCAGAGCGTTCGAGAGCCTGCGCACCACTTCCTCAACCTCCGCCGACGAGATCGTCAGGGGCGGGGCGAGCCGCACGGTATCCGGCAGCACGTTGTTGACGACGAGCCCCTCGTCTAATGCAGCCAAGACGAGATCTGCGGCAATCGGCTCGTCGAGCACTGCCCCAAGCAACAGTCCCCGCCCGCGTACCTCACGCACTCCGTCCAGGCGATCGAGCATCAGACGAAACTGCTCCGCTCTAGCCCCCACGTTGTCCAGCAAAGCTCTGGTCTCTATCTCGGTCAATGTCGCCAACGCCGCTGCGCACACCACCGGCCCGCCTCCGAAAGTAGTGGCATGATCACCGGGTTTGAAAGCCTGTGCGGCTCGGTCGGTCGCCAGACATGCGCCGATTGGCAACCCGTTGCCGAGAGCCTTGGCGATGGTGGCGATATCGGGAGCGAAGCCGAGGCTCTGCCATGAAAACCACGTACCGGTCCGCCCGATGCCGGCCTGCACGTCGTCGACGATCAGCAAGGCCTCCCGTTCGTCACACAACGCCCGGAGATCGGTCAGATACTCCATCGCCAGGGGAACGACACCGCCTTCACCCTGGGTCGTCTCGATCATCACCGCAGCTGTGGCAGCGCCCATCGCCGCTGCTACCGCTCGGATGTCGTTGGGCGGAACCTGGACGAAACCGGGCGGAAGTGGGGTGAATAGTGCCTGTTTGGCAGGCTGCCCGGTGGCTGCGAGCGTCGCCAGCGTTCTTCCGTGGAAGGACCCGTCGAGCGTGATGACCTCGAAGCACCCGGTCCCGTTTCTGATTTGGCCCCATCGACGGGCCAATTTGATGGCCGCTTCGTTGGCGGTGGCTCCGTCATTCGAGAAGAAGACCTTGTCGAGGCCGGATAAGGCGGTGAGGCGCTCGGCCAGTTCAACCTGAGGAGCCGTGTAGAAGAGATTCGAAACGTGGACGAGCGAGGCCATCTGCGCGGCGACCGCCTCCGCCACCCGCGGATTCGAATGCCCGACCGACGTGACCGCGATGCCGCTCAGACAGTCGAGGTATTCCCGGCCCTTCGAGTCGAACAACCGAGTTCCCTCTCCGCGCACGAACTCGACCGGCAGTCGCCTGTAAGTCTGAATGATCGAAGCGGCTTCCCGCTCTGGGATCTCCATCATGGCTCGATCATTGTGCCGATACCTTGGGGAGTGAAGATCTCGAGAAGCAAAGCGTGTTGTATTCGTCCGTCGAGGATGTGCACATTGTGAACGCCGGCCTCCATCGCGGAAATACACGAATCGAGCTTGGGAAGCATGCCTTTCGACACCGACCCCGACCCGATGAGTTCCCGCAGGCGCTGCACTGTGGCGCGCTGGATCAACGAATCCCGGTCCCCGAGATCGTGATAGAGACCATCCACATCCGTGAGGTAGACAAGTTTCTCCGCTTGCAGTGCCTCGGCCAGAGCACCCGCCGCGGTGTCGGCGTTGACGTTGTATACGTGACCATCCTCACCCAAAGCGAGGGGGGCAACCACGGGGACCACGCCCTCCATCAGCATTCTTGCTATGAGATCCGGGTTGACCTTCGTGATCTCTCCGACGAACCCGAGTTTGGGATCGAGGGGGGTGGCGACGAACAGCGCACCGTCGATTCCCGTCACGCCCGCCGCAAGGGCTCCATGTGAGCCGAGCAGTCGGACCACATCCGGGTTTATCTCACCGGCCAGAGTCGTTTGCACGACCCTAATGGTCTCGGAGTCGGTGATCCGCAGCCCATCCATCCACTGCGGTTCGACCCCGGCCTGTCCCATGGCGCGAGTTATGTGGGGGCCGCCCCCGTGAACGACGACCGGTCGAACTCCAACCAGCGCAAGCAGTGCTACGTCGCCGGCGAACGTATGCCGGAGGTTCTCGTCGACCATCGCCGACCCGCCGTACTTGACGACAACGGTCTTCCCTTTGAACTCCTGGATGTAGGGCATCGCCTCCATCAGAATCTTGGCTTTTCCCATTGACTGGGCAATACGGCCCTTCGATGGATCGGGCGGGGTCCTACTCATGAGCGTTCTCCATTGAATCTGACGTATTCGGGAGTGAGGTCGGTAGTGAGCACCGTTGCCTGCCCCGATCCGGGTCCGACGTTGACGTCGACTCCAAAACCACCTCCTGCCAGACGTTCGGCCAGCGCTTGCCCGTCGAATACAGCTTCGGTACCACCTTCCGCCACCAGGACTCCCTCGAACCGTATCGAGATCACGTCCGGATCAACGCTGATCGGAGCAGCGCCGAGCGCAGCAAAGATCCGGCCCCAGTTGGGATCCCCCCCGTAGAACGACGCACGGACGAGATCCGAGTCGGCGACGAACTTGCCGAGCTCACGAGCTTCATCATCATCATCCGCGCCGGTTACTCGCAGAATAACGACCCGGGTTGCCCCTTCGGCATCTGCGGCAATCTGATGAGCAAGGTCGCTACATACCTCCACCAATGCGTCGGTGAAGGACTCCCCGTCCGGCTCGACTCCGGATGCTCCGGAGGCCAGGATCAGGACCGTGTCGTTGGTTGACTGGCAGCCATCGACGTTGAGTGCATTGAAACTCACCTGCACCGCGCCTTCGAGCGCACGCTGCAACCTCATAGAGCCGACCACGGCGTCGGTCGTGATGACGGCCAGCATCGTCGCCATATCCGGCCGGATCATTCCCGCACCTTTGGCCATACCGCCGATCGTGAATCCCCCGGTCGAGCGAGCGGCCTCCTTGCGGACCGAGTCGGTGGTCATGATCGCAGTGGCGGCGTCCGCTCCGGCTTGTGGATCGGAGGCGAGTTCGAGCGGGAGAGCATGGACGATTCTCTCGACGGGAAGTTGCGGGCCGATGGTGCCCGTCGAGCAGACCAGCACATCCGACGGGTCGCAGCCGTATGCCGCCGCAACCGCCTGGGCGGTAGCAATCGCTGCCGTGTGCCCCTGCCCGCCGGTTCCGGCGTTGGCACAACCCGAATTGATTACGACGGCCTTGGCCGACCCTGAAGAGAGGTGACGGCGGGAAACGTGCACCGGCGGTGCTGCCGTGGATGAAGTCGTGAATACCCCGGCGGCGTTCGCCACCGCCTCCGCTACCACGATCGCCAGGTCGGGCACTCCGCCGGGTTTGATACCGCAAGCGGCTCCAGCCGCGGAGAAGCCATGTGCGGCGGTCACGCTCACGGCATCCACCCGGACGTCGAGAGTCCGGCCGTCTCTGTGAGGCCGAGCATCAAGTTGGCCGCCTGCACGGCCTGGCCGGCCGCTCCCTTGATGAGATTATCGATGGCGGACAACACGATGGCGGTGCCGGTTCGCTCATCGAAGAACGCTGTGATGAGCGCTCTGTTGGATCCAACTACCCATCTGGTCTGCGGAGGCTCGTCTATAACGTCGACGAAGGGTTCGTTCTTGTAGTAATCGGACAGTGCCCCCGACAGCTCGCTGCCGGTGACGCCGGCGGTCACTCGCGCCGTCGAGGTCGCGAGTATGCCGCGCTGCATCGGTACCAGGTGCGGAGTGAACGTGACCGCTACTTCGTGTTTCGAGCTGAGCTCGATTCCCATCTCGATTTCCGGCCTGTGCCGGTGAGAGGTGACGCCGTAGGCTCGGACGCCCTCGTCCACCGCGCCGAACATGAGGTCGTCGCGCGCCGAGCGGCCTGCACCCGAGACTCCTGAAAGCGCGTTGATGACGATCCCGGCTGGTTCGATCAAGCCGCCGGCCAGCAGCGGCGCGATGGCCAGCAGTGTCGCAGTCGGATAGCACCCTGGAGAAGCCACTGCGTCGGCGCCGATGATTCTCTCCCTGAACAGTTCGGGCAGCCCGTATTCCCAATCGCTCAGGGCCGACGGTTGAGGATGCGGCGTTCCATAAGCATCCTCATACCGCTCGGGAGTGTCCATCCGGAAGTCGCTCCCCAAATCGACGACTTTGATACCTCGCTCCACGAGGGCCAAGCCGGCGGTGGCGGAAGCCCCGTGCGGCAAGCCCAGGAACGCTATGTCCACATCGGGGACGGCTTCGGCCTCGTTCGAACCGAATAGACGTCCCCCTTCCCTCAATTGTGGATGCGCCGAGGAGAGGCTCAATCCGGCCTGCGAGTGGGCCCCGAGGTATGCGACTTCGAACCCGGGGTGCTCGTCGAGCAACCTGACGACCTCGCCGCCGGCATACCCGGACGCCCCCACTACTGCAGCTTGAATGACCATAGAACGCATGAATATACAACTATGCGTATAGACACGTCAAGGGGGCCCGGGAGAAGGCGTCGGCCGCCCGGCGTCGGAAACAGCGTCCGCAGGCGCCGGGTCGATATCTCATGATGGTGGGCGCAGATTGAGCTCGTCTATCGGGGGCAAATCCGGCGAGAAGAGCCACGCTTCCATCAAGCCACGCGCCTCGGCACCACCCGCCAGCCCCACGAGGTCGAGGAAATCACGGGTGGTGGCGTTGCCGTGTCGATGGTCGGTTGCCCAGCTTTCGAGGAGTTCAAAGAACCGACGGTCTCCCAGTTCGAGACGAAGTGCGTGAAGAGTCAGTCCACCCCTCACATACACCGACTGGCTGAATAGGTCATCTGCACTAGGTGAGCCTGGTGGGGGGAACGACGCGCGGGCGAGCTCATAGGCAGCTGCCTCGCTTCCGGTTGACTCGATCAGCGACGCTCCGGCCATGGTTTTGTAGCCCGCAACCACCTCGGCGGCCAGGGCGGCCGGCCCGCCCGAGTGTTCAGTCCACAACCACTGTGCATACGTCGCAAATCCCTCGTTGAGCCAGATGTCCCCCCAGTCGGCAACGCTCACGGAGTCGCCGAACCACTGGTGCCCCAACTCGTGGGCCACGACCGGCTCACCGAGAACGAGTATCTGGGTTCCGAAAGTCGATCGGGTCTGGGTCTCGAGCGCAGCCGGGGCCTGCACGGTGTCGAGGACCAGGGCACCGTACTCGTTGAACGGATACGGCCCGAACAGACCTGCAAAGAAGTCAATCATCTCCGGCTGCCGGTCAAAGATCGAGAGGTCGGCCACGTCGAGATCGGAGTCGAAGTAGTTGACGATCGGCACTCCCCCGGCAGACTCGTCCTCCCTTCGTTCGAAGTCGCCGATTGCGAGTGCCACCAGGTACGGAGCAGCAGGATCGTCCAGTTCCCAAAGATACGTGACTTGCCCGTCGATCGATTCCGTTCCTTCGAGAACGCCCGACGACACCGCCACCAGGCCATCAGGGACGGTGATCCGCATGCTGAAGGTCGCTTTGTCGCTCGGATGGTTGTTGGACGGGAACCACCTTTCGGCGCCACCCGGCTCACTCAGAGCGAACCAGCCGTCGAGGCTTTCATGCCATCCCACAGGAAACCTGCCGGCGAAGTTGACAACGGCGCCCGGAGTTCCTTCGTAGTCGATCCGGACGGATGCGACCCGGCCGGCGGTCAGAGGTCGGGCCGGTCGGATCAGTAACTCCTTCGCCGTCTCGAACGCGGCCGGTTGTTCATCTACTGAGACCGACGAGACGTCCAAGCCGGAGAAGTCGAGATAGAACGATGACAATGGCTCTGTTGCTCGCAGCGTCAACCGGGCAGTCCCAATGAGGACGCCATCGGCGAAATCGAGATCGAGGGCATAGTGCTCGATGTCGTAGCCACCGTTCCCCAACTGTGGGTACAGAGAATCACCGAGGCCGGCTTCCCCAGGGCTTGGTTCCACCGGCTCCGAAGCGGTGCTCGTAGCAGTCGCGAGAGACGACGACGAAGCCGCCGTTGTGTCGGGGGGTGCGACCGATGGTGCCGCCCTGCCCGTGCAAGCGGCGAATACCAACGCCGCCAGCAGAAATCCACGCTTCACGAGCCACCAATTCCCTTGCGCTCGACCAATTCGTCCACAAGCGCGAGGGCTTCCTCCTCCGAATACGGTCCGTGGTCGAGGCGATGCTCGAGGAGCACGTCCATGATCTCTCCCACCAGAGGGCCCGGATCGATCCCGAGGTGGCGCATGACAGCATGACCGTCGATGGGTGGACGAATCGACGCCAACTCTTCCCGCTCCCGAAGGTCGGCGATACACCCCTCGAGTTCGTCGATCCGGCGCTGTATCTTCAAAGCCCTCACGGAGCTTGCTGTGGTGACATCGCATCGGACCAACTGGTTGAGATCTTCGAGCAAAGGGCCAGCGTCGCGCACATATCGACGCACGGCAGAGTCCGACCAGCCCATCTTGAACGTATGGGGCCGAAGGTGCATGAATACCAGCTTCGACACATCGTCAACGACACGGCTCTCATACCGGAGCGCTCGCAGCCGCTCTCTGGCCATCCGTGCACCTACCACCTCGTGATGGTGAAAGGTGACCCCGCCAGGGCCGAACTCCCGGGTAGCCGGCTTGCCGATGTCGTGAAGCAGGGCCGCCAGCCGTATCACCAACCGGGGTTCCGTCTTGTCGACAACCGCGACCGTGTGAGCAAGGACGTCCTTGTGGCGCTGGACCGGATCTTGCTCCATCTTCAACAGCGACAACTCGGGGATGAACTGATCCACCAGTCCGCTGTGAATCAGCCCCCACAGCGCATCGGTTACGTGCTCACCGACGATCAACTTCGAGAACTCGTCGCGGATTCGCTCCGCAGACACGATCTCGAGGCGGTCGGCCATAACTGAGACCGCGGTCAGCGTCGCTTCGTCGGGCACGAACCCGATTGTCGAAACGAATCGGAACAAGCGCAGCATCCGCAAAGGGTCGTCGGTAAACGACACGTCCGGGGAAAGCGGCGTCCGGAGCTGCTGTCTGGCAAGGTCGGCCAGTCCCCCGAACGGGTCGACCAACTGCGGGTCGGGTAGACGGAGCGCCATAGCGTTGATCGTGAAGTCGCGTCGCGACAAATCCGTCTCGATGTCGTCGGAGTACGTGACCTCTGGCTTGCGCGAGTCGTCCCGATAGATCTC
Organism: bacterium; assembly: GCA_024641325.1. Lineage (GTDB taxonomy): Bacteria > Actinomycetota > Acidimicrobiia > Spongiisociales > JAHEDJ01 > JAHEDJ01. Next base: position 27,436 of record JAHEDJ010000011.1, on the reverse strand, counting down.
GTCCCGAAAGGTAGTGATCTCATGAACCAGGTCGCCCTTGCGAACCCCGATGGTTCCGAACTTCTCACCTACTCCATACGTAGCATCTGCCCAACCTTTCACGATGTCCTTGATCTGCTCGGGTCTGGCACTGGTGGCGAAATCCAGGTCGGAGGGAATCCGGCCCAGCAACGCATCGCGCAACGAGCCGCCGACCAGAAATATCTCCAGGTCCTTCGCCCGAAACAACTCGGCGAGTTCAACGGACGGAGCGTCCGCGCGCACCAACCATTGGAGCCGCTCAGGAATCATGGCAGTCAGGATAGAGGGACCGGGCCGCTGGCTTATGGCTACTGGTTGCTGGCCTCTGGCCTCTGGCCTCTGGCCTCTGGCCTCTGGGCCAAAGAAGTAGGGCCGCCCAAAGGCGGCCCTACTTCTCGGCCCACTCTCCACCCGGAGAGGATTTCGAATGTCTATACCGTCACCAGCCCCAACTGTTCTGCTTTCACCCTGAAGTCATGGGGATTTGACGCGTTCGCAACGGCATTCTTGAACGAGATCAGGCCCTTCTGATACAGACCGAGAATCGACTGGTCAAACGTCTGCATGCCGTAGAACTCGCTCTCTGCGATCACGTCGACAATCTCATTCGTAAGCGACTCGTCAACCACGCGGTCGTAAACACGGCCATTCATTGTGAGAACCTCCACCGACGGCACCCGCCCTTGACCGTCAGACTTCTCCATCAGTCGCTGGCTCACCACTCCCTTGAGGGTGGAGGCGAGAAGGATTCGGATCTGCTTCTGCTGGTAGGGAGGGAAGAAGTCGACAATGCGGTTGATTGTCTCTGTGGCATCGATGGTGTGCAACGAGGATAGGACCAGGTGTCCGGTCTCAGCTGCCTGAAGAGCAGCTCGAACGGTTTCGGCATCACGAATCTCCCCAATGAGGATCACGTCCGGGTCTTGCCGAAGAACACGCCGGAGAGCCTGGGCGAAGTCCTCGGTGTCCATCCCGATTTCGCGTTGCGAAACGATCGAGTTGTTGTCTCGATGAAGCACCTCGATCGGGTCCTCAATCGTGACGATGTTGACGCGACGTACCTCGTTTATGTAGTCGATCATCGACGACAGGGTGGTCGTCTTGCCTGATCCGGTTGGGCCGGTGACCAGCACCAGACCACGCTGTTCCATCGAGAGCTTCTCGAGAATCTTCGGAAGACCGAGATCCTGGAAATTCTGGGTGGTTGGAAGGACACGACGCAGCACGAGGCTCACCGAGCCACGCTGGCGGTAGACATTGACACGGAATCGGCCGAGATCCGGTTTCCCGTAGGCGAAGTCGGCCTCACTGGTTTCGCGAAACTCTTTCGCAGCGCGCTGAGTGAAGATCGTCTGGGCATAAGCTTCCGTGTCCGTCGGTGTCAGCGTCTCGAGGCTGGTGGGATTCAACTCGCCGTCGATTCGCATCACAGGCGGAGACCCGACCTTCAGATGCAGGTCGGAGGCTTCTACCTCGATCACCTTCTTCAACAGGTCGTCAAGCGCGACCGCCATTTTTTCTCCCGTCGTGGTCCGAAGGTGATATCGGCAGCAGTAAGGAGAGACTTAACGAACTTCCCAGAACTCGCCAACGGCTCGTTCCACCATCTCGAGCGATCGCCACGCGCCTGCATCCGATTCCCCGTGCGATCGAGCATTCGGGTCGATCACGCCGGCAAAACCGGCAAACGTCGCGGCCACCGAGTCGCGAACCGCATCGAGGTCGTAGCCGCCTTCCAGAAAGACAACCGTTCGTCCGGCCGGAACCAATCCGACGAGCGAGTTGGCCATGTAGGCATAATCAGCTTCGACCAGCATCACCTCTGCAAGGGGGTCTGCCCTGTGAGCGTCGTAGCCTGAACTCACCAGGATCCAGTCTGGACCGAACTGGCGGGCAACCGGCAACACCACTCGCCGAAAGGCCTCTCGATAGATATCGCCCGTCGTCCGCGCCGGCACCGGGATGTTGATGGTCTTCCCCGAACCGGGACCGTATCCGAACTCGTCGAGCCACCCGCCCCCGGGATAGAAGGGGAACTGGTGCACCGAAATGTATAGAACGTTCCCATCGGAGATGAAGAGATCTTGTGTCCCGTTGCCGTGATGAACATCCCAGTCAACGATGAGGACCTTCTGGCCCATATCGGTGAGGTACCTGGCGGTGAGGGCTGCATTGTTGAATATGCAGAATCCCATCGCCCGGTTGGCGAGCGCGTGATGTCCAGGCGGTCGAACCAGACAGAATGCGGCGTCGGCATCACCGGCCACCAACCTATCGACGGCAGCTGGGCCTGCTCCCGCCGACCGGATAGCCGCTTCCCAGGATTCGACGACTGCGTAGGTATCCGAATCCAACGCCCCGCCACCCGCAGCGCAGAATCCTTCGATGGCCGTCACATATTCGGCAGTGTGCAACCGTTGGAGCACGGCCGACGCGATCCGTGGGGCCTCTAACTCTACGATCTCGACGGGAGCAATCTCCAGGCCTGCTCTGGCCGCGTTCAATCGATCCGGCCTCTCCGGATGCCAGTTGCCTTGATGATGAAGCATGAACGATGGGTGTCCGACGGCCAGCACTCGCATGGCGACTACTTTGCCACATCGGGCATCTCTGCCTCCACCATCTAGCCTGGTTCCGTGCAAGCCAAGGATCAACTAGGCCCAACGAGATTGGGGTGGGGCTCATGAAGACCCGCGGAACCTGGCCCGGGCCAATGTCTATTCGCCGGGGTTGGTCGTTGGCGACCGCGCGTCCATGGAACGACCAGAGCTCCGATGCTCACCTCCGATTGATTCGCGGCAATTCCGAGTTCCTGCGAGAAGCCGCACTGGCGATACCCGTCGCGGATGGCTTGATCCTCTCCCCTCCCCTGGCCGCCGGCAGCACTTCGATGTGGGAAGAAGCAGGCTTTCGACCACATCTCGTTCTTGACATGTTCCAGCGTGACCTTCTTGCCAGGCAGGCGTCGCCGAGCGTCCCGGTCATGGCCGGAGAGGAAGGTGAGTGGGAGCGTGCCGTGGAGATCGACTCGGCAGCCTTCGAGTCCCTCTGGCGACTTGGTTCGGCCGGCCTGAAGGAAGCTTTGAATGCCACTCCCACCTCGACTTTCCTGACGGTTCGATCAGATACCGGGACAACCACCGGCTTTGCGATAGTCGGAGCCGGCGGCTCAACCGGGTATCTACAGCGGGTTGCGGTGGATCCGGCCTACGTCCGGCAAGGGTTCGGCCGGGCCCTCGTCAGAGCATCGCTCGGTTGGGCACGCAACCACGGCTGCCGCACCATGCTCCTCAATACCCAACCCGACAACATTCCTGCCGGGCGACTGTACGAGGAAGAGGGATTCACCCGCGTCGCCGCCGGTCTCGTAATCTGGAGTCTCCGACCACAAAGGGAAACATGATCCGGATAGTGACAGACTCCTCGAGCGATGTGCCGGCTGCGCTGGCTGCTGAACACGGGGTCTCGATCGTGCCTCTCACCATCAGGTTCGGGGACGAGGAGTTCGTCGATCGCCGGGATTTGACCACTACTGCATTCTGGGAACGCCTGGTGGCGGCGGACCGGTTGCCGGAGACCGCTGCTCCGAGTGCCGGGCTCTTCGAAGAGACCTACCGATCCTTGATTGACGGTGGTGCCTCAGGGATCGTCGTCGTGACCATTTCCTCTGCGCTGAGCGGTACGTACCAGTCGGCGGTTATCGCAGCCGAGCGCCTCTCGGCAGAGATCCCGATCAAGATCGTCGACTCGCGGAGCGTCGGCATGGGACTCGGCCTCCCCGTCCTGAGCACAGCACGGTTCGCTGCCGGAGGACCGCCAATCGATGACGTCGTACAGCACGCCGCAGACACGCTCGCTTCGACCGACATCGTCGCCGCACTCGACACTCTTGAATACTTGAAACGAGGTGGACGTATTGGAAGTGCACAGGCCTTCTTCGGTGGGCTCCTCAACATCAAGCCACTGATCAGCCTGGACGAGGGGATCGTTTCTCCACTTGGACGCGTAAGAACCCGGTCGAAGGCCATCACCGCGTTGGAGGAGCGCTTCGCGGCTATTGGGCCACGCATCCGGGCAACGGCCGTCTTCCACGGGGCCGCGCCGGACGTCGACCTGGTCGTTGAGCGGATCCAACGGCACGTGGATCACACGGTGATCGTGACAATGCTTGGAGCCGTAGTCGGGACCCACACCGGACCCGGCACAATCGGTGTTGCCTATCTGACGAACTGATGCGTCTCACGACCGACTCTGCCCGTTAACGTCGACCCAGGGGTTTCATTGCCACCACGCCTGCCCGACCGATATCAGTTCGAGGTTCGTCTCGGCCGCGACGGAGACGTCGAGGAGTGGCTCGCCACGGACACCGCGCTGGACAGGCCCGTTCTGATCCGGATCGTAGGACCCGAGACAACCGAACAACGTCGCACCGAGTTTCTCGAGGCAGTACGCGGAGCTTCCGGGGTCACTCACACTCACCTTGCTTCGATCTTCGCGGCCGATCTCCTACCCGACGGCGCCTACTCGATCTCCGAGTGGTCGGGCGGATTGACGCTGCAACATCGCCGACGGGCGGGGGAAACAATGCCGGTCGAGGAGTTTCTGCCCAACGCAGCCGGACTGGCAGATGCCCTGGCGGCCCTCCACGAGCGCGGGGTCCTGCACGGAGCCATCGGAGAAGGCTCGATCTTCTTCTCGATGGCTCACCCCGCCAAGCTGGCCGGATTCGGACGACACGCAGCGGGGGCCAGTGCCCGCAAGGACGTCCGCGACCTCTCAGATGCACTGGTGACCGCGATCACCGGGGCACCGGGACACGACGTCGCCCCTTCTCAGATGGTGGACGGACTCTCCCCGCGGGTCGACCGTGTAATCCGGAGGGCCCAATCGGGCGACCTCGACGCGGCGGGCCTGGCCGAACTACTGCGCGCCGCGCCGAGTTCTTCCGTCCAACCCCCAGAATCCGAGCGCTCGTGGTCGTGGAGAAGGATCCTGCCGGCCGCCGGCCTCCTGGGTGTGGCCATAATCCTCTTCATCATCGGCCGATCCATCGACACGGGATCCCAGGACCCACTCCTCTTTCCCGTTGCACCAGTCGCGACCACCGTCGAGACCTCGATCACCACCTCCACAACCTCCCCCACTATCACCCAGTCGATCGTCTCCATCACCGGGGTGAGGGTCTTCGATCCGGAAGGTGACGGAGCCGAGCACGATCGCGAACTATCGAACCTGAACGACGAGGACGTCACAACGACCTGGTCGACGGAGCGCTACAACAACCCGCTCCCGCTCATCAAGAGTGGCGTCGGGTTCGCTCTCGAGGTGAGCGGCACTCCGAACGAGGTCGAACTGCTCGGTTCTGCCAACGGGATGTCTTACCGGCTGCTGTGGGTCCCTACCTTCTCCTCCAATATCGACGATTGGGATCAGGTCGCCAGCGGGTCGATACGCGGAAACCGGGGGACAATCCAACTACCGGAGCGGACCAACGGGCACTGGCTGTTCTGGCTCACCGACATCCCGGCCGACCCTGAGGGTGGTTATGTCGGGAGCGTCGGCGAAGTACGCTTCCGGCCATGACGGCGCGCTCCGGCGAGGATCTCGCATTGATTGAGCGGTTCGTTGGCGGCGATCAATCCGCCTTCGACGCACTCGTACGCGCACATGAGGACCGCGTATTCTCGGTCTGCCTGCGGATCATGACCAGTCGCGAAGCTGCGCTCGATGCCACGCAGGAGACCTTCCTCACCCTCTTCCGGAAGGCCGACCGCTTCACCGGATCGGCCGCCTTCTCGACATGGTTGTACCGCGTCGCGGTCAATACCTGTTACGACCAACTTCGGAAGGAGAAGCGGCGCAGGGCCGACCGGCTACCGGACCATCTCGATCCTGTCGACCGCGCCGCTGGAGATGGATTTGCATCGGTGGAGATACGTCCTGATCTCGAGCAAGCGCTGAAGCGCATACCCGACGATTTCCGCTCAGCCGTGATCCTTTCAGATCTCGAGGACCTCCCGATCTCAGACATCGCAGAGATCCTCCAGATCCCACCGGGAACTGCCAAGTCGAGGATCTTCAGAGGACGCAGGCTCCTCGCCGACATCTTGCGGAACCAGAACGACGTCTCGCGACGTCCAAGGGATGATCAAGATGCATGAGCACGATTTCGACTTGATAGCGGCGCACGCCGAAGGCACGGCTTCCCCCGAGGAGGCCGTAATGGCCGAGCGCTCCATGGCGCAGTGCGAAGAATGCACAGCCGAGTACGAGGCGCAACGCCACATTCTCGAACTGCTGGCTTCGGCGCCATCTGTCGAAATGACCGACGTCGAACGAGCTTCTCTCCACCGTGCCCTACGAGAGGCTGCTCCCGCTCCCCGGATCGGGTGGTTTGTCCGATACGCGCCGCGGGTGGCGGCGGTGGCAGCGGGCTTTGCAGTCGTCGGACTGGCCTCCGTTGCAATGCTCAACGGCGGTTTCGGTGACGACAACTCCGACACCGCAGCATTCGACACAACGGCCGCCGAACTCATCGAAGCCGGCGATGGTGGAGACGAGTCTCCCGCTCTCGAGTACTCGGCCGAGGAGAGCCGGACAGTTGCCGAGTCGGCAACCGACAATGCGGATTCAGGAGCAGGAGCCTCCGACGACCTCTCAGCCACCGCTCCGGTTGCCGATCTACCCGTCCTCGAGATCACCACAGCCGATCTCGAGGCTTTCGCCAACCTACCTCCACCTGTTGAGTTGGTTGCACGCAATGAGGGTTTGTCGGAGGAGATCGCCGCCCGGTGTTCCGATTATCTGCCCGATCTATTCGAGGTGACACTGGGCGCGGAGGTCCTCTTCGAACAACAGCCGGCCCTCTTGATCGTCTATCTGGCAGGTGGCGACACGGTGGCGGCTGCCCTGTCGGTTGAAGACTGTGCAACCCTGGGCGAGTTCATAGCGACGCCGTAGCGGGTCGCGCCGTGGGAGGCCCGAATGACCGTGGCTCGTGCCCGCCTACTCGCTGCGCCGCTAGTCTCTGGACCTATGGACGAATTTGCCACGAAGTTCGCTGATTTTCTCGAGAGCACCTCTACGAAGGTTCGCGAGATGACGGTCGATCGCATAAGCCGGGTCCTCAAGATTGCCGCGCTCGGTCTTGTCGCAGCAACTCTCGGCTTCGTTGCCGTTGTATATCTCTTCATATCCATAATTCGCGCTCTGGCCGTCCCGTTGACCGCCGCCGGTGCTTTCGGCGTCGTTGGGGGATTATTCGTGGTCGGCGGTGCGTTCATGTGGTGGAAGCGAACTCAGGAACCCAAGGAAACCTAAACATGCCTGAAAAGGTCATTGTCATCGGGTCCGGCCCGGCCGGACTAACCGCGGCGCTGTATGCAGGTCGAGGAGATCTCGATCCCCTCGTTTTCGAGGGCAGCCAGGCGGGCGGTCAGCTCATGATCACCACAGACGTCGAGAACTTCCCGGGGTTCCCGGACGGGATCATGGGACCGGAACTAATGGAGCGTGTCAGGAAGCAGGCCGAGCGATTTGCCCCCCGCATCCACACAGTCGACGTCACCGAGGTCGACTTTTCAACGCGCCCGTTCAAGGTACAGGTGGACGCCGACGAGTACGAGACGGAGACGGTGATCATCGCCACCGGAGCATCGGCTCGCTGGCTCGGCATTCCCGGAGAAGAGAAACTGCGGGGGCGCGGCGTTTCCGCGTGTGCCACTTGCGACGGCTTCTTCTTTCGCGATAAGGAGCTGGTGGTGGTCGGCGGAGGTGACTCTGCAATGGAGGAGGCACTGTTTCTCACCAAGTTCGCCTCGAAGGTAACGATCATTCACCGGCGCGACGAGTTCCGGGCATCGGCGATCATGGCCAACCGGGTCCTCGAGCATGAGAGGATCGAAGTTCTCTGGAACACCGTCATCGAAGAAGTACTCGGCGAGGATGAGGTGACCGGAGTTCGAATCCGCAATATCTTGACTGATGTGGAGACCGAGATGGAGACCGACGGCTATTTCGTCGCCATCGGGCACACGCCAAACACCGAGATATTCGAGGGCCAACTCGAGTTGGACGAAGCCGGCTACATCAAGCTTCGTGGAGACGGTTCGACCGCCACCACGGTCGCCGGAGTATTTGCCGCCGGAGACGTCGCCGACCACGTCTACCGGCAAGCAATCACGGCCGCAGGCACGGGATGCCAGGCGGCAATCGACGCTGAGCGTTGGCTCGCCGAACAAGAGTGACGCTCGGCTCTGCCGGAGGTTATAGATCCTGAGGAGGACCCATGAGTAACAAGATCACCGTCAACGACGCCACTTTCAAAGACGCTATCTCCGGAGACAAGGCCGTCATCGTCGACTTCTGGGCCGAATGGTGCGGTCCGTGCAAGATGGTTGAACCGATTCTCGACGAGATCGCCGGGGAGTATTCCGAGAAGCTCGTTCTCGCCAAGCTCAACATCGACGAGAACCCGCAGACGGCTGCCGACTACGGCGTAATGAGCATCCCCACCATGATCGTGTTCAAGGACGGCCTGAAAGCGAAGACCATCGTGGGCGCACGCCCGAAGCATCAGATGCTGAAGGAGTTGGCTGAGTTCATCGCCTAGCCAACCGTTACAACGTACAACGTGGGCGAACTACCTGTTACCTGAAGCCTGCTATCTGATCCGTGATACGTTTACGCAATGCGGCTGTATCGAATCGGAGATTCCGGAGAGCCGATCCGTGACATTCAGGGTCGGCTTTCATCGTTGGGATTCGACTGTGCCCCGGATTCGCGCGGTGAATTCCGAGAGGGCACCGCAGCAGCAGTCCGCTCTTTTCAGGAGGCGCGAGGCCTCGACCCGGACGGCATCGTTGGTTCGGAGACATGGCGATCCCTCTACGAGGCCGGGTTTCGCCTCGGTGATCGGCTCCTTTATCACCGCAGACCGATGCTCCGGGGTGATGACGTTGAGGAGCTGCAGCGAAGGCTGAACGCTCTGGGCTTCGACGCCGGGAAGATCGACGGAATCTTCGGTCCCGACACGGCCGTCGCCATGACCGACTTCCAGAACAACCGCGGTCTGGGTGTCGACGGAATTGCAGGTCCCGGTGTAATCGCGGAACTCCGGTTCGTGGGAAGGGCGACCAGAAAAACCGGACGGGAGGCCGTACGAGAACGTGAGTGGATGAGAAACCTTCCCCGGACTCTCGTCGGCAGCAAAGGATGCTTTGATCCCTCCTGCCGGGATGAGAAAGAGGCCGCCGCAGCATGGGAGGCCGCCTCCTCTGCTGCCGGAATCTTCCAGGTCATGGGTGGAAAGCCTTCCTTCTCGCGCAGCATCGATATCTACACGACCGAATCCATCCGGGCCCGACGCGCAAACCGCATTGGCGCCGACTTCATCGTCTCTCTGCGGCACCCCCAGGCGGACGATCCGGGCATTTACTTCTTCGCCACCTCGAGGAGCAGGAGCGAAGCGGGAGCCCTGCTCGCGTCCGAGATTGCCGGCCACCTGGATCTCCCGACCGGCGGTCGGGCCGCCCCTATCCTCAAACACACCCGCTCCCCCGCAGTAGTGATCGCTCATCCGCAACTGGGAAAAGAGATTGCCAAGGGAATCGTTGCCGGCATCAACGGCTTCTTCGTAGAAGCCGCCAATCAGGAGTAGAAATCGCGATAGATTCGCTCTAATTCGTCAAGTGACGAAAAGTTGATGACTACCTTTCCCTTGTCACCGCGGTATTGGATCTTGACCGGCGCCCCCAGGTGCTCGGAAAGACGGTGCTCTAGTTCGATGATGGCCACCGGGCGGATCTGCTTGATCTTTGGTTTCGGTTGGTCATCGGATTGGCCGGCTCGAACCCGCACTGCGTCCTCAACCTGCCGGACCGACCATCCGTCCTCGGCTGCCCGCCTCGCAATGTGTTCTGCGAAAGCCAGGTCTTCGACACTCAGGAGGGCTCTTGCTGCTCCAGCGGCCAACTCGCGCCGCTCGAGCATTCCTTGGATTGAGGCCGGCAGCTGCAGGAGCCGCATGGCGTTGGTGACCGAGGTTCGACTCTTGCCTACGCGCTTCCCAATGTCCTCATGGGTGAGATCGAAATCCTCGAGGAGTTGCCGATAGGCGGCAGCTTCTTCGAGGGGGCCAAGGTCTTCTCGTTGTACGTTCTCGATCAGGGCCTCCGTAAGGGTGCCCTGATCGTCGGTTGATCTCACAACGGCCGGAACCTCAACCAATCCGGCGCGACGGGCCGCCCTCCATCTCCGTTCCCCGGCGATCAGCTCGTATCGGCTTCCGTCGATAGGCCTCACCACGACTGGTTGGAGCAGACCAACCTCAACGATAGAGGCCGTTAATTCATCTAAAGCAGCGTCGTCGAACGCATGACGCGGTTGATTCGGGTTGGGCTCGATGTGGTCAATCGAGAGAACCGCGTATCCCTGATCGATCACGTCGCGTTGAGGGATGAGGGCTTCAAGTCCCCGACCAAGTCCGCTCCGGCGTGCAGGCATGATTCCCTCCCCTACTCCGTCTTGTGTCGTTGGATGAACTCGCGCCCTAATTCCCGATAGGCGATTGCCCCGCGACTCATCGGGTCAAAAGATTCGATGGGTTCGCCGTAGGACGGGGCCTCTGAGAGTCGTACAGAGCGTGGAATGATGGTCCTGAAGGCTTTGTCTCCGAAATGGGCCCTCACCTGGGCCGCCACGTCGGCAGACAGTCTGGTCCGCGCGTCGTACATCGTCAGGACTACACCACCGACATCCAGTTCGGGGTTGAGGCTGTTCTTCACTAGGTCAATATTGCGAAGGAGTTGACTCAAACCTTCAAGTGCGTAGTACTCGCTTTGAATCGGGATGAAGACTTCGTCGGCGGCTGCCAGGCCATTGATGGTGAGGAGTCCGAGGGACGGGGGACAATCGATGAGAACTACGTCGTAGAGTCCGATCGCGTCCTTGAGCGCGTTCTTGAGTCTCAACTCGCGAGAGAACATCGACACGAGTTCGATCTCAGCGCCTGCGAGGTCGATCGTCGCCGGCACAACGTGGAGGTTCCTGACGCTCGTTGGTTCTATAACGTCAACTAGCGTTATGTCACCTATAAGTAGGTCATACATGGATGCCTCGATCATAGATCTGTCTATACCAAGGCCTGAGGTTGCGTTGCCCTGAGGGTCTAGGTCTGCAAGGAGAACTTGTTGGCCCTGGTAAGCAAGAGCCGCAGCTAGGTTCACCGCGGTTGTAGACTTGCCGACCCCACCCTTTTGATTGGCGATCGCAACGATGAGAGCGTGTGTTTCATCGGTCACGAGAGTCAATGATAAGGATCTTTCCACCGCCGTCAAGGACCTCGCCTGGTACATCCATAATCCTCCCCCAGCTTTCCGTCCATTTCTCGGATTCTCCGTGCCTCGTCAGGCCAATAGCAAGGCGGCCGTCGGGCGATATCATGTGACCGACGTCGCCGACAAGTTTGTGTGGACTCTGAACTCCCCTTGCCACAACGGCCTCGTATTTGGCGCGATGCTTCGTAATGTCGTCGGCGTAGCCACGAACGTTTGGGATGTCGAGGATTCGGATAGCCCTGCGCGCCAGTTCGATTCTGCGCCTGGATCGATCGATCAGGCTCCAGTGGGTCTCCGGCCACAGGATGGCCAGAGGAATTCCGGGAAGTCCGACGCCTGTACCCACGTCTGCAGCAGTTTCCGGGAGACCGTCACTCCATCCGATCGCAAATGCCAGCGAATCGCAGATGTGGCGGTCCCAAATGCGAGGCCCCTCGTCCGGTCCAATGCCTCCGGCCGGAATCGCTTCTTGTCTAAGCCAATGCGCGTATGTAGTAAGGAGGCCTACCTGGTGGTCGTCAACGACGGCGCCGGCCCAACCTACGACCTTCTCGACCTGTGCTCGCGCCTGCTCCATGGGTCACAGCATAGTTTCACGTGAAACGTCTCCGTTGTGCATTGGAGTGTTTCACGTGAAACACAATGAGGGTCCGGCAGCACCGGACCCTCATTGTGTTCGACCTTGTCGGAACCTTTGTCGAGGTACGCCTCCAAGCTACTCGGCTGAGATTACGACGCTCCGGTGGGGTTCCTCCCCTTCGGAGAAGGAGCTAACGCCGTCGATCTCCCCGATGGTGTCGTGGATTACCTTGCGGTCACTAGGATTCATGGGCTCCAGCATTGCTTCGCCCCCGTCCTCCAATACCTGCTCGGCAAGGCGCCTCGCATAGATCTGAAGCGCTTCGCGCCGGCGTTCTGCGTATCCGGCGACGTCTAGACGAAGCCTCGTGCCTTCACGGATCTTGCGTTGTGCAACGGTTCGGGTGATCTCATGCACGGACTGCATGATTGTGCCCCGTGGACCAATCAATGCTTCCGTCTGAGGTCCGTCAATCGATGCCAGGACGACTCCGTCTTCGGCCTTGGTCTGAACTTCGCCCTCCAACCCGAACGAATCCACCAGTCCCTCGAGGAAGGACTGGACTATTTGAACCCGTTCCTCCATCGTGGCCTCCGGCTCATCCGAGCTGTTCTCGCGCGATGGTGCACCGCTACGGTCCATGGTTTCCTCCTGGCGGCGAGGGCGTCTCGCCCTTCCATCTGCCTTCGGCGTATCGTCGTTGCGTTGTTGTTTACCCGAACCCTGCCTTGTCGAGCCCTGCCTCGCTGAACCCTGCGTCTCTGAGCCCTGTCGACTCCGACCCGACCGGTTGCCGCCCGAAGACCTGCCCTCTCGGCCCCCACCCGAAGCATTCTTCCGGCCCTCGCCCGCCGTGGCCTTGCGCCGGCGCTTTCGCTTCTTGGGTTTGGCCCTAACCCGGACTATCGCATCCGAACGTCCGATCCCGAGAAAACCTTTCTCGGGATTCTGGATCACTTCCACATCGGCGAGGTCGATCGATTCGAGTCCCAATTCTGCAAGCGCTGCCTCAACCGCAACCTCCACAGTCCTACCTTTTAACTCAATCCAATCCCAATCCACTAGCCTCTCCTCCTGCGCTGCTTCTTCTTGGAGGATGCCTGCGGCCGAGTCGGACGCGACTCGGGACCCTCCGTTGGTGATTCTTTTGATTCGTCCTTCGGCGGTGGGGGAGCAGGGCGTCCGTCCAACCGGAATATGAGCGCCTGCTGGCCCAACCTGAAGATGTTTGATGTTGCCCAGTAGAGGGTGAGGCCGGCCGGGAAGCTCCAAGAAATGAACCCAATGAAGAGTGGCATGAACTTCGTGATCGTCTGCATCTGCTGGGCTTGCTTGTCCTGCGGTCGGCCGTCTCGTGGCTGTGCGTGCCACTGCTGGACGAACTGCACGCCGACCATCAGGGCAATAAGCACGAGGTAGGGGATGGTCGATACCAGGCCATCTGACGCGTACACGTCGGCGGGATGGAAACCAAGATCCATTCCGAGGAAGTGACCGCCTCCCTCCACCAGGTGTTGGTAAAGCTTGGAAGAAGCTGGAATGCCCGAATCGGAGATGGTCTCAGCCGTTGCCGCGCCTCTCAGCACGCGGAACAACGCAAACCAGATCGGCATCTGCACAAGAAGAGGAATAAGGCACCCACCGGGGGTGGCTCCCGCCTCCTTCTGTATCTTCATCATCTCCGCTTGGAGCGCCTGGGGCTCGTCCTTGTACTTGGCCTGGAGACGCTTGATCTCGGGTTGAATCGTCTGGAAGGCTCTGGTAGACCGGGTCTGCTTCAAGGTCAGCGGAAACAAGACGAGGTTGATCAAGATCGTCAACATGATGATCGCGATCCCGTAATTCGGGACGACGTCGTAGAACACTCCGAGGAACCATCCCAGCACCTGCTTGATGCCATCGAAGAAGGCACCCATCAGCGGGTCTCCTCTCTCTCAGGAACTGGATCGAATCCACCCTCTTTGAAGGGGTGACAGCGTCCAATGCGGCGAACCCCCATCCACCCTCCGCGGAGAAGGCCGAATCGGCCGATCGCCTCGTAGGTGTATCGAGAACACGTCGGCTGATAGCGGCAGTTCCTCCCCAGAACGGGGGAGAGCGCCTTCTGGTAAGCCCGAATCAAAGCCTGGGCCAAACCTGCGGGGCCGAAACCGGCCCTCGTATCTGTCACGCCTCTGTCTCCTCACTGGCGATGGCCTCTATGAGCCATCTGGTCAGGCGATCGAACGGGGTGTGAACGACCGCCGCGGAAGCAACTATCACATAGTCGGTTCCTTGCTTCAGCGGTACCTTCTGTACCGCCTCCCGGAGTCGCCGCTTCGCTCTGTTGCGCTGCACGGCGCCTCCTACCTTACGCCCGACCACAAGCCCGACCCGCGGGGGTCCGGAAGGCCCGGGCGCCTGAACGACCAACAACCCGCCACGGCGGCGGCGGGTTCCGAGTCGAAACACCTCTTGAAACTGGGTGGAAGTCCGCAGGGAGAGGTACACCGTCTCAGACGGCGATTCGCTTCCGGCCCTTTTGGCGGCGGCGCTTGATAATGGCGCGACCCGCCCTGGTTCGCATCTTGCCGCGGAACCCGTGCTTTTTGTTGCGTCGGCGCACGTTTGGTTGATATGTGCGTTTCATCGAGGGAATCTCCGAATCGGATGAGGTGGCGGAAGATTACGGATGGAGACCACCCTTTGTCAAAGGCCGGGAGGCGGGCCGACCGTACCTGTGTTCGCTCCGCGAGATATTTGACTAACACGCGAAAACCCGTTTTCACCCTAATTATCCACATCTGAGGTTTCGTGGCCCAGTCTACGCTGGCCAAAAATGCACGCTGACCAGGCAAAACGGCGCCGACCCGCAACGCACAAGTAGTCCACAAGCACGGTTTTCGCCGTCTTGAGGCGGGCGGTGCTGAAGCCATATACTCCGCATCCGCCGGCAGGGCATTGAACCACCGGGCACTTCCCTCGTGCTGAACATATGTAGTCGTGCGCGGCCCGATCTCTGAACGGTCTGCGTTCCGGTTGGCGGCAAGGCTTCTCCACATGGTGTGGAAAGACCTGTGGACATTGTATTGAGGAAGTTGGAGGAGAGCGTTGACACAGACGCAATCAACAACAGGCGAATGGAGCTCGTTCCGCACGGCGTTGCAGGATCGAGTCTCCCCGGTCACGTGGCAGACGTGGCTCGCTCCCTTGGATCTCCGTGAACCAGTCAACGAAGAACTCACGCTGGTTGCGCCGAGCGATTTCCATAGGCGCTGGATAGCCGATAAACATCTCGAGGCCATCGAAGGCGCCGCCCTCGCAATATTCGGGCCCGACGTCGCGGTGCAACTCGAGACGGGAACCATGACCCTCCCGTTCGACGAGGAACCCGAACCGGAGGTCGCTGAACCAGATTTGCCTCCCCGTCCAAGGCCGGCAGACCAGCGGGTGAACAGGCCGGGAAGCCGTCTGCTTCCTCGCTACACCTTCGAGCATTTCGTCGTCGGCCAATCCAACCGCTTCGCTCATGCGGCGGCCATGGCCGTCGCCGAGCAGCCCGGCACCCACTACAACCCTCTCTTCATCTACGGCGGTGCCGGACTTGGTAAGACACATCTTCTTCAAGCCGTCGGCCACCATGTACTGGAACTCGACGACCATCGTGTCGTGCGCTACGTCTCCTCGGAAAACTTCTTCAATGAATTCATCGACGGAATCCGTAGCAAACGAATGGATGAGTTCAAGACGAGGTATCGAACCACCGACGTCCTATTGCTGGATGATGTCCAGTTCTTCGAAGGGAAAGAGCAGATCCTCGAAGAGTTCTTCCACACCTTCAACAACCTGTATGAATCTGGTAAACAAATGGTCATCAGCTCTGATCGCCATCCACGTCACCTCCGAACACTTGAAGATCGCTTGCGGAGTCGCTTCGAGTGGGGCTTGCTGACCGATATCCAGCCTCCTGACGTGGAGACTCGCCTGGCGATTCTCCGGATGAACCTGGAGTCTCTTCCTCATCCGCTGCCCGAAGACGTGCTGCTCTTCATCGCTGAAAACGTCTCAGATAACATTCGTGAACTCGAAGGGGCAATGACGAGAGTGAGTGCCTTCGCAGGACTCACCGGCCAGTTGGTGAACCTCGAGATGGCTCAGGATGTTCTCCAGGACCTGGTTCCGTCGTCGCCTCCGCGCCCCCTCACCGCCGACCAGATCATGGAACGCGCCGCAGCAGGGTTTGGCTTTTCTCCGGTAGATCTGCGGGCCAAGAGCCGTCGCCAGCCGCTTGTTCTCGCTCGTCAGGTAGCTATGTACCTGTGCAGGGAACTCACCGACCTTTCCCTTCCACAGATCGGCCTGCTGTTCAATCGCGATCACTCAACCGTTTTGCACGCGGTAGACAAGGTGAAGGGCCTCCTCCAGACCGATCACGAGGTCTTCGAGCGAGTCACCGCGTTGTCCCAGGAGCTGCGGATAACGTGAGTGCTATCCACACGTTCTGGTCGGCGCTTACCGCCCCTGTGAGCATCCTCCCCGTTGTCCCCAATCCTTGTGCGCACGTGAAAGTGCTCACGACCAGGCCTTATGAGTGGGTTCTCAACAATCCACAGGGCCTATTACTACTACTACCGTAATTCATTAAATATCAGAAGGGATAGACATCCGTGCGTATCCGAGCGGAACGAGACGATCTCGCCGATGTGTTTTCTCGTGCTGTCCGAGCCGTCGGACCACGAGCAGCACTGCCGATTCTCCAGGGGGTGTTGTGCGAGGTCAGTGGCAAGACACTGCGAGTAACCGGCACCGACCTCGAGATCACCGTTCGTACAACGGCAGAGGTCGAGGTCCTCGAGGAAGGAGCGACCGTCATCCCGGCGAAGCTCGCCGACGGTGCAATCTCGAAAATGCCACAGGGAGCCGTCACTCTTGGTTCCAAGGACGGCGAGGTCGAAATCTTGGGCGCCGGCCCGGCGTTCAAGTTCCGTGAGCTGCCGGTCGACGAATACCCCCAACTGGCCGACCCGGACTTCTCCGAGGCGATTGAGCTCGATGGCGACCTGCTCTCCGCAGCCGTCGCACAGGTGTCGATAGCAGCCAGCGGCGACTCGGCACGGCCGATTCTCACCGGCGTGCTGGTAGAGGCGACGGACGCCGGAACGCGTCTCGTAGCAACGGATTCATACCGCCTGGCGGTGAGGGATCTTCCCGGCGTGATACCGACTACAACGGGCTTGATACCGGCTAGAGGACTACGGGAGCTCAGCAGGACGGTGGGTTCCTCCAAAGTCCGGATGGCGTTGGGAACGCGTGAGGCAGCGTTTGGCTCGGATCGTGGAACGCTTGCCCTCCGGCTTATCGAGGGGAGCTTCCCCAACTATCAGCAGCTTCTTCCGGAGTCCTATCCGAATCGCGTGATCGTTGGCAAAGTGGCGTTACTCGAAGCGCTTTCGAGGGCGGCACTGGTAGCCGAGGACCACATTCCGGTGCGCCTGAAACTGATGGAGGGTGGCGTGGAAATGACCGTTACTCGCCAGGATGTCGGCGGGGAAGCAGAGCACTTGCCGGGCGAGTTCTCAGGCGAGGATGAAGAGGTCCTGATCGCTTTCAATCCCCGGTACCTTGCCGACGGCGTGTCGGCGATTGAGGACGACCGGGTTGAGATCCAGGTCATTGATGGTCTCAAGCCAAGTGTGATTCGTGGTGTCGACGCCAAGGACTTCCTCTATTTGTTGATGCCCGTCCGGATCTGACTTGCGCGTCGACTGGGTCGAGCTGACCGGATATCGCTCGTACCCGCACGTGCGGCTGGAGCCGGAACCCGGCATCAACGTCCTCGTCGGGGAGAACGGCTCTGGCAAAACGAACGTACTCGAGGCAGTGGCGTATCTGGCGTCGCTCCAGTCTTTCCGAAACGCTGCAGATGCGGCGTTGGTGAGCGATGACGCTGAGGCGGCGGTTGTGAGGGGGACGATCCTCCGTGGTGGAAGCTCCTCGTTGATTGAGGTCGAAATTCCCCGCCAGGGCCGGCGGCGTGTCCAGATCAACCGCCAGCGGCCGCGGCGATCGAGCGACCTGTTGGGGCATCTCCGCGTTGTGGTATTCCTGCCTGATGATCTCGACATAGTGAAGCGAGGACCGGCCTATCGTCGAGACTTTCTGGATAGAACGGCGGTGCAGTTATGGCCCGGCGCCTACCTGGACCAGCAGGAGTATGAGCGGTCCGTGAGGCAACGGAACACATTGCTTCGTCAGGAAGGGCGTGATGCCGACTCGACAACGCTGAGTGTCTGGAACGAAAGAATGTCACAGGCAGGCGCGAAGGTTATGGAGCGCCGGGCCCAGACCATCGAGGCTCTCGAGCCGTGGGTGCGGACGACCTATGAGAAACTGGCCGGAGAAGAGGCCGACGTGACCTATGAGTACATTTCGAGTTGGGGTGGAGGGCTTTCCACCGTTCCGGACGTTTCTGAAAGGGAGCAGCTACTGCGGGCGGCACTCGAAGAGAGAGACCGGGTCGATCGGGACCGACGGGTGACCACGGTCGGGCCCCATCGAGACGAACCGGTTGTCGTGTTGAACGGTCGGGACACCAGATCGAAAGCAAGCCAGGGAGAACAGCGAACACTGATGCTGGCTATGAGACTCGCTTCCCACGAGGCCATCGCGGCCGCGATCGGCGAGCCCCCGGTCTTGCTGCTGGATGACGTGTTTTCGGAACTGGATCGGGAGAGGGCCGACGCCCTTGCCGGAGCGCTCCCCTCAGCTCAGACGTTCATTTCGACGGCCCGCTTCGAAGAGGTGCCGATAGAGGGTCACTTGTGGACTGTTGGAACCGGGAGTATCAAATGAAAGACCTCCATTCCGTCGGTGCGTTGCTGCGGTCGATGCTCGGATCCATGGGACTCGACCGGGTTGATTTGACCTTGGCGCTGATGGAAGAGTGGGACGAAGTTGCCGGAGCACCCTGGGCGGGAGCGTCGAATCCGGTGGTTGTCAAGGATGGCGAGCTGATAGTTGAGGCCACATCTCCCACCGCTGTTCGCTTCCTCAGGTATTCAGTGGGAGACCTCATGAGACGCCTCGACGATCGATTCGGAGAGGGAGCAGTGAACGTAGTGACGGTGCGGCCCCCGCCGTCGCGTTGAAGCCCATTAAATAAGGCTATTTCGGCCATCAGAGAGCTTGGGAAAGACACCCGAAACCGCTATAATCACATCATTGTAAATCGCGTTCGCGAGGGCCGCTTGACGGCCCCGTTTTCTGAGATCGATGAACGCTGAAGGAGTCCTGTGACTGCCCCAAATCCATCGTCCTATGACGCTGGCGATATCACCGTCCTCGAGGGTCTCGAGGCTGTTCGCCGCCGGCCGGGAATGTACATCGGTTCGACCGGGCCCCGCGGCCTGCACCATCTGGTGTGGGAAGTCGTGGACAACTCGGTCGATGAGGCGATGGCCGGATTCTGTACGCGGATCGACGTCACTTTGCTCGGTGATGGGGGAGTGCGCGTAAGGGACAACGGTCGTGGGATTCCGGTCGACAATCACAAAAAGACCAAAGATTCCGCACTTACCACCGTGCTCACGACGCTGCATGCCGGCGGCAAGTTTGAGCAAGGTGCGTATACGGTGTCGGGTGGTCTGCACGGCGTCGGAGTTTCGGTGGTCAACGCTCTGTCCTCGCGTCTCGAGGCAGAGATCGTGAGGGATGGATTCCTCTGGGCGCAGACGTTCAACGACGGTCGTCCGAGCGGCAAGGTCAAGAAGATCCGCCCGGCGCGGCGTACCGGTACCACCATCTCGTTCTGGCCGTCCCCGAAGACGTTCACCGAGACGACCGAATTCCACTACGACACGATCGTGTCCCGGCTTCGGGAGATGGCTTTCCTCAACAAGGGCCTCGAGATCCGCCTGACTGATGAGCGGGATGAGGAGAAGCGAGAGAAAACCTTCCTCTATAAGGGGGGCTTGATCGACTTCGTCAAGCACCTCAACTCCAATCGCGAACCGCTCCACGCCCACATCGTCTATTTCGATCACGAGTCGGACGATTCCGAGCTCGAGATAGCCATGCAGTGGACCGGGTCGTACAACGAAACCGTTCTCAGCTTCGCCAACAACATCAACACTCACGAGGGTGGCACTCACGAGGAGGGCTTCCGAAAGTCTCTCACGAAAGCGATCAACGACTTCGCCCGTTCCAAGAACCTTCTGAAGGAAAAGGAAGCGAACCTCAGCGGTGAGGATATCCGCGAAGGGCTCACGGCCGTGATCTCCGTCAAGGTGAGGCAGCCGCAGTTCGAGGGTCAGACGAAGACGAAGCTCGGCAACACCGAGATCCGGTCGTATGTAGAAAAAGCATTGAATCAGATGCTTCCGGAATGGTTGGAACGGAACTCCGCAGAAGCACGGCGTATCGTCGACAAGTGCATAACCGCATCCAAAGCCCGTGAAGCGGCCCGCAAGGCAAGAGAGCTGACCAGAAGGAAGTCGCTACTCGAGTCGACGAGCCTCCCGGGCAAGCTGGTCGACTGCTCGTCGCGGGATCCATCACTGAGCGAACTCTTCATTGTGGAGGGAGACTCGGCCGCCGGCCCTGCCAAAGAGGGCCGCGATTCTGTAACCCAGGCCATCCTTCCGATTAGGGGCAAGATCCTCAACGTCGAGAAGGCCCGGCTGGCCAGAGCGCTGCAGAACAACGAGGTGCAAGGGATCATCACCGCATCCGGAACCGGAATCGGTGAGGAGTTCGACGTAACCAAAGCCCGCTATCACAAGATTGTGATGCTCACCGACGCCGATGTCGACGGAGCGCACATTCGAACCTTGCTTCTCACGCTGTTGTTCCGCCACCTGCGCGGCCTGATAGAAGCCGGCTACGTGTACGTAGCGCAGCCGCCGCTCTACCGCGTGAAGGTCGGATCCCAGGTTCACTATCTGAAGGACGATGCCGCGCTGGAAGAGTTCCGTAGAGACCACCCGAAGGTCAATCCCACCAGGTTCAAGGGCCTCGGTGAGATGAACGCCAATGAGTTGTGGGAAACGACGATGAATCCAGAAACCCGCACGCTCGTCCGCGTCGAGCTCGAAGACGCCGCCAGGGCCGAGGAGATCTTCTCGATTCTCATGGGCGACGACGTTGCCGAGCGCAAGGCCTTCATCCAGCAAAACGCCAAAGACGTCCGTTTCCTGGACATCTGAGCAGAGGACCGCATGACCGATCGACACGGGAATATTCGCGAGATAGATATCAACGACGAGATGGCGCAGTCGTTCGTCGACTACGCCATGTCCGTCATAGTTTCGAGGGCGCTGCCGGATGTCCGCGACGGTTTGAAGCCCGTTCAGCGACGGATCATCTACGCGATGAACGAAGCGAATATGGGGGCAGGGTCGCGCCACAAGAAGAGCGCCACCGTCGTTGGCGACACGATGGCCAAGTTCCATCCCCACTCGAACGACGCTATCTACGATGCTCTGGTCCGCCTAGGCCAGTCGTTCTCGCTTCGGCACCCACTCGTCGACCCGCAAGGAAACTTCGGGACCATCGACGATCCCCCGGCTGCGATGCGCTACACCGAGTGCCGTCTTGCGCAAATCTCCACCAAGCTGCTCGAGAGCATCGGCGAAGACACGGTTGATTTCGCGGAGAACTACGACGGTGAGCATCAGGAGCCGACAGTCCTGCCGGCCAGGTTCCCGAACCTGCTCGTGAACGGGTCCCAGGGCATCGCGGTTGGAATGGCAACGAACATACCTCCGCACAACCTCGGCGAGATCATCGATGCATGCGTTCACACGATCGACAATCCCGACGCTTCGATCGAAGATTTGATGCAGTTTGTGAAGGGGCCTGATTTTCCGACGGGGGCCTACATCGTGGGAACGGCCGGGATCAGGGATGCCCTCACAACGGGGCGCGGGTCGGTCAAGATGCGGGCCGTCACCGACGTGCAGGAGGTACGGCAGGGCCGCAACGCAATCGTCGTCACGGAACTTCCCTATCAGGTTTCCAAGGACAGGGTTCTCGAAAAGATCGCCGCATTGGTTCACGAGAAGAAGATCGTGGGGATATCCGATCTCCGCAACGACTCATCAGCGCGGGTGGGTACCCGACTCGTAATCGAGTTGAAGAGGGACGCCGTTGCGCAGGTCGTGCTCAATCAGCTATTCAAGATGACGCAACTGCAGGACAGTTTTGGCGTCAATACCGTTGCCCTGGTCGATGGCGTCCCCCGGACACTGAACCTCGGCGAGCTGATCGGCTATTACCTCGATCATCAGATGGAGGTCATCGAGCGGCGGACCCAGTTCCGTCTGGCAAAGGCGAGAGCACGTGCCCACATCCTCGAAGGGCTGATCGTCGCCGTCGACAACATCGATGAGGTCGTCCGGATCATTCGAGGGTCCTCGGATACGTCCACTGCACGAGAAGCTTTGATGGAGAGGTTCCAGCTCAGCGAGATTCAGGCGAACGCAATCCTCGATATGCCCCTCCGGAGGCTGACGGCCCTCGAAACCGAGAAGTTGCGCGCTGAGCTGGCAGAACAGCATGCGATCATCGCCGACCTCGAGTCGATTCTGGCCGACCCATCCC
The DNA here is from genome assembly GCA_024641325.1 of bacterium. Taxonomy (GTDB): domain Bacteria; phylum Actinomycetota; class Acidimicrobiia; order Spongiisociales; family JAHEDJ01; genus JAHEDJ01. The sequence continues at coordinate 4,921 of JAHEDJ010000011.1, read as the reverse complement.
TGCGCAGGACCATCATCAAGGAAGAGCTGACCGAGATCCGGGAGAAGTTCGCCGAGCCGCGGAGATCGCGGATCGTTGTCGACGAGGGAGATCTCTCCCTCGAGGACCTGATCGCAGACGACGAACTGATTGTCACAGTGAGCAACGGCGGCTATTTGAAGTCCGTCCTGGCCGGCACCTACCGGCTACAAGGACGCGGCGGTAGGGGAGTGAAGGCCGCACAGCTACGAGAAGACGACGTCGTCGACCATATGGTCCATACGACCGCACATGCTTACCTTCTGTTCTTCACCAATAAGGGCAAAGTACACCGGATCAAGGCTCATGCCATTCCGCGCCAGGCCCGCACCGCAAAGGGCGTGCTGGCTCAAGCAGTTCTACCCATTGAACCGGACGAACGGGTCGAGGCCATCGTCGACACCCGGGACTACGAGACTTCGCGTTACCTGGTGATGGTGACCCGCAAGGGTGTGGTGAAGAAGACGTTGTTCAGCGAGTACGACTCGCGCCAGTCGAGCCTTGTCGCCATCAAGCTCCAGGAGGGCGACGAGGTGGTGGCGGTTCGAACGACGATGGGCGACAACGATCTTCTGATCTTCACCGAGAACGGAATGGGTATCCGGTTCAAGGAGTCGGAACTCCGTCCGATGGGACGGGCAACGCAGGGTGTTCGCGGCATCAAGCTCAGGGCTGGGGACCGGGTCGTCGCGGCGGCATCGAGCGCCGACGGGGACCATGTGCTGATCCTCACATCCGGCGGCTACGGGAAACGGACCGCTATGGAACAGTTCCGCGACCAAAAGCGGGGCGGTATAGGCGTGAAGTCGATCAAGCTGACCAGGGTGCGCGGCATCGTTGCAGGAGCACGAGCCGTCTCCAAGGGCATGGAGGTTTTCGTGATCGCCTCCAATGGCGTCGCCATCCGAACCAAGGTCGATTCGGTCAGCCGGCAGAAACGCGAAGCGAGCGGCGTCAAGGTGATCGGATTGCCTGAAGGGGTGACGGTCAGTGCGTTCGCTCCGGTGGAGAACGACGAGGAGTAATCAGGCCGGTTCGGGAACCCGGCACGTTCGTAGGACGTTGGGAAAGACGGTATCCCCCGGACAATCGTGAGATGCCGGTACAATCGCGGCGTTCAGCAAGGAGTGCGATGACGTCGGTGAGACGGGTACGCAGAATCATCAGAAAGTTCGATCCGTGGACCGTCTTGAAGGTCTCGTTGGTCTTGTACACGGTCATGGGTCTTGCGCTGGTACTCGGTCTCGTGATCTTGTGGTCTGTCGTCAATGCCGTTGAGATCCCTCAGAAGATCGAGACGTTCTTCACAGAACTCGCACTCTTCGACTCGACGAACATCATTCCGGATAGCGATCAACTGCTTCGTTCGTCCGTATTCCTGGCCATTGCCTGGACCGTGTTCATGACCGGTATGACTACGTTGACCGCAGTCATGTACAACCTGGTGAGTGACATAGTCGGCGGTATCGAGGTCGTCGTTCTGGAAGAGACGCTGAACGTTCCTTCTGCTCCCCAGCCCCGGGTACCGGCCGGTTGGTCCTCGAACGGTGCTCCACCCCCGGCGAAGCCGTCTTTAACCATCGATGAGCCGACCCAGGAAGTCGCTAAGACGCCGGGTTGAACGAGGCGACGCCCATTCCGGCGCTGATACAAGCCTCGAGGTAGCGATCAGCTGCGTGCTGGACCTCTGTGCCGCCCTCGGGTAGTTCGCCACCGATCAGCATCAGCGCGGCCCCGGCCAATGCGATTGCTCCGAGATAATCGGGGTCGTCGACGATGCCGCGAACGACGGTGGCTGATTCGCCGGCGATGGTTCCCTCGGCGCGGACGGTAATCCCGAAGAGCGGCCCGTCGTACGGTGCTTCAAAGAAGGCCGGATCGTTGGGGATCGAGACGGGCGCCGCCGTTCTTTCGGACCAGAGGCCGCCAATGGGCGTCGGGAACGACATGGCGAAACGGTGCGGGATCCGCTTAGCCGGGACGGTGATAGCAGCAGAGACCGATGTAACGGCGTCTAGACGGCCCATGGCCTCGATGGCTAGCGAAGCCGGGAGTCCTGAGCGAGGAGATGCCGCGGCGACCGTGGGGGCCATTCCAGCTACCTCTGACAGTTTCTCTGCCGTGTGAGGGGAGATGAGCGGTATCCCTGCCCGGATGGCCTCGCCGACCAGCTCGTCCTCCGGGGCAGCATCAGAAACGACGACGTCCCAACCATCGAGGGAATCTATCGATTGGACCCTTGAGTCTTGGGATTGGAACTGTGTTCCGAATACCCCGAGGGAGCCTACGCGCGCGTCCGCCAGGAGCACCCGCCCGGACCTCAGGCCTAGTGAACCGGAAGCGGCAAGGGCGATCCTCATTCTTCGCTGGGTGCCCACGTTCCAGACGGGACCGCAGGCGGAGCCGCCTGCCGCGCCCGAAGGATTAGCACCAGAGCCACGGCGAGGAATCCACTAAGGGGAAGTAGAAATCGTAACTTCACAGTGAGTGAGTGTAGGGCTCCCTCTCAGGCAGGAGACATTTCTCGGCAATACTGTCATCACCGGAGCACAACAGTATTGCCGAGAAACTGTGGAATCTGGGCGAAATGGGCCGGGCGACCCATTTCCAAAAGGCCGCCACTCTGCGTAGTATTTGGGAGCGAGTTGGTGCCTGGGTTCGATTGGACCGAGGAGGCCTTCCGGGCATGGAGAGCACGTGGTTCCCCCAAGGACTCTTCCGGCGTGTTCGCAATTGCCCGGGCTCGGGCACGAGCGTCCGGATTCCAACCCGGGCGCTCGCTGTCGGATAGGCCTCGGTGAAGCCTGACGGCAGGCCATCCAGGGTTGTGGTGGTTGTGGGGAACTGAGGTGAATCCCCCCGTTGTCGGGGGGATTCACCTGTTAAGGCAGTGGAGTAGCGCGGCCGGCCAGGGCCAGGCGTAGGAAGAGCCACGGGGCGCCGAAAGCTCCCCAGAATCCGACGAGCGCGTAACGGACCAGTCGGAGAAGCAGCGCAGGCTCGAGGTCGGCGAAGAGCGTGCGGAGACCGAGCCACAACCCCACCAGGAGCAGACCTCCGACCAGGAAGCGAATGGCCCTGGCGGTGATGGATCCCGCCGTGTCGAAGCCGAGGTGGCGGCGCTCGAGAACCACGCCTATGCCCATTCCGAGGAACGTCGCTGAAGCGGTCACTACGTCCTCTGAAGGGAACGCCATCATCACGAGGAGCGGCACGGCAGCCGTCATCAGCAACTGCCGGGTAGTCGGCTGGGCACAGAACCAACGCTCGGCGCGGTAGCCGTACCGGTTCCAGGCGAAGAGCAGAAGGAGCCCGAGAAGCGCCCCGCCGATTACATCGGTCGGGAAGTGGACGCCGAGGTAGATCCGCGACAACCCGACGCCCAGCATGAGAGTGATGGCAAATAGCCACATCCACCGCCGGCGGGTTTCGAGGGCAATGAAGCCCCATATGACGACGGAGCTCTGCGCGTGGCCGCTGGGCAAACCGTATCCGCCGGCATCGACCAGAGGGACGACGCGATCGTCGTAAGCGAAGGGACGCGGTTGTCCTCCGATTTCCTTTGCGGTGGCGTTCACCAGACTGGAAAACAGGGCGAGAATCATCAACCGGACACCCATTGCGCGATCGATGCTCCAATAGACGAGTGGCAGGAGAATCAGATAGAACTCCTCGTCTCCGAGAAACGTGAAGAACTTGAAGAGAGAATCGAGGTCGGGGCTGGCCTGCTGCAACCACAGAACAACGTCGACGCCCCAATCGAGCACTGCGTCCATGTGGTTCCTCCGTCCGTCGTCCGGAGACAACCTAGAGCATCAGACGCCGAACATCAGCTCTCCGGCGCAGCCACTTTCTCGAGCTCCTCGCGCAGGTGCTGAGTGTTGGCGACGGTGATTTCGGCCAACCCTTCACCCATGACGGCCCACTGCTCGTCTCCGGGACTCTCGATCCTGGTCGTGAGCCTGGTACCCGATCCCATCTCATCCAGCTGGTAGGTGAAACCAAGCCTGCGCACGCCTTCGTATCCCTCTCCCTCGTAACGGGTGGTGATGTACTTGAAAGGTCGCCAGTCGGCCACGTGCTCGATCGTTATGTCGGCCCCGTGCATGCAGTGGTTGATGCTCCCGAGTCCGAAACGGCCTTCCGTTTGTGCTTCGACGCCGGTGACGTGCTTCTGCCAGAGGACGCGCTTTGTCGGGTTGGTCAGATACTCCCAAACAAGCGGTGGTGCGGCCGAAGTCTCGATCGTGTTTTCGTGAGCAGCTTGGTCACCGGTGATGAAGTCCCGATTCCGCTCTTTCTCGAAGGCCCACCGCGTGGCCAGATCGTGTACATAGACGGGCACGTCGCCGATGTCCGAGAAGGTCTCGGTGTGTGAGACGAATCCGAGAATGGCTGGATCCATCCCCAGCGCCTCCAGCGTCTTTGCAGTGAACACGGCGTAGGCGGGCGTTCCGATAGCGGCGCCCGACGTTCCCTTCATCAGGCGGTGAACGAGAATCACATCCGGCCCGGCCAATTCCTCGGAACGGGCGATGTGGCGCACTACATATTCACCCTCATGGACGAAGAACTTCAGATCGAGGCTCGGGATGCGAACACAGGCGTTGCATTCGCAAGTCGTTGAGTGAGTGATATCCCGCAGCCGCTTCTGGAAGGCGAAATAGGCCAACTCCACAGTGTCCATCACCATTGTGGGGCTGATAGAGGTTTGATTGGCGTAGGCGAAAGCAGCGTCGCCCTCGAGTTTCGAGAGCGTAAACACCGGCTCGAGGGTGCCGACGATCGTCTCCAAAAGGTCCGCGACGACGTCTTGCGCATGCATCAGCTCACTTCCGCCCATGTACTCGGTGTATCCCGAGATATCGGCGAGAAGCAAACATCCCCTCTCGAGCGCCCCCAT
>JAHEDJ010000050.1 GCA_024641325.1 bacterium | reverse complement strand
CGGCATCCTCTGCCAGCTCGACGGTGAAACCATCCACGTATTCGGTCACGTAGAACTCCGCACCGGTGACCGACTCGTCGTCACAGAAGCCGATGGTTCCCGGCACTCGATAGCTGCTGCCCGCGAGCGCCGTGATGATCCGGTACTCCCGGCCCATGTCGTGCGCGGAAGGCAGCCTGCCGGACAACGGTGGCCGGCGGAGCACCCACCGCCGGTCGGCTGCATCTGTTACCACGTAGGTGAGGTTGGAGCGGCCGACGCTCGGGCGATCGAAGCGGAGCGGTGGGTCCATATCGGGAACCCGGGCGCCCAGCCAGCGGGTCACCTCCGCGACATCTACTCCGGTCGACGTCAAGTCTTCGCCTGCCACCGTCGCTACTCCCTTTCGCCATACTCGACACTAGTGACCGCGCCACTGCGAGCACCTCGGCCCGAACCGAGGCCGATCAGGCTGCTCGCTATATTAGTGATCGTTAACTTGCATTTGTCCAAAGGAACATCGCGAGTTACGAGTAGCGGGACGTTAGGTGCGAATTGCGAATTGCGAATTGCGAGCCGGGCTAGTCGTCGCCGTTGTTGTTGCGACCCAGACCACGACCCGGTTTCTCCTCCGTGAACTTCTCGAGAGCCTTGACCATGGCCCTGACTTCCTGACCGTGCGAAGGTAGCTCTGACGGAGAGAGAACTTCTAACTCACCGCGAAGGGCCGCATGCACGTCGCGCGCGTGGCCCCGGCCGTAAGCGTTGCCGTTTCCAGGATGATCCTTTTGCCAGCCCTTGATCTTCTCGACCGCATCGGAAATCGACTGCTGGGCTCGCTCCAAGCCGGTCACGTGGCCGGGTTCCCCCAAAGCATCGGCCGGAACTCCCGTCTCGTGATCCCGGGTCGAGGCGACAGCCTGCATCTCGAGAGCTCGTGCCCGACCCAGGCCCAGGCCTTCGTTTGCCTTAGCGAGGACGTGAGCCGGCGGCCCGGTATCATCGTCCGCCGGCGCGGAGAGCGCCGGCCCCATGAGGATGACGAATGAAAGGCCTACTGCAGCCGCTCTGTGTGGTGTTCTTTTCATATCCCGCTCCTTTGAGTGAAGTCGCAGCACAGCAGGAGGTGTTACGTCGACTCTTCCGAAAACTCAGGACAAACGATCTCGATTGACGCTCCGAGCAATACACCTGCCATGAGCCCATCGTCCTCACCGACTTCGACGACACCGCCGTCGGAGAGTCGGTCGAGGTATTCAGCGAGTAGCTGATCGGTGGTCATCCCCTCATCGAGCAGGTCACAGAAGAGCTCGGAGGTGGCTATGAACACCTCGGGGTCCTCGACAGCGGCGCCCTGGTAGGCGGTTCCTTCCATGGCCGACTCGACTGTGGCGATGAGCGCCGCATAGTCGGGAACGAACTCATCGCTCGGAAACATCGCCTCATCGGCGGCGGATGTGGTCGAGGTGGTTGCCGGAGCATCGGCAATGGTCTTCCCGGCAGTCCCACCAGTTACATCTGCCTGAGCACCGCAGGCGCTGATGAGCACCGCAAAGCCAAGCAGCGTCTTGAGAAGTCGAACCCCGGGCATCGGGTCAATCATCGGACAACCGATGGCGGAACTCAAGCACTCTCCGCCCAACAACTCTGCTTACCGCCGGTTAGGCTCGGTCGCCGATCTGATACGAGGGAGCCATGTCCATCCAGCCGCCAGTTGCCGATCGCAGACCCCATTCAACGACCAGCCACGGATACACGAGGGAAGATCCGTATGCCTGGCTGAAAGACTTGAACTGGCAGCAGGTAATGCGCGACCCATCCCTTCTCGACCCCGACATCCGCGCTCATCTTGAGGCGGAGAACGAATACACCGAAGAAAAGCTCGGCGGCACGGCCGGCCTCCGCGACGAACTCTTCACAGAGATGAAGGGTCGGATAAAGGAAGATGACAGTTCGGTCCCGACACCCGACGGGCCGTGGGAGTATTACCGCCGTTTCGATACGGGCGGCCAGTATCCGATCTTCTGCCGAAAACCATTGGATTCAGACGAGGAAGAGGTCCTGTTCAACGGGGATCTCGAAGCAGAGGGCAAGGAGTTCTTCCGCATTCATACGATCGAGCCGAGCCCCGATCACCGATTGCTGGCCTACTCGGTCGACGTCCAGGGCAGCGAGTTCTACACCATCCGGGTACGCGACCTCGACAGGCTCGAAGACCTCGATGATCTTGTCGTCGATGCAAACGGTGCAATCGAATGGTCGGCCGACTCCGCGACCTTCGTATATCTGAAACTCGATGAGAGCAACCGTCCCGTGTGGGCCTACTTACACGAGCTCGGCACCGATCAGGCCGAGGACGGCCTCCTCTACGAGGAGCCCGACGCGGGGTTCTACGTCGGACTCGGCAAGACCGAGAGCGGCAACTACATCGAGATAGCGACAGGAGATCACGAAACCACCGAAGTGAGGCTGCTGGATGCAGCCCAACCAACCAGTCCGCCCGTCCTGATCGCCGAACGTAGCCCCGGTGTTCTCTACACGATCAGCGAGCAAAACGAACGGCTCTACATCAACACGAATGCGGACGCAGCCGAAGATTTCCAGATAGTGACCGCCGACGTATCGGCCCCGGGTCGCTGGTCGACGCTGATTCCACATCGGCCGGGCATCCTGATCCTGGGCGCAGTTGCCTTTCGGAATCACCTGATCCGTCTGGAAACCGAGGAGGGCCTACCGCGGATAGTCGTCCGTAACGTCGATTCAGGCGACGAGAGGTCGATCGCAATGGACGATGCCGCCTACGACCTCGGATTTGCTCCTCTGCGGGAGTACATGGACACGCTCCGATTCACATACAGCTCGCCGTCGACCCCGCTGCGGGTCTACGACTTCGATCTCGACACCGGCAATCAGACACTTCGCAAAGAACAGGAAGTACCGAGCGGACACGATCCAAACAATTACACGACCGCACGGGTTTTCGCGACGAGCGACGATGGCGAGCGTATCCCGATAACACTTCTGTACAGGAGCGACCTCGACCTCGACGGTTCGGCACCCTGCCTGTTGTACGGATACGGATCGTACGGATACAGCATGCCGGCCTCGTTCAGTACGAATCGATTGAGCCTCGTCGATCGGGGCTTCGTCTACGCGATCGCCCACGTTCGCGGTGGCAAAGAGGGCGGCTATCGCTGGTACACGACGGGCAAGCGAGAGCACAAGCTCAACACCTTCCTCGATTTCCTGGCCGCCGCCGAGGCCCTCATCGAGATGCGCTTCACGTCGGCAGGCAACATCGTCATCTTCGGTGGAAGTGCCGGAGGGCTTCTGGTCGGCACCACGGTGAATATGGCGCCGCCCGGGTTACTCGCCGGCGCCATCGCCGAGGTTCCGTTCGTTGACGTGCTCACCACGATGCACGACCTGGACTTACCGCTCACCCCGATGGAATGGCCGGAGTGGGGTAACCCGATTCAGGATCCAGCCGCATACGAATACATCGCCTCGTACTCGCCCTACGACAACGTCGAAGCGAAGGAATACCCGCCGATGCTGGTAACCGCCGGTCTGACAGACCCACGGGTCACCTACTGGGAACCGGCCAAGTGGGTCGCCAGGTTGCGGGAGATGAAGACCGACGACAACCTGCTGGTATTGCGAACCCGCATGGGAGCCGGCCACGCTGGAGCCTCCGGCCGCTTCGACGCCTTGAAGGAGCTGGCAGAGGACTACGCATTCGCATTGATGGTGACGGGCACCGATTGAGCACGAAGCGCGCAGTGTCTTAGGGGTGGCGGCTGAGATGAAGCGGGGGGCCAATCGCCAACCGCCAATTGCCAATAGCCCGTTTACCCGAACTCCACGCCGATGCCCAGGCGGGCGGCGTTGCGCAACGCGGTGACGGCGGCAGCCACGTCCTGGCTGGCGATGCCGACGGACTTGAAAACGGTCGTCCTGCCGGTGGGCCGAACCCTGCCTTCCAGCACGTCGGTGATCGTGGCGTCCGGGGTGCGTCGCGCCCGGATCAGGTCGCCGGCTTCCGCGGCGGCAGCGTCCAGATCGTCCACAACCACAAACGCCTCACTCAACAGACTCCCGGGCAGTTCCACCATCTCGGAGGTGAACGCCCCGACCGCGTTCACGTGAGTTCCGGGGCGGACGGCCGAGGCGGAGAAGAGCGGTTCACGAGCAGGCGTCGCGCAGGAGACCACGTCTGCTTGTTCGACCGCCGCATTCGCGTCCAGCTCCACTTCACCTCCCACGCGCTCCGCGAGAGCGCGCGCCCGCGAGGGCGACCTGCTCCACACGATCACTCGCTCGATGGGCCGGACTTCCCTCACGGCGGCCACTTGATCGAAGGCCATAGCTCCGGCACCCAGCATGGCCATTGTTCCGATCTGCTCGGGCGCAAGCAACCGCGTGGCAAGCCCGCAGGCCGCACCGGTCCTGATCGAAGTCAAGGTCGATCCGTCAACCATGCCCAACGGAGTTCCTCGCTCGTCGAAGACGGCCACTACACCGGTCGGGTTACCGGGCACGATGGACACAACTTTGATGCCGGTTGTATCGCCCACCCTTCCCGGCATGAACAGCGAACCCCCGAGAAGCTGACGAAGAGGCACTTCCCGGTCTGATCCGAACGCCGCCTGCATCGACTCAACGGCCTCCATCATCGGCAGCGCCAGTCGTAAATCCTCCGGGCCGAGCCAGTGCATCAAGCGAGCACGCTCTTGGCGGCCACATCGATCGGATCCCGGTCGACGGCTAGCAGCGACATCGGCACATCGGTGTCGAATGAGGCACGCGCCCCGGTGATTGCCTGGGCGACCATCGATCCGATCATCGGTGCGAGTTTGAATCCGTGCCCGCTCAACCCGTTGGCCAACCAGTAACCGTCCATTCCACTGGGCCCGACAACGGGATGCACATCGGTGCGGTTGACCGTATAGAGGCCGGCGATACCCGTCACTCCGCCGCGATGAGGAAGCTCCGGGATCCGATGATGAAGACCGTGGATCTTGATATCGCGGAAAGCGGCGTCGGCACCGGTCTTGAAGTGGTCGGGGTCTTCCACCCGCTCTTGCTCGTCTTCTTCGAGGACCGAACCGAACAGGATCCGGCTACCTGCTGCGTCGGGTCGGAGATAAATGCCGGTTGACGCTTCTACGACTATTGGCAGCGAACCGAGTTCCGCCGGCCAGTCCCGATAGGCAACTTGGACCCTGGTTGGTTCCAACGGCCAATGAAGATCGAGTCCGGCCAACTCGTTGAGCCGATTGCACCATGGGCCGGCAGCATTGATGACCAGACCGGCTTCGATCGAACTCCCATCGGCAAGTTCGATTCCGACGACCCGTTCTCCGTCCTTGCGAATGCCGGTGACCTCAGAACGAAAACGAACGGTTCCTCCACAGTTGCGAGTCGCTTCGATGAGATCCGCGTTGGCCGCGGACGGATCGGCGTAGCCGGCATCCTCTTCGAAGACTGCCAGCTCGATCGGACGGCACGTATGTTCTACCTCACCAGTCAGGTCGAACGGTTCTATGCATGTCGAGAGGCTGGGGAACCTCTCGGCAACTTCGTCGGCGGATAGCAGGGAGATGGCAACTCCTGCTTCTGCGAGGCGGTCACGCTCCGCTTCGAGCCGACCCCGGTCCTCGTTGAGCAGCCACAACACCCCTGTGTGCGTGAACTCATTCCCCGGCTGCTCCAATCCGGTGAACTCTGCCCAGTTGCGATAGGCGGCGAGTCCGTCACGGGCCAGGCGGATGACGTCGGGATTGGAGTAGCGGCAACGGCAAATCGACGAGGAGGCCCCGGTCGAGCCCTCCGCCGGCCCTGCTCCTTTGTCGAGAAGCACCACGCTGAACGACGAGCGGCGCGCAATCTGAAAGGCGATAGCGCTCCCGACAATCCCGGCCCCGACAACGACGACGTCAGCTTTGTCACTCATGGAGCCAGGCTACCCGTTACCTGCTGCCTGCTACCTAGAACGCTTCAAGTGAGTTCCTGGCCATATCGTGAAGGATCATACGGTGCCGTGGGTTGGCGATGCTGTAGGCGACGTTGTCACGGGCGGCCGATCCGATCAGTCCCATCACTGCGTGCGCCGCGGCTCTCGCCTCGTCGAGAGTCAACTTCGGGTGCAGCTTGATGATCACCTCGGCCCAGGTGTCCGTGTAGCGCGCATCGTTTCGTTCTGCTGCACGCTGGTAGTAGTCGGGAACATGACGGAGCTCCCGAAGGAGCAACATCAGCGCTTCCCCTTGTTCCAGGGCCAGGGTGATGTGAGTTTCGACGAGAACGTCGAGCGCCTGTTCGGGTTCGAGGCCCTCCAGCCGGTCGATGGCGCCGCGCAAGAGTTCCCAGATGCGATCGAACACGGCGAGCAGGATCTCGTCCTTACCGGCGAAATGCCTGTAGAGGCCTGGTCCGGTTATCCCGGAAGCCGCACCGATTTCGTCGATTGAAGTCGCGTGGAAACCGCGGTCGTCGAAGAGCCCCATGGCCGCATCGACGATCTGTTCCCGACGCTTTCTACCTCGCTCGGTCGGCGCTTCTTGGGTGGCAGCTTCGCTGGATTCCATCATCACCTCCCCGGGTGCCGGCCCAAAAAGGGCCGGCACCCGGGGAATACCCCTTCGCTCAGAGTCCGATCGCGTCGGCCAGCAGCCTGCGCTGATGGTGGACACCGCCAAACATCAACGACGTGCTCTTGGCGCGCTTGAAGTACAAGTGCGTGTCGTGTTCCCATGTGAAGCCCGTTCCACCGAGGACCTGGATCGTGTCCGAGGCGGCCGTCAAATAGGCCTCGGAAGCCACGGACTTGGCCAGCGGTGCCGCGATCAGCATCTCACCGGAATCATCGACCACACGGGCTGCGTGGTAGGCGGCCGACTTGGCGTGCTCGACCGAGACCATCATGTCGGCCAGACGATGCTTGATCGCCTGGAACGAGCCGATCGCCCGACCGAACTGGAAGCGGGTCTGCGCATGCTCGACTGCGGTCTGAAGGCACCACTGGGCGCCGCCGACCTGCTCGAGTGCCAATGCCACCGACGTGAGACGGAGTACCTGATCCAGGACCGGTCCGGCCGAGCCTTCCTCACCGAGCAACGCCTTGTCGCCCAGGCGAACACCCGAGAACGTCACGGTCGCCTGCTTGCGGGTGGCGTCGAGAGTATCGACATGCTCCACCGACAAGCCATCCGCGTCCGCCGGCACCAGGAAGAAGCTCAAGCCGCCTGGAGTGTTCGCAGCGGTGATGATCGTTCCGGCAACTTCGCCGAAGAGAACGTGTAGCTTCACTCCGTCGAGCACCCAGGCATCGCCGTCGCGACCGGCGACCATCGCGATGTCGCCGACACCTGCGCCGCGCGGCCCCTCAAACAGAGCCAACGTCATCACCGTTTCGCCCAATGCTATTCCGGGCAATAGATCTTTCTTCTGCAAATCGCTACCGCCGATCAGAATCGCGTTGGCAGCCATCACCACCGTCGAGACGAACGGCCCGGGGAACAGGCTGCGGCCCATTTCCTCGAGAACAACGCTCAGTTCGGCAAAGGTGTACCCGGCGCCACCGTATTCCTCGGGGATGGCCAGGGAGTGCCAACCGAGTTCTGCTCCGGATTGCCAGAGCGCCGAGTCGAATCCGGTCTTGGATTCCGCCATTTCGCGCACGAACGTCGGGGGAACCCGATCCTCGAGAAACTGACGGGTCGTCTGGCGGAGCATCTCCTGCTCCTCCGTGAGAGCGAAGGTCACACGGGGTGTATCAGCCACGGGGCACCTCCTTCCACGGTAGGTCTTTGTCGACGCGCGGTTCCCCCGGAAGACCGAGCACTCGCTCGCCGAGGATGTTGCGCATGATCTCTGAAGTCCCGCCTTCGATCGAGTTGGCACGAGCCCGCAAGAAGTTGCGCTGCGGAGTGCCTTCGCCCTCGAACTCGGTGGGACGGTGGAGCACGTAGCCGCCCGGGTACAACGTGCCGTCCCAATCCATGAGCTCGACTGTGAAAGCGGTAATGGCCTTGTTCAGGTCGGCCCAAGCCAGCTTGCCGGTTGAACCCTCAGGACCGGGAACGCCGGCCTTGCGCATCTGGTTGGCCCGCTCAACCGTCAACCGAAGAGCCTCCCACTCCGCCCAGTAGCGGGTGAGCTGATCGCGCAACGCGGGATCGTCGTGGTCGTACTCCTTCCATGCCTTCATGGCATCCTTGATCGACCCACTTCCCCGCGGCAGCGAACGGCTGCCTATCGCAACCCGCTCGTTCATGAGTGTCGTCATCGATACACGCCATCCGGCACCTACCTCATCGAGGCGATACGCATCCGGTATACGCACATCGTCGAAGAAAACCTCGTTGAACTCGGCTTCACCGGTGATCTGATAGAAGGGACGAACATCGACGCCTTCAGCTTCCATGTCGACGATGAAGTAGGTGATGCCCTTGTGCTTGGGGACATCCGGGTCGGTGCGGACGGGCAACATGCCCCACTTGGCGATGTGCGCAAGAGTCGTCCAGACCTTCTGTCCGTTCACGATCCACTCGTCTCCATCGCGCACTGCCTTGGCGGAGAGGTTGGCGAGGTCGGATCCGGCGCCGGGTTCGCTGAAAAGCTGGCACCACATATCTTCGGTGGTGAACATCGGCCGCAGCCACATGCGCATCTGTTCGTCGGTGCCGTGGGCGGAAATCACTCCGGCGCCCATGCCGATACCGAGCAGGTTGACCTCCCGGTTCCAGGTTGGGGCTCCTGCCGCGGCGATGCGGCGTTGCACGAGACCCTGGTATTTCGGGCTGACCCCGAGACCACCGAATCCCTCCGGATACTGCACCCACGCCAGGCCCAGGTCGTATTGCCTGCCCCAGAACTCCTGGGGTTCCATAGACGGGTCGTATCCGCTGAGAAGTTCCTCGATCTTCTCGGTGACCAGCGCCTCCGCCTTGTCGACGGCGATTGTGTCGCTCATTTGGCGCTCCTCCATCGTGACGGGTATTCATCCGCCAGTTAGTGTACGTTAACAATAACAGCGCGAAGCATACTGGAGGAAGTGTGAAAGTCGCGGGTAAGACGATCGTGGTGACCGGGGGAGGAAACGGGATCGGAGCGGCACTCGCCGCAAGATTCGCGGCTGAGGGTGCCCGCGGTGTTTTGGTGGCCGACATCGATGGAGACGCAGCTGGTGAAGTTGCGGACCGCATCGGCGGACTTGCCGTCAAAACCGACGTCGGCGATGAAGCGGCCGTCCAACATCTAGTTTCCTTGGCTGAGGACGCTTTCGGGCCGATCGATCTGTTCTGTTCGAATGCCGGAGTCGGGCCAACAGGAGGCCTCGACATGCCCAACGAGGCATGGCAGGAGATCTGGAACGTCAATCTGATGGCGCATGTCTATGCGGCACGAGCCGTCCTCCCATCGATGCTCACACGCGGCGATGGCTATCTCCTCCAGACTTCATCGGCAGCCGGACTACTCACAAACATCGGAGCGGCCGCCTACTCGGTCACCAAACACGCCGCAATTGCACTGGCGGAGTGGATGTCGGTCACCTACGGGGACAACGGCATCAAGGTTTCGGCGTTGTGCCCGCAGTTCGTGAACACTGCGATGCTGGATGCTCCCGATGCCGATCCGGCTATCTCAGCCTGGGTGCGCCAGAAGACCATCGAGCCCGAAGAAGTAGCCGAGATCGTCATGCAGGGCCTGTCGGAGGAACGTTTCCTGATCCTGCCTCACCCTGAGGTCGCAGAGTTCTTCCTCCGTAAGGCAACCGACTACGACCGCTGGCTTCACGGCATGCGACGTCTGCAGAGACAGATCACAGGCGTTGACAACCTTGAGTGAACTCACTTTCCGGTCTCGCGGGACATCGTAGAATTCACCACAACAGTAAGGAGCGCTCATGAAGACTCGAATCACGGAATTGTTTGGTGTAGAGCATCCGATCATCCAGGGTGGACTGATGTGGATTGCCAACGCGGACCTTACGTCGGCGGTTGCCAATGCCGGGGCGATGGGCTTCATGACGGCCCTGAGTTTCGAAACACCGGACAAGCTGCGGGACGAGATCCGTCGCTGTCGCGACCTCACCGACAAACCCTTCGGCATCAACCTCACCTTCCTCCCAACGCTCCGGCAGCCGGACTATCCGGCGTATCTCATGGCATGCGCGGAAGAGGGCATCGAATTCATCGAAACGGCCGGACGCAATCCAGAGCCGTACATGGAGCATCTCAAAGCGGCCGGGATGAAGGTGATCCACAAGTGCACGTCGGTGCGCCATGCTCTGAAGGCGCAAGCGATTGGTTGTGATGCGGTTTCGATCGATGGGTTCGAGTGCGCCGGCCACCCCGGTGAGGACGACGTCACCTCGCTGATCCTCATCCCCATCACTGCCGACGCATTGGATATCCCGATCGTGGCCTCGGGTGGTTTCGGAGATGGACGCGGCCTGGCTGCAGCTCTGGCGCTCGGCGCCGACGGCATGAACATGGGAACGCGGTTCGTCGCCACCCAGGAGGCTCCCCTGCACCACAACTTGAAGCAGGCGATGGTCGACTACGGCGAAACAGACACCTCACTCGTGATGCGTTCCCTTCGTAACACTGAACGAGTCCTTACCACCGAGACCACCAGGAAGGTCATCGAGATCGAATCGACCGGAACGGCAACAATCGCCGACATCGCCCAGTACGTCTCCGGAAAGCGCGGCTACGAGCAGGTGCTGAAGGAGGGCAATGTGCAGGAGGGCGTGATGGCCGCCGGCCAGGTAATGGGCTTGATCCACGACATCCCTACGGTGAAGGAACTGATCGACCGGATCATGACCGAAGCCGAAGATGTCATCGCCGGCCGCCTCGCCACTCTCAACGCCTGATTCTTGCCCGTTCTCGTGTGAGTGAGCACCGAATAGCGCAGCTGCGCCGCGCACGAGCTGGTCAACTGAGGGAGCCGGCGATGAACTCGTGGATACGTTGCCGGATGCCATCCAGCGCGTTACCAGAAGCGTGCATCATGCGAACGCCGGAACTACGGTGCACTGGCCCAACGAGAAGGAGCAAGGGATGTTCGACCTCACCGGAAAGACGGCAATCGTCACCGGCGGCAACGGTGGCATCGGTCTGGGTTTCGCCCGCGGCCTCGCCAAAGCCGGCGCGAATGTGGCGATCTGGGGACGTAACTCCCAGAAGAACGAGAGCGCACGTGCCGAGCTTGCATCGTTGACCGATGTACTGGCGCTGCAATGCGATGTCGGTGACGAGGCGGACATCGAACATGCCTTCGCCGAGACGGTTGACCGGTTCGGCCGAGTCGATTCGGTATTCGCCAACGCCGGGATTGGTGCCCCTGCTACCCGGTTCACAGAAATGACACTCGATGAATGGCGGAACATTTTCCGGGTGAATATGGAGGGCGTATTCGTCACCTTGCGGACGGCGGTGCGTCACATGATGGAGCACGGGCAAGGCGGATCACTGGTTGTGACCAGCAGCGGGTCCTCGATATTCGGCATGCCGCGCGGGCAGCACTATGCGGCGACGAAAGCTGGCGTCAACGCCGTGATCCGCGGCCTGGCGGTTGAATACGGCAAGCACGGAATCCGCGCCAACGCCGTGATGCCCGGGTGGATCGATACCGACATGACGGCCGAGTTGCTGGCCAGCGAGCGCTTCGAGCGCGGCGTCCTCCCCCGGATTCCCAGGAAGCGCTGGGGCCTGCCAGAGGATTTCGAGGCAATCGCCGTCTATCTGGCCGCCGACGAAAGCGCCTGGCATACGGGTGACGTGATCAACATCGACGGCGGATACGCCGTCGCCTGAAAACCAAAACCCCGTTTTCGCGCGACATTCTGCCCCTATCGGGGCAGAATGTCGCGCGAAAACGTCATTACCAGCGGTGGTAGGCCGGGTGGCCCTCCTCGACGGCTACGAAGGTGGCCCGGCAGGTGGCGCAGACCCGTCCACCGGACAGCAGGTCGGTCTCGACTACGGCCTTAGGATCATTCGATTCGACAACTCTCGCCACGAGACGCACGGGCTGATCCGATGGCGTTGGGCGCTTGAACTTGACCAGGAGATCGGCCGTTACTGTGACGGGTGGGCGGTCGTCGCCTCGCTCGTTCATCAGATGAACGGCGGCGGTCCAGTTCGAATGGCAGTCGAGCAGCGCCCCGATGATCCCACCGTTGAGAGCACCTTCGAAAGCCTGGTGATGCGGCTGCGGCGTCCAGTCGGCCACCACGGTGTCGCCGTCAGCGAAGCTCTTTATCTGAAGGCCGCGCTCGTTGGCGGGTCCACACCCGAAACAAATGGTTGCCGGCCCGAAGGTATCTTGGAGGCTCTTCATCACAGCGAGAGTAACTGATTGCGAAAAGCCACCGGCAGGTGGGTCCCTTTGCCTCACTCCCCCGGCCGGTACTCCGATTCGAGGTTGGCGAGAATGTCGGATTCGTTGAACCAGACAGGTCGAAGCCGGCGTTCTGCGAAGATTGTGGCCTGGTCTGCGAAGTGCGGAGAATCGCCGTCGAGTACGGCCGACCCGAACTGATGCACTGCCTCGGATGTCACCGAGCCGTCCGGATTAAATGTGACGATCAAGACGTAAGCGTCGCCGGCGATTCCCTCGAAGCGACCGTCGCCCATGTCACCGTAGACGGCGTGGAGAAGGTCCGGACCCCCGCCCAGCCCGATGTCGAGGTCGCCCCGAACGAGCCGGTTCACCTCCGACCACTTCGGAGCAATCGATCCCTGATTCTCGTCGAGACTCGCCACGGCAGCCCGCAAGGCCACCTCGAGTTCGGTATCGCCGACGTCGAGTGCCGATCCCATCTGCGACGGATCGAAGTCGACATCACGCTCGAGAAGCTGCGCCAGGAGCATGATGACCAGGCCCGTAGCCGGATCATCCGGATCAGCCTCCCGATCCCATGAGGCCAGCAAATCCAGTGCTGCATCCAGATCCGTCGCCCATTCACTTCCCAGGATCCGGTCGACGAGGAGGGCCGGAAGTGAATCCTCGTCGTATGTCACATCCCATTTGATGGCTTTCAACTCTGCCGGCGTGATCGACTCATCGGCCGTGAACAACTCGAGGGAACGAAGCGACCGGTTGGTCTCCTGATCCTCAACTCCCATGAAGGCCGGGTAGTCCAAAGGATCGAGCCCTTCGGGTCCGGCGGTGAAGGGCGTCGAGTTGGAGTTCTGGATGAAGCCGCCCGCCGGGTCCACCACCCACGGCAAACGGTCGAGCGGCACGTAGCCGTCCCAAAGGGTCTCTCGCGTGTTACCCGGCACATAACCGGACCAGTCATAGCCCGGATCCCGGTCGGGAATCAAACCGTGGTAGACGTAGGCGATCTTGCCGGTTCGATCGGCGTATCCGATAGAGAATGACGGCAGCCCATCCTGGCGGTCCAGCGCCGCTTCCCATTCTTTGAATGTCGTCGCCTTATTCATCTCGAAGAGTTGCTCCACCAGTCCGGTTTCACCCATGCCCGCATAACGGATCGCGTATGTGCCGTGGTCCCGGCGCACGACCGGGCCGTATATCGACCACAAGACTTCCTGCGAGAAATCCCATCGCAGGCGCCCCATCAGACGAACCTCGATCGGTGCCTCTCCCACTTCGAGTGTCAGCCACTCTCCGTCCACCCGGTATCTGTCGGAATCGCCGGGGTCGATGTCGAGTTCGTAGACGTCGATCAGATCCGGATGGTTGACAGTGAACGACCAGGCGAGGTCGCGGTTGTGCCCGAGCGCCAGCACCGGCATGCCCGGAAACATCGCCCCGGTCATGTCCCAACCTTCATCGCTGGTGATGTGGGCTTCGTACCAGGCAACCGGACCGGTCCAGGGTTGGTGCGAATTCGAAACGAGCATTGTCTCGCCGCTCGCGCTTCGATTGGGAGAGACGGCGAATACGTTGGATCCGTATCTGACCGCCGGTGAGCCGGCGGCGGACAGGTCGGGACGCTCCTCCTCGAAGAGGGAGCCGATTGTGGCCTCGAGGCCGAAGAAGAGCGGAACCTTCTGTGTGAAGCCGGCGACAATATCTCGCCCGGACATCGGGAACAACCCGACCAGTGCCTCGTCGGGATGGAGTTGCGCGTAGTGGTTGATACCGTCGGCGTACGCCTCGCATATCGCCCGGATTTCCGGCGAGAGCTGGGGCCAACCGGCTTCCACAGTTTGCGGGATTCGCAGCAGCTGCACGAAGTAATCGACCGGGGCAGAGTCCGGCCCATACACGGAGGCGAGTTTCCCCCGGGCGGCGAGTGCCGTCTGTTGGATGGTCAGGAAGTCGTCTTCTGCATGGGCAAAAGCGAGGCCGTACGCCGCGTCCGCGTCGGTCGCTCCCCATATATGCGGTACGCCGTAGCTGTCGCGCCGGATGATGGTGTCGTATGTTCCAGGGGCCGGAGCGATACCGTCGACATCGCCGGCTGCGGATTCGGGCCAAAACAGCCAGGCTGCCACGACAATCAGCACCCCGGCAGTCGAAAGCAGCCACTTCTTCCAACTAGACATCGTCGGAACGGTATCAGGTAACAAGCTCGTTGCCCGGAACGCAGCGTGGGGATGGGCGGCGGCGGACCGGCTTACCCGTCCCCGGCGGCCCAATACACTCATCGCATGCAGCTCACACCGGCACAACTCGAGTTCCTCACGGAACGACACCTCGGCACGCTCACGACCCTCCGCAGCGACGGCAGCCCGCACGTCGTCGCAATCGCCTTCACCTACATTCCCGGGGACGGATCGGTCAGCATCATCACGAATGAGGGATCGCAGAAGGTCAAGAATGTCGAGGAGTCGGCCCGCGCTTCAGTCTGCCAGGTGGACGGAGGCCGCTGGCTCACGCTGGAAGGCCGGGCGACCGTGCACCGCAGCGCCGCCGAGATTGCGAGGGCGGAAGCCGCCTTCGAATCCCGCTACCGGCCCCCATCCAACAATCCAACACGCGTTGCGATCGAGATCTCAGTAGATCGACTTCTCGGGTCCGAGAGTCTCAGGCATGCGTGAACACTGGGATCTCGAGGACGGCATCAGCTTCCTCAATCATGGATCCTTCGGAGCGACGCCGCGCGCCGTACTAGAAAGCCAATCCGCTTTGCGGCGGCGGATGGAACTAGAGCCCGTCCGCTTCTTTAGAGATGAGCTCGAGGCGCTCGCCGAATCGGCCCGTGGCGAACTCGGCCGGTTTGTCGGCGCCCATCCGGCCGACCTGGCTTTCGTTCCCAACGCCACCACCGGCGTCAACGCCGTCGTCCGATCGCTCCCTTTGCAGACCAGGGATGAGATTCTCATTACCGACCACGGCTACAACGCGTGCTCCAATGCAGCCCGGTTCGCGGCTGCCCGAGCGGGTGCAACGGTTGTCACCGCACGTATCCCGTTCCCCCTCGACGATGAGGATCAGATCGTGGCAGGCATCCTGGAAGCGGTGAGTGCTCGAACCCGGCTGGCTGTGATCGATCACGTCACCAGCCCCACGGCCCTGATCTTTCCGATCAGGCGAATCGTCACCGCCCTCGCAGAGGCCGGCATCGACACGCTGGTCGACGGAGCCCACGCGCCGGGCATGCTGGATCTCGACATCGAAGCGATCGGAGCCGCCTACTACACCGGCAACTGCCACAAGTGGATGTGCGCGCCGAAGGGAGCGGCCTTCCTTCATGTCCGTCCGGATCGGCAGGACGGGATTGTCCCGACGACCATCAGCCACGGCGCCAACTCCTCCCGGTCCGATGTCTCGAAGTTCCGGCTGCTGTTCGACTGGACCGGCACCCACGACCCGAGTCCCTACCTTTCGATTCCCGCCGCCATCGCCACCGTCGATTCGATGGTCGACCTGGGCTGGGCACAGGTGATGCAACGAAACGGAGAACTGGCACGATCGGCCCGTGATCTGTTGGTCGAAACCCTGGGTATTCCCAACCCGGCACCCGACAGACTGCTTGGATCGATGGCCGCGGTTCCATTACCGGATGACGGCGACCCTTCCTCGACCGACGGGGGCCAGCCTCTGCGAGACCAACTGCTGCGTGACTATCACATCGAGGTGCCCGTTCCTGCTTGGCCCGCCTGGCCGAACAGGCTGCTGCGCATTTCTGCCCACCTCTACAACCAACCGGATGAGTACGAGCGGCTGACCAGGGCACTTCAAGAGATCGGGATCAGTGGCGATTGACTGCGACCGAGCAAGGCGGCTCCGGAAAGCCGTTGAAGAGGCCTCAGCCACTGCTTCCCAGGGCCCTCAGTTGATGCACCGAGAACGCCAGCCCACCGTCGACGGCGATAGCGTCGAGATCTAGTTGCACGAAGACCGGGTGGCCCAACCCGTCGTGGTAGAGCACGCTGCTCTTGATACCTTCGGACAGGTACCGGTCGATCAGGTCGAACATCTCCTCAACGGAGTAAGCCGCTACCTTTCCCGGTTCTACCGGCTCACCAGCGCGGGTCACCGAAGTCACGGTCCCACCCTCGACGACCACCAGGAACGGGCCGGTGAAGTCTGCCGTCGCCATGGCGTGAATGGCGAGCTCGTAGCTGTAGTCGCCAATCCGGGCTTCATCCCAGCGGATCCGCGCCTCCTGCAGCGCGGCCCGTTCCGCAACAAGGGTCCCGGGGACCTCGAAGTCGGCAACGTGCAGATCGGACATAGCGACTACCAGCCGTGACGGCAGATCGGAGAGGACCGGGTCATCGGCAAGCACTTCGATGTCGAGTCCCACCCAGATCGGGTACCCGAGTTCAGGATGAAATCGGGCGGAGCCGGCGAACCGGATGCCGCCCTCGACAATCCCGTCCTCTGAAGACATCAAGTCGGCAAGATCTCGAAACATATCGTCGATGGCCAGCGGGGTGATCGACCCATTACTCGAGTCGTCATAGAGGACGTCGTATCCCACGACCCGACCGTTCTCAACTCTGGTGACGACGCTTCCTTCGAGAGGGCACCCGCAGAAGACGGTCAACGTGTACTCATAGCCTGAAGGACCGTTGGCCATCCAGAGACGCTCTGCCTGTTCCACCATCGACAGCGACACATCATCTCCCGGGAGACCGGGTTTCAGATCGCGAACCATCCAATGGGTCCCGCCATCGGCGGGACGAGACTCCATATCGATCGCCACGTCGATCGGATGACCGAGTTCTCGATCGAAGGTCGCGGACACCGTCTTTCCGGCATCCAGCGCTTGCTCGATCTCGTCGAACATCTCTTCAACGCTTGGAGATCGCCTGCCCGGGTCGTATTGATCATCGCCCCAGACGACGACCTGCCGCGGCATAGCTGCGAGAGGGTCACATTCACCACAATCATCCTCGAAAACATAGTGGTATGAGGCCAACCCGGCCGCCTCCCAGAGTTCTCTGGCCGTCCCGAGTGCTGCGTGGACGCCGCCGGGCGGAGTAGCAGTGTCCTGCACCGTCGTGGTCGTCGCCGGCACGACTGCAGCTTCGCTGCCGCATCCGGCGAGCAGAACAACCATGATTACGAGTCCTCTTCTCACACTCACGATGGTTCGACGTTGTTGGGCGCGCCGCGGTTCCCCATCACGACCCCGCGGACTCGATGAGTGCCTGAGTGCAGGACCCTGTCACCGCAAAGGGCCCAGGAGGGGCCTGGTCGGTGTCGACACTGAGGATTATCCCGGCACCTCGGGTACCGGCTCCGGATTCGAGGAGGATCCAGATTCCGCCGATGCGGCGTTTCGCAGTCACATCGTTTCCGGTGCCCACACAGTTGACGGACTGAATCTGCCAGCCGTGCGCGCTGACTGCGGCGGCAAGCGAGACCGACGCATCTTCCCATGAACCGGCCACCTCATAGAGCCTGGTGATCGAAGCTCGTTCACCCCCGTCCCTCTGCGTCACCCGGCCATTGGTCAAACCTGCGATCTCGGCGTGAAGGATGGGTGCGTCTGCGAGCGTGTCGATATTCAGGCTTTCGCCTCCGCAGGCAGCCAAGACAACTGCAGCCGCTACCACGACCGTGCGAATCATCGAGTGATTCTACGGACCGGCAACAACCGAGGCGGTTTGGCAATCGTACGAATGATGAGATGGGGGCGATTCTCCATCGTAAGGCCCGCCTCGATCATCGAGAGCTGTAGCAAGCTTCAATGGAGGAGTTGAGATGACCGACAAGCAACAATCCCCGTCTCGACGGTGGCCCCGACGCACGCTCATCGGCACAGTGCTGTTCGCGGTTGTGTTCCACCTGGCCGGAGGGTGGTACTTCTCAGGGCTCATCAAGACCGATGCCCTCTAACCGCGCGCATCGGAACACGGTTTCGGTGTTCGCGTGGTCGAAGTAGCCGACGCATCGATCACTATTGATGGAACACAGACCCTACGGGATCGACATCGAACGCTCATGCAGGCACGAAAATGCGGCCTGCCCGGGTGATGTCGGAGGATACCGGCCAGCCGGATCCACCCATTGAAGCCCTTCGACCCTATTCATCTACCCGCCTTGCCTCCATGGTGGTTATTGAAAACGGCAGGCCCGACGCCCTCGAATAACCGGCCTTGCCGGGTCAACGCCCG
>JAHEDJ010000088.1 GCA_024641325.1 bacterium | reverse complement strand
TTCGCAATTCGCAATTCGCAATTCGCAATTCGCAATTCGCAATTCGCATGAGGGCGGCCCCTCACGGGGCCGCCCTCATCGTCCAGTTACCTGCTCGCTGCGATCAGGTCATCCAGGCTCGCTGGATCGATCTTCACTCCAGGACCCATCGTTGATGAAATGGAGACATGGCGGAAGTAACGGCCCTTGGCGGAAGCGGGGCGGACCCGATGCAGTTCTCCGGCCAACGCTCCGAGGTTGGTGAGAAGCGCGTCGCTTTCGAATGATGCCTTGCCGACCGGAACCTGGACGTTGCCGAAGCGGTCGTTCCGATATTCGATACGACCGGCCTTGAACTCCTGAACGGCTTTGGCGACGTCGACGGTCACTGTGCCTGCTTTGGGGTTCGGCATCAGGCCGCGCGGGCCCAACACCCTTCCGAGTTTCCCGACCTCGGCCATCATGTCTGGAGTGGCAATCGCGATATCGAAGTCGAGCTCGCGGCCTTCGGCGATCTCGGCGGCGAGCTCCGAGCCACCCACGACGTCTGCGCCGGCGGCTTCGGCTTCGCGTGCCTTGTCTGCCTGGGCGAAGACTGCGATGCGAATGGTTTGACCGGTTCCGTGTGGAAGGCTCACCGTCCCACGTACCAGCTGGTCTGCCTGCCGGGGATCGATTCCGAGCTTGAACGCCACATCGACGGTCTCATCGAACTTGGCGTTGGCCATCGATCGGACGAGCTCGATGGCTTCTTGCGGGTTGTACGACGTCTGATTGTCGAATTGCTTTGCGGATTCGCGATACCGCTTGCCGTGCTTCGGCATTTCTTTCTCCTGTGGTTCTAGCGGCCCCGCCTATTGCGAGACCTCCCATTCCTCTATTCCGCTCCTGCGCTAGCAGGAACATGCCCTCTCCCGCTTGCGGGGAGGGTGCCGGCGAAGCCGGCGGGAGGGGGCACCTAGGCGCCCTCCCCATCTTCTCCAACCCCTGGAAATCGGCGTCGCCGGTTTCCAGAAGGTCTCTTGGTTTAGGGCCTAGCCCTCGACCAAGAGACCCATGGAACGAGCCGTACCCTCGACGATCTTCATCGCCGCGTCGATATCGTTCGCGTTGAGGTCGACCATTTTGGTTTCTGCGATCTCGCGAACCTGGGCCCGCGTGACCGATCCAACCTTCTGCATATGGGGCTCCGGAGAGCCCTTCTCGATCCGCGCTGCTTGCCGGAGCAAGACCGCGGCTGGAGGCGTCTTCGTAACGAACGAGAACGACCGATCCTCAAAGATCGAAATCTCGACGGGAACGATCGTCCCGATCTGCGCCGATGTGGCATCGTTGTATGCCTTGACGAAGTCCATGATGTTGACGCCGTACTGGCCGAGTGCAGGACCCACGGGAGGAGCAGGGGTTGCCTGTCCCGCCGGGATCTGCAGCTTCAGTACCGTCATTAATCTTTTTCTGCCCACGTGTTTTTCCTAAGTGTTAGATGTCGGATTGCGAATGGCTAAGGGCTAACCGCTAGCGGCTAATTCTTGATGATGTCCTCGAAGTTCAATTCGACCGGAGTGTCACGACCGAAGATATTGACCAACACGACGACCTTCGATTGGTCGAGGTTGATGTCTTCGATGACACCGTTGAAGTCGGCGAACGGCCCGGTTTGCACACGAACGCTGTCGCCGATCTCCCATGAAGGCTTGTAGCGAGGCGCCTTCTTGTCTTCCTCTTCCTTGACGCCGAGAAAGCGCTCGACTTCGCGGCGGGCAAGGGGCACCGGCTTGTTGGCCGATCCCACGAAGCCGGTTACTCCCGGCGTGTTGCGTACCGCGTACCAGGAGTCGTCGTCGAGGTGCATACGTACGAGGATGTAGCCGGGGAACATCTTTCGCGGAACGGTCACCTTCTTGCCGTTCTTGATCTCGACGACGTCTTCCATCGGAATGACGACCTCGTAGATCAGGTCCTCCATGTGCATCGACTTGGAGCGGGTCTCGAGGTTGAGCTTCACCTTGTTCTCATAGCCGGAGTACGAGTGAACGACGTACCAGTCGCCCGGCAGGTCGAACGGACTCGGCGGCACCTCTTTGACAACAACCTCGTCTACGGCTGCCACATCTTCGACTGCGACCGCTTCCGCTGCTTCTGCCCCTTCGACGACAACGTCGCCAACGGGTGTTGCCTCCTCCTCGGAACCTTCGACCGGGTCCTCAACTTCTGCTGCCTCTTCGGCAGCCGTATCGATCGGGGCCTCTTCTGGGGTTTGCGCGATAGTCATCGTCAGGATCCGCGCTTGAGGAGCCAGAGGATCGCTTCGCCAAATCCGAAGTCGAGCCCGAAGATATAGAGGGTGACGGCGGTGGTCGTGATCAACGTAACGGTTGTGAACGCAACCATCTGGGTGCGGCTCGGCCACGACACGCGCTTCAGTTCAATTCTGACTTCGCCGAGGAATGTCCAGAGACGTTTCCACAGCGGTTTCCTTTCACCGGGCGCTTGCCGGGCGCGGCGTTTTTGTGGGGCGCGGCCCCGCTTCTTCGCTCGTCGCTCCTCGGCTTCCTGGAGCCGGCGCATCTCTCGGTTCATAATCTTCTTTTTTCCTCAGATTTCTAGCAGGGGTGGAGGGACTCGAACCCCCAACCTCCGGTTTTGGAGACCGGCGCTCTAACCAACTTCGAGCTACACCCCTATGGGGGGTTCGGACGGTGGCGCAAGTATACGGAGCCTCCGACTCCAGTGTAAAGCCGACCGCGGAGCAACGCTTCGCAGGTGCCATGTACAAGGTACTACGTACAACGACGGCCGGGATCACTGCAAGCAATATGGAGGCGCACGACAGCTCGACCGCGTGACCCTCAGGCTGCTGCTTGCCTGCGCCGCATCGCCACGGCAACGGTGGCGGCAACCGCGACAGCTGAAACGGCCGAAACGGAAACTGCTACCCGCCGGCGGAACCAGGGAATCGGCGTGCGATCGAGCCCCGCCATCACCCGGTTGACGAGATCGGGTGGCGCCGTGGCGATCTGGACTCGCATGGCGGAGAAACCGCGTTCGATCATCTTGAACTGTGCAACCTCAGCCTGACAGGCAAGGCATTGTCCGACATGACGTTCGTCCTCGGGCGACAGCAGTTCGCCGGACAGCACCACCTCGCTGATCCGACCTTTGACACTTCTGCATCGTCGAGCTGTCATGACTTTCATCGGGCGTCCTGCGATGACTTTCATCGGGCGTCCTGCGATGACATTCATCGCTCGTCCTCCAGATGATCGCGAAGGCGGTGATGAGCACGATGCAATCGGACCTTGGCTGCGGTAACGGTTATCCCCAGCGCCTCTGCAATCTCGCCGTGCGACCAACCGTAGATGTCTTTGAGAACCACTACGGTCCGCTGAGGCCGCGTCAGCTGATTGAGGGCGCCGCGGAGTCGTTCCCTCAGTTCGAGGTTCTCTCCCGCTCGTTCGAGATCGCCCGACAGGGACACGTCGGCGATGGGAGGCGCATCATCGAGCGATGTCGCCGTGTGGCGTCCGAGGCGTTTCTTCAACGTCCACGCCGCATTCACGGTTATCCGATGAATCCACGTTTTGAAAGCCGCGTCACCGCGAAACGTCGGCAGCCCGCGCCATGCGCGAATGAAGGCGTCCTGGGCGACGTCGGCGGCCATTTCCCGATCGTTGACTAGTCGCATTGCCAATGTGAACACCCCGTGTTGGTGTCGTCTTACCAGTTCCTGAAACGCATCCTCATCGCCGGCTTGCGCCCGGGTGATCAGATGTTCTTCGTCACCAGATTTGACTGCGGCATGCTGCATCGGGTTACCGGCCAATCGTTACCGAGCCGGTCACCAGCGGCCCGGAATCCGACGAGAGTTCGAGGCCGACGGTCCGGTTCGGATCGGCGGCGGAGCCGGTGATCACGGCAGGCTGACCCGGAAGGAGAGGGTTGCGGAATCTGAACTTGGCTTCGCGGATCGGTAACCGGTCGTTGAGAGGAGCGATCCTTACCGCCGTTTGCAGCATCCACGACACCATGAGCAATCCGTGGACGACGACACCAGGCAGGCCTGCGTTTCTGGCGGTGTTGTGATCCCAATGCAGGGGATTGAAATCGCGGCTCGCCGACGCATAACGGATGACGTCGCTCCGGCTGGCAGATCTGATCGTATCGGGAAACGCACTATCCGCCTGGGTGAAGTCCGGGCGGATCTCCGCTGCCTTCTCCAGGGGCCCCGGCTCACTCCGGTCATCCGAGTCGGAATCGGGTCGCTGATCGGACATGATGAACGTGGACAGAGATTCCAGGGTTGTGTCGTCGTTATTGGTGACCACGGCACCGAAGGTGACCCAGGCCGACCCCCCTCTCATCCGAACACGATCGACCGACCCGGTGACGATGTAGTCGGCGTCGAGTTCCCAGGGCGCCCGCCACCTGAACGTCTGGTCGGCGTGAATGAGCACTCTCGAGAAGTCGCCCACGTCCGGGTCGTAGAGAAACGCCGGAGCTACGGCAAACAGAGCCGCACCGGCAAACGATGGCGGCGCGTTGCCTTCCCAACGGTCTGGATCGTCGCCGGTCGCTTCAATAAACGCGGCAACATTCGACCGATCGGCTCGAAAAGCCCGCTCGTAGGAGCGACCCTGGAGATCCTCGATGCTCATGGGCCAGAAGGGTACCTGGTACCGGCTACGTGTTTCACACTCCGAACGATGCTCCACGCGAAGGAGGCGGGCCGTAACCCGCCTCCTTCAATTAGGCCCGCTTTCTTCCGCCCGCGGAATCCTGCGGTCAAGCTAGCACCGCAGGGCAGGGCCGCGCCCCGAGATCAGCGATGTTCGCGGTGGAGTGTGTGGGATGCGCACCAACGGCAGTACTTCTTGAGTGCCAGCCGCTCTCTGGTGTTCGACTTGTTCTTCACGGTCACGTAGTTGCGACGCTTGCATTCGTCGCAGGCCAACGTAATGGCCGGTCTTTTATCACTTGGCATTGTCGCTTCGCTCCAGTCCTTAGCCCTTAGCCGCCAGCCGTTAGCCAACCGCTAACAGCCAAAGGCTGAGGCAACCCAAAGGGCTGCCTTACTTCAGAATTTTGGTGACCCGACCGGCACCAACCGTCCGACCACCCTC
>JAHEDJ010000049.1 GCA_024641325.1 bacterium | reverse complement strand
CCCGCAAGACCGCAGAGGCGATGGCCGCGGTGCTGTTCGATCCTGCCCGGGCTGAGACGGAAGACGCTTTCGAGCGCAAGTTCGAAGGTAAGGACTTCATCGCCGGGATCAGTCGCACGGTCGCAACTCTCAACTCCGATAACGCCAGACGTCTCGAGAAGCGACTGGAGGAGCTGATCTTCGAAATGCAAGCAGCCGACGCAGACGAAGGCGCCCAAACCTACTCATTGACCTACGCCTTCGTTCCGATCGAGCTGGAGAAGACAATCAATGACCATTGAAACACAGCCGACTGGTGAGTCCGGAACAGCGGCGACGATCTAGCCATCGCGCTACTGTCGAGCCGGCCGCTGTGGCGATGGAGATCGAGTTCCGTATTCGTGGCGGCCCTGTCGAAGGGAACAGAGCTGATGGAAATCCAGCCAAAACCCGAAGCGCCGGCGAGCCGACTGCCGCATCCGGTCTGGTGGACGTCCGGCGGCGTGATCGTCTTGTTGCTGTCGATGGCCGGTCGCTACGGGTTCCACCGCGACGAGCTCTACTTCGTTGTCGCGGGACGCCGACTCGATTGGGGCTTCGTCGATCAACCGCCGCTCACTCCGGCGATCGCCCGGCTGGCCGAGACCGTCGGAGGAACCTCCCCCTTTGCCCTCCGTTTTCTATCCGCGCTCGCCATCGGCGGTGTGGTGCTGCTGGCCGCCTCGATGGCCCGGCGGTTCGGTGGCGGGCGGACCGCGCAGATCTTTGCCGGCATCGCCTCCGGCGGGGCCGGGGTGGCATTGGCGGTCGGGCACCTGCTGAGCACTGCGACATTCGACTTCTTGCTCTGGACGCTGGCCATGTGGTTGCTGGTCCGACTTCTGGACGGAGGGAATCAGCGTGAGTGGCTGGCCCTCGGCCTCGTGGTGGGTGTCGGGCTACAGAACAAGCACCTGATCGGCCTCCTGGCGGTCGCCGTGCTGGCGGCCATCCTGCTGTCTGCCCAGCGGCCGATCCTGAGCAGTGTGTGGCCATGGATGGGCGCCTGTGTAGCGGCGCTGCTGGCGCTGCCCAACCTGATCTGGCAGGCAGCCAACGACTGGCCGCAGCTGGAGATGGCGCGAGCTCTCGCCGACCGCAGCGACGGCCCGGTGGCTTTCGTGCTCGAACAGGTCGGCCTGCTTTCGATCGTACTGGCGGTGCCGGCGGCGGTCGGACTGTGGCGCCTGGCCCGCTCGCCGGACCTGCGCCGGTGGAGGCCGCTTGCCACAGTCTTCGGGTTGCTGTTTCTGTTCTTCCTCATCACGGGCGGGAAGTCCTACTACGTCGCTCCCCTTTACCCGGTGCTCCTGGCGTCCGGAGCGTTGTGGTTCGAGGAGCTGAGCGGAATGGGCCGGAAGGTGATGATCGGCGCTGCCGCGGTAGGCATCTTCATCGGGTTGTTCATTGCCCTGCCGCTGCTTCCGCCCTCATCCATGTCGACACTCGATGCGACCGGCGAATTGGGTGAAACGGTCGGCTGGCCGGAACTGGTCGACCAGGTGGCGGCGGTCTACGAGTCGATTCCAATGGATCAGCGGACCGAAGTCGCCATCTTCACCGGGTCGTACGGCGAGGCCGGGGCCATCGATGTTCTCGGGCCCGATGCCGGTTTGCCACCGGCGGTGAGCGGGCACAACAACTACTGGCTGTGGGGTCCTCCCAACCACCACGGCCCGGTGATTGGAGTCGGATGGGTTGGGGATGTATTGCGCAGCATCTGCTCGGGCACAGTTGAGGTGGCGACCATCTCCAACCCGTACGGTGTCGAGAACGAGGAAGCCGGCCTATCCCTGTATCTCTGTCTTGCGCCCGAAGGCCAACTGGCCGACATCTGGGAACGCATCCGCCACTACAGCTGACCCGCCTACCCGGTCCCGGAGTTGCGGGGCGGAATCAGGACCTGCCCGAGATCGACCAGGTTCGGCCGATGGCATGGCAGCGTTCGGTTATCAACTTGTACCGGAGGGCGCGCTGATCGGGGTCCAACGACCAATCGAGAGTTGTGATGCTCCCCGTTCGTTTGCGGTGGACTGCCACAGGACGATCGGCGAACCAGCCGGGGGTGATCTGCGACAGCGCCATGAGAACGGCGGTGTCCTCTGAACAGGGCAGGGCCGTGTATCCACCCATCGATGTCAGGGCATCCCGGCGAACGGCAAGGCTGGTCGGATGAACGGCCGAGACGTAATCCCGCTCCAACCAGAGCCGGAACAAGGTGCCGGGCGGAATCAGGCCCGGCGACAGCACTTCCTCATAGGGCTTCATCGAGCCGTCTTCGAAGAGGTCGATCATCGGACCGACGAGGTAGGCGACTTCAGGATGAGCGTCAAAGATGTCCGCGGTGAACCGGAGGACTCCTTCTGTCAGCTGATCGTCGGCATCCAGATTGCGGATGATCGATGCCCTCGACCTCGCGACGGCGAGGTTCCGAGCAATCGCTACTCCGTTGGCTTGCAGGCAATTCGCATAGGAGACGGATCCGTATGACTCGGCCAATCTCCAGGCGCTCGTCGGGCCGTCCTCCTGGATGACCCACTCCCACGCCGCGTCCCGCTGAACCTGGATCGAATCCCAGATCGTATCCAGAAATCGAACATCCTCGGCCGAGGCGGCCGTGACGACCGAGATCTGCGGTTCCCCGCTCCGGCCTGCGGCCTGGCCGTCTCGGGAGGAGCCATCCTCCGCACGGAAATCCGACCACCCGGACGTGCCGGAGTCCCACGCTTGCGGCCCCTGTCTGTGAAATGGTGCGGCCGGGCCGCCCTTCCTCATGAAAGTTCTATCAGCGACGGGTCCCTCCGATGACACCCTTGACCGCGACTATCGGATCCTCGAAGAACGTCGTTCTGAACACGGGGACTTCGAAACTGTCGATCAGCTTGTTGGCGACGATCGGATCCTCGAAAGCCACGCTCAGCTGCTTGGCAAGGGAAGGATCCTGCAACGCGGCCTTCACCCTGGTCAGCTCAGTTCTGGACAGACCGAGCTTCGCAATCCCGTCGACAAGATACTTGAGGTCTAGTTCCGTCACCAACATTCTCCTCCCACATTCTGCCAGCCTCATCGGCGGACAATGTGAGCGCAAGTATCGGATCGAGGTCCGACCCACCTCAGGGCCGAAGTGCCCTCCCGCCGGGCCGTTAGTCACCGGCGCCGGGACGGTCCCGACATCCTGCCGCGACCTGCTTCACTTCAGAGGCTTCAACTCGAAGCCGATGAACAATCAGGATTCGGAGAGGGAACCGGCTTGCTGAGAACTGCGATTTTGACCGTAACCGCGACATTGGTGCTGACTGCCTGCAGCGGGGCCTCGAGTTCGACTACGTCGGGCCGGGCGGATCAGGCCGGCGTATCTTCGTCCACGGCGACGACGCGTCCGCCGACGACCACCACCACTTTGCCGGCCACGCTCAGCCCGCAGGAGGTCTTCGCCGCGGTGTCCCCGGCACTGGCCTTCATCGACACCGATCTGGGAACCGGATCCGGGGTGCTCTTCGACGAGTCCCATCTGGTGACCAACGCCCATGTGCCGTGGCCTTACGATGAGGTTCGGGTGGTGTTTCCAGATGGGACCGAAATCCTGGACGCCCCCGTCACCCATTTCGACGAGATCGCCGACCTAGCCATCGTCGACCTCTCCGGCGTCGCCGGATTGCCCCCGCCGGTCGCGTTCGGCGACCCCAGCGGACTTCTCGTCGGGAGTGAACTGTTCCTCATCGGATACCCCGGCGAGGTCGAAGAGTTTCCGCAACCGACGCTGACCCGTGGCATTCTCTCCCGGGTTCGCACGATCGATGCTCTGGACCTCGAGTTCCTCCAAACGGATGCCGTGATCGCCGGAGGCCAGAGCGGAGGAGCGCTCGTGAACGATGCCGGTGAAGTGATCGGGATTTCCGGGCTCAGCTCCGAAGGCTTCGCGCTCGCCACGGCGGCCGATGACGTGCTGGAACGGCTGGCGGACATGCTGGCCGGTGAAGACGTCGACGGGATCGCCGATCGGACCTTTCCCGACGGCCCTACGGAGGAGACCTTCACCGGAGCGGTTGAACACTTCTTTGCCGAGAAGACCTGGGTCGTCGATCTATCAGAAGGCGACGAGCTACTCGTTGAGGCGACCAGCGCTGGTGACCTGGCGCTGGCGCTGACCGCAGTGGACGGATTCCTCGAAGGTGAGGCCGACGCAGATGTCTCCGGCACCGAATCACTGGCCGTGGTGGCGCCATTCGACGGGCTGTACTTCCTGACTTTGAACTCTTTCGCTCCGGAACCGATCAACGTGACGCTCGAGAGCAACTTCCCGATGCGACCGCTGGTCGATCCCGATGATGGAGTCGTCGTAACCGTCGGCGAAACGATCTTCGGTTATGCCGACTATCCGGGTGACATCGACTACTACACGATCGACCTGGCCGCCGGAGACACCATCACGGTCTCGGTCAGCGCCGTTCTGATGGATCCGGAGATCATCATCGACCTGGAGGGCAACACGCTCGACTTCCTCGCCCGCGACGCCAGTTCAGGGGGCGGTTTGTTTGGGACGGACGCCCGGCTGACTTTCACGGCCGACGCCGACGCCACGTATTTCCTGGTCATCGTCGATGAGTTCTACGGCCCCGGCGGTTACGTGATGGTGATCGACGGCTGATCTGACAATCCGCCTGCCGTGTGTCGATGGAGTCCGCGACGGCCCTGCGGAGGAATACGCTTCGAGTATGAGTTCGATCCCGGCTCGGCTCGATGACAGATTCTTCGTCGACGACTTCGAGCCGGCGTACGTGGCGATGTGGCGAAAGGGCCTACTCGAAGCACGCGTCGAGGCCGCACTCGCAGAACTCGAAGTCTGCCGGGTTTGTCCGAGAAACTGCGAAGTCAACCGCCTCGCCGGCGAGCAGGCGCTGTGTCACACCGGCCGCCCGGCGCGGGTCGCCACAGCTTTCGCTCATTTCGGGGAGGAGGACTGTCTTCGCGGAACCGATGGCTCGGGCACCATATTCTTCGCCTTCTGCAATCTGAGATGCGTCTTCTGTCAGAACTGGGATATCTCGCAGGCGCCGGCCGGTGCCGAGGCGACGGCCGGGGAAATATCCGACCTCATGCTGCAACTGCAGAGTGCCGGATGTCACAACATCAACTTCGTGACTCCTGAGCACGTTGCACCGCAGGTCGTCGAGGCGATAGCCGCGGCAGTCCCGCGCGGGTTGAAGATTCCCGTCGTCTACAACACGAGCGGCTACGACTCGGCCGCCTCGCTCCGGCTGATGGATGGTCTGGTCGACATCTACATGCCCGACTTCAAGTTCTGGAACCCCACGACGGCTCGCCGCCTGGCTCGAGCCGGGGACTACCCCGAAGTGGCGAGGACGGCGATCGCTGAAATGCACCGGCAGGTGGGTGTCCTCCGCTTCGGCCGCGACGGTGTTGCCAGGCGAGGTGTCCTCATCCGGCATCTGGTCATGCCGGGCCGGATCGACGAGGCAGCCGGAATCTTTCGCTGGCTTGTCGAGGAGCTGTCGCCCGATACCTACGTCAACATCATGTCGCAATACAGGCCCCAACATCGCGTGCCGGGTAGCGACCGCTACCACGACATCGATCGGAGGCCCAGGGCAGCTGAGATGGCCGCCGCCTATCGAGCAGCGCGGGAGGCCGGATTGTGGAGGTTCGATTCGAGATAGGGAGGCTTCTGCTGCCGCGGTCTAGTCGACCGTAGGCACCGTCGGGCTCGCCCTGCCCTTCCATCGGGCAGAATGGAAGAGACGACAGGCAGGAGCGCGCAATGGACGAACTGCTGGTCGGCAGAGTCACCCACTTTTTCCCGGCAATTCAGGTTGCAGCAGTCGAGGTGACGGCGGAAGAAATCCGGCTCGGAGATACGATCCGAATCAGCGGACACACCTCGGAGTTCGTGCAGGAGGTTCGGTCGATGCAAGTCGAGCACCGAGCAGTCGATAGGGCGCGCGCCGGGGAGCAGGTGGGGATCGAGCTGGTAGATCGGGCTCGCGTGAACGACCTGGTTTTCCGGACGCGGCCTCACCCACTCTGACGCGAGCGAGGACACTCTGATGAGGAGGAGGTCTGTGACGGTGACGGTTCTCGTCGTGCTGGCGATACTGACGGTCGGACCGGCGTCGCTGTGGCTGTTGCAGCGCCGGTTGATCTACTTCCCGGCCGGACACTTGCCTCCAGCTGAAGCAGTGCTGCCCGGATGGGAAGAGGTGAACCTCAACACCGAAGACGGGTTGACCCTCCAGGCCTGGTATCGGTCTCCGGCCTCGACGGCCGCGGTAGTGATTGTGTTCAATGGCAACGCCGGCAATCGCGCCGATCGGGCTCCCCTGGGCGCTGCCCTGGCCCGGGGTGGATTCGGAGTTCTACTCGTGGACTATCGCGGCTACGGCTCCAACGAAGGGCATCCCACGGAGGACGGCCTGGCCCTGGATGCCAGGGCGGCGCGGCGCCACGTCCACGAAGACGCACCGGGCCATCCGATCTGCTATTTCGGGGAGTCGCTCGGCGCAGCCGTTGCCGTTGAACTCGCTGCAGAGTTCCCACCGGCCGGGCTCGTCTTGCGGTCCCCGTTCACATCGTTGGCCGACGTGGCCCGGGTTCACTACCCGTTCCTGCCGGTGCAGTTCATGCTGCGGGATAGGTATCCGTCGTCCGAACGTATCGCCTCGATCGATGCTCCGTTGCTGGTGATCGCCGGCTCGGCCGACTCGATCGTTCCGGTGAGCCAGAGTGAGGCCGTCTACCGGGCGGCCGCCCGCCCCGAACGGCTGCTGGTGATCGACGGTGCCGACCACAACGATTCCGAGCTGCTGGCAGGCGCGGCTCTGATAGAGGCCGTGACCGATTTCATCGCGTCACTCCGCTAGCAGGTGGGCCGGATCGCCCCGGATTTGGGCGGTTACGGAGCTGCGGAAACGGCGATACGCTGGAGGGGTGCGACGTTGGCTTTGTGTCGCCCTGGTCTTATCGGCGGTGTCGTGCGCTGGCGAGACCCACCCGCCGCCGGTCACGCCGGTTGGGACGGCTCCCGCGCTGGAAAGCACCGTACAGAACGACGCCGGAGCGCCGGCCTCGACCGAGACCCCCGCTCTCACCGACGATCGCCTGGAGGATCGCATGTCGATGGTTGACAACCAGATCGTTAGTCGGGGAATCAACGATTCCGCCGTGCTGGCCGCGATGTCGGCGGTGCCGCGGCACCGGTTCGTTGCGGACGACTGGCAGGATCAGGCATATCGCGATCATCCTCTCCCGATCGGATACGGCCAGACGATCTCGCAGCCCTACATAGTGGCGCTCATGACCGAGGCCCTCGGCGCCGGTCCGGGTGACAAAGTGTTGGAGATTGGAACCGGTTCGGGGTATCAGGCAGCCGTGCTGGCCGAGATGGGCCTGGACGTGTTCACCATCGAGATCGTTGATGAACTCGCCGCGCCTGCTGAGAAGACACTGCGCGAACTCGGATACGACGTTCAGACCCGGACCGACGACGGATACTTCGGCTGGCCCGAAGAGGCTCCCTTCAGCGCCATCATCGTCACGGCCGCCCCGGACCATGTGCCGCAACCGCTGGTCGACCAACTCGCGCCGGGAGGAGTAATGGTCATTCCGGTCGGTCCTATCGGGGCGGTGCAGACGCTGTGGAAGTTCACAGTTTCCGACGACGGCAACGTACTGGCCGAAAGCCTCGGGCCGGTGGGATTCGTCCCGTTCACCCGCGCCGAAGACTGAAAGTCCTGAGCAACCGAGTGGGCGCAAGGAAGGCGGCGAGTCCATAGGCGACCGCGCCAACCTGGACCACGACCGAGAAACCGAAGCTGAGAGCCAGCAAGGCTGCCACGATCGCACTGATCACCGAAACGGTGCCGTTGATGGCCCAGGCCCAGGGCACTAGATCGGGATCGATCCTCTCGATGTGGGTCAGACCCCGGGGGAACATGATTCCCATCAAGAAACCCAGCGGAAACAACATGAGGGCGGCCACCATGATTCGTACTCCGGCCGCCGAAGGCAGCGCCAACGGTGTGATCCAACGGACGGCAAATGGATAGGCCAGGGCGGCGACGGTGAGCACAACGGCGCCGGGACGCCACGGGATGCGGGGCGACCAGGCGCTGCCGACGCCCGATCCGACAAGAATTACCGACAGGACCACGGTGAAAGCGGTGGTCGGGCGTCCCACGAGCAGGATGTATTGCTGGATCAGCGGTATCTCGACGAACATGAACGCCACGCCGAGGAGACCGAAGTAGCCGACCGTCCACCAGCGCACCGACGCCGCGGCACGCATGCGTCCGGTTCTCCGGATCAGCAGTGGAGCAGAGATAAGGATCAGCGCGGCCCCTGTCGAGATCGCCAGCAAGGCGATCAATACGAAGTACCCCGCACCGCCGAAGGGTTGCCAGCTGCGACCCAGCGTGTCGAGCACCGTCGACGCCTGCGACCACTTGAAGAAGTGACCGAAGAACGGTTGATCGTCGGTTGGGGCCGAGATCTGGAACTCATACGAGCGGTAGACCCGATTGGAGTCCGACGTCTCCAAGACTGCTGCAGCCAGCTGCGAGTACTGCTCATCCGGCACGACGTTGAATCGGTTTGCTGTGGCAGGGTCGAAGTTGGGAGCGGCGACGATGTCGAAACGCTCCGTCCGGGAAAACTCCTCGACCAGGTCTAGGTCGGCGCTCGAGAATCCGTCCGGGGCCACGAGCAAGACGGCGTTGGCATAGCTACGCAACATGAGCACGGTCTCCCGGGCATCGATTCCCCGATTCCGCAGAGCCTCGGCCGCAACGGCGAGGAGCCGGATCTCTTCGCTGGCAGGGGTCTGGACCCACCGGGTGGCAGTGAAGATGCCGTCCGGGCCGAGCCGCGCCAGGTACTGCTCGAACGCCTCGATGGTCAACAGGTAGTCCTCGGCGAGGCTGTAGGCGCCCGAGGTGACGGGCCGGTAGGGCGAGGCCAGGGCGAGATCGATGACGTCGAACCCGGCTTCGGTTCCTCCGATGAATGTTCTCGGGTCGCGGTTGACGGTCGTAACTCGAGGGTCGTCGTAGACGGATGGTCCGATGGACTCGATGAGTTCAATGGCACTTCCGTGCGGCTCGACGGCGAGCACGGCCGCGGCCCCGTTCCCCAGTGCGATCGTCACTTCGAGTCCGCCGCGCGGCTCAAGAACTAAGGCCTCCGCCCCGGGCCGCAAACGGAAGGCGAGCGAGGACAAGACATGTGAAGCGAACCCGGCCGAATCGGCGTCCGGGTGTGGGACCGGGCTCAGGTCGTCCCCATCGAAGGTGACCCCGTCTTGGTGAGGCAGGGCTCCCCGGTAGGTGAAGCTGAGTCCGGGTATCGAGCGAATCCCGTCGCTTCGAACGAGGTCGATCCGGCTTCCCTGATCCCACTCGGTCGCGGCGACTTCCGCTCCGGGGAAGCGCAACGCGGCCGATAGGTCCTTGTAGGGCGACAAGTGCAACTCGAGAGGCGCAGGCACCGCTACGGCCACCAGCACCAGCCCGAGCGCGGCTCCGACGGTGCCGGCTCGCCACCGGTGAGCGGATGCCGGGACCGACGCGAACGCCGCGGCCCCGCCCATGGCGAGCGCCGCCGAGAGGGCGATCGTCGCCTCGCCGCCGAGCCAGGCGAGTCCGCCGAGCGCGAGTGCGGCTCCGCCACCGGATCCGGTCAGGCTGGCTGCATAGACCGTATGGGATGGAACGGGTCGAGCGTATCCGCCGCCGGCCAGCAGAACCGCGATCACCAAGCCTCCGAAGAAGAACGGCACGGCCAAAGCCAGGTAGTAGATGACCAGGTAGAGAACTTGTCGGCGGTCCCAGGCGATGGCGAACGAGTCGAATGGAAGCGCGTTGGTGAGCAGGTAGGCGCCGAGCGTGGTGAGCGACTGGCCCACGGCCAGCACTGTCCAACGGTGCGGACCACCTTGTCCAAGGCGGGGGAAGGCCGAGAGTGCTGATCCGCCGGCACCGAAGCCGAGCAGTGCCAGGCTCACGCTGAGGAAGGCGAAATGATAGAACTGGGCGATCGCGAACACTCTGGTCAGAGCGATTTCGAAGGCAAGCCCGGCTGCTGAGGTAGCGGCGACGCCCCCCAGGATGAGAAGCGTTGGTCCCCTTATCGGACCGCGGCAACCGGGCGGCGGCTCATCGGACTGTCGGGGGTCGATGCTCTCTGACATCGCATACCGGTTCTACTGGTCGTTTTCATCGTAGGTTGCGGACAGAGGCGCTGGGGATCGAAACCCCGTAGATACGTTTCGATCAGGACAAGCGAGCGCAATCCTGCCATCTGACGAGACCTCATCCGAAGCCCGGAATCACTCCGATTCCTCGGCGAAGTCGATGACCCAATCGCCCTCCACGAGGAGGAACCCCATGCGTATACGCCGTTTGCCGAGCGGTTCGCTCATCTCGACATACATCTCGGCCCGGTCGGATCCGAGCAGGACGGGTGGACTGAGTTCACTGATCCCGAGCTTCACTCCGAATGTGCTGAGCCGGCCGATATCGTCCTGAATCTCTTCTTCCCGTTCGAGCCGATAATCGGTCTCGAGGTAGGCCAGCACGTGCTCGGTTTCGTAGGCGTTGAATGCTTCCCAGTAGGCGAAAGCCAGATCCCGGAGTTCGGCAAGCGAGCCGTCAAGAGGGGCCGGGGCCGATGATGTCGACGTTGAAGCAGTGGACGTAGTGGCCGGAGCTGCAGTTTCGGTCGGGGCGGGCTCGGGTGTCCCGGGTTGGGTCGCCGACGCCTGGCAGCCGGTGAGAAGAACCAGCCCGAGAATCAAAGCTTTGCTCCCCATCGACCCTCCTCTATCGGTTTGTGTCCAACCTACGCCCCGGTTTCCGGGCCGCGCCCGTTCTATGCGAAACGGCCGATGGCGCTGAGCAGGGCTCAGCCCGTATTCGACTTCTCCTGAGGGACGAGCAGTGCGCCCGAGAGAGAAGATCGGTGCCCATCGTCCCATTGGACCTCTACCGAGTCGTGATGGAATCCGACCACCTTGCCGGTTCTCGGTCGCTGCCCCGTCTTCTTAGTGAGTTCCTTGACCCGGGTGCCTTTGCGTAGCAACTCCACCTCCTGAGCCTGCTACTGCAAAACCTACACCTCCGTTCAATTCGCCGCTCCGGGCCGCGAGATCCCACCGTCGTCGTTTCGGGATTCGCGAAGAACGCATGAGTTGCCCCCTTGACAGAGAGCCCATTGCACCGCGACGCTACGGCAACTGTCGCCCGCCCGATGAGGACCGAGCATGAACCACAATCCCTCGACCCGCTCGCCCGGCGATTGGTCGGAAACCGTGCTTCGCCCGGGCGGCCCGATGGCGGTGGATCTTCTGTGAGTGCCGACCCGCTGGCGGCCTTCCTCGACCTGCGCTCGACGCTGAGGGCGGAACCGATCGGCGACGGTGGTCCCGACACGTGCGCGGCGTTGACCGACGCGCTCGATGCTGCCATCCGGCAGTTCGGCGCTGAGATGGGACCCGATGCGGCGGTCGTCGCTCTCGGCGGCTACGGCCGCCGCGAGCAGTGCCTGTGGTCGGACGTCGACGTCATGCTTCTTCATCGCAGAGCCGACACCGAATCGCTGGCGAGAGCAGTGTTCTATCCGTTGTGGAACGCCAATCTCAAGGTCGGTCATGCAGTGCGCACCGTCGAGCAGTGCCGTCTGGCCGGCCGGGAAGAACTCCAAACGCTGACGACGCTGTTGTCGGCTCGCCTAGTTGTGGGCAACGGGGACCTGTACGGCGAGTTCCAAAGTGCGCTGGTCGAACTCGTCCGGGACCACCCTTTGTCGCCACGCCTGGCCGACCAGGAGCGGCAACGCCGGCTCGCCGAGCCGTACCCGTTGATGGCGGCCGACCTCAAGGAGGGTCGAGGTGCGCTTCGGACCCATGAGGGTTTCTGGTGGGAACGCCGGCGAGCGGAGTTGATCGGCGCTGAGTACGACGCTCCCACCCCTGAGGAGCGTGACGCCAAGGCAACGCTTCTATCGGTGAGAAATGCCCTGCACTCGGCGGCGGGCCGGGCCGTAGACAGGTTCGTTTTCGATTTGCGGGAGCCGGCCGCTCACTGGCTCAGATCAGAGGTTCTCGCGCTTGCCACCTCCCTGACCACTGCACTTCACACCGGTGATCGGCTGGCCGACAGACGCTGGCCCGACCTGCATGTTGAGCCGGATCCGCCAATCGGTTTGGGACGCAGGATCTTCGGTGCGATCCGAACCCGGTTCTCCTCGCCGCCTACACCGGATGCCGGCGATTCCAACGACGTGCTGGCAATAGCCGTCCGGGCGGCCGGGCGCCCTGAGGGAGCCTGGCTGGAATCCGCTGAAGAGGATTTGATCCGGACGTCGCCGGAGGCTGCCTGGACCGCTGCCGACCGAACGGCGTTCGTCTTGCTGCTGTCGGCGGGTGCCCGCGGCCGGACCATCTTCGGCCTACTCGAAGAACTGGGATGGGTGGAACGGCAGTTCCCCGAGTGGATGCCGGTAGCGACCGCACCGCAGCTGGCTCCCTTCCACGAGCATCCGGTCGGTGCCCACCTCTGGCGCTGCGTGGACGAGATGCTGGAGATCCTCGATGGAGACGATGAGATCGCCGGGATCGCAGATGAAGTGGGATCAACCGAAGAACTCCTTCTCGCCGCCTTCCTCCACGACATAGGCAAGGCACGAGGCGGAAACCACGAAGTCGTCGGAGCCGAACTCGCTGCCGCCTTTCTACGCCGTGCCGGTTTCGGGCCGGCGACCATCGCCGCGGTGTCCAACGCGGTCCTCCACCACCTGCTCCTGGCAGAGACGGCGACGCGGCGCGATTACGCGGATCCGACGGTCATCGACGAGGTCGCTGCAATCGTCGACGAGCTTCACCAACTCCAGATTCTCTATCTACTGACGATTGCCGACCTGCGGGCGACCGGCTCGACGATGTGGAATGAGTGGCGGGCAACCCTCCTCCGACGCCTCTACCGGCGAGTCGCCAAGGCCCTCGAAACAGGCGAAACCGTCCGCGCCACCCCCGACATCGAGGCAATCGCCGGCGCCGCCGGCGGGATGCTCGAGCGTCGCCTCATCGAGGAGCACGTCGCGGCCATGCCGGCCGACTACCTGGATACCACTTCACCCCACGAGGTGGCGTGGCATCTCGAAGTCGTATCCCGTCTCGACCGGCCCGGCCTCGTTTCGGCGTATCCGCGCGACCCCGGCCGGGTCGTCGTGGCCGGGTCGGACAGAGCCGGCTTTCTGCTGGCGGTCAGCCGTGCTTTCACTGCGAACGGTGTGGCAGTTCTCGACGCTCGCCTTCGCACCCGGTCCGATGGAGTCGCGCTGGACACGTTTCACGTCGTAGATGATCGAACCGGAGAGGCGGTTGCTCCGGATCGATGGGACCGGGTAGCAGGCGATCTCATTGGATCCCTCACCGATCAGCGCGACCTTCGACCGGTCGTCCGCGAGCGGGTCGAGTCGTACCGGCACGACGATGACCGTCTGGGCGAGGTAGAAGTGCGAATCGACAGCGGAGGTCACCATACGGTGATAGAGGTACGCGCTCCCGACCGAATCGGTTTGCTGACCGACATCGTGGAAGCACTCCACGACGTGGGACTGGACGTCTCACTCGCCAAGATCGACACGATGGGTGCGCAGGCACGGGACATCTTTCATGTGCGCCGTGGCGGTGGACCGATCCGCAGCGAGTCGGATCTCGCATCCATCCAGACCCTGATTGCGGAGCGGCTGCGAGTCTGACGCGAGTGGATCGCCGAACGCATACTCGCGCCCGACGACCCGCAGCCACCACGTAGACCCGGAGCCGGGG
Organism: bacterium; assembly: GCA_024641325.1. GTDB lineage: Bacteria > Actinomycetota > Acidimicrobiia > Spongiisociales > JAHEDJ01 > JAHEDJ01. The sequence continues at coordinate 5,093 of JAHEDJ010000049.1, read as the reverse complement.
CTGTGATTATCTGCCGGCAACCGTCAGATGGCGTCCCTACCTCGCTCACCGGTGCGAATCCGGATGATCGTTTCGAGGTTTGTCACCCAGATCTTGCCATCCCCGATTTGGCCGGCGCCGGCCGTGGACTGGATCACGTTGGTCACCCGTGCAACGTCGGGAGCATCGACCACGATCTCGAGTTTCATCTTCGGTGTGAAGTCGACCGTGTATTCAGCACCGCGATAGGTTTCCGTGTGTCCGCCCTGCCGGCCGAACCCCTTCACTTCGGTCACAGTCATCCCCTGGATTCCTGTGGCTCTGACTGCCTCTATGACCTCGTCGACCTTGTGCGGCTTGATGACCGCCGTTACTAGCTGCATCCTCGTCTACTCCTCTCAGCCCGCGGCCGGTGCCGTGGCGAAAACGTCAGGACCGTAACCCGGAGCACCGTGCTCGACCACATCCAGGCCTTCGATTTCCTCTTCCGCCGGAACCCTCAGCCCGACCGTTGCCTTGATGGCGAGGAACAGCAGACCGGTTGTAGTGGTCACGAAGGCGAACACGGCAACCACGCCGATGAGTTGCGAGATCAACTGATCGAACCCGCCGCCGTAGAAGAGACCCCCGTCGGTGGCGAGAAGGCCGACCATCAGCGTGCCGAAGGCGCCGGCCACCCCGTGCACGGAAATGGCGCCGACGGGATCGTCGATCTTGCGCTTGTCGAGGAAGAAGACCGAGAACACCACGATGATTCCCGCCAGGGCACCGATCAGGACCGCACCCCAGTTGGAGACGTTGGCCGTTCCGGCGGTGATGCCGACCAGACCGGCCAGCGTGCCGTTCCCTGCCATCGCCACGTCGGGAGCACCCGTCTTGATCCACACCGTGAAAGTGGCGAAGACGGCCCCGGCGGCGCCGGACAACAGAGTGGTCAGTGCTATTGCGCCCACCGCGTCGTCGGCGGCGAGTTCAGAGCCTGCGTTGAAGCCGAACCAACCGATGAAGAGGATGAACACTCCGATGATGGCAAACGGAATCGAATGGCCGGGGATTGCCCGGGGGGTGCCGTTTCTTGCGTATTTGCCGATTCTCGGTCCGAGAATGATGGCACCCATGAGCGCCGCCCAACCGCCGACGCTGTGCACGATGGTGGAGCCTGCGAAGTCGATCATCGGGGTGGCAAGTTCGGCGAGCCATCCGCCGCCCCACAGCCAGTGGACCACGACCGGGTAGATCAGTGCGGTCAGAACGAAGCTGTAGATGAAGTAGCTCTTGAACTTGGTGCGTTCGGCCATCGCCCCCGAGACGATGGTCGCCGCGGTTGCGGCGAAGGCCACCTGGAAGATGAAGAACGTCGGCAGCGAAAGGGTCCCGAAGTAGCCGTCCGTGAAGTGATCCGGGTCGAGAAACCATCCGTTGGTACCGAAGAAGCTGTTGCCCGATCCGAAGGCGATGGCGAACCCGGCTACTGCAAAGGCGAGCACGCCGGCCGAGAAGTCCATCAGGTTCTTCATCATGATGTTGGCCACGTTCTTGGCCCTGGTCAGCCCTGCCTCGACGAGGGCAAAGCCGGCTTGCATGAAGACCACCAGAACGGCGGCGACCAAAACCCAGATGTTGTCGAGGGTTGCCTGCACCGCCTCTGCGGTGGTCCCATCTTGCGCGAAGGCGGGTAGGGCCAAACCAAGTGTCGCCGCACTGGCCCCCACCCCTACGAAAAGCAGTCTTCTCTTCATCTGATCTCTCTCTTGCCTCTACGTCCCGGTTCGGCAGAGAAGGCGAACCTTCTCCCGACCCGGTTGCGGCGGCAACTTACGGGAGCAACGTTTCGAGTCGGTTTCGCAGGGATGAATAGACAGATACCCGGGCGCGTCGGGTCGGCAGGCGACGCGGAGCCGGTCAGAGACCCAGCTGCTCGAGCCGCACCTCGACGAGCCGGCGCACCAGCTGCCTCGGCAGCGCTTGGTCGACCGGGAACTGCAGCGTGCCTTTCGACCACCGGTAGCCGGTCAACTCGTCCCCGAGCACAGGGAGCACGGATCCCGAATGGGGGAAGTAACTGCAATGGTGCTTGAAGTAGGCGTACCCGGCGATTGCCTTACCGCCTACCTTGAACGCGGGCACGCTGTAGGAGATGGCCTCGTCGGCTTCGGGAAGAATCTCCCGCAGCATCGCCCTCAGTTGGGTGAGCGTGCTCCGGTGTGGTTCCGGCGCCGCCTTCAGATACTCGTCGACCGTCACAGTTCGCCCTGACTCTGTCGGGTTCGATGTGAAATGACGGTAGCGGAGAGTCCAATCTCGCGGACGCGCAGCCTGTCGCGCCACCCTTGAATGACGCATTGCATATCGGTATGCTCAATGCATGACACAACTGGTAACAAGAATCGATGAGAACCTCGCCTCGCTCGTCGATGAACTGGTCGCCGCCGGCGTGGTCGAATCCCGGTCCGATGCAGTCCGGCAAGGCCTCATGACCCTCATCGACCAACACCGCCGGAGTCAGACGGCCGAGGCGATCATTCGTGGATATCGCACTCGACCACAAACTGAGGAGGAGCTCGGGTGGGCCGACGAGTCCACCGTCGGAATGATCGGTGAAGAACCTTGGTAACCCCCGCTCAGGGAGACATCTGGTGGGCTGAGGCTGAAGACAAGCGGCGACCCGTTTTGGTCGTCACTCGAACAGAAGCCATCCCGGTCTTGAGCTGGATCGTCGTCGCTCCGATCACCCGCACGATTCGGCACATCCCGACCGAGGTACCCCTCGACGTCGAGGAAGGGCTGCCCGAGCCCTGTGTTGCAGCCTTCGATAACCTGCAACCCATTCGCAAGACGTTTCTCACCGGATACGTGGGATCGCTATCTCCGCGCCGACAAGAGATCTGCGCCGCTCTCGCCGCAATGTCGGACTGTTAGCCGGGCGGTCGACTTCAACTCGCCGGTAGCCTGAGATAGAGATTCGAGAGGAGCGTCAGTGAGGGTCATCGGCAACATCTTGTGGCTGCTACTCGGAGGCATCGAACTCGCCGTCGGCTATGCCCTGGCCGGTCTCATTTCCTTCGTGTTCATCATTACGATTCCGTTCGGAGTGGTGTCATTTCGTTTGGCCGGATACGCGTTGTGGCCCTTCGGCCGGGTGCTGGTCCGCAAACCCGGTGCCGGTGTAGGTTCGGGTCTCGCCAATCTGGTCTGGATACTGATCGCAGGAATCTGGCTCGCAATCGGTCACCTGCTCGCAGCGTTCATCAACGCCATCACGATCATTGGAATCCCCTTTGCCGTCGCGCACCTGAAGTTGGCAGGTGCCGCGTTGACCCCCTTCGGACACGAGGTGGCACCGATCGGGTCGGCCGGGGTGGTTGCCGAGGTAAAACCAATCCGGTGAAGCCCGCTGTAACCCTCCCAAAGGCCACAGCCTTGAAGGAGGGCTTCAGGAATATCTGCTCACGCCGGGGCGATCATTCCGATCATGAATCCGAAGGCGCCCGGCAGCAAGCCACTGCGAACTGAAGAAGCGTCGTCGGGTCGATCCTTGATCGAGCCACTCCAGGTCAAGCAACGAGTCAAAACGCTGAGCAGATCAAGACGCCACGCGCTTCCCGCAACGGGCCTTTTGCCCCTGTTGGTCATGCTCGATTACTGGTACCAATGGGTTCCCAAGCGAGGGAGCGCAACATGGTGGCGACGGTAGTGAGATTCGGAGTGCGTGTAGTCGACGGCGAGTGCATTCCCGTCCCCGGTCTGAAACTCGGGGCGCGTTACAAGTACGAGCAGAACGCCTCCACCTGGGACTCGGCAGTTACCAATGGAGACGGCACTGCTCACTTCAGCGACGAACATGCGGAACCTCCCCTCCAGGTGGATATCTACATCGAGGATTCATTCTGTGACACGTTTCCCGTCGAAGACGGCGCCACCTATGTCCTCGAGGTTTGACCTTGAGATACGGGTTTAGAGGAGACGCGCTCGACGTTGGTGATATCAGTGGCTGAGCGCTGGCGGCACACATGGAACAGCCTCGTTGAGGAAGTCCTGAACCCGGGCCTTTGCACCGGTTGCTCGGGATGCGTAATTGCCTGCCCCCAGCACGTCCTGACTCTCGATCAGCGAACCTGGACGCCTCGACTGGCTCCCGACGCCTCGAGGGCGGACGACGCCGCCCACTGCGTGTTCAGCGACCGCGGCTGCACACTCTGTTCCCGAGCCTGCCCTCGCTTCGGCCAATGGGAGACTGAGGCCGACCTGGCAATGTGGTCGCGTGTTCGCGAGGTCGATGAAGTGATCGGAGTGCATCGCCGCGTGCTGCTGGTCCAAGCCACCGATGCGCGGATCGCCGAGGTTGGTCAGGACGGGGCTCTCGGCACTGCACTCCTGCTGTATGCCATCGAGCACGGGTACATCGACTCTGCGCTGGTCAGCTACTTCACCGCCGGCATGCGTACAGAGGCCGGCGTAGCTCGTACCAAAGAAGAACTTCTCGCCTGTGCGGGATCGCGCTACACCTACTCGCCGAATCTGCTGGCCATCGATGACGCTATCCAAGAAAATGCCCAGCGCATCGGGGTGATAAGCGTGGGGTGCCAGACCTCTGTACCCGCCATCACTCGAAGCCGGGGGGCCAACAAGCTCGCCAAGCGGTTCGGTCTGGTTGTCGGACTGCTTTGCTCGAAGACCTTCTCTGAGTCAATATACGAGGACCTGCTCGAAGCCAGTTACGGCGTAGTCCGGGACCGGATCACCAAGGTCAACATCAAAGGACGGCTCCAGGTTTGGCACACGGATTCTGACGACCAACCGGCGTTCCTCGAGGTCCCGCTTTCGGAGTGTCGTGAGTTCACTCGCCCCGGATGCAATAGCTGTCCGGACTTCGCCGCCGAGCATGCCGACGTGTCCCTCGGCGGTATAGGGAAGTATGCCGGCAAGACCTTGACTATCACGAGATCCGAACTCGGTGACGAGCTAGTCACCGCAATGGAACGCGACGGCTGGATCACTCTGTCCGATGCGATCACCGACGACCCCGGTGCCGTAGAGCTGGTGCGCAAGATGGCGACCCGGCAACGCAAACGATGGCCGACCAGCCCTCCAGGATCAAGAGAACCTCACCCGGC
>JAHEDJ010000048.1:12623-19034 GCA_024641325.1 bacterium | reverse complement strand
GAGCACGCCCGGAGGGACTCGAACCCCCAACCTTCTGATCCGTAGTCAGACGCTCTATCCAAATTGAGCTACGGGCGCTTGTGTAAGCCCAAAGGTAGTCGCGCACGGGATGTTCTGAAAGCCGGTATAGGCTCGACAGCCACATCTAAGCGAAAGGCATGCGATGCACGACGGGCTTCAGCAACTCGCGGACGAGTATCGGGAGGCAACTCTCCGACGCTCCCCCACGATGGCACTGATGTTGGGCGACCACCGCTTCGACGATCAGATGGAGGACCTGTCGCGCGACGGCGAGGATGATGTGATCAGCGAACTCAGGTCGTTTGCGCGTCGGGCGGAAACAATCGACCCGGCCGGCCTTTCTCTCCAGGAGCGCCTCAGTCGCGAGGTGCTGATGTTCGAGGCGAACACCGGCGCCGACATGCTCGCCACCAGACAAGCAGAACTCGAGGCCAATCCGGCCATGAGCGTCCATGTCATGCTTCCCACTGCCGCCGCCCAGTTTCCGATTATGGAGCCCGAGCATGCCGAGGCGCTCGTGACCAAGTATGAGAAGCTCGGTCGAGCGATCGAACAATGGGCCGTACGTCTTCAAGAAGGAGTTGCAAACCATCGCACGCCGCCGGCGCTGATGGCAGAGAAGGTGGTCGCCCAACTTGATCAATACCTGGCCAGCCCTCTGGAATCAGACCCGCTCGCATCCGCAGTCGGGGCACCGGCCGCTTACGACGATGCAACAGCGGAGTCCTGGCGAGGTCGGCTCCGCGCTCAGGTTGGCTCCTACATTCGTCCCGGATTCGCAGAGTTGCGGAGGGTCCTGGCAGAGGAGGTGCTTCCCGTCGCTCGTCCCGACCATGAGGTAGGTATCAAGTGGATCGAGGGGGGTGAAGAGGCATACAGAGCTGCAATTCTGAATAACACCTCGGTCGATATGCCGGCCGGGGAGATCCACCAAATCGGATTAGACACCATCGCCGCCCTCGAGGACGAATACCGCCGATTGGGTTCCGAGGTCTTCGGGACCGAAGACCTTCAGACGATCTACTCAACACTGAAGGATGATCCGGAGCTGCGTTACGAGACCGCCGAAGACGTTGTAGCTGCCTCCGAGGAGGCTTTCGCCAAGGCCAAGGCGGCCATCGATGGCTGGTTCGGTCGACTCCCCAAGGCCGACTGCCTCGTCTCGACTGTCACCCAGGGCCCGGAGGCGTTCTACTTCCCACCCGCCGAAGACGGCAGCCGGCCGGGCATCTTCTTCATGAACGTCGCAGAGCCTTCTTCGTGGACCAAGTATGCGCTGGAAGCGACCGTGTTCCACGAGGGTATCCCCGGCCATCACCTGCAACTCGCCATTGCCCAGGAACTCGAGGATATTCCGGAGTTCAGAAAACACACCGTCGTGAACGCCTACGCCGAGGGCTGGGGTCTGTATACCGAACGGCTCTCGGACGAGATGGGGCTCTACACCGGTCCTCTACAACGGATGGGGATGCTCTCGGCCGACTCTCTGCGAGCCTCCCGCCTGGTGGTCGACACCGGTATGCACGCATTGGGATGGAGCCGGCAGCAGGCAATCGACTACATGACGGCCAATGTGCCGGCCAGCGTCACTTCCCTCACCAATGAGGTCGACCGCTACATCGGCCTGCCGGGCCAGGCACTCGCATACATGATCGGGCGCAAGGAAATCATGCGGATACGGTCCAAGGCCAAGTCCGCATTGGGCGAATCGTTCGATATCAAGGGTTTCCACGACACGATCCTCAGCTCCGGAGCGTTGCCGCTACCCGTGCTGGCGCATCTGGTCGACGAATGGGTGGCCGGACGCGCATGACGTGTCGAACCTGAGTTTTCTCAGCAATACTGTTGCGCGTGGAGAATGACAGTATTGCTGAGAAACGTAAGGGCCCGCCATTGCGGGCCCTTAGTTGCGGAGAGGGAGGGATTTGAACCCTCGAGGAGGCTTTAAACCCCCTACTCGCTTAGCAGGCGAGCGCCTTCGACCGCTCGGCCACCTCTCCAAAAGCCAACCGAAGGTCGGCCGTACGGCGCACAACGTACCTCGTACGACATCATTCTACGAGTCCGCGACCATCTCAACGACTCGGCCGGCCGGTTCTTGGCCCGCCGTGGCGGAGCCGCCCAATATGGGCCGTCATGTGCGGTTGGTGAGGCCCGACCAGAAGGATGTTGAAGTGAGTGCGGTTAGGCATCCAATGAGTAGAGCGTCATCGGACTGCCTACGTTCTTCAGGTTGTGTTCTCCGAGCGATGTAGCGGAGAGGCCGTCCTTATTCTTGATGTTGTCGTAGACCACTTTCGACAGCCCGATCTGTCCGGCTTCTACCACGCCCTGGATGCGAGAAGCGATATTCACTCCATCACCATGAACGTCCCCGTTGGCCTCAATTATCTCCCCGAGATGGATTCCGACCCTCACCTCGAACCGGCCGTCATTGGAGACGGCTTGTTGAATGTCCCGGGCGCATTCGACGGCACCAGAGGCGGTGCCGAAGCTGGCCAGCATGCCGTCGCCCAGTTTCTTGAGTAGACGGCCGCCGTGGTTGGCTAGCGCCGTGAAGTGGATCTCCTCGTTGGTCTCGATGATCTGCAGGGTGGCTGCCTCATCTTCTCCCATCAGAGAAGTGAAACCAACTATGTCGGAGAACATGATGGCTGCCAGCTTGCGTTCTTGACCGCGGCTCCCAACAGACCGGATCCGCTCATCCATGTAGTGCCGCTTGCCTTTCTTGGCCATGCCGTATTCATCCTTCGACAGGATGTTCTCATCGAGTTCGAAGTCGGTTCGGAGAAGGTTGTCAACGAAGGCTCGGAACCGGCCTTCATCACTCGCGACTGCTTCCCTTATGAAATGAGTGTCTACGTTGATGCATACTGCTCCGACGAGGCCGTAGTCGGGGCGAAAGACCGGGACGGTCGTGCATTTGAACTGGCGTGACCCAATGTTCAATTCGTAGTTCACCTTGTCTTCACCCCGTTGACGACGAGTCTTAAGATCCAGGACGAGGTTGGTCGCGCCGCTACCGATCGTGCGGCCCGTTACCGCCCCGTTCTCGATAGCAACAAGTGAACGGGAGGGGTTCACCAAGTTGTGTAGAAGGATCTCGATTCCCGCGTTGGGAAACGATCGCCCAAACTGGTTGACGAGGCGTTTGTAATTCTCCAAGAAAGCGTCGTTGTCGCTGACGACTCCGTCGCCGTCATACAACGCATAGAAGCGCTTGTATTCGAGCAGGTTGTCGCTGGGAAATGTGTCGCGAACCAGATTCTGCTCCCCGACCACTATCAGTTCCCTAGCGGCTCTCGGGTTCCGATTCTCTAGAAGATGGCGGACTCCCTCTGAGAACAAGCCAGCGTCGAATTCGACATGCCCATCCGGGTTCACCACGAATGGATAGAAGCTGTACTCCTCCAATCGGCGGTCGCCTTCCTCGGCTACGCCTTTGCCGGTGAGGGCGGTGCGCTTCCCGAACGTGTAGGCGAGGACGCCGACGACCACGAACAGGATGACGGCGATTGTGAAGGCGAGTGGGTCCATTGCGTCTCTCCGATAGTGGGTCGAGCGGCGAGAACGATACTTCGCCTAGCCAGATGCTACAGCCGGATAATCACGATGCCGTCCGTGTCGGCATCAGCGACCGGGCTGTTGTGGTCGTAATGTCACGGCCCAGAATCAACCTCGCCTCCTTCGGTTTTAGGGCCACTTTGGAGACCGAGAACGCACCCGATTCGATCCCTCGACTGATACTTGGGCACTCGCGTTTCTGGTGGCGGAGGGAGTGGGATTCGAACCCACGGAACCGCTTAACACGGTTCAACAGTTTTCAAGACTGTCGCCTTCGTCCGCTCGGCCATCCCTCCAGGCGCCCCGGCTTCGCCGCCTCCGGCGGCCGGCCCAGCGGAGGGAGTGGGATTCGAACCCACGAGGGCGGGTAAACGCCCTACGGCATTTCGAGTGCCGCGCACTAGGCCGGACTATGCGATCCCTCCGAGGACCCAGGATTGTACACATCGCCTTCCGCCCCAAACCTGTGTGAGAATGCTTCCATGGAACACGGTGCCGCCATCAGCTCAGAAGTCGGACAGCTGCAAACGGTCATCATCCACCGGCCCGACCTCGAGCTCTCCCGGATAACTCCGGGCAACAAGGACGAGCTGCTCTTCGATGAGCTGATCTGGCTTGAACGAGCCCAGCACGAGCACGATGCCTTCGCCGACATAATGAGGAACAGCGGTACCGAGGTCCTCTACATCGCCGATCTCCTCGAAGAAGTTCTGACCGATCAAAGCGTCGCCGATGCCGTGATCGCCGAACACGTCACGGCCGACCTCTGTGGAGCACGCCTGTCGGCTTGGGTCAGGCGGTTCCTGGCTGAGCTTTCTCCAATGGAGCTGGTACGGCACCTGATCGGTGGTGTGACACTCGATGAGGTCGGGGCGACCGGCGGCCTAGTCGCGGCTCTGCACGGCCCCCACGACTTCCTGCTTCCGCCACTGCCGAACATGGTATTCATGCGAGATTCATCCATATGGATCGGGAACGGCGTCGTCCTGTCTCCAATGAACCGGATCGTCCGGCGCAGGGAGACCGACCTGCTACGCCTTGTGTATTCACTTCACCCCCGGTTCGCAGGCGCACAGATATGGTTCGGCAACGAACCAGGAGAGCACTTTCCCGCATCCGTCGAGGGCGGTGACGTACTCATAGTCGGTGAACGTGGGATTGCCATCGGCGTCTCCGAAAGAACCTCACCGACCGGGGCCGCCGCTTTGGCCGCTCGCCTTTTCGAAGAGGATGTGGTCGACCGCGTGCTGGCTGTTGAGCTACCCAAGGAGCGCTCAACCATGCACCTCGATACCGTTGTGACGATGGTCGACCGGGGTCGGTTCGTGCTCTATCCGCGCATCCGCTCACACGTTCGAGCACTTCAGGTGACGCCCGGTTCCGAATTGGGGCTACACATCGAGGGAGAGATCGACCTCGTCGCCGGGCTGGCCTGGGCCGCAGGCCTCGAGGCAGCCGACGTGATCGAGCCGTCGATGACGAGCATTCAGGCGGACCGGGAGCAGTGGAACGACGCCAACAACACCTTCGCGATTGCTCCCGGCGAGATAATCGCCTACGAGCGCAACGTTGCAACTAACGAGATCATGGAGGAGGCGGGTGTCACGGTGCGCCGGATGCCGTCCTCCGAGTTGCCGCGCGGACGGGGTGGGCCGCGCTGTATGACCTGCCCGGTTGCCCGGGCCCCCTTGTAGGAGTTTCTCAGCAATGCTGTTGCGCGTGGCGACTGACAGTATTGCTGAAAAATCGAAGAGCTTTTCTCGGCAATACTGTTGCGCGTGGAGAACGACAGTATTGCTGAGAAACCCCAGTGTCAGCGTTTTGACTCGAAGAAGTCGGTTAGCAACGCTGCACACTCCTCCCGGCGGACCCCTGTGACCACTTCGCAGCGGTGGTTCAAGCGGCTGTCCTGGGGGATGTTGTACAAGCTCCACACGGCTCCGGCCTTCATGTCGGCCGCACCGTAAACGATCCGGTCAAGACGGGCCCACATTGCTGCACCGGCACACATGGGACACGGTTCCAGGGTCACCACGAGGGTGTGACCGGTGAGGCGCCAGTCCCCCAGCTCACGAGCCCGGTTCGATATCACCAGCATCTCAGCGTGAGCAGTCGGGTCCGCCACCTCTTCTCGCCGGTTGTGATCCGACGCGACCACATTCCCGTCGGCGTCGAGCAGCACGGCACCAACCGGAACGTCGCCATGCCCGAGGGCGGCACGTGCTTCTTCGAGGGCAAGACCCATCGCGTCGGTGAAGTCGAGATCTTTCACGGCCCCTACACTATGTCACCCTGGAGGGATCGCATAGTCTGGCCTAGTGCGCACGCCTGGAAAGCGTGTAGGGGGTGCAAGCTCCCTCGCGGGTTCGAATCCCGCTCCCTCCGCAAAGCTCCCCGCCGCGGGCGGGCAGCGGTATCAGGTACCGGGTATCGGTGGTCCGCCGGGGCCCTGTTGCCGACAGCCGTCCGGCCTCCGCTACCCCCTCTCTGCCTCGAAGACCCGGCATCTCCCCCGTCTAGCGCCGGAGGAGAAACGCGAGCAAGCTACAATGCCATTTCCGTGCTAGGTGGGGCGCTAGGGGTGCCCTGAACCCGAAATCCTCTATATGCGGGACTGAATTCCCTGCCCGAGCGTGACGGCGGTCGGGTTTGCACCGGGCACGTGGTGTTGACGGCCGGGTCCTGCGCGGCGGGGTCTCGTGAATTGGGTCAGGTCCGGAAGGAAGCAGCCCTAAGCGATACGCCCCGGGTGCCGCAGGAGCGCCTGGTCCGAGCCAACGACCCGGAAAGCGCCGGTCGCTGCTCATGCGAAGGCAGGGTGCACGG
>JAHEDJ010000048.1:2015-12523 GCA_024641325.1 bacterium | reverse complement strand
GGGCCCATCCTCCAGACACGCTCCAATATGAGCGGACCGGAGGCGAACATCTCTTCGGGCGGGGGCAACTTGTCCAAAGAACGGTGCAAATACCAGTACTCGCCGGGCGAACCAATCATCAAGCCGGCCAGGGGGAGGAACACCGCAGAGCCCATCCGATGTAGCAGGCGGGCATACCGATTGCGTGGTCTGCCCAGGCCGATAATCACCAGAGCACCTCCCGGACGCAGCACCCGGGCGACTTCTCCCAGCGTTGCCGGAATCGAGGTCAGATTGCGGAAAACATAGGCCGAAAAGACGCCGTCGAACAACTCGTCAGAGAAGGGCAGCGCCTCGCCGTAGGCCACCACCCGTTCATAAATCGGGCTCAGTTCGAGCATCTCGGAAACCGGATCGAGAGCAACCACCTCACGGTCTCCGAAAACCGGCGAAGCCGCTCCCGTTCCACTTCCGAGATCGAGAACCCGACCCTCCGGCAGGTGTACAACACCACGCCGCCGCCACTCTTGCTCCCGACCGAACGAAAGAACCCGATTCAGGAGGTCATACCGGCGAGCGATGCGAGAGAAGATCTCCCGCGGACGATCGCTCATGCCCCGATGACGTCGAAGCCCACGTAGGGACGAAGGGCCTCCGGAATCACGATCGAACCATCCGCTTGTTGATTGTTCTCAATCAGAGCCAGGAGGGTCCGCCCGACGGCAACCGCCGTTCCGTTCAGCGTGTAGACGAGCCGATTGCCGTGCTCCGACTTGAACCGCGCCTTCAGTCGCCGTGCTTGATAGTCCGTCGTGTTCGAGCATGAAGTGATCTCCCGGAACGCCTCCTGGGAAGGAATCCACGCCTCAATGTCGTACTTCTTGGCCGCCGATGCTCCAAGGTCGCCGGCAGCAACATTGACGACCCGGTAAGGAAGCCCGAGCGCCTGCACAATGCCCTCTTCCATAGCCAGGAGCATCTCGTGTTCTTCCCAGCTCTTATCGGGGTGGCAGAACGAAAACATCTCGACCTTGTCGAACTGGTGTACGCGAAAGATCCCCCGAGTATCTTTGCCATAGGTGCCGGCCTCGCGACGGAAGCAAGTCGAGAAACCCGCATACCGGACCGGCAGGTCCTCCTCGTCGAGGATCTCGTCGAGATGAAGTGCCGCCAGTGAGACCTCCGAGGTTCCGACCAGGTACAGATCCTCGCCCTCGATCGCGTATACCTGCTCACGATCGGCCGGAAAGAAGCCCGTTCCGTAAAGCGCCTCTTCGCGAACCAACACCGGCGGAATCACCGGCGTGAAGCCGCCTTCCATCAGACGATCCATCGCGAAGCGAACCAGGCCGAACTCGAGAAGAGCCGCTTTTCCCTTCAGATAGGCGAACCGGCTGCCTGAAGTCTTGACTCCGCGCGCCACGTCGATGATTTCGAGCGCCTCTCCGAGGTCCTGGTGGTCGCGCACTTCGAACCCGAACTCCGGAATGTCTCCCCAGCGCTTGACCTCGACGGCATCGTCCTCGGTCATGCCGTCCGGAGCCGAGTCGTGGGCGAGGTTGGGCACCTGCACCCAGAGGGCTTCGAAACGCTCGTCGATTTCATCGGCTTCGGCGGTCAGACGCTTGTAATCCTCCGAGAGGGTGGCGGCACGCGCGATCGCGGCCTGTTTCTCTTCCCCCTCGAGGCTGGCAATAGCCTTGCCCGACTGCTTCTGTTCGGCACGCAAGCTCTCTGCCTGGTGGCGAACCTCACGGCGCAAGCGGTCGAGTTCGGTCAGGTCGTCGACGCTGATGTCGGAGGCGCGTCTGGCGAGTGCGCTCCGAAGGGCTTCTGGATTCTCACGAAGAATGGTGACATCGATCATTGCCGGATGATGGTACCCCGAGCAGGGGCGGCGGCGGTTGCCGATTTCACGAAGCAGCTTGAACGAAGAAGGGCAGCGTCGCAGTGTTGTTGTCTGTGTCGATGTCGTCGACTACCGAAGTCACTATCGCCAGCACCTGGTGAGTAATGCCCTCCACCACAGGAATATCGAAAAACTCAACCGTGCGCGAGGCGCCGGGTTCGAGTGAGGGAATCGTCGTCTGTCCGTTGAATACGTTGAGGCCATCGGCGAGGGTCGTTACCCGCACCACAACGATCAAGTCCGTCTCGGGCAGGTTCCCTGCATTGGAAACAACGACGCGAGTATTGACGAGTTCGGTGAAGGCCAGAACACCCACCCCATCGTTATCTCCACCGGTGAAGCCGGGTTCCAATTCGATCTGGTTGACTCTGACGTCGTGAAAGGCCGCCACTTCACCTGCCCCACGCACAGCCGCCGCCAGGAACTCGCCGCTGACCACGAGGCCGCTGGAAGGGGCATAAGCGATCAGCGGCATGACGCCGATGTCCATCTCCAAATCCGTCCGAAGGTCACCTACCGACAACAGGAACCGTTCATACAGGCGGTCGCCTACCCGAATCTCCGTCAGGGCGTTGTCGATGGCGATTATCGGAATCGGACTGAATGCATCGTCGGCAGCGGCGAGCAGTCCCGCTTCGAGTGCCGAGGATCCGGCCAGCCAGGCCTCGAGAGCCTCGTTGAACAATGCCTCGGAATTGGCTCCGCTGGCGGGAACGGCGACTTCTGCGAGGTCGACGAGCGAGTTCTGAATCGACGTCTCGATTCCGCCAAACAATGTGCTGATCCGGTCACGGTCCGCTCCCTGGATCTCGAAGTTCAGGAAGTCACGGAAATCGGCCGCCAACGCCTCTTGCTCGAGGGTGGACACCTTTGCCAGATCTACAAACTCCCGGAGGTCGGCACGATCGCTCCGAAGGTTCGTGAATACGAGTGCGATGGCTGTGAGAAGCGTGACGGCAATCAGGGCATATAGCCTGCCGCGACGCTTCCGATACCGCGGCGGTTCCGGAAACACTTAGTCGGCCTCACTTGATGAACCGTGTTCATCTTGCTGGTGGACTGCAGGTCTGTAGCGAACCAGTGACCTGGTCTGGTACAAACATCATGGGCCGAATCCATCGGCACCAGTGGGCGAGGGGGGACTTGAACCCCCACGAGCTATTGCTCACAGGCACCTGAAGCCTGCGCGTCTGCCAATTCCGCCACTCGCCCGTGGACGGGGCGAAATGGTACCACGACGCCCTCGCGGAAGATTCGTCGTCCCCGCCCGATAAACTCCGCGTCGTGGACATGGTGCGCAATCTCGAAAGACGCCTCGAGCGCCTCGTCGAAGGCCTGGCCGGCAAGGTCTTCCGAGGACCGCTGCATCCCGTCGAGCTCGGCGCCCGCCTGGTACGGGAAGCCGATCTGGCGTTGCGGGCAGGCGCGGCCGGACCGACAGCCCCGAACACCTACGTTGTCCACGTGCATCCCTCCGAGCTGGGAGAAGGTTTGCTTCCCGATGGGCTCGTGACTGAACTCTCCGCATATATCGAAGACACCGCCACGGAGCGGGGGTGGCGCATGGAGGGGCCGGTCGTGGTGCATCTGGAGCTGGACGACGCAACTGCGGTGGGTTCGGTTCGGTGCCGGACTGAAGTTGTTCCCGGAGTGCTGCCGGTCTGGGGATTCCTCACCGGCTCTGCAATGGATGTCGCTCTCCGCCACAACCGGATTCTGATCGGTCGCGGGGCGGACAGTGATCTGGTCGTCGACGATCCAACGGTGAGCAGAACACACGCACTCGTCTGGCGCGAAGGAGGGTCCGTGTGGGTCGTGGATTCCGGTTCATCGAACGGAACGACCGTCGATGGACTGGCAATCGACGCGCCCACGGCTCTCGAGAACGGTTCCGTACTGGCTTTCGGGTCGATGACCTTCACATTCCGGAAGGCGTGATCGCCTCATGCCGGCCTTGATCCTCACCCTCCTCAAACTGATTTTCGTGGCGCTGCTCTTCTTGTTCGTCTGGCAGATCTCACGGGCGATCACGAGCCACATCAGCATCGGCGTCACCCGGACCTCCACCAAGCGTTCCAAGGAGTTGGTGCTCATCCGCGCGGACGATCGACCGGGGGAAACATACAAAGTGGTAGACGTACTCATGTTGGGTCGCAGTCCGCAGGCGGATATCGTGGTCGACGATCCGTATGCGTCGGAGTTCCACATGCGTTTCGTCGGCGGGGATGAGGGTCTCGTCCTCCATGATCTCGGAAGCACAAACGGAACCTACGTGAACGGACGCCGGGTTACAGCGCCGCAGGTTCTAGTCAAAGGTGATGCAGTGCAGGTAGGCAAGACCGTGCTGGAGGTCCGATGAAATTCGTCTGGGCGATAGCTACCCACCGGGGGATGGTGCGGGAGTCGAATCAAGACTCCGTGGTCCCGACATCTGGCGGGACCGGCCCCGGGCCCCTCCTGGTAGCGGTTGCCGACGGAATGGGTGGCCACGCCGGCGGTGAGGTGGCCAGCAGAATCGCCATAGAGACAATCTCGAACGGCAGTGCGACTCGGATCGACGAACGCATCGTCGATGCAAACGAGGCCATTGCGGCAGAGAGTCGGGCCGATCCTGCACTGGCCGGAATGGGAACCACGTTGTCGGCTGCCGAGATCTCGCAGGACGGCACCGCTCTCATCGGTCACGTCGGGGATAGCCGGGTCTATCTGCTGCGCTCGGGAATTCTCCGCCAGCTAACCAACGATCACACCCTCGTCGCGCAATGGGTGGCCGAAGGTCGGATGACGATTCAGGAAGCGGCCGTACACCCTCAACGCAGCATGATCATGCGCGCAGTTGGACACGGGCGACCACTCGAAGTGGACCTCATCGAGGAACGATTGCTCGACGGAGATCGTTTGATGATCTGTTCAGACGGATTGTCCGGGATGATTGATGACGAGCTGATTGCCAACCTGTTGTCGAAGGGCACGGTCGAAGAGTCTGTGTGGGCGCTCGTGGAGGCCGCCAACTCGGCAGGCGGACACGACAACATCACCGTGGCCGCCGTCGACGTCGGCTCGTGACCCGCTCTGCCGAGGCGGCGTTCCTGCTCGGAGCGTCCGCTCTGGCCTCGTTTGGAGTCGCCATGGCCAATCTCGCCGGGGGCGGTGGCGTTGATGCACAGGTAGCACTGACGTTCCTCGTGTTCCTGATCGCCTTCGGAAGCCTCCACCTCGCGTTGCGCCAGTGGGCGCCCCGGGCGAGCTTCTACCTCCTTCCGCTGGTAGCGATAATCACAGCGGTCGGACTCACGATGATCTATCGGCTGGACCCCGATCGCGCCGGCCTACAGCGTTGGTGGCTCTTGATCGCTGCCGCGTTGGCCGTCGGCCTCTTGTTCGCAGTCCGCTCGACCGGACTCGAACCCCTCCGGCGCTATCGCTATCTACTGCTGCTTGGCTCTCTGGTGCTTCTTCTTCTTCCCCTGTTACCTACCGACTGGTCCATCCCGCTGCGCGGCAAGACGGTCAACGGATCGAGACTCTGGGTTGAGTTCATTGCAGGGCCGATCGGAATCCAGTTCCAGCCGGGAGAGATCGCCAAGCTCCTTCTCGTCGTGTTTCTCGCCTCCTACCTGGCGGAGAGGCACACGGTGCTTGCATCGGGAACGCGCACGATCGGGAGGCTGCGGCTGGTAGAACCTCGCCAACTCGTTCCCGTTCTCGTCGCCTGGACTGCCAGTTTCGGGGTCCTTGTCTATCAGCGCGATCTCGGCGCTTCCCTCCTCCTGTTCGCCGTCTTCCTGACGCTCCTCTACATGGCGACGGGCAGGGCCGCCTACCCGATCATCGGGACCGGGATGTTCTTTGTCGGAGCCTTCTTCGCCTGGCAGGCCTTCTCACATGTAGAACGCAGAGTGATCGCCTGGTTGCGTCCGTTCAGCGACTTCGACGGGGCGGGATATCAGATTGCCCAGGGGCTTTTCGCTATGGGATCCGGAAGCCTGGCCGGATCCGGAGTCGGCCTCGGTCGGCCCGAGTTGATTCCATTTGCACAAACGGACTTCCTGTTCGCGGCGATCGGCGAGGAGTTGGGATTGGCCGGAGCCGTAGTCGTGCTGTGTGCCTTCGCCCTGCTGACCGCCGTTGGCTTCGGCATTGCTCTGCGGTCACGGGACCTCTTTCGGAAGCTACTTGCAGCCGGGTTGACCTTCGTGCTCGGCCTTCAGACCTTCCTGATCATCGGAGGCGTCGTCCGGGTACTCCCGTTGACCGGCATCACACTGCCGTTCATGTCATACGGCGGTTCGTCGCTCGTTTCCAACATGGTGCTCATCGCGGTCCTGGCGCGCCTTTCACACGAGGAACCGACATGAACGGGCCGATTCGCAAGGTTGCCATCGCCGTTTTCATTGCGTTCGCCGTCCTGCTGCTCGACATCACGTACATTCAGGCGATTGCCGGACCCGGATACCGCGACGATCCGCGCAACCCGCGTGTGCAGATCGGAATCGCCGGAAAGGAGCGAGGGCTCATTCTCGACGCCACCGGAGTCCAACTAGCCCGATCGGAGGCGCTGGAAGACGACCCCAACCTCTTTGTGAGGGTCTATCCCGAAGGTGGGCTCTTCGCCCACAGCGTCGGATTCACTTCGAGCCTATTTGGTGATTGGGGTGTTGAGTCGAGCTACGCCACCGAACTTCGTTCGAAGCGCGATCTGACTATTTCCGACCTCATCGACGCGCTGCTGGGACGGGACCTGCAAGCTCAGAATCTCGAACTCACTCTCGTGGCAGAGTTACAGAGAGTGGCCGCCGAAGCCCTCGGCGATCAGGCCGGCGCGGTAGTAGCCCTCGATCCTTCGACCGGAGCCGTCCTCGCTTTTGTCTCATCTCCAACATTCGACCCGAATTCGATCATCAGCAAGTCTGCGGCGGCGGCCTGGGAAGCACTCGCCAACGATCCCGCCGCGCCTCTGAGGGATCGCGTGTCACGGGAAAGCTATGCCCCGGGATCCACATTCAAAGTCATAACTGCAGCTGCGGCCATCGAGGCAGGGGTGGCCGGACCAGACACCACCTTCGCTAATCCGCCGGAGCTCGAGCTTCCCGGATCAACGGCGGTCATCCGCAATTTTGCCGGAACCCTGTGCGGCGACGGCAACGAGGTAACCCTCCGGGAAGCGTTCCGTCGATCCTGCAACACGGTGTTCGGGCAGCTAGCCATGGACCTCGGTGCATCTGTGCTGGAGCAACAGGCTGAAGCGTTCGGATTCAACCGGCAAATCCCGTTCGAGTGGGAAACCCTGACCGCAGCTTTCCCGACAGCCGACACCCTCAGCTCCAACCTACCGGCACTAGCCCAGAGCGGTCTCGGACAACGTGACGTGCAGGCAACGCCTCTCTTGATGGCGATGGTGGCGGCCACCATCGGCAACGGAGGTTTGCAGATGGAACCGTACATGGTCGCCCGTATCTACGACGCGGCCGGCAATGTCGTCGACGAGCACCAACCGTCCGTGTGGGCGACTCCCATTTCTCCGGCAACCGCCGACGTCGTCGCAGCAATGATGGAGCAAGTCGTAGCAAGCGGCACTGCCACGCGGGCAGCAGTGGCAGGAGTGCGCGTTGCCGGCAAAACCGGTACCGCCGAAACAGAGATAGGCCCGCCACACGCCTGGTTCATCGGCTTCGCCCCCGTCGACAATCCAACAATCGCGTTGGCGGTGGTCGTGGAAGAAGGCGGTGATGCCGGAGAAAACGCGACCGGAGGCTCCGTAGCCGCACCGGTGGCGAAGAGGCTCTTCGAGTTCTGGCTCCTGAATCGATGACTAATACCCCTACAATCACCACGAATGCAGACTGAACGCACGCTCGCTGATCGGTACGAGCTCGTCTCCCACATCGCAAGAGGGGGGATGGCCGACGTCTATGAAGCGCGCGATACGCTTCTCGGACGGAGAGTCGCCGTCAAGGTCCTCCATTCGCAGTTCAGCTCCGACGAAGCATTCGTCAAACGTTTCCGGAGAGAGGCACAGGCAGCTGCCAACCTGAGCCATCCCAATATCGTCTCCATATACGACTGGGGCGAAGACGGCGACACCTATTTCATTGTGATGGAGCTGATCCAAGGACGCACCCTGCGGGATGTCCTCAAAAGCGAACGCCGGTTGCTTCCCCGCCGTGCGAGTGAGATCGGTGCCGAGGTGGCCGCGGCCCTCTCCGTGGCACACAGAGCCGGTTTGGTTCACCGGGACATCAAGCCGGGCAACATCCTGCTTGCCCCCGATGGAACGGTGCGCGTCACCGACTTCGGAATCGCTCGCGCCTGGGATGACTCACAAGAACTCACCAAGACCGGCGCGGTGATCGGAACGGCCACCTACTTCAGCCCGGAACAAGCCCAGGGATTGACCGCCGATGAGCGGTCCGATCTCTACTCGCTCGGTGTCGTGATCTACGAGATGATCACCGGTTCTCCTCCCTTCACAGGAGACAGCCCGGTTGCGGTGGCGTACCAGCACGTATCCACTCCTGTCACCCTGCCGTCAACACTGAACCCGGACATCCCTGCGGACCTCGAGTCGATCATCAGCAAGGCGCTCAGCAAGGAACCGGAGGGTCGCCATCAGACGGCCGACGAGATGCGGGCGGAACTCCTGCGCTTCCTGAGAGGCGAGGCGCCTGCGACGGTTCCCGGCTCCGATGCACCGACGCAAATGATGCCCCCCGTGACCCCACCGACGGTTCCGCCGGACGAGACCTACCGCCGGCTCGCCGATGAGCGCCCGCCCAGCCAGGTCCCATTCATTCTCACCGCATTCGCTCTGCTGGTAGCCCTGGGTGTCGGGTTGTTCCTCATTTTCGACCTGATGAACAGTGGCACCAGCGACGGCGTGGCGCTCGTCTCCGTGCCCGACGTCACCAACATGGAGCAAGATGCGGCTCTGGCTTTGCTACAGGACGCAGGTTTGAAAGTACGACCGGTCAACCAGGCCGACCCCGAGGTACCCTCCGGATACGTCATAGGCACCGATCCGGCAGCCGGGGAAGAGGTCGACGCCGGCGGCTACGTCAACGTGCTGGTCTCAACGGGCGTCGGGGCGGCAAACGTGCCGCGTGTTGTTGGAGAAACGCTGACCGAAGCGATGCGCCTCATCAACCTGAACGGTTTGACGGTGGGTGTGGTTCACGAGGAGGCCAACGACGTCCAGCCATCGGGAACTGTGATAGACCAAAGCCCTGCCGCCGGCCAGAAGCAGCCACCGCAGACTGCCATTGACCTGTGGGTGTCGACCGGACCGAACTCTGTGCTCCTGGAGGATTTCCGGGGTCGACCTGAGATCGACGCCACTTTCGTGATCGAGAACGCCGGTCTGACTGTGGAGCGGGAAGAGGAGTTCGACGAAGAGGTCGAAGAAGGGCGCGTTGCCAGGACAGAACCGCAAGCAGGAACGCTGGTCCCGGCCGGTTCGATCGTCAAGCTCTGGATCTCGCTCGGGCCCGAGCCCGTAGTGGTTCCGAACATCGTCGGAATGACGCCGGATGCAGCCCGAGCTGCGCTCGAGACGGTGAACCTCGTCTATAGGGAAAGCGTAACCACCGTCGAGGTTGAAGAAGCCTTCAATGGATTGGTCGCGGAGCAGTCGATCGGTGCCGGCACCGAAGCCGACCCAGGCACCACAGTCACTGCAACAATCGGCGAGGCTCCTCCGCCTACGACTACCACGACAACCCTCGCCCCGTAGCGGTCCGACCAAGGATCAGTTGAGGAAGTTCGAAAGCAGCTTCTTGCCTTCGAATGTCAGCACGCTCTCCGGGTGAAACTGCACGCCGCTCATCGGAAGGTCGCGATGACGAATGCCCTGGATCACACCGTCTTCGCTCCATGCGCAGGCTTCTAACTCCTCAGGAAGCTCGACGACGGCCAGCGAGTGGTAGCGGGTTGCTATGAACGGAGTGCTCAGATCGGTGAAGACGCCCTTCCCGTCGTGCCGAATCTCTGACGTCTTGCCGTGTCTCGGCTCCGGTGCGAGATCCACCCGTCCCCCGAATGCGACCGCTACTGCCTGGTGGCCGAGACAAACGCCGAGACTCGGGATCTCGGTGCCCAGCGTCTGCAGAAACTCAACCGACCTCCCTGCGTTCTCAGGCCGGCCCGGGCCGGGCGAAATCAAGAGGCGATCGGGCCTCAGAGCGCCCGCTTCGACGGGCGTGATCTCATCGTTGCGCACAACTACCGGGTCGGCCCCCAGCTCACCCAGGTACTGCACGAGGTTGTAGGTGAACGAGTCGTAATTGTCGACGACGAGTATCCGCATGGGAGATGAGCATACCTTTGGTCAATGGGACACAATCAGACGACTACGCTGTATGCCCATGCCTGAATCAAAGCGACGCAAACCCAAGTACGTGGGTCCTACCCCATCACGGAAGCCCAAAGAAGTGAATCGCGAGCCGTCACCGTCTTGGTACGTGGTGCTGATGTTCGCGATGATGGCCCTGGGTGTGAGCCTCGTTTTGCTCCGATACTTCTTGAGCTGGGACAACATCGTGCTTGTTGCCGGCCTCGGATTCATCGCTGGTGGGTTCTTGATGACGACGGGGTACAGGTAGACAAGGGGCGTTGGCCTTCTGCC
>JAHEDJ010000048.1:0-1915 GCA_024641325.1 bacterium | reverse complement strand
ATTCGCAATTCGCAATTCGCAATTCGCAATTCGCAATTCGCAATTCGCAGCGAAGTCTCCCGACCCCGACACGCTAACTAGGCCGGGACCTCGTCCATCTCTTCGCGGCAGTGCTTCGGTGGGGAAGCCTCGCTGGTCGACACCGCCGTCATCGTCACCTCAGTGCCGCAAATGGAGCACCGGTACTTCAAATCGGTCGTCACTATTGAGTCCGGATCGATTTCCGGAGGCGGCTCGGCGAGCATCCGGATAACACGGATCGCCACCATCCAGATGGCGACGCCGATGGCAACCGCGACGAGGAATTTCAGCATGAACCCGGACCGCGGGGCCAATTGCCAATAGCCAATTGCGAATCCACCCTCACCTCAGCATCAATGGATCTCGGCACCAGGATTCAGACCAACTCCAGGATCGTGGCGTTGGCCATGCCGCCGCCCTCGCACATGACTTGCAGCCCGTAGCGACTTCGGGTTCGTTGCATCTCGTGAACCAGCGTCGTCATCAAACGTGCACCGGAAGCACCAAGCGGGTGCCCCAGCGCAACCGCTCCGCCGTTGACGTTCGTTCGATTCCACAGGGCGGCGGGATCACCGTGACCGTGCTCCTCACGCCATGCTGCGATTACCGTGGCGAAAGCCTCATTGACCTCGAACAGGTCGATGTCGTCAATCGACATGCCGGCCTTCTTCAATACCTTGCTCGTGGCCGGAATCGGAGCACTCAACATGATGACGGGATCCGCAGCTGTGACCGCAAAAGCCTTGAAACGGGCCATCGGTTGGTAGCCGAGCTCTTCGGCAATGTCCTCGCCCATGATGAGCAGGGCCGCCGAACCATCGGAAATCTGTGACGAGTTTCCTGCCGTGACGACGCCATCTTCTCTGAACGCCGGCTTCAAACCGGCCAACTTCTCGAGCGACGTATCCCACCGGATCCCGCCGTCCTGTCTAATTACTCCTTCCGCCGTGTCGACCGGAATGATCTGTTGGTCGAAGCGGCCTTCTTCCGTAGCTCGTCCCGCCCGCTGATGGGATTCCAATGAGATCTGGTCTATCTCGCCGCGGCTGATGCTCCACTTGTCGGCGATCATCTCCGCCGACAAACCCTGCGGAACGAGCCGGTGGTCGTAGCGGTCGCTCATGCGCGGACCGAACGGCGAGCCGGGTCCCTGTGCATTTGATCCCATCGGGACCCGGGTCATCGATTCGATGCCGGCGGCCACGACGACGTCGTAGGCACCGGCCATGACTCCCTGGGCCGCGAAGTGGGCCGACTGCTGTGACGAGCCGCATTGCCGATCCACCGTCGTTCCCGGGACCTCCTCGGGATAACCGGCCGCCAGGGCGGCATTGCGGGCGATGTTGATGCCCTGCTCTCCGGTTTGAGTCACGCAACCCATGATCACGTCGTCGATGCGCCCAGGATCCAGATCGTTGCGCTCAACCACTGCCTTGAGCGTCTCCGAAGCCAGGTCTACCGCATGCAGGTCCTTCAGGAAACCACCCCGCCTTCCAACCGGGGTGCGCACGGCGTCGACGATCACGGCATTCCTCATGAGGGCTCCTTCGTTTCTATGTGAGGTACATCGTACGCCGGAACCGGATGTCCGGCCGCCGGGACGCTCCACTGTCTGGCATCATCGGAATACCGACGTATCATGTAGCCAACCAAGGGGATGTAGCTCAGTTGGCAGAGCACCTGCTTTGCAAGCAGGGGGTCGTCGGTTCAAGTCCGATCATCTCCACGCCGGTGGCCTAAACCCACCATCAATCCGGCCGATTCGGCAGATTCTCTGGATGAGCACTGTGGGTCAGCTGGTATGATCCAATCCCTCACGGGCCCATAGCTCAGCTTGGTTAGAGCGCATCCCTGATAAGGATGAGGCCCCTGGTTCAAGTCCAGGTGGGCCCAC
>JAHEDJ010000047.1:6017-19532 GCA_024641325.1 bacterium | reverse complement strand
GGAGGCAGGTGTGCGTTGAGCCGCCCCTCATAATCAACACTGCATTTGGCCACGACCAATCTCACGGCACGAGCGTAGCCAGTCGATAGCAACTCGTCGGCGGCCCAAGGGAGCCAACCTTGTATCTTCTCCCCTATGCACGACAAGACTGCCAAGCACCTCTCCACGTTTCACACCCTCATCTATCGCGCAACGCGGGGACGGATCGGCCGGCGTCTCCTCGACAACAACATGCTCCTGCTGACCACGCGGGGCCACGCAACCGGCAAGGCCCACACAGTGCCGTTGCTGTACCTCGAAGACGGCACTTCGCTGGTCGTAATCGCATCCTGGGGAGGGAGACCCAACCATCCCCACTGGTACCGGAACCTCCTCAACACACCTGAGGCCGAGGCCCGCCTTCCGGATGGCTCCTTTCGGGTGATTGCCAGGACCGCCTCCGATGAGGAAAGACGGGAATGGTGGCCGAGAATCGTCGCGACATACGCCGGATACGAGGCCTACCAATCGCGAACCGATCGTGAGATACCGGTCGTGTTCCTGGAACGAGCTTCGAATACGCAGGACAAGTAGCGTCGATCGGCGGCACCCTCCGACAGCGCAAGCCGCAACGGACGGGACGCACCAGAGCGTTTCTGACATCGCCGGCGGGGAGAAAACGCGCCCCCGACTGGGTAGGAGTCCAGTCGAATCCTTCACTCTCTTCACATTCTTTATCAATATGTCTTGACTGATAAACAATAAATCTTTATTGTTTATCAATAAGGAGGTTTCGACCATGCAGACCAGACTCCCTCGCCTATTACGGGGATTTACCACCTTTGCGATTGCCTTGTTGACGGTCGTGGCCGTCGCCATAGTTGTATTCGCGGCTTTCCTTATCGGCACCGACGGGTCCGGCTCGGCGGAACTGAGGGTTCCCATTCAGTTCACGATCGACTCTGATTCTTATTCGCTGACCAGCGATTCGTGGGGAGAAGGAACGCTCTCCAGCGCCTCAGGAGAAGCAAACTTCGAAGACCCGGGCGTCGGCCTGGCCGTTGCGGCCGGTGCAACGATCATCGCCGGCCTGGCGGTGGCTTTCGTCGCGCTGATCCTCCTGCGCAGGATCTTCAGCACGATGATCGTCGGCACTCCGTTCCTGCCCGAGAACGCCAGACGCATCCGCTGGCTCGGATACATGGCCATTGGAGGCGCACTCGCCGAACAGATCATCGAGATCGGACTCGGCATGCTGGTTCTCAACAGTGTCTCCAGCACAGGACTCGAGATCGACTATCACTTCAACCTCAATCTGGCCGCCGTCTTCGTCGGCTTGATCATCCTCGCCCTGGCGGAGGTCTTCAGGCACGGAACCTCGCTGCAGACCGACGCGGATCTCACGGTGTAGCCATGACTATCTCCGTGCATCTAGACCAACTACTGCTCGATCACAAGATGACACTCACCGAGCTCGCAGATCGAGTGGGCATTACTGTCGCCAATCTCTCGATCCTCAAGACCGGCAAGGCCCGCGCCGTGCGCTTCTCGACTCTCGAGGCGATCTGTCGTGAACTCAACTGTCAGCCGGGCGATGTCTTGAGATTCTCTCCCGAATAGGGACAACTCTCCATTCGCGGGAGAATGAACAAGACGAAAGAGGTAGCTCTGTGACAGAACCCAGTTCAGCCGCCGCATCGGCACGCGGCGTAACCAAGATCTTCGGTGAGGGTGAGACGGCCGTCACCGCCCTCAACAACGTAGACGTCACCTTCGAGGCAGGCCGATTCACCGCGATCATGGGGCCATCCGGATCAGGAAAGTCAACCCTCCTCCACTGCATGGCCGGACTCGACAGAGTCACTGAGGGGCAAGTCTTCATCGGCGACGTGGACCTCACAGATCTGGCCGACAAACCGTTGACACACCTCCGGCGCGACAAAGTGGGCTTCGTATTCCAGGCGTTCAACCTGGTGCCGACGTTGAACGCTCGTGAAAACATCACCCTTCCGATGGACATCGCCGGCCGCAAGCCGGACGCCGATTGGCTGGCCCACGTAATCGACATCCTCTCTCTCAGCGACCGCCTGTCCCACAAACCGTCCGAACTGTCCGGGGGCCAGCAGCAACGCGTCGCGGCTGCCAGGGCACTTGCCAGTCGCCCGGAAATCATCTTTGCCGATGAACCCTCCGGCAACCTCGATTCGAAATCCGGAACCCAACTGCTCCAGTTCATGGAACAAGCCGTACAGGATTACGGGCAGACGATCGTGATGGTCACGCACGACCCGCTGGCCGCGGCCCACTCAGACCGTGTCGTGTTCCTCGAGGACGGCCATATTGCCGGCGACATGTTCGACCCAACCGCCGAGCGGATTCTGGATCGCATCAAGACGCTGGAAGGCTGAGCATGCTTCGGGCAGCTTTCAAGAACATCTGGGCTCACAAGATCAGATCAGGGCTTCTTTCGCTGGCGATCCTGGCCGGAGTCAGCTTCGTTGTCGCCGCCTTCGTGTTCACAGACACAATCGGCGAGGCATTCGACGATCTCTTCTCCGAGGCATTCGCGGCCACCGATATCCAGGTGAGGCGGGAAGTCGACCCCGAACTGAGCTTCGGGCTGCCCGAGCGGATGCCGGAGGACCTCATCGAGCAAGTGAAGAACATCCCCGGCGTCGACGGCGCCTGGGGAACCGTGTTATCGCCGTACGGTCAGATCCTCGACGCACAGGGTGATCTGCTTCCGACCGCCGGACCTCCCACTTTCGTGACGTCGTGGTCGGGAGGCCCTTCGCAGTTCACGATTCGCGACGGCCGGCCTCCGGTGGGGGTTTCGGAACTGATGCTCGACGTTGGCACGATCGAACGTGCCGGCTTCGCAGTTGGAGACACAGTTGAGATGCTCATCGGCGGACCAAAGCGGAGCTTCACGCTCGTAGGAAGCCTCGGGTTCGGCGAAGCCGACAATCTGCTGGGCACTAGCTGGGCCTTGTTCGACCTCGAGACCGCTCAGCAACTCCTCGACGCCACGGGCCAGGTTGATGCGATCGAGATAACGATCGAGCCGGCCGGTGACCTGGATACCGTCATCGAGGCCGTCGACGCGGTTCTGCCGTCGGGGATCGAAGCTGTGAGCTCCCAGAGTGTCGCCGAGGAGCAGACGTCGCAGGTCAAAGAGGGCCTGGGATTCCTGAACACCCTGCTGCTCGCTTTCGCCGGCATCTCCCTTTTCGTAGGTGTATTCGTCATCTACAACGCCTTCAGGATCGTTGTCGCCCAGCGCACACGGGAGCTGGGCCTCCTGCGTGCGATCGGCGCAACCCGTGGCCAGGTGACTTCATCAGTGCTATTCGAATCCGCGGTCACCGGACTCATAGCCTCTCTGTTCGGTGTTGGGGCCGGGGTCTTGTTGGCGATGGTGATGCAGGTTCTTATCGAAGTGGCCTTCGGAGGCGATCTGCCTTCAGGCGGCCTTCAGCTGCAGGTGCGTACCGTCGTCGTGGCTCTGGTCACCGGACTCACCGTCACCATGATCTCCGCCCTCTTGCCGGCAATCCGGGCGTCGCGCATCTCCCCCATGGCAGCGCTGCGCGACGTGCCGACCGTCGGCACGAGAAAGTCCTGGCGCAATAGAGTGATCGGCGGGACGCCCATCGCCCTGCTGGGTGCGGCCGCGATTGCAGGTGGGTTGACCGGGCTGGACGTCGCCGATCTGTCTCCGGCACTTCTGGTGGGAATCGGAGCCGGCCTCGTATTCATAGGCACCTACGTTCTGAGCCCACTGGTGGCAAGACCGGTTGCACGAATAATCGGGGTTCCGATGCGTGCCTTGTCGAACGCCACCGGAAACCTCGCCCAGCGGAATGCTGCAAGAAGTCCGCGCAGGACCGCGGCCACAGCCGGGGCGCTGATGATCGGCCTCGCACTCGTGGCGACTGTGTCAATCCTCGCCGCTTCGACGCGGGACACCGCGACCAACGCGATCGAGGAGGCCTTCACCGCCGACCTGCTGCTACAACCGCCCGGCTTTGGTTTCATCGGTTTCAGCTCGGAAGCCATTTCCGCGGTGGCGACTCTCGACGACGTCGATCTGATAACCGGCGTGCAAGCGGGACCGGCGAAAGTGCTTGGTTCGACGACCCTCGTTGCTGGTGTGGATCCTGCCGTGGTAGGCGAGTTCCTCAGCGTCGAAACGATAGATGGATCGTTCGAGGGCCTCGGCGGCAATCGGATAGCTACAACCCAGTCTGTCGCTGATGACAAAGGTCTAGAGCTGGGCGATCCGATCGACGTCGGCTTCGCACGAACGGGAGCACAAGAGTTCGAACTGGCGGCCATCATCGACATTGCCAGCGCCACCGATGTGTCGTGGTTCATGGCCACCACCACTTTCTCCGCCAACTACATCGAGGACACCATCACACAGGCCTACGTCCGACTGGTGGAAGGGATATCGATCGAGAGAGGCAGGACGGCAATCGAGGCCGCCCTCGAGCCATTCCCCGGCATTCAGGTGATCGATCAAGAGGAGTTACGCGACCAGATTTCCTCTCAGATCAACCAGGTCGTATACCTGATCTTTGGACTGCTGGCGATGTCGGTCTTCATCGCCCTGCTCGGCATTCTCCTGACTCTGTTGTTGTCGGTCTATGAACGCACACATGAGATCGGCCTTCTCCGAGCTATCGGCATGAGCAGACCACAAGTGAGGAACATGATCGGACTGGAGTCGGTCATCATCGCGATCTTCGGTGCATTGCTCGGTGCCGGACTCGGCATGGCCTTCGGGTGGGCGCTTGTGGCGGCACTAGCGGATCAGGGTCTACAGCTGAGCATCCCGTGGGGATGGCTGTTCACGGGCTTCCTTGGTGCGGCGCTGGCCGGGATTCTCGCCGCGGCCTGGCCGGCCTACCGAGCCTCGAATCTGAACGTTCTCGAAGCAATCTCGTATGAGTAGCTGAAGGCGGGCCGCTCGGTGCGAGTCCAGGTCGGAGAACAACGGCCTGAGGATCCCGGCTAGGTCTGTTGTTCTTTCGCGAAGGGCCCTACTCGGTTTCGGATGCCAACACCTTGGTGGGGCGGGTCACAACGTAGGTGATCACGGCGAGGGCGAGAGCGATCATGCCTGCCCGTCCTGCGGTCGATTCGACAGCAACGAGCAGGGTGAGACTGAATGAGAGGGCGATGGCCGAGACAGCGATGACCTTCGCTCTGACGGTGAACCCCAGGCCGGCCCGCCAGTCCCGGATGATCGGACCGAACAATGGGTGCCCGACCAACCAGCTGTCGAAGCGTTCCGAAGACCGACTGAAGAAGAACCCTGCCAGTAAAACGAGTGGCACGGTGGGGACAACCGGCAGCAGTGTGCCGACGATCGCAAGACCGATGGATAACAGTCCGGCCCCCAAATACAGGTAGCGCACAACGCCACGTCTCATCATGAGCCGGGAGCTTATGCCAAAGCGAAACCAACGTGATGTCGGAACAACCTGCGGCCAGGGCCGGCTCGAACCCGGTGTTGAGTGCGATCCGAACTCGCCGTCACGGGATACCGCCAACGCCCGAGATCTTGGTAGCCTCCACAACCGTGGCAGACGAACAGACCTCCCCGACCTGGTTGCACTCAGAGCGTTTCTTGCCGCGCCGTTTCATGCGGCCGATCATGCGTTTCGCCGATACCGAAGCCTCGTCCGGAATAATCCTGCTCATCGCGGCCGCCGCCGCCCTCATCTGGGCAAACGCGCCGTTCGGCGAGACCTACGCGGAGTTCTGGGAAGGTACCCA
Source organism: bacterium (assembly GCA_024641325.1). Classification (GTDB taxonomy): domain Bacteria; phylum Actinomycetota; class Acidimicrobiia; order Spongiisociales; family JAHEDJ01; genus JAHEDJ01. The sequence continues at coordinate 13,769 of JAHEDJ010000047.1, read as the reverse complement.
TGTCTCGATTGAACTCGGGAACTGGCTGCACTTCGACGAAAGCCTCCAGGAAATTGTCAACGACGGGTTAATGGCGATCTTCTTCTTCGTTGTGGGGCTCGAGATCAAGCGCGAACTAGTACTGGGTGAACTTCGCGACCCTAAGGCAGCGGCTCTCCCCGCCGTGGCAGCTCTCGGGGGCATGATCTTCCCGGCGCTGATCTACGTCGGGTTCGTCATCGGAACGGGCGGCGAGGCAATGGCCGGTTGGGGAGTCCCCATGGCAACCGACATCGCCTTTTCGGTTGGTGTCGTTGCGCTGCTGGGGTCGCGAGTACCCGTTGGAGCGAAGCTGTTCCTCCTTGCGCTGGCGATCGCGGACGACATCGGTGCCATCACAGTGATCGCAATCTTCTACACGGACGATCTCAGCCTCGTTTGGCTGGGCGGTGCGCTGGCCGGGTTGGTCGTCATCGAGGCCGCCAAGCGGGCGGGTATTCGCAGCTCCGTGTTCTACGTTCCGGTCGCGGTCGTCACATGGTTCTTCCTGCTCGAGTCGGGAGTGCATGCCACCCTGGCCGGAGTGGCGCTCGGGTTGATGACTCCTACCCGGCCGATGTTCTCGAGCGATGAGTTCGACAACAAGGCAAGGCGGATCCTCGATACCTATCCGGCTCGAGCTACCACCCAGACTGCCCGCGAGCATGTTGACTACGAAGCCCGGCAACTAACGGCGGTGGCACATGAGTCGATCGCTCCTCTCAGCCGCCTGGAGCACCGGCTGCTCCCTTGGAGTTCCTTCGCAATCGTCCCCATCTTTGCCCTGGCCAACGCCGGGGTACGTTTCGCAGGCGTCGATCTGGTCGATGCGATCACCCATCCGGTCGCCCTCGGCGTAGGAATAGGCCTCCTCGTCGGGAAGATGTTTGGAGTTAGCCTCTTCACATTCGTTGCCGTCAAGCTCAATATCGGCAAACTTCCGCGTGGTACGACCTGGCAGCATGTGTGGGGCCTCGCCCTACTGGCCGGCATCGGGTTTACCGTTGCGCTGTTCATCGCCAGCCTCGCCTTCGACGACCCGATGCTCACAGATCGGGCCAAGACGGGGATCTTCATAGGCTCGCTGACGTCCGGATTGCTCGGCTACTGGGTGCTGAAACGTTCGAGCCCCGCAGCTTCGACGGAGGCCCTGGATGATGATGGCCCCACAGACGTCTAGTCACGGCTACGGTTGAAGTGTGCAACCCGCATCCATAATCACCTGCGTTGAGTGCGGAGGTCGAGCCCACCTGATCAGCTTCGCCCCACCAGACCGGGACTACGAACCCGGCGATCAGCTGGTTTACCGATGCGAAGACTGCATGGACCGCTTCGACATCATCAACGATGACACCGAGGCGCCGGAGGATTTGTAGGGATCGCTCAACGACCTCTACGCCTGAGCTCGATCGCCGGACATCGATCCATGACGACATCCAGGCCCGCCGCCTCAGCGCGATCGGCCGCTTCTCTATCGATCACGTCGAGTTGCATCCACACAGCCCTCGCCCCGATCTCGATCGCCTCGTCGACGTGTACTCCGGCCAACTCGGAACGGCGGAAGATGTCGACAACGTCTACCTCGAACGGAACTGAAGCTAGATCCGGATAGGTCTTCTCTCCGAGGATCTCCTCCTCGATCGGGTTGACCGGGATGATGGTCATCCCGATGGATTGGAGCCTGGCGGCAACTCGGTAGGAGGCCCGTTCCGGTTTTCCAGAGAGGCCCACCACCGCCCAGGTCTTCGTGTCGGTCAGCAGACGATCGATAGCTTTGGTGTCGTTCATGGATCCCAACGTACAACACACGACCCTCAACGTACAACAACGGTTCGAGCGGGCGCGATTGAATCCTGAGCTGAAAGTGACGTTCGGGTTTCGGCTAAAGCGGCTCCGTCGGGCATAATCGCGGTCCCTTCAGTGTTGACCCTCTTCGAACCCGTCAAGGAAGCTTCTCGAACATGATCTTCAAACGCCGTCAGAAGGCAGTACAAGCAGACACGCTCCAGCAGATCGACGACCTGGTCGCTACCGGCAAACCGGTGTTGATTGATTTCTTCCAGTTCGGCTGCGCACCGTGCAAGGTCATGGATGGGATTGTCGACGAGATCGCCGATGAGTTCGGCTCCAGCGCGCACGTCGTGAAAGCCAACGTTGCCAAGGTTCCGGCCGCTGCACAGCGCTTCAAGGTCAGGGCAACGCCTACCTTCGTTCTGGTATCGACCACGAGCCGGCAGAAGAAACAGAACCGGCCGAACAGCAACAAGGCAGTGCCGACACAGCGCTGGCGTGCATCCGGCCTGGTCAAGAAAGATCAACTACGGCGTGTTCTCGAGCGTGAGGGCGCACAGCCGGTCGAGTCGTAACGGGTTGGAGCTGCCGGACACGGAGAGCGACCGACAACCTCGTTTTCGCGCGCTGTGCCCGCGCATTGGGGTGGAATCCGGTGCTAAACGAGTATCAACCGGCTAGAACCAGAAACGGCCGCGGCCCTCCGGTTCGGAGGTGAAGCCCCAGGCTTCGGTAATCAGCCTGGCCTCGCTCATACAGAAAACATGGACCTCGTCGGCGGTGTAACACTCTCCGTCGCGCTTCACCGTCGTATGGGCGAGCACGACAGTGTGGACGTCGTTGGCGAGGATGTCGTGCACCTCGATCAAGAAGGAGTCGTGGGTGTCGTGAGCGAGCTTGCGGAGAAACTCAACGATGTTGTCGCGTCCGATGTGGTCGCCGGCAAGAGGGGTGTCACCCGCAACATGCCAGACGGCATCCTCCGAGAAGAGCTCACCGAGGCTCTCGAAGTTGTCCTCCGCGAATGCCTGATACTCACGCTTGATCCGTTCGACATTCGGATGCTCGCTCATACCGCACCTCCTCGACTCCGAGTCTCGCGTGTTGAGTGTATCCGGGTCAAGATCACGGGTAGTTTCCTTTCATGCAGAAGTCCGATCCGATCCCAGTGCAAGTCGAGCAGGCTGCCCTCCGGGCGTTTCCGGCTCTTGAAGAAGCCGACCTCAACGGATGGCTTCTTCGTTTCGCGAACGGCCAATCGCGACGGGCCAACTCGGTGCAGCCTCTTCTTCACTCAGGCGAAGTCATGTCCGACATCACAACGGCTGAGAACTGGTACGCGGAGAGGGGAATCCCCGGCACGTTTCGGATGACACCGATGTCGCAGCCGGCCGGCCTCGACTCGAAACTCGAAACCGCCGGCTACCTGCGACAGGATCCGACTTCGGTTCAGACGCTGAACCTGGTCGACAGAGAATTTGCGGTGGACCAACGCATCGAGATCACCGACTCCCCTACCTCGACATGGTTCGACATCATCATGGACTCGAGCCGGTACCTGGCGGGCCGACGACCCACGCTCGAGCAAACCTTGCGGATGATCGAACCGCCGACGGCGTTCGCTTTGCTTTGGGAGGAAGGACGACCCGTCGCAACGGGGCTCGCAGTAGCCGATCGCAATTTCGTTGGACTGTTCAGCATCGCCGTGCTGCCTGAGGCCAGAAGGGCCGGGTTCGGCCGCACAATGTCTGAATCGCTGCTCGGCTGGGGCCAGGCCAGGAGGGCTTCAATTGCCTATCTCCAGGTAATGCACGTGAACACTCCGGCCCTGGATCTGTATCGGGGGATGGGATTCGAACCCATCTACGACTATTGGTACCGGAGCCTGGTCGACCGGCCGCCAATGATCGGGTGAATAGGTGCCCGCGCCGCCACATAGTGATGGCGAACCGCCGTGCTTCTGGGAAACAAGAGAAAGGTCGCACACCGGCCCATTCCCGTTGACTACTAACTGGAGAGAGCGGCTCGTAGCTGTGCAGCAGAGGGTGCTCCTGCGAACCCTGTCTCCGTGCGATAGATACGGCAAGCCAGGCCGACGGGCGAGTCGCCATCGGCGAATGGGTCTTCACCACTGATGATCACCGTTGGCGAACCATGGAAATCCAGCGCCTCAGCCTCTTCCGGCGTCTCAACTCTTCGGGTGAGCACCGTGGCTTCTAGCCCCATCTCTTCGATGATCGCGTGCAGCAGCGTCGATGTTGCCTTCCAGTTCGGGCAGCCGTCGAAGTACCTGATTTCAATTTCCATGCTTGTCTCCGAAGCGGACACCCAACGCAACATAGCCAAACGGGAAACCAAGGACTGTGCATCGAGAAGAGATGCCAACCCGGCCGTCTTTCATCCCAGTTCGGACAAGATAGTTACTTCAGGCGGGCCATCCATGAATGCTCCCATCTGGCGACCGAAGGTCTTGTAGTGGTCGCTTCCCCGGTGTGCGGCTAAGGCGTCTGCGTCTGAGTAACGCTCCATGAAGACGTATGTCACGGGGTCATCCCCCTTACTCAACGTGTAAAGCAGGCAACCCTCTTCATTGGCATTGACAGCTTCGACCAGCTTGAGCGCGACGTCCTCGAACTCGTCCTGCCGGCCCTCTTTCACTCTTATCGTCGCCACGATGCTCCGCGTCATGATCTCTCCTGTCTTGATCAGATTGATCCTATTGCACGCACGCCGAGTCGACCCTGTCGGCGCTACCGCCAGCGGTGCGGACGGTCTTGCAGGCTCTCGAAGCCCAACTCGTCGCAGAAGGACAGATAATCCTCGCGAGGAGCCCCGAGCCATTCGAGATCCCCCAGGTCCTCCCCGATCGGAACGTCGTAGCGAAGTGTGGTGAGAGTCCGGAAGAGTCGGGCATCCTCGATGTACTCGCGCAGGTTCTCTGCCAGACGGGCGGCACCGCGAACCGTCACTTTCCACCTTCGTTCATCCAGAGGGATGTGTTCGATATGCCGGTACTCGGCCAACAGTGCGGAAGCCGATTTCGCTCCCCAGGAGGGAATCCCGGGAATTCCGTCTGCGTTGTCGCCGACAAGGGCCAGGTAGTCCGGAATCGACTCCGGAGCAACACCGAACTTCTCCCACACGCCGGCCTCGTTGAGCAGGCGCTGCCGCAAGCGGTCGTATGCGACGATGTGGTTGTCCTCAACAACCTGGCACAAATCTTTGTCTGGGCTGAGCATCACGACCCGGTCGACCTCGTCGGTGAACCGGAGGGCAGCGGCGGCGATTCCGTCGTCGGCCTCGAATTCGGCCATGCGATAGACCCTCACTCCTATCGCCTCCAGAGAGCGCTCGGCCAGCGGGAACTGCGCTAACAATTCTTCGGCGATGCCTTCCCCCGTCTTGTACCCGTCGTAGAGCTCATTGCGGAATGACTCGATAACGGTGTCAAAGAAGGCGGCTACATGAGTCACCTCCGGCTCTCGAAGAAGACTGAGGGTCGAATCGATCAGACCGTGGACGGCCGTCACGTCCTGCCCGGTCGGCGACGTGCGCGTCGGACGCTTTCCGAAGTACGCACGGAACAGCTCGTAGGTAGCATCGAGGAGGTGGAGTTGCATTCCAACCGATCCTAGAAGGGAACACCATGAGTCAGTCGGACGAAACGTGGAACGAAGTTGGCGAAGGCTTCAAGAAACTCGGCTCCATGTTCAAGCAGCACTATGAGTCACAAGCAGGCAAAGAGGATTCGAAGGCCGTCTCCGACGAAGAGGTCAAGGACGCGATTCGAACGATCGGTGAGAATCTCAAGACCGCCTTCGCCACCGTAGGAGATGCGGCGAAAGATCCAGAAGTGCAATCAGAGGCCAAGCAGACCGCCAAATCGTTCTTCGACGCACTCGGCGCAACCTTTGCGGATCTAGGCGACGAGATCTCCAAGTGGCGCGAAAAGGGCAAGAGTGAAGAACAACCTTCACCTGCGGAAGAACCCCCGGCCGAAACCACCGAACCACACGACGGCGAGTAGCCCGGCGCACCAATCACACCAACCCGGAGGTACTCCAGTGCCCTTAGTCAACGTCGACCAACTCGCCGGACGTCTCGGTGAGAGGCAGCTGCGTGTCGTCGACACACGCTGGTATCTGGCCGATGTGGAGCAAGGGAGGCGCGAATACCTGACATCGCACATTCCGGGAGCGATCTTTCTCGACATCGAGGGCGACCTGAGCACGCCAGGGGCGGGACCAGGCCGCCATCCGCTTCCCGAGTGGAACGACTTCACCGACCTACTCGGAGCCCGAGGTATCGGCCAAGGCCACGAGGTGATCATCTACGACGCCGCAGACGGATCCATCGCCGCCCGCCTCTGGTGGATGCTCAGGCAGGTCGGCCATGAGGCGGTCTCGGTTCTCAATGGCGGATGGGCCGCTTGGACCGGGGCGGGAATGCCGATCGAGCGAGAAGTGCCCCGCCTACCAGCGGCCGAGTTCAGAGGTACCTTCCGCCCGGGCGCTTCGATCGATCGATACGACCTGCGCGCTTCTCTCGGAAAGGCCGTCATCCTCGATGCGCGGGCTCCCGAACGATACGAAGGTACCACCGAACCGGTGGACCCGATCGCCGGGCACATCCCGACTGCGGTGAGCGCATTCCACGGTGGCAATGTGGAGTCCGACGGCCGCTTCAAGAGCCCAACCGAACTACGGGCCCGCTTCGAGGCGCTCGGAGCGGGCGGCGCCGTCCCGACTGTGACCTACTGCGGGAGTGGAGTCACTTCATGTCACAACATCCTGGCGATGCACATCGCCGGTTTGCCCGAACCCCTCCTCTATCCGGGTTCTTGGAGTGATTGGTCCACCGAGCGCTACCCGGTAGCAACGGGCCCCGAACCCGGCGAGGTGCCGGCTTGAGCGCCCGCCAGGACGTTGTCGATGCAATCGAGGGCAACGATCCGGCCAAGCTGCTCCGAATCATCGACGGCATGTGCTCGGCGCGAGAGTGGGACGATCTCGTTGACTTGGCCGCACGGTGCCGGCAAGCAGTCGACCGCGGTAAACAGCTCTGGGGAGTGGCCTATCACGCCGACTATCGCCTGGCCCTGGAAGGGCCACCCGCACTGGCTTCTGCCGTTGCGATTTCTGGAGGCGGCGGTTTCACATTGGGGCCGCTTACCGAGGTCGCAGCCGCTTCACACACGTGGACGGAGCTGGATCCCCATCTTCCACATGGCACAGCACGAACGTTGATCGCATACGAACGAGTTGTGCGCGGTGAAAGTCTCGGCGGCACAACCGAGCTGGATCATCGCCTGCTCGACCTGCCCCTAGCGCTGCTCGAGTGGGAACCGAGGTACGAGACTGCCGCCTACAGGTCGGATAGGGCGAATCATCCGACGCCCCCCGTTCCACCGCTGGCAAGCGTCGAACTGCCACCAGCCGTGCTCGCCGAGAACCATCCGGACGAGACAGACGCCCTCCTGGCGCTCACTGAGACCTGGGTGATCGAATCAAACGGCCGCAGTGAGGCCGTCGCAGTGGCAGGAACCGCGCAAGAGGCTGTAGCCGCACTGGGCCCCCGACTGATCCTCATGGGTGAGACGGACCTTGGCAACGCGCTGGCGTGGATGGCCTGGGCGGCCGCTTCGGGTGGTGCACACGGCAAACGGCCGGGCGCCGCAGCGGGTCGTTTCGCCGCCTGGTGGGCGCTGGCCGCTCTCACAGATCTCCTCGACCCGTGGCCGCCGGATCCGGAGGAGTTGGGTGACGCAGGCAAGACATTGCGCTGGTATATCTGGGACGATCTGGCGCCCTCGACGGGCTGGGTATTGCGTCTTGCTGCTGAGGATCCCGAGAATGGGCTCGCCTGGGCGCTCAGTGCGATGGATGCGGAGTAGACGCGAAGTCGGACGCAATTCGCAATTCGCAATTCGCAATTCGCAATTCG
>JAHEDJ010000047.1:0-5917 GCA_024641325.1 bacterium | reverse complement strand
CGCAATTCGCAATTCGCAATTCGCAATTCGCAATTCGAAGCGGCGGCCCGGAGGCCGCCGCTTCGTGGATCGGACGTTGGTTCAGTTGATCGACTCTCTTTCGACCGCTTCTGACTCCTCGTCGATGTGTGCCGGAATGATCAGATTGGCCACAACGCCTACAACTGCAGCGAGGGCCAGGCCTGAGACCTGCACATCGCCGATGGAGAGAGGCGACTCCAGGCCGCTGTATCCGAGGCCGAAGACCAGGATCAACGCAACCACGATCAGGTTACGGCTGTGGGTGAAATCGAGGCCTGCATCGGAAAGCACCCGTATGCCAATCGATGCAATCATGCCGAAGAGCACGATGGAAAGACCACCGAGAACAGGCACGGGCACCGTCTGCAAGAGGGCACCGAACTTCGGGATGAATCCGAGGAGGATCGCGAACAAGGCCGCAATACGAAGAACCATCGGATCGTATACCTTGGTCACTGCCAGGACACCCGTGTTCTCCGAATACGTCGTGTTCGGAGGACCGCCGACAAAGCCGGCAAACAGAGTTGCCAGACCGTCGCCCAAGAGGGTCCGGTTGACACCCGGTTCTTCGAAGAAGTCCCTTCCGACAACGCGGCCGTTGGTCAGAATGTCGCCGACGTGCTCGATCATCGTCACGAAGGCAACCGGAGCAATGATCCAGATCACACTCCAATCGAATGATCCGAGGGTGAATTCGGGCCACGCAATCCAGTCAACGCTATCGAGAGCGTCGAAGCTCACCTCCCCGAATACGACTGCAACCACATATCCGACGATGAAGCCGGTGAGAATCGGCAGCATTTTGAACAGACCCTTGAACCAGATGGCCGCGATGATCGTTGCCAACAGGGTCACAACGGCCAGCCACCAATTGCCCTCCGCCTGACCGATCGCGATCGGTGCGAGAGTGAGACCAATCACCGTGATCACCGGACCGGTAACGACCGGAGGGAACAAGGCACGAATCTGCTTGCTCCCATTCGGGAGCACCCACACGATGCCGGCCACGATCAGGTAGATGACACCCGCCGCCATAATTCCGCCGCCGATGCTGGCGAAGCTATAGCCTTCTGCCTGCGCCAGCAGTATCGGCGGGATGAAGGCGAACGACGAACCGAGAAACACCGGTACACCGAACTTCGTCACTATGTGGAACAGCCACGTCCCAACGCCCGCCGAGATCAGCGCAACACTCGGATTCAAGCCCGTGATCAACGGAACCAGGATCGTGGCCCCGAACATTGCGACCATGTGTTGGAGACCCAAAACGGTCTTCTTCTGTGGAGTCAACTCCACCATTTCTCCTCACCTCCCGGATACGAAAAAACGTCGCCCCAGAGAGCGACGTCTTTAGCCGATACAGGTATTAGTACCCATCGAAAGTCGACCATAACAGCCCCATTCGTGGCGGTACTTACCAAACACGAACGTTTTGATGCCCGAAAGTCCCAAATGGTTACAGGCGTGGCTGTGGCGACCGGGCCAACCAGGCCCCGGGCGGCGCACCGTAAAAGGAAAGGGGCCCCTTCGGGCCCCTTTCCTCGGGAGATTCAGACCGGCTCAGTCGTCGTCATCATCATCGTGACCACCGCCACCGTGGTCGTCGTCACCGTGGTCATCATCGTCATCGTGACCGCCGCGACCGTGATTGTCGTCGTCGTCGTCATCATCATCGTCGTCGTGACCCCGGCTGTGATCGTCGTCATCGTCGTCATGACGATCGTCGCTTCCGGTATCGATCTTGACCTTCACTTCACCGTTGTCGAGCTCGGCTTCGACTTCGACTTCGTCTTTACCGTTCGTCAACTCGACTTCGACCTCGTCGTCTTCGGACTCGATCTTGAAGGACCATCCTGCACCGGGCTTAACTTCAGCAACCAGCTTCCCGTCTTTGAGGATGATCTCTACTGTGCCCGCCGCGCCCAGATCAAGGACCATCGGGAACACAGACGCAGTCGACTGCGAAGTGACCAACGCCGGACTCGCGGCAGCCGCCGTGGCCGATGGAACAGTGCTCACCGTTGTGCTGGTAGTCGTCGGCCCCGTTGTGGGGGTCGTCGACGTTGGAGCCGTAGTTGCCGTTGTGGCAGGCGGCGCAGTGGCAGCTGTGGTGGTCGTGGTAGCCGGCTTGTCCGAAGCGTCACCCGGCATGGTTCCCGCTGCGATCTCGGCTCCGTTCGATACAAGGTCACCGTCAGAATCAGCCGCGGCCAGCGCCGCAGTGAAAGTCTTGCCGGCGTTCTTGAATGCCGTCCCGTAGGAGTTGAGAGAAGGCGCACTCGTATGGCAGGTCGAGCATGAGTTGAGTTTGGCAGCTGCGTTTGGATACTCGCTCTTGAACGCATTCATGAAGCTTTGGTTCGCGTCGGCCGCGTCCATACGCACCAGCAGCAACCCGAGGGCCAATGCGGCGAGTACAGAGAAAGCTGCGAGACGGCGGTTCATTTGATCCTCCTGAGGTCCGTTTCTGGAGACACCTTCTCGCATCCGGGACTAAAGACGCCCCTCGTCCGGGTAAAGGGAGTGATAAAGACGCGAGCGGTAGTTTCGTCAGAAACCGGCAGGCGTCGCGTTACGGCGGCCATTGCCTGCTGGCAATTGGCCCCCAGGACGGGCCTGCGGGTCCCCTCTCGATCGCTCTAGATGTCGATGCCCAGCGCTGCTTCTGCAGCGTCGAGGGTCTGACCGCCTTTGAGGACGGGGGCAAACAAATCGCCGAATCGTTGGAGCCGGTCCCAGATGGTGGCAATCGTGAAATCTCCTGGAAGGGCCTCGCCTACCTCAGGCCACAACAGTGGCGTCGAAACGGGGGCACCCGGTCTCGGCCTGACCGAGTAGACGGAGGCGATCGTCTTACCCCCGACGTTCTGGTTGTGGTCGATGAAAACCTTGCCGGACCGCTTGGGAATGTCCCATTCCATCGTGACCTCACCGGGGTCGGCCGCGACGAGAAGCCGCCCGACTCTCTCGACGAATCCCCGTACTCGTGCGTAGTCGTGCACCGGCTCCAGCGGCACATAGACATGCAAACCCGTGGCACCCGAAGTCTTGGGATACGAGCGCAGGCCGAGGCGATCCAGAGCTACCTTGATAACCCCGGCCACGTCGACCACCTGCTCCCAGGCGACCCCATCGGCCGGATCGAGATCGAACACCGCGAAATCGGGATTCTCGATATTGTCCACTCGACTAAGCCACGGGTGGATTTCGATACAGGCCATGTTGGCCAGCCACATGAGCCCTTCCCGGTCCGAAGCCATCACGAAGTCGATCGGTTCCCCCCGGTGGGACGAGTGGATAGGAGCGAGCGGCATCCACTCGGGTTGATGCCCGGGAGCCTGTTTCTCATAGAAGAAGTCGCCTTCACTTCCTTCCGGGAACCGGGCCATCACGATCGCCCGGCCGGCGAGGTGAGGCAGCAACACCGGGGCAATCGAGGCGTAGTACTGAATGAGATCACCCTTGCTATATCCGTCGGGAAAGAACGGTTTGTCGATGTTGGAGAGCCGCAGTGGCCGATCGACACGCACCGGCCGGAACCCTCCCTGATCACCGACGACTTCGATGACGCCGGGCATCGAAACACGTCCCGTCCCAAGCCGCCGGTCGCCGGCACTTGATGTGGCAACGCCGGGAAGCGCGGCGATGATCTCACTTTGTATTGCGGCATGCGACGACTCCTCACGAGCCTCTGAGATCATGACCATGCGCAGTCCGGCGTTGTGGGCCGCCTCGACGAGCGGTCCGACACGCAGCGTCCCCTCCCCGTACGGAACGTGTTTCACCTCGCCGTGTGCGCCTACGAGATTGTCGGTGAACTGGCATTGGAGAGGCTCGATCATCCAGGCCGGGAAGGCCTCCTTGATGAAGTCGATCACTGTCGAAAAAGCGGCCCCCGACGTCAATCCGCCGCCCGTCACGGCATGAACATGAGCCCAATCGATGATCGGTCGAACGAAGGGGAACTCGGCCGCCAGCGCTGCGATATCACCGATCGACCCGAAGGAGCGGTCGCTCCCTGCCGTCTCGAGGCCCAGCCCGACACCAAGATGGGCAACCTTGGGAGCGATCGACTCGAGTCGCTGCCGAAGCAGATCCATCAACGCCGCTGGTTCCCGACCTCCGATAGGCCCGGAGTGTGCGCAGATGATTCGGCTCCCCAGCGCCCGACCGAGTTTCATAGTGTGCTCGAGGGCTGCAAGACACTGCTTGGATTTGTCCTCGTCCTCCACCGTGAGGATCGCGAAATAGGGGGCATGAACGGAGAGCCAGATGTCACGCTCGGCGGCGGCCCCGCCGAACTCCTCACAGCGACCCTCGGTCCACGGGAACTCCTTTACAAACGCCAGTTCGTAGGCGCTCCGCCCCTCGGCGACCAGGCCGTCGAGGAACACGGCGTCGTCAACGCCAACCGGCGGCATCCCGGACACTCCGAACCTGATCATGAAGGCACTCTAGCCACCGTGCTTGTTTTTGATATGTTGCAGCTGTTAGCAATGTTTATCATTCGTACACAGTCTCGTCGGTTGCCGGTCCGGGTCGAAATCGACCAGATTCGACGGAGCCTCTCCCGCCCCGGGGAGGAGTATCGATTCGGGTCATGACCGACCGCAGACTGGTCGACCTCGAGGAGATCTGGCGTCTTCCGGCTCTTCTCGAGGGTCTGGCCGGTGAGGCAAGAAGTATCGCAAACAGTCTCGCCAACCTCGAGCACTCAGAAGCAGCCGCCATTCACGACCTTGCCTCACGGGCAGATGACTCCGCCTGGTTTGTGTTGAACAAGGCGGCGGCTGCGCTTCCAGACATCCCCTCCGGTTCTGGAGCGTTTCAGACACTCCCGAGCGAAGCCGGTGTCATCGAATCCGCACCGACGCTCGAGGCTCTGATCGAGTCGAGCAAGGGCCGGGTTTGGGATGAGCTCTGGTTCGTTGTCGCCGAGCTGAACCGCTATTCGAGAATGGGCGCACACGCCGGCCGGGTACTCGACGGCCTGCTGTCGGACTACAACACGCTCGTTCAACTGGTCGGCATGAATCTCGTCCACTTCGAAGTCGACAGGTCCGTGCCGATCGGGTCACGCTCCAGCCGCGCCGGGTACAGGGCCGGCGTTTGGCTGGGGCCCGCCAACGCGGAGCACGTACTCGTGATGATCCCCGGCATGAACACGACGACGGCTGGGTGGCTGGAGCACAATGTGCCCGACGCCGAACGGCTCCTCGCAGAGGCGACGAACCTGGCGAAACGCCATGGCCCGGGAGAGCTAGCCGTTGTGCCGCTCCTCACTTACGCTGCTCCCCAGAGCTTTCTGGAGGCTGTGATGGGGCGCTCCTGGAAAGACGGATCCCAGGAGACAGCCGGCGTTCTCGCCTCTCTCCCGCTGGAAGGGCGACACGTCACGGGTTGGGGCCACTCCTACGGAGCAGCGGTTCTGGGCGCGACCTCGGCGATCAGCGCTGCGTTCGATGATCTGATCATGGTGGGCGGAGCCGGAACGGGCACCGAAACACTGGCGGAACTGGGCGTCGGCTCGGACCACCTCTATGTGGCTACGAACTGGAACGATCCGATCAGGCTGGTCCCCAACGACTATCACGGCGTGAGTCCAGAATCGCTCCCCCATGTACCGGTTCCAACCAAACCGGCGACCGACTTCGACTACTGGAAGGCAATCTTGAGTGTGCCCTGGTTCCTCATCGACGGACTCCCCGATCACAACTACCTGGAGGACGACACCGCGTTGCGAGCATTCGCCGCGATCGCCATTGGACTGGATGAACTCACAGACTGACGAACCAGCCTCGATCGCCTGGTAGCGTTTTGGCGGGCCTGTAGCTCAATCGGCAGAGCAGCGGACTTTTAATCCGAAGGTCGCGGGTTCGATCCCCGCCGGGCCCAC
>JAHEDJ010000046.1 GCA_024641325.1 bacterium | reverse complement strand
GGCCAGAGGCCAGAGGCCAGAGGCCAATGGCCGGGCCGCCTTCGGCGGCCCTACACCACTCCGAAGATGGCTACCGGAATCAGGAATACGTTCGAGATGATCAACAAGGCGGCGGCTGCCATGACGCCGACGCCCGCCGCTCGTCGCATGGACAGTCCGAGTGCTGCGTGTGTCGCCACAACGAGAGCCAGGACGAACCAGATGCCGGCAACGACGTTGGCGAACTTGACGTTTAGCGGCATGATCTGAAGCAGCAACGGGACATGGGCGAGAGCAGTTGCCCGGTACAACTCGCCGAGACTCCCCTCGCCTTCGAACCCGTGCACACCGACGAACCAGAGGATGGGGGCAACCAGGGTCCAGCGCAACAACCCCCACACTGCGAAGGCCGCCGCGGTCTCGAATCCGGCACCCGAGGCACGATCCAACCACATAGCCCACAGCGCCAGCGCACCGTACACAGCTAGGACAAACGACACGGATGAGACATCGGCTCCGGGGCGGCGGATCGAAACCTCACGGTAGGCATCCGGTTGGAGCAACAGGGCTCGGAACAGGTGGGCAGGTCTATACACGTGCCTCAGCCAACGCCGACTTCTGCAGCGACATTCCGATCCATCTCTAGTCCGGACTCGCCAATCGCGACTCGCGACCAGCGACTTCTCCGTATCCGACCTTCCAGAGAGTCAGTCCGTGCGGTGGGGCAACGGCGCCGTCGGTGGCTGCCCGGTCGCGAGCTTCAATGATGCGCGGCACTTCGCTCGGATCGATCTTGCCAAGGCCAACCTCGACACACAGGCCAACCAAGGAACGCACCATCTGCTGACAGAACGACGAAGCGACCACCTCGAACTCGAGCATACGGTCGTCGAGATTCCGCCAATCGGTGGAAATGACATCCCGCACGGTCGTGCGACCTTCGACGGCCCGACAGAAAGTGGCAAAATTGTGCCTGCCGACGAAGTGATCGGAGACCGAGCGCAATACAGCAATGTCCAGCGTTTGATCCACGTGCCATGCCCGCCAGCGCCAAGACGGATCGAGCACCCGACCGTTGTCGATCCGATATCGGTAGGTCCTGTAAGTCGCGGAGAAACGGGCATTGAAGCCGTCCGCAGCGACCGAAACGGCGCCAACTGCTATCTCGGGGTTCAGCATCTTGTTGAGAGAACGGAGCAAACGATCGGTATCCAGGACCTGATCAACCTCAAAGCTGACAACTTGCCCGTCTGCATGAACTCCGGCATCTGTCCTGCCGGCGACCACCGTACCGATGCCGGGAAGAATCTTGTGCAGAGCCGTTTCGAGATCACCCTGCACGGTCCGCACCCGGAGCTGCCGGGCATAGCCGCGAAAGCCGGATCCGTCGTATGCAATGTCTAGGCGATAGACCGGCACTTCAGAAGAAGCGAATCAAGGAGGCGAGCCCATCGCCTATGCCGATCGACTGTACAACCCACCAAAGGGCTACAGCCAGCAGCGCGCTGCCGACCGATTTCCTCGTGTCGAAGTCGAAAAGCACACGGGCCGCCGCGGCAATCGCCGCGATGAACCAGATCAGCGCGGCCGCAACTACGACATCGGTGAGGACCGAACCTACAAAGGGAGCAGCCACAAGCAGAACGAGCGGCACATGGGTGAATCCCGTCAGGCGGATCACTGTTGCTCCTCTTGCGGACCCATCGAAGATCTTCGTTCCCGCCAGCCACAGCCCTCCGGATACGATGAGCCAACCGATCAGGCCTGAGAGCAGAATGCCGATGAACGAGATGACGCTGAAGCCGAGATTGCTCCCCAACACAAGGGCGAGGTAAATGGCACCGTAGATGCCGGCCACGATCAAGACCGCATCTCCGGTGGCGGCGTTATCGAAGAAGACCTCGGTATAGAGCCTTCGGTCGAGCCTGGCGGCCCTGATCATCCGGTCGAACATAGGACCGGCAGGGTAACAGGGGAGCGCGATCCGCCGGCAACCGGGCCCGGCCGTCCGCCGGTACTGACCGGCGACCGGCCATTGGCCATTGGCCCCCTGCTATCGGTGGAATCTGAATCATCGGACCGCCAACTGAAGAGCCGCGCTCGGGCGTGTAACGCTCAGTTCTGAGCTCCAGCGATTCAGTTCGTCGAACGGAATCCATCGAGCATCGAGCACTCCATCGCCGGCTTCGATGATTCCAGATCGTGCTCGAAATCCGTATCTCACATCGAAGTGCAGATGTGCCGGGTCATCCGCCCGGGCCGGAAATTGGTGGATATCGATGTCTATCAACCCGAACGATTGGATGTCTGCCAGGCCCGTCTCCTCTGCAATCTCGCGACGGGTAGCGGCTTCGATCGATGCATCATCCGCTTCGATGTGCCCTCCGGGTTGCAGCCACTTGCCGATCTTCTCATGATGAATGAGCAGAACGCCGGCGCCGTCGGGCGACGCGACGAAGCCGCTGGCAGTGAAGTGCCCGGGATCGAAATGGCTACGCGCCGTCGGATCGCCGTCAGAGGCGCAGAGATCAAGCATGCGACGGCGATAGGACGCCTGCTGCAGATCGGGCGGATCGAAGCGCTCGAGTAGAGCTCGTAGATCTTCTGCCGCAGCAGCGCGATACGCGATTCGCGATTCGCCTCCGTCACTCATGCGAATTGCGAATTGCGAGTCGCTTCATATCCGCCGCAGCCGTACTTTCTTGATCGTGTGATCAGCATCCTTCTCCATTATGAGGTGGGCGCGCTCGCGGGTCGGAAGGATGTTCTCCCGTAGGTTCGGGCCGTTGATTCGATACCAGATGTCCCTGGCCGTCTCAACAGCCTCATCCTCGGAGAGCCCGGCGTATCGATGGAAATACGAGTCGGGATTCTGAAAGACGGTGTCCCGCAGGGTCAGAAACCTGTCTATGTACCACTGCACGACGTGCTCTTCCTGTGCATCCATGTAAATGGAGAAATCGAAGAAATCACTCACGAACACTCTGGCCCGGGTCGCCCCTCCGTCACCCGTCTGGAGAACGTTGAGGCCCTCGACGATCAGAATGTCCGGCCGATCCGTCTCGCGTTTTTCGCCGGGCACCACATCGTAGGCCAGGTGCGAGTACACCGGTGCGCCGATGTTCCTCTCCCCTGCTTTTACAGCAGCCATGAAGCGGACAAGCTCCCGGACGTCATAGCTCTCGGGGAATCCCTTGCGATCCATGAGGTCTCTTTGTTCGAGAATCTCATTTGGATATAGAAACCCGTCTGTCGTGACCAGATCAACCTTCGGATGGTCCGGCCAACGGGCCAAGAGCGCCTGAAGCACGCGAGCAACAGTTGACTTGCCGACTGCAACGCTCCCAGCCACGCCGATGACATACGGAACCCGTTCCGCCGGCTGACCCAGGAATGTGTCCGTCACCTTGTATAACTGCTGAGAGGCCGCCACATAGAGATTCAGCAACCGGGATAGCGGAAGGTATATCTGAGCCACCTCGTCGAGGGACAGCTCCTCGTTGATACCCCGCAGGCGCTCGAGATCCCCCTCATCGAGAGTCATCGGCGTGTTTGCACGTAGCTCCGCCCATTCGTCATGGTCGAAATCGATGAATCGAGCGTCAAGGTGCGAGTCGGGAGACATGAGAGGAGGCTAGCCCGTAGGCAGTAGGCAGTAGGCAGCAGGCAGTAGGCAGTAGGCAGTAGGCAGTAGGCAGTAGGCAGCAGGCAGTGTGGAGCCTAAGGCCTCTGGCCTATCGCCTAAAGCCTATGGCCTATGGCTCGCGAGCCCGGCTTCAACAGGGAGCCAATCGCCAATCGCCTATGGCACGCGAGCCCGGCTTCAACAGGGAGCCAATCGCCAATTGCCAATCGCTAATTGCCTATGCCTCGCGAGCCCGGCTTCACGGGCGCCAATTGCCAATCGCCAATTGCCAACGGGCCCCGAAGGGCCCGCCTGCTTACTGCTCATGGCCTACGGCCTAGGGCTCGCGTTGGTCGTCAGACCAACTCGATAACCGCCATTTCCGCGTTGTCACCTCGACGAGGCCCGGTACGCACGATTCGGGTGTATCCACCCTGGCGATCCTCGTATCGAGGACCAACCTCATCGAACAGCTTCGTGACGATCTCGTTGTCGTGAATCTGCTTCAACACCTGCCGGCGATCGTGCAAACTGCCGCGTTTGCCCTTGGTGATGAATTTCTCCGCGAGCGGGCGAACTGCCTTTGCTTTGGCAAGCGTGGTGGTCACCTTGCCTTCCCAGATCAACGAGGCGGCCAGGTTGGCGAGAAGATGCTTTTCGTGCTTGGGGCCCGACCCGAGGCGGGCTCCCTTCCGTGGGCGAGGCATTAGTTTTCTGCTCCCCCGGCGGCGAGGCTCAGACCCAGCTCGTCGAGCTTGGCGATGACCTCTTCGAGGCTCTTCTGCCCGAAGTTGGTGATGTTGAGAAGATCGTCTTCCGTCTTGAGAACGATCTCCCCGACGGTCTTGACCTGCGCCCGACGTAAGCAGTTGCGGGGGCGCTCCGACAGATCGAGGGCTTCGATCGGGAGGTCGAGATCAGGTGAGGCCGACTCAGCCATGGTTATTTCACCGAGCTCGAGGCCGATGCCCTCGCCGATATCGGCGAAGAGACTGAGTAGCTCTCCCAGGGTCTTGCCTGCCGATGAGATGGCCTCACCGGGAGTGAGCGATCCGTCGGTCTCAACGTCGAGGATCAACCTGTCGAAGTTGGTCATCTGCCCAACCTGGGTCGACTCAACTCGATACGAAACCTTGCGTACCGGCGAATAGATCGCATCCACCGGCATAACGCCGATCGCGTCCACACCGGGAATACGCAAAGCGCTCCGGTAGCCGACACCGCGCTCAACGCTGAGCTCTGCCTCGAGGCGACCGCCGGACGACAGTGTCGCCAGATGCAGGTCGGGGTTGATGATCTCTACGCCGGCGGGAACCTTGAGCTGGCCGGCCGTCACCTCTCCCGGTCCCTTGGCCGAGAGATAGACGGTCTGCGGCTCGTGGTCCTCCATGCGAACGACGATCTGCTTGATATTCAAAATGATGTCGACGACATCTTCAACGACGCCTTCCACCGTTGAGAACTCGTGCTGCACACCTTCGATCTGCAGCGTGGTAACGGCGGCGCCGGGAATGCGTGATAGGAGCGTGCGACGCAGGGTATTGCCCAGCGTGTAGCCAAAGCCGGGCTCCAGCGGCTCTACGACAAACCTCGACCGGAGTTCGGATACGGTCTGTTCCTCTATTTGTGGACGTTGAACAATCAACAAAGCGGTTCCCCTCGCTACTTGGAGTAGAGCTCGACGATGAGCTGTTCCTGAATCGGGGTATCGATCTGTGCACGATTAGGAAGATCGTGCACGACCACCCGCTTGGCCGTCGTGTCAACCTCAAGCCATTCCGATGGCGTGCGGCCGCTCGTATCGACGGAGTGTTGGACGATGATTAGTTCTTTGCTGCCATCGCGCAACGCAACCACGTCGTCCTTGCGAACGCGGTACGAGGGGATATCGACCTTCCTGCCGTTGACCTCGAAGTGGCCGTGGTTCACTAGCTGACGAGCCTGCGGCCGCGTGGCGGCGAGACCGGCCCGATATACGACGTTGTCCAGACGACTCTCCAGTATGCGAAGCAGGTTGTCACCTGTGATGCCCTTCTGGCGAGCAGCCTCCTGGTAGTAACGGCGGAACTGGCGCTCCAGGATGCCGTACATCGTGCGAAGCTTCTGCTTCTCGCGGAGCTGGATCAGATAGTCGCTCTCCCGAACGCGGGCACGCCCGTGTTCGCCGGGAGGATACGGTCGCTTGTCGACCGGGCAGCGCTTTGACTGGCACAGGGGCGTACGCGCCCTGCGGCATGCCTTGTGGCGGGGACCTGTATAACGAGCCATTCTCAGCCTCCCCGGCGCTTCTTCGGCCGGCAACCGTTGTGGGGGACGGGAGTCACGTCGCGAATGCCCGTGATCTCCATTCCCATGTTCTGAAGAGTGCGAACGGCTGTGTCCCGGCCTGAGCCGGTGCCGCTGACAATCACGTCGAGTTTACGAACCCCGTGTTCACCGGCGCGACGAGCAGCCTCTTCGGCTGCCACCTGCGCGGCGTAGGGGGTCGATTTCCTCGAACCTTTGAAACCAACCGAACCGCCCGACGTCCATACGATGGAGTTGCCGGTCTGATCGGTGATCGAAATAATCGTGTTATTGAAGCTGGCCTTGATGTGCGCCACCCCATGTGGGATGTTCTTGCGCTCACGACGGCGTACTCGCCTCTGCTCCGCCAAGGGGACCTCCGCGACCTATCTACTTGCCGACTTGTTTCTTGCCGGCGATGGCAACCCTTGGACCCTTGCGGGTACGGGCGTTGGTGTGCGTCCGCTGCCCTCGAACCGGCAACCCGCGCCGGTGCCGAATGCCCTGGTATGAGCCAATCTCAACTTTTCGCCGGATGTTCTGTTGTACCTCGCGCCGAAGGTCACCTTCGATGCGCAGGTTTTGATCGAGATGCCGACGAATGCGCAGCACCTCATCGTCCGTGAGATCTCGCACCTTCGTGCCTGCGTCGATACGAAGCTCTTCACACGTGTTCAGCGCCGTAGTACGACCAATGCCGTAGATGTAGGTCAATGCGATCTCGAGACGTTTGTCTCGAGGAAGATCGACGCCTGCGATACGAGCCATCAACTACCCCTGTCGCTGCTTGTGGCGCGGGTTGGGACAGATGACCCAGACGCGTCCGCGCCGCCGGATGATCCGGCACTTTTCACACATTTTCTTCGTAGAAGGCCGAACCTTCATGGTGTCTCCAGACACTTTCAGATGGAAACCGCCGGCGTTCCCGCAGCCTCAAACCGCACACAAAGCGGATGAGGGAAATGATTGGGATCTCGAGCGGTCCGCCTACTTAGAGCCGAACACGCTCAAACCGGCCCGTAAGCCAGACGGGAATCTTAGTCGCCGGTTGAACCGGAGGACAAATCGCTTGCCGTAAACACGACCGGCCCGTCTTCCGTGATGCCGATTGTGTGCTCGAAATGCGCCGAAAGAGACTCATCGGCGGTAACAACCGTCCATCCGTCGGCCTCGACCCTGGTCTCGGCGCCGCCGAGATTGAACATGGGCTCGATGCAAACTGCCATCCCGGTTCGGAGCTTCATGCCGGTGCCCTTCTTGCCGAAGTTCGGGACCTGGGGCTCTTCGTGCATCTGCCTCCCGATGCCGTGCCCGACGTACTCGCGAACGATACCGAGACCGACACGTTCTGCCTCAGCCTGGACGGCGCTGCCGATATTCCCGAGCCTGGCCCCGTCGGCAACCTCCTGGATGCCGGCCCACAACGCCGCTTCTGTCGTGTCGATGAGGCGCTGAGCAGCGGGAGCAAGCTCGCCGATCCCAAAAGTGATCGCAGCGTCGCCGTGAAACCCCTCGTAGATAGCACCTGCATCAACCGACAGAACATCTCCCGGCTTGAGCCGATACGAGTCGGGTATTCCGTGAACGATGACCGAGTTCGGAGACGTGCAGATATGCGCGGGGAATCCGTGGTAGCCAAGGAAGGACGGCGTGCAACCTCGCGAACGGATGACGTCGGCCGCGACGGCGTCCAGTTCCTTCATGGTGACACCCGGGGCAGCGGCCTCTTTGACCGTCCGCAGCACGACCGCGACCGCGGCTCCGGCAACGGCCATCTTTTCGAACTCATCCGGTTTCTTGATCGTGATCATTGACGGAGCGCCGTCATGATCGATTCCGTGATGCTATCTGGATCCCCGACTCCGTCGATGACGTGCATAGTCGTACCCTGATCACCATAAAAGGCGATCAGGGGTTCGGTCAGATCCCGGTAGACGTTGAGTCGGTTCCTCACCGTTGATGCGTAGTCGTCTTCACGTTGATAGATCGGTTCGCCACACTGGTCGCATTTCTCCCCGTCAACCCATCGTGGGTCGTCGACATGGAAAACGTGCCCGTTGCCACAGACCCTGCGCCCAGAGATGCGCCTGACGATCTCCTCGGAGTCCACGTCGATGACGACCGCCGCATCGAGGCCTCCGTCGCCAAAACGATCTTCGAGTGCTTCGGCTTGCGCGATCGTTCGTGGGAATCCGTCGAGGATGAAACCGTCGGTGGCATCGTCGTGGGCCACCCGGTCCAGGAGCATGGCGATCACCAGATCGTCCGGAACCAGGTCGCCTCTTTCCATGATTGCCCTTGCCTTGAGCCCGAGGTCGGTTCCTTCGGAAACGGCCTGGCGCAGCATGTCACCCGTGGCGATGTGTGGGATACCGAGATTCCCGGCTACACGTTTCGCCTGGGTCCCTTTGCCGGCCCCGGGAGGTCCCAAAAAAAGCAGCCTCATCGGAGCAGAGCTCCGGTGAGGCCGCCGTACCTGGTACTCGTTACCTGGTACCTCGCACCTGTCACGTCAGGAAACCTTCGTAGTTCCGCATTGTCAGCTGGCTCTCGATCTGCTTCATCGTTTCGAGGGCAACACCAACGACAATCAGAATCGACACGCCGGAGAACCCGATCTGGAAGCCCCAGATCACCGAGGCGATAGCCGGGAGCACCGAGATCGACGCCAGGAACATGGCGCCCGGCAATGTGATCCGATTGAGGATGTACTCCAGATGACGCACGGTTGCCTTGCCGGGACGGATTCCCGGAACGAACCCGCCCTGACGCTGGATCGTTTCAGCCTGGCGGACCGGATCAAACTGGATCGCCGTATAGAAATAGGTGAAGAACACAATCAGCAGGAAGAGGATGATCACGTAAGTCCAGGTAGAGCTGCCCCCTGAACCCAGGTACTCGTTCACCCAGTTGCGGATCCCCTCGAGCACACTGTTGGTCGAGTTCGGAATCATCGTCACAATGAGCGCCGGGAAGAACAGGACGCTCGTCGCGAAGATGACTGGGATCACGCCTGCCGTGTTCACCTTCAGCGGAATGTAGGTCGCCTGACCGCCGAGCACCCTGCGGCCCCGAACTCGTTTGGCAAACTGAATGGGAATCCGCCGCTGACCCTGCTCGACGTAGAGAATCGCAACCACCATTGCAACGAATATGAAGATCATCAGCACGAAGAGCAGCGGCTGTGAAGCACCGACGGTCTGCTGATAGATCAGCGAGAAGCTGGCCGGTAGCTGGCTGATGATGCTCGTAAAGATGATCAGCGACATGCCGTTGCCGATACCGCGCTGAGTGATCAACTCACCGAGCCACATGATGAACGCAGTCCCGGCCGTCATAGTCAGCACGATTAGTGCCGCTTTCCCGGCGCTCGAATCGGAGATCAACGGCTGGCTCAAGCCGAGTTGTGCAGCTCCCCCGGCACTGGCGAACAACGCAGTGAGCGCCGTCGACTGCAGCAGGGCCAGAATGACCGTCAAGTACCGGGTCCACTGGGTTATGACCTTGCGGCCCCTATCGCCCTCGTCCTGCAACGCCTGGAGACGAGGAATGACCACCGTGAGCAGCTGCATGATGATGCTCGCAGTGATGTACGGCATGATGCCGAGCGCGAAGACCGAGAAACGCTCCAGTGCGCCACCAGAGAAGAGGTTGAGCAAGCCGAAGATACCGCCCACCTCTGCTCCTTCGGCGATCGCCTGGACGGCATCGAGGTCAGTTCCCGGAACGGGGATGTTCGTCCCAAGCCGGTACACGCCGAGAATCATCAGCGTGAAGAGGATCTTCCGACGCAAGTCGGGAATCGTGAACATGTGGCGGTAAACGGCGAGCATGAAAATCCTGAGTTCTAGGTTCTAAGTTCTAGGTTCTGAACCGGGTGCCAGTTGCCAGTTGCCAACTGCCACCCGGGGCATTCTTGCAGCTGACGGCCCAAACGCACCTTCAGCCTTCAACCACTTCTGCTGTACCCCCGGCTGCTTCGATCTTGGCGACTGCACCCTTGCTGAAGGCATGGGCCTTCACCGTGAGTTTTGTAGTGAGTTCTCCGTCGGCAAGGACCTTCACCCGACCACGCTTCTTGACCATGCCTGCTGCACGGATGTCCTCCGGCGTGACGGTTGAACCGGCTGCAAACTCGCCGAGCCGCTCGACATTCACGACGGTGAAGTACTCCTTGTTTGGATTCTTGAACCCACGCAGGTGCGGGAGGCGACGCTGCAAAGGCATGCTGCCACCCTCGAATCCGGGACGAACGTTCCCACGGGCCTTCAAACCCTTGGTCCCGCGACCGGCAGTCTTTCCGCGCCGTCCGCCTTCACCGCGTCCAACCCGAATAGCCTTCTTCTTGGAGCCGGGTGCCGGCTTCAGGTGATGAAGCTGGAGTTTGGTCTTCTTCTGCTTGTCAGCCATTGGTTCCTCTTCGTGGTACGTAGTACGCAGTACGAGTTACGTACCAGTTACTTCTTGCTCTCGACGATGTCGACCAGGTGCTTCACTTTGTGCAACATCCCGCGAATCGCTTCAGTGTCGTCGTGTTGGACGGTCTGGTTCATCTTCCGGAGGCCGAGGCCCCGCACCGTTGCACGGGTCTTAGGCTTTTCTCCGATGAGGCTCCGGCGGAGCGTTACTTGCAGTGTCTTCGCAGCCATGGGTGCGTCACTCCCCCGCCTGGGCGCGGATCATCTCAGTTGACCGGTAGGCCGCCAGGAGGGCTGGAGGAGTCACCTCTTCAGGGCTCTTCCCGCGCATTTTGGCGATGACGTCCGGGCGATGCTGGCCGAGAAGGGCATTCATCGTCGCCTTGGCAACGTTGAGGTGCGTCGGCGAACCAAGAGATTTCCCGAGGGCGTCCCGAACTCCTGCCGCTTCGAGGATCTGCCGCACTGCGCCACCGGCGATCACGCCGGTACCCGGTGCTGCCGGCTTGATCAGGACGCGGGAGGCACTGTGCTCTCCGATGATCTCGTGAATGGTCGTGGTACCTGCCATCGGAATAGAAACCATCGCCTTGCGGGCAGTTTCCATACCCTTTTGGATGGCGGCCGGAACTTCTTTGGCTTTGCCGTAGCCGACGCCGACCTTTCCCTTCCCATCACCCACTACAACGAGCGCGGTGAAAGAGAACCTGCGGCCACCCTTGACCACCTTGGCTACACGATTGATCTGAATGACCCGCTCGTCGAGCTGAGGTCCGTCGGTTTCTTGCTGCTGACGCTGTTGTCTCGCCATCGTCTCTCCTAAAACTCCAACCCGGCTTTGCGAGCAGCGTCTGCCAGGGCCTTGACCCGTCCGTGAAACGGGAAGCCTCCCCGGTCAAACACCACCTTGCCAACACCGGCGCTTTGAGCACGCTCGGCGACCAACTTGCCGATCTTCGAGGCGGTCTCGACATTGAGTCGCTCTCCCCGAAGATCCTTTTCCATCGACGACGCCGACGCAAGCGTATGGCCTGCAACATCGTCGATGACCTGTGCATAGATGTAGCGATTGCTCCGGAATACGGCCAGCCGCGGACGGGCGGGCGTCCCGGAGACACGCTTTCGAACTCGATAGTGGCGGATCTTCCGCGCAGCCTCTCTCGACTTGCTCATCGTGCGACACCTGCCTTTCCGGCCTTGCGCCGCACCTGCTCGTTTACATAGCGAATCCCCTTGCCTTTGTAGGGCTCGGGGGGGCGGATTGCCCGGATCTCGGAGGCAATCTGGCCGACAGCTTCCTTGTCTATTCCGCTCACAATGATCTTTGTGGGCTCCGGCACCTCAAATGTGATGCCCGCCGGGGCATCAACGCTCACCGGATGGCTGAAACCGAGCTGCAGATCCAGGCCGGTGCCTTTCATCGCCGCACGATATCCGACGCCGACGATCGCAAGTTCCTTGCTGAAGCCGTCTGCAACCCCGGCCACCATGTTGGCGAGCAGAGCCCGGCTCAGGCCGTGGAGGGCTCTCGACTGTCGTTCATCGTCGGCTCTTCCGACGGTGAGCACACCGTCTTCCTGACTGATCGAAACGCGGTCGTGGAACTCGCGATCCAACTGGCCCTTGGGCCCTTTGACCGTCACCTTCTGACCATCGATGGCGACGTTGACGCCGGATGGAAGGGTGATCGGTGCTTTTCCTACGCGGCTCATCTCACCAAACCTCACACACAATCTCGCCACCGAGTTGGCGACGACGGGCTTCGCGATCCGGCAGGATCCCCTGTGAAGTCGAAACAAGGACGACACCGAGGCCGCCGTTGGAACGAGGCAGTTCACCGGCTTTCCTGTAGACCCGACGACCGGGCTTGGAAACCCGACGCAGGCCGGAGATGATCTTCTCACGACGCGGTCCATACTTGAGCTGGATCGTCATCTCACGAGCCGGCCCTTTCGGCTCAACATCAAATCCCTCGATGTACCCCTCGGCGGCGAGGATGCCGGCGACGGCTTCTTTGACCTTGGAAGAAGGCATCGTCACCGCCACGTGCCCAGCCTGAACGGCGTTGCGGATTCGAGTCAACATGTCGGCAATGGGATCGGTCATCATGATTACCACGAAGCCTTTCTCACACCGGGGAGCTCACCCTTGCGAGCGAGTTCGCGCACGCAAATGCGGCACATGCCAAATTTCCGCAGGTAAGCGCGCGACCGACCACACCGCTTGCAGCGGTTGTAGGCGCGCGATTTGAACTTGGGCGTGCGATTGGCTTTCGCAATCAACGATTTCTTCGCCATGAACTAGCTCCTACACCTGCGCTTGTTGTTTGCGGAACGGGAAGCCGAACGCATTCAGCAGGGCCCGCGCATCTTCGTCATTACTGGCCGTCGTGCAAATAGTGATATCCATTCCACGAACGGTTGAGACCTTGTCGTAGTCGATCTCCGGAAAAATCAGCTGTTCGGTAACACCGAACGAATAGTTGCCGCGCCCGTCGAACGACTTCGGGTTTAGGCCGCGGAAGTCACGCACACGGGGAATCGCCACAGCGACGAGCCTGTCGAAGAACTCCCACATGCGCTTGCCGCGCAGCGTCACAGAGGCGCCGATGGGCATACCCTTGCGCACCTTGAAGTTGGCAATCGACTTCTTGGCGACATTCATCTTCGGCTTCTGGCCTGTGATGATGGCAAGCTCGTCCATTACCGAGTCGATCGCCTTCTTGTCGGCGACGGCCTCGCCAACGCCGACGTTGACGACGATCTTGTCCAAACGCGGCACCAGCATGGCATTCGGCGCGTTGATCTCTTCCATCAACTTGGGAGCGATCTCGTCGTTGTACTTCTGCTTCAGTCGTGGAATCACAGTTCACCTCCGCACTTCACGCAGGTGCGAGTCTTATTGCCGTCACCGTCGATACGGTATCCGATGCGGGTTGGGCCGCATTCATCGCAGATGATCATGACGTTGGAAGCGTCCAGCGGCATGTCCTTGTCGATGATGCCACCCTGCATCGTCTGCCCACGCGGCTTCATGTGCCGCTTGGCGGTATTGACGTTCTCGACGATTACCTTGTTCTTCTTGGGAATGACGCGGATGATCCGGGACTCCCGACCGGAGTCCTTTCCGGCCACGACCTTGACTTTGTCGCCTTCGCGTAAACGCATCACAGCACCTCCGGAGCCAGCGAGACGATCCTCATGAACTTCTTCTCACGGAGTTCTCGAGCCACCGGGCCGAAGATACGGGTCCCGCGGGGCTGCTGGTTGGCGTCGATGAGCACACACGCGTTGTCATCGAAGCGAATGTAGGTGCCGTCTTGCCGGCGGTGTTCCTTAGCCGTGCGAACCACAACTGCTTGAACGACCTCGCCACGCTTGACTGCAGCACCTGGAATCGCTTCTTTGACGGTTCCAACGATCACATCGCCGACACCGGCGTACCGGCGATGTGAGCCGCCGAGCACGCGTATACACAACAGCTCGCGCGCGCCGCTGTTGTCCGCCACTTTGAGGCGGGATTCCTGCTGGATCATCGGGCCCGCTCCACAACTTCGACCACGCGCCAGCGCTTGGTCTTCGATAGCGGCCGCGTCTCTGCGATCATCACGGTATCTCCCAGACGGGCATCGTTTGCCTCATCGTGGGCATGGAATCGAGCCCGACTGCGTACGACCTTGCCGTACAGTGGATGGCGCCGGGAGCCCGTGACCTCAACCGTGATCGTTTTGTCTCGCTTGTCCGACACCACGACCCCGACGCGCGTCTTGCGACGTGTCCGGTCTGCCATTACGCACCTTCCTTGTCGGCAACCGCTGCTTGCGCTTGCCAAGCTTCAATTTCTTGTTCCCTCAACACCGTCATGATGCGAGCCACGTCGCGCCGGACCTGTCCAAGCCGGGCAGTGTTGTCCAACTGGTTGGTCGCCAGCTGAAAACGCAGGTTGAAAGCCTCAGCCTTCGCATCTGCGAGCGCCTCGAGCAGTTCTGCGGGCGAGAGCTCTCGGAGTTCCTCTGTAGTCACCCTTCCTCCCGCGTCACAAATCGTGTCCGGACCGGCAGTTTGTGGCCGG
This sequence comes from bacterium, assembly GCA_024641325.1. Lineage (GTDB taxonomy): Bacteria > Actinomycetota > Acidimicrobiia > Spongiisociales > JAHEDJ01 > JAHEDJ01. Next base: position 5,173 of record JAHEDJ010000046.1, on the reverse strand, counting down.
CCTTTCGCATCGCTTCCCTGGCCAGATCTTCGTCAACTCCGGACAGTTCGAACATCACACGGCCCGGTTTGACAACGGCAACCCAGAACTCCGGGGCGCCCTTGCCGGATCCCATACGGGTTTCGGCCGGTTTAGCCGTCACCGGCTTGTCGGGGAAGATGTTGATCCACACCTTTCCACCACGGCGCACAGCGCGGGTGATAGCCACACGAGCCGATTCGATCTGCCGGGAGGTTATCCACGCGGCGTCGAGCGACTGAAGGCCGTAGTCGCCGAAGTTCACGCGGGTGCCGCCTTTGGCGGGACCGCGTCTCCGACCGCGATGCACCCGGCGGTACTTTGTCCGCTTGGGCATCAACATCTCTACTCGCCTCCTTCTTCTTCGCTCGCTCCGGCTTCCGCCGCCTCGCCGGTGTCGGCATCGGCGGGCTCTGCCGCAGCTTCTTCATCGCCGGTGCTTGCCTCCGCGACCGCAGCGTCCGCCGCTGCCTCTTCTGCCGGCACCTCTTCGACTGCGACCTCTTCAACAGGCACAACCGTTTCAAGCTCCGGCGTAATGGGAGTCTCTTCGGCACTCGCCTCGACGCTCACCTCCGCAGAGGGGGTCTCGTCGACGAGGGCACCACGTTCTTCTTCGTATTGGCTGATTGCCTCGTTCGGGCCGATCTTCTTCGATGAAGATTCTTCCCGTCGCGCAGTCTCTTTGCGCTTGCCGCCGCCGGCTTCGATGATTCGCTTGCCGCCGCCGGCTTCAATGAGGCGAGGCATCTTATCACTTCCGGCAGCCGCCTCAGCCCGTGACTTGGCTGGAGCCACCCGACCACGGCTGGGTCCTCCGGTCGCCAATGCGGCTTCCGCGGCGATTTTCTCACGCGTGGCTGTCGGGCTGGCGACGACGTCACCCTTGTATACCCAAACCTTGACCCCGATTGCACCGACGGTGGTGCGAGCGGTGGCAGTTCCATAGTCGACGTCGGCCCGCAGCGTATGGAGCGGCACCCGTCCTTCCCGATACCACTCGCGGCGTCCCATATCGGCACCGCCAAGGCGACCTTTGCACTCGACGCGTACGCCTTCCGCGCCGGCCTTCATGGCAGTCGTCACCGTGCGCTTCATCGCACGACGGAACGCAACACGATTCTCAATCTGGTCCGCGACGCCTCGTGCAAGCAACTGCGCGTCGGTTTCGGGATCTTTCACCTCGATGACGTTCAGCTTGATGCGGCGGCCTGTCAGCTTCTCGAGACCGTCGCGCAGACGCTCGGCCTCCGAACCCTTGCGTCCGATTACAACGCCGGGACGTGCGGTGTGCACGTCGATCTGCACTTTGTCACGGGTACGCTCCAACTCGACGCGGCTGACGGCGCCTCTCGTGAGCTCTCCCTCGAGGTAGTCGCGAATCTTCCAATCCTCGTTGACGAGTTCCGTGTAGTCCTTGTCGCTGTACCAGCGGGACTTCCAGTCGGTCACGATTCCGAGACGGAAGCCGTAAGGATGTGTCTTCTGGCCCATCTTCTTACTCCTCCTCGCCGTCGGACACGACGACCGTTATATGACTAGTGCGCTTGTTGATGCGTGTGGCACGGCCCCGGGCTCGCGGGCGCCACCGCTTCAGAGTCGGACCCTCGTCGGCATACGTTTCCGAGACGAACAAGTCGCCGGCATCGAGTGCGAGATTGTGCTCGGCATTGGCGACCGCCGAATCGAGAACCTTGCGTACGTAATCGGCGGCCCGGCGCTCGGTGAGGTCGAGTACGTGCCGTGCCTCCTCGACCGGAAGACCCCTGACCAGATCGAGCACGCGCCGCACCTTGAAAGGCGACTGACGGATGAACTTAGCTTGAGCGTGGGCCTTCATCGCTTCCTCACTGAACCTGCGTGCCCGCGGAATGTGCGGGTTGGAGCGAACTCGCCGAGCTTGTGGCCGACCATCGACTCCGTGATGTACACCGGGACATGCTTACGACCGTCGTGGACGGCGATAGTGTGTCCTACCATTTCGGGAAAGACCGTGGAGCGGCGGCTCCATGTGCGGACTACCCGCTTCTCTCCCTTTGCGTTGAGGTCCTCGATCTTGCCGATCAGGTGATCGTCTACGAAGGGACCTTTCTTCAGGCTTCTTGCCATGATTACCGCCGTCCCTTCCTGGTACGCCGACACACGTGCGAAGCGAGCTTCGCCATTGCGTCGGCCGACGTCTCGTTGATGGGCGTGGACATCAGCGCCTTCCCTTCTTGGTGCGCCGACGCACGATGTATTGATCGCTTGATTTGTTCTTCTTGCGGGTGCGCCCTTCGGGCTTGCCCCACGGGCTGACGGGGTGCCGTCCACCGGATGAGCGGCCTTCGCCGCCGCCAAGAGGGTGATCGACCGGGTTCATAGCCACACCGCGCGACTGGGGGCGAACACCTTTCCAACGGTTGCGACCGGCCTTGCCAATCTTGATCAGCTCGGACTCGGTGTTGCCAACCTGGCCGATGGTCGCACGGCAATCGAGCGACACCATCCTCATCTCGCTGGAGGGCAGCCGCAGCAGCGCCAGGTCGCCCTCTTTCGACATCAACTGCACCGCAGTACCTGCCGAGCGGGCCATCTTGGCTCCACCACCCGGGCGAAGCTCAATGGCGTGCAGGATCGTACCGGCCGGTATGTTCCGCAGCGGGAGAGCATTGCCCGGCCTGATTTCGGCCTTGGAGCCGGACTCCAACTTGTCGCCGACCTTCAACCCAACCGGAGCGAGAATGTATCGCTTCTCACCATCGTGATAATGAAGCAACGCGATTCTCGCATTGCGGTTCGGGTCGTACTCGACGGCTGCCACAGTGGCCGGGATCCCGTCCTTGGTGCGGCGGAAGTCCACAACCCGGTAGCGGCGCTTGTGTCCACCACCGCGATGCCGCGAGGTGATCCGCCCGTAGGAGTTGCGACCCGCGCTCTCATTGCGCTTGACGATCAATGACTTCTCGGGCTTCTTCTTAGTCAGCTCCGAGAAGTCGGCCACGGTCTGGAACCGCTGGCCGGGTGAAGTTGGTTTCCGTTTCTTGATTGGCATCGCTATACCCCGAAGATGTCGATCGATTCGCCCGCAGCGAGCTTGACCATGGCCCGCTTTGAATCGGGGCGCTTACCCAGGACCCATCCGGTCCTCTTTACTTTGCCGAACTTGTTCATCGTGTTGACCGATACGACCTTCACCTCGAAGATCGATTTGATGGCCTCTTTGATCTCCGTCTTGTTGGCACGGCGATCGACGACGAATGTGTAGGTGTTCGTCTTTTCGATGAGGTCGTAAGACTTCTCCGAGACAACCGGTTCGAAGATGATGTCACGAGGGTCCTTCATCAGCCCTCACCCCCCTCATCATCGACAGGCAAAGAAGACTCGCTCGTCGAGTCTTCTTTAACCTCTTCGGCTTTAGCCGAAGAGGCAGACTCCCGCACGAAGTCGTCCTCGGACACATCGAACTTCTCCAACCCGGACAAGGTTCCGAGCGTCTGCGAGGTGAACACAATCGTCTCCGCCCACAGGACGTCGTAGGTCGTGAGGTGACCTGTGTTGCAGGTCATTACGTTGGGCAGGTTGCGGAACGAGCGTTCGGCAACGCCGTCACCGGCACCTAATACGACCAGGATCTTGCGACCTGCCTCGATGGAACCGAGAAGCGACTTCGCCAGCTTCGTCTTGGGGGTAGCCCAGTCGAAGGCATCTATGACCTTGACCTCTGATTCACTCGCTCGTGCCGACAGAGCGCCACGAAGGGCGAGTCTCTTCATCTTCTTGGGCGTCCGCTGACCGTAGTCGCGGGGTTTCGGCCCAAAGGCAACACCACCGCCGGTCCACTGTGGCGCACGAATCGAGCCATGCCGCGCCCGGCCGAGACCCTTCTGACGCCAGGGCTTCCTACCACCACCGCGTACTTCCGCACGAGTCTTCGTTGAGGCGCTACCCGACCTGGCACCTGCCATCTGGGCTGTAACGACCTGGTGCATCACGGGAATGTTCGGCTCGAGGCCGAAGACCGTGACGTCGAGGCTGACTTCGCCAATGCTGGCGCCGTCTGCACTGAAGAGAGGGGCTTTGAGATCCGCCATCAGTTCTTCACCGCCTCTCGTACAAGCACCATCGAACCCTTGGGCCCGGGAACCGAACCGCCGAGAAGGACGAGACCGCGCTCCCGATCGACCTCGACGACTTCGAGGTTGAGCATCGTCGTACGCTCGCCGCCCATCCTGCCGGCCATCTTTTGTCCTTTGAAGACGCGTGCAGGAGTCGCGCAGGCACCGATGGAACCCGGCGCACGGTGCACCTTGTGGACACCGTGGCTCGCTCCCTGACCGGAGAAGTTGTGACGTTTCATTACGCCCTGGAATCCCTTGCCCTTGGAGACTCCGGACACGTCTGCCTTGCCACCCTTCTCGAGCACGTCGGCGATGGTGATCTCCTGGCCGATCTGAAAGAGGGCGACGTCATCTACACGCACCTCTACGAGGTGACGGGCGGGTGCTACGCCGGCTTTGCCGAAGTGGCCTGCCTCGGGCTTTGAGAGCTTGTGGGCCGGTACCTCGCGGTACGACAATTGGATCGCCGAGTAGCCGTCGGTCTCCGGGGTCTTGATTTGGACGATTCGGCACGGCCCCGCCTTGATGACGGTGACGGGAATCGCCCGCGCCTCATCATCAAAGACCTGGGTCATACCCAGCTTTTCGCCGAGGATTGCTTTCACAGCTTGATCTCCACTTCCACACCTGCCGGAAGGTCGAGGCGCATTAGCGAGTCGACCGTCTTCGGCGTCGGCTCGAGGATGTCGATGAGGCGCTTGTGAATGCGCATCTCGAAGTGCTCCCTCGAGTCCTTGTCGACGTGCGGTGACCGGATCACGCAGTAGCGGTGGATCTCAGTTGGCAAGGGAACCGGTCCCCTGATCTTCGCCTGGGTCCTGATGACCGTCTCAGAGATCTTGCGCGCGGACTCATCGACCACCTCGTGGTCGTAGGCCTTCAGCCTGATCCTTATCTTCTGTGCTTCGTCTGCCATTGTCGCTTCGCTCCAGTTCTTAGCCCTTAGCCGCCAGCCGTTAGCCAACCGCTAACAGCCAAAGGCTGAGGCAACCCAAAGGGCTGCCTTACTTCAGAATTTTGGTGACCCGACCGGCACCAACCGTCCGACCACCCTC
>JAHEDJ010000010.1 GCA_024641325.1 bacterium | reverse complement strand
TAAGCGCTGAAGGCATCTAAGTGCGAAGCCCACCTCGAGATGAGATCTCCCACCGGATTAACCGGGTAAGGCCCCTGGTAGATGACCAGGTAGATAGGCCGGAAGTGGAAGCGCAGTAATGCGTGCAGCTGACCGGTACTAATCGGCCGAGGGCTTGGACTTGAATTCAATACTTAGTGCTCGCTATGGAGTGCTCAAGGTGACTTGAGTACGAGCGAACTCACCGGCCGCGGCCGCCGAGTTCGTGAAGGTTTGTCCGGTGGCGATAGCGGCGGGGAACCACCCGTTCCCATTCCGAACACGGAAGTTAAGCCCGCCAGCGCCGATGGTACTTGGGGAGCAATCCCCCGGGAGAGTAGGTCACTGCCGGACATTATTTGCGAGGGCCGTCCATATTGGGCGGCCCTCTTTCATTGACGAAGGAGCAACAGGTGTCGGGATCACGCGGTGGAGATCCTCGAGGGGATCGACGGAGTTCGCAACCCCGGAAGCAAACCGGGGCGCAACGCGATTCGTCGAAAGGGGAGCGTGATCCGTCGAAGGGTCGTGCCAACCCCCCCGGCGAACGCAAGCCCGGGCGGAGCCATACGGCAGTAGGCGCCGGTGCCGATCTGCCGCGCTGGCTGCGTGACGAGATAGTGCGGACCACGAAGAAGGACCGGCGCGACGCGACCCTCAACCTTCTGAGCGCTGCCGCCGGCTCATTCGAGGAAGGTCGCTATGCGGCCGCTCGGAAGAAACTTCTCGAGGCCAAGGTGCTCTCCTCGCGGGCCGGAGCCATTCGAGAGTTGCTCGCCTTGTCGTGTTACCGGATGGGTCTATGGCAGGAGGCGTTGCGGGAAATCCGCACGTTCCGCAGGATCACCGGTGACACTACGCATATGGCGGTGGAGATGGACTCTCTCCGAGCGCTCGATCGACTTCCCGATGTGCATACGACGTGGGAAACATTCCAGGAACTGGGTGGTTCCAAAGCGGCGGAGGCGGAAATCAGGGTCGTTTACGGATCCTTCCTGCTCGATCAGGGAGACAATCGCAACGCCTGGGAGGTCACCCGTCCGCAGCGATTGACCAGCGACGCCCCCGAATGGGAAGTGAGACGTTGGTACGTCGCCGCCCGTGCTGCAGCGCGGCTTGGAGACAAGGACACGGCCAAGCAGATAGCAAATGCGATCGAGGAGATGGATCCTGCCCTTCCGGGCCTAGACATCCTTCACGAAGAGATTGCTTAACTGGTTGGAATTGGGCTCCGATACAATCCTCCTATGAAAGTGGCCGTTCTACTCGTGCCGGCGATGGTCATCGCGCTGGCGGTGCCCGTCGCGGCCATGCCGTCGATCGACGGCGAGTACACCGTGGACGGGGAATGGCCCGCACCCGGGCGAATCAGCCCGGAGGATCGCGGACCCTGGGTGGCGGAACTACAAATCGCGCTCAACGATGCCGGATTCCGGGCCGGAGAACCCGACGGGTACTTCGGCCGCTCGACGCTGGGCGCCGTGTATGCATTTCAGAAAGTACATGATCTTCCCAGGGATGGAGTGTTCCTCCGGGAGCACTGGGATCTTCTCGACGAACCTCTGGTTGTTCCGGGGGATGCGCCTGAAGACACGAGAGTCGAGGTCGATCTCGGGCGGCAGGTCCTCTATCTGATCGAGAAGGACGCAGTCTCGTTCGTGTTGCCCATCTCATCGGCCAGCGGTGACGCGTACAGGCATTCTTCCGGAAGCGTCGTGCGAGCCAACACCCCGGAAGGCAGCTACGAGTTCTACAAGAAGGTAGACGGGTGGAGGATCTCCTACCTCGGCGGTCTCTATCGACCGTTCTACTTCTCAGGTGGGTATGCAATCCACGGTTCCGGGAGCGTGCCGCCCTATCCAGCCTCCCACGGCTGCATCAGGGTCGAGATGTGGGATATGGACTTCCTGGCCCCACGACTCGAACTCGGCATGCCCGTCTATGTCTACGGCGCACGCAACGAGCGATCGAACATCGTCCCGGCGCCCACGTTGACCGTCGACGAGATGGCTGCGCAACGGCTGGCTTTTGGCTTTGGGGGCTTCGTCCCCGGCTAACCGGAGTTCCTCAGCAGAGTTACTCTTGGCGGGATTTGATCCAATGGCGGATTCCCCTGACCTGCATCGGCCAGAAGGTCGCCCGGTCGTAGGTGTCGATGTCCTCCTCGGAGTATCCATCGGCCCTATGTTGCTCGATGGTCCATTGGCGCAGCCGGTCGGTAGCGGTGTCATCGTCGAGCTCGGCCACCCCTTCGACGAACTTCACCCATTCCCAGAGTTGCTGCTCGGACGATGCCAAGGCTTCCTTCACCTGATAGTTCGGCCCGAAATGGGCGAAGCCGAGAAAAGCCGGTCCGATGGAACCCATCCGATGCATCTGCTCGGTGGCCGCCACGGGGTCGAAGTCTGGTGGGGGAGTGACCGGTTGAACAGCATGTCCGTGCGGGTAGCAGAGGCCCAGTGAGTCCCCCACGAACATCCCACCGCTCGCCTCCTCGTAGTACGTGATGTGGTGTTTTGCGTGGCCCGGCGTGTAGAGCGCCTCGAGGCTGCGCCCGCCGCCGAGAGGTATACGATCGCCGTCATCCAGCACCAGAAGACGTTCCTGATCGATCGGGATCATTGGCCCCCAATTTGATGTCAGCCATTTCTCACCGAAGACCTGCAGGGCAGAACTCCACAGACGGTCCGGCTGTGCGAGATGTCGTGCTCCCTTCGAATGTACCCCGATTCGCGCGTTCGGAAAGGACTGTGCGATCTGCCCCGCTCCGCCCGCGTGATCTATGTGAATATGAGTTACGACGATCGTGGCCAGGTCGTCGATTCCCATTTCGTCGAGTGCAGCCGTCAGGTGGTGCAGCGTCGCAGACGGGCCGACTTCGACGAGGACGCGCTCGGGAGTGTCGAAGAGATAGCACGCCAGACGTTGCGGGTGCTCCTCCATCCAGGCGTCGATTGCATATAGATCATCCGACAGTCGTTCGATGGAGTATTCGATCATGTCGCGACCCTACCTCGCGATTTTTTGTCACGCCCACGACATACGGTTCCAACAGTCTCCTCCGCTTTCCCCGGAAAGGTATAACGATGGACTTCAACCTCGTCGTGCTCGGCGGACATCTAGCCGCTCCGCCGGAAGTGCGAGTATTCGAATCCGGAGCTCGCTTGCTGAGGTACCTGATCACTGTGAAGAGCGATGAGCCGCGTCGTCGGGTAGACGTGCTGCCGGTGACCCTGTGGGACCCGTCCGACGACCTGCTCGGTCAGGAATCGCAAGCCGGCGATCGACTCTGGTGTGTCGGAAGCGCTCAACGCCGGTTTTGGGATGGTCAGGACGGCCGCCGAAGCCGAATCGAGCTGGTGGCCGCCAACGTGAGCCTCCGGGACCCTGCGGGCCTGTTTCCGGATCCTGCGAAGGCGTGAGGTTCCGAACGTGGAGCAGTATCTCGTGCTTCGCTTGCAAGCGGCTACCCTGCCGCAGCGATGACACGAATCGTTGTAGCAGCATCGTCACAGCTGGCGGCCGATGTCGGTGGACGCATTGCGGATGCCGGGGGAAACGCGGTCGACGCCGCAATTGGGGCCAACCTGACGGCGATGATCACTGAGCCCGGCGTGTGCGCGATCGGCGGCGGAGGATTCGTTACCGTATGGCCGCAGCAGTGTGATCCTGTGACCTTCGACGGATACATGGAGATGCCGGGCCGGGGATTGGCCTCGGAGAAATTTGGTGGCGGTGCCTTCGATGTCACGATGGCATACGGCGGCGGCGTCACCACGACAGTCGGCCACGGCTCCGTGGCGACGCCCGGCGCGCTTGCGGCGTTCAGCCGGGCTTCGGAGAGGTTTGGCGCGATGCCGTGGCGGGAGATTCTTGGTCCCATCATCGACGTCGTGCGAGATGGCTTTCCCATGTCGCAAGCATCTCGTTTGTATCTCGAGTTTGCGGCTGAGTCGGTGTTCGGATGGGAGCCTGAGGGCCGGGCTGCGCTCTTTCCGAAAGGCGACCTCCTTGGAGAAGGCGACCTCATTTTCATCCCCGAACTCGCCGATAGTCTTGGTTTGATCGCGGAGTTGGGCGTCGAGTCCTTCTATGAAGGTGACCTTGCCCGACTGATCAGCGACGACATAGTCGCCAACGGAGGGATCCTCACGAGGGCGGACCTGGCGGCTTACCGAGCCATCGAACGTCCGTCCCTGCACTCGGAGTTGGACGACTGGGAAATCGCAACCAACCCGGCTCCCGCAATCGGCGGTGCCTCTTTGGCTGCCATGCTCTTCCTTTTGGAAGGAACAGGTTTCCCCGGTTGGGATATCGAAGGAATGCATCACCTCGTCAGAGCACAGCAGGCGGTCCTCGGATTCCGGCGAGACTTCGTCGACACGGCGCAGGACCGTCCGGCGGTCATCCAACGACTGCTCGATCTCTCCCACACAGGGGATTGGCGCCGGCTGCTCACATCACCCTCTACCGTGCATGCGTCGGCCGTCGACGATACCGGCAGCGCCTGTTCAATCACCATGTCTGCAGGATATGGCTCGGGCGTGATGCCGCCGGGTACTGGGATTTGGATGAACAACTCGCTGGGCGAACTTGAACTGAACCGGCTCGGTTTCCATTCGCTTCCACCCGGCGCCCGGTTGGTGTCAAACATGGCACCAACCGTCGGACGGCGAGCAGATGGCGCAGTCTTGTCGATCGGTTCACCGGGAGCCGACCGGATCACGACCGCCATTCTCTCGACTCTTCTCAACCTCATCCACCTGGGACTGGACCTGGATGAGGCCGTCCAGCATCCGCGTCTCCACGTCGAGTACACCGATGAGGGTGGTCGCATTGCCTATGAACCCGGCCTCGACGTAGGCAAACTCGGCCTGATATCCCGCCGATTCGAGACTACGGACATGTTCTTCGGCGGGGTCGGCGCGGCGCTCTTCGATCCGGATCTCGGCCTGACCGCAGCGGCCGATCACCGTCGAACCGGCGGTGTGTCTTTCGGCGGTGCATAGCGCAATGTATGCCTTTCTGCGGCGACCGGCATGGTTGGCCCTTCAGTTCGTCGTTCTCGGAGTCGTTATCACCTTCCTCCTGCTTGGAAGATGGCAACTGAGCCGGCTCGACGAACGGCGAACCGAGAATGCGCTCATCGCCAATCGACTGTCGGCAGACCCGACCGATTGGGTGCCCGATTCGGCGGTCATGCCACTCGAGTACACACGTCTGAGTATCAACGGCGTGTTCGAGACCGACGAGGAGGTACTTCTCCGCAGTCAGGTCAACCTCGGGCAACCGGGATTTGATGTGCTGACACCGCTCTACCTGGACTCCGGATCGACAATCGTGGTCAACAGGGGATGGATCCCATTGGAGCTCGATGAAGTTCCAGTGCCGCGCGCGGCCCCTCCCGAAGGCGAAGTGGCTCTCGACGGGTACGTCCGGTATCCCCTCGCCGGCGCTGCGGCGGGGTCGGGGAGCGAGATTCAGACCCACATCTTCGCCCGGGTAGAGCTGGATCGATTGGATCTACAGACGGACGGTGATCTGGAACGCTTCTATCTCGAGCTGACGCAGATGGAGCCGATGGGTGGTTCGCTACCGATCACAGAAGGACTCCCGGAGTTGAGCGACGGCCCTCACCTCTCCTACGCCGTGCAGTGGTTCGCCTTCGCTCTGGTCAGTACGTTCGGGCTGGCGGCGCTGATCCGATCAACAGCGCGACGCCGTTCCCGGATCAGTCGTCGTGAAGAACCTGAGCAGCCTGGTTCACGGTGAATCGGCCGGCGGTTACTTCGCGGCCGACGATGACGCCGCCAAGTCGCTTGCCGTCGACTTCGAGTTCATAGAGTGCCTCGAGATCGGCGAGATTACGAGCGCCACCAGCCGCAATCACGGGCTCGTCGACGATCGCAAGTGCGCGCCGGAGGACGCCGAAGTTCGGTGGCTCTTCGAGCGCGTCGCGGCCGGCCTCTGAGACCAGGTACGCCGCCGCGCCGCCTGCCGAAAGTTCGATGAGTACTTCTTCGAGGAATCTTCCCGAGTGTGCAGTCCATCCACGTACTACTAGTTCCTCATCCGGTAGGACGTCGAGACTGACCGCCACTTTGCCCGGATAGGTTCGGAAGAGCTCCCATGCCATCACCTGCTCCTCGATGGCAGCCGTGCCCATGACAACTCGCCATGCACCGGCTTCGATCATGCGCGAGGCCTCTTGTGGAGAGCGGATGCCACCCGCTACCTGAACGGGGATATCGAGGGCCTCGATTATTCCGTGGATCAAAGGACGGTTTCGGTAGTCGCCATAGGCGGCGGCATTGAGATCGACGATCTGAATGCGCGTCGCGCCTTTGGCAACCCACCCGCGCGCTCGCTCGAGAGGATCGGCATCCAAAGCGATTGCTTCGTGTACATCTCCATGGGGGAGTCTGACGGCACGGCCGTCGAGGATATTGACGCGTGAGTAGAGATCCATGCAACCAGCCTACTGGCTCTTTCGGCTTCATTTCGTGCCTTCAGATTATCGACCGTCCGGGAGCGATGACTAGACACCTTGCGTGCTCGCAGGATGGCTCTGTGGAATTGGCGGCACCTGCCGACAAGAAACATAGGCAATCGACAAGGGACAGGGCATGAAGAAGCACAAGAGCCAACACCACCATTCCTACCGTGTACACGGGGTTGGAGCAGGACTCCAGCGAGCCGTTTGCACCGAGTGCAACCACATCAGTATTCGTGTCATCGAAGACGGAGGTGTGCGAGCGATCATCAACCAACCCGAGCCGAAACTGCCGGTGAGCTTCGCAGGAGCCGTCGCCGGCTAACAGGATCGCCCTTTCACCTCGACTGCCTGATAATCGAACGTCCCCGGCATATGCCGGGGACGTTGTGAATTGGGCCGGGCCCTATTTCGGTCGAGGGACCTGGTCAGGCGGTTGCTTCTGCGTCTTCTTTGGCCCGCTGTTCGGCGATGGTCTTGTGAACCTCATCCATGTCGACGGCCTGTACCTGTTCGATCAAATCATCGAATGCCGGAGCGGGAAGCGCGCCCGGTTGGGAGAACAGGACGACGTTCTCGCGAAACACCATCAGAGTTGGGATAGAGCGGATTTGGAAATACCCTGCCAGCTCCTGCTGGGCCTCGGTATCCACCTTGCCGAAGACGACGTTCTCGTGCTTCTCGGAAGCAGCTTCAAACGTGGGTGCAAACATGCGGCAGGGTCCGCACCACTCGGCCCAAAAATCGACGAACACGATGTCGTTATCGGTGATCGTCTCTTCGAAGTTGTCTTTTGTCAGCTCAACAGTTGCCATGGCGGGTCTCCAGTAGTTTTGCGTAGATGTGTTGATACCCCGGGGGGTATCCTACATCATGTTCCGCTCCTTGCCAACGTTGGTCGGCTCCGGAACATTCCGTGTCGTCGATGCGAAATGGTGCCCTCTAGTCCGTGGTACCGTGCCGAGCGGTCAATCGCTCGGTGCTCACCCTATGACTTTCGTCGGTCATCTCTTTGTTCGATTTCTCCTCATAGCCGGTCTCGCGTTCGCGCTGGGGGCCTGTGCTGGAGCGGGGGTACCGCTGGCAGGTCAACTGGCGGGAGTGGCAATTGAGAGCCCTACCCAAAAGCCTTCTTTCACTCTGACCGACACCGATGGCCACGCCTTCGATTTCTCAGAAGAGACGGCAGGGAGGTTGACGTTTCTCTACTTCGGATACACGAACTGTCCCGACATTTGCCCTGTGCACCTCGCGCAGCTGAAAGAGGTCTTCGATCGCCTCCCGGACGTCCGCCGCAATTCGACGGTGGTCTTTGTCACCGTCGACCCGGAGCGCGATTCCCCGGAGGTCATAAGGTCCTTCCTCGATGCCTTCCGCGTCGACTTTGTCGGACTGACCGGCTCATTGCAGGAACTCGAGACCGCTCAAATCGCCGCAGGTGTCCCCAAAGCCCTGAGGGAGGGAAGCGGAGACGACTATACGATGGGACACGCCGGCCAGGTACTCGTCTACGCACCGGATGGATTGGGGTATAGCGTCTACCCGTTCGGAACACGCCAAAGTGATTGGATGCACGACCTCCCGATCCTTCTGCAGCGCACCGGATCATGAGGTGGAAAGCGGTGCTCCCGGCGATCCTGGGCTTGGTGGCCGCGTGTGGAGCGACACCGGGAATCGAAATCCGTGCTGCCGTGATAGCCATGCCGGCTGGTCCGGCGACCGCGGTGTACTTCGAGGTTGTCAACAACGGAGACGCGACGGATCGGATCATCGGAGTGCAGTCGGAGGTCGGGAGAGCCGAAATCCACCGCAGCTTCCTCGACGGGGGACTGATGCATATGGAGCCGGTGTCGGAGGTGTCCGTCGCCGGGGGAGAGGTCATCGTCTTCGAACCCGGTGGCCTTCACGTGATGCTGCTCGACGTCGACGAACTCGAGATCGGGCAGACCGCCACCGTGACTGTTGTCTTTGAAGTGGCGGGAGCGATCGACGTTGAGGCGCTGGTGACTTCCTATGCCGAGATCGCGCCATGAAGAGGCATGTCTTGCCAGTCCTCTTTGTTGCATTGGCGGTGTCCGCTTGCAGCGGCAACCCTGCGCTCTCCGGCGAGGCCGCCAATGGCCGCCAACTCGTTGCGGCCCTTGGATGTACCGGATGTCACGGCGAAGGCGACGGCATTGGTCCATCATGGAAGGGGACGTGGGGTACCCTCCGCCCGCTGGTCGGCGGATCTACTGTGGTGTTTGACGCCGAGTATGTTCGGGAATCGATAGTGGAACCGGGGGAACGGATTGTGCAGGGGTTTGGCCCGCAGATGCCCAGCTTCTCGTTGAGTGATGACGATCTCGACGCGATCGTCGCCTATTTGGAGGAGTCGGCATGAGCATCTCCTGGTGGTGCACCGCAATCAGCGAGCCCTGGTCGTGGGCGTTTCGGGCCTATCCCGGAGTCTGGCTGACGGTGGCCGCTCTGGCCGGGACCTACCTGTGGAGTGTGCGCCGCAACCGGGCCGTCGAGTCACATTCTCGACGGCAAACGATCTTCTTCATGGCGGGGGTGGCCGTCTTCTGGCTGGCCTCAGACTGGCCGCTGGGGACCCTAGGAGCCGGATATCTGGCAAGTGCTCACATGGTGCAATATATCTTGTATGTGCTTGTCGCAGCACCGCTGCTGTGGCTGGGCACTCCCGAGTGGATGGCGCGCCGGGTTCTGGCTGCCACCGGCATCTATCGGACCGGCAGGTCGCTGCGGCGGTTCCCCTTGGTGATGGGAGTCACATTCAACGCGACGTTGGTGCTCTCCCACACACCGATAGCGGTCGACGCACTGCGCGCTTCGCAATTCGGTTCGTTTGCCATGGACGCGATCTGGCTTTTGTCGGGGCTTGCGCTGTGGGCGCCCATCGTCGGATCGGTAAGCGAGTTTCGTGAGCGTTCCTATCCGGCCCGCATGGTCTATCTGTTCTTCGCTTCCGGAATCGTGACCATCATCCCGGCCAGCTTCCTGACGTTTGCCAAACTGCCCCTCTATCAGACTTATGAACTCGCTCCGAGAGTATTTGGATTGACTGCGATCGACGATCAACAGATCGCCGGACTCATCATGAAGCTGGCCACCGTCCCGATCGTGTGGCCGGTGTTGGCAGCGATGATGTATCGGTGGGCGACGTCGGAGCAGGCTTCGGCCTAGGTGGGATTCTCGATTATTTCGACATTCCGAGGTAGTTTCATCACTGTTATGAAACATCGGCTACCGCAGCACTGCCACTGGTGTGGGGAGGAGTTCCTCGATACGCCGGGACCCGGGCGACCCAAGCGATACTGCAGGTCCAGCCACCGTCAACGGGCCTATGAAGCGCGCCGCCTGGGTGAGAGCCGGCAGCTGGGTCCGGATGAGGTGATCGTCTCCCGGCGAGCATGGGATGCACTACGGGACGCGCTATACCGACTGGAGTCCGCCGCCGAGGATGTTGCGGTCGATCTCGAGGCCGGCACGCCGACCAAGTCCGACTACGTGCAAGCGCTGGCGCATCTCAGCGAGGCCGTTCGCCAGCTACAGGACGTGTCGGTCGAACCGGTTGCCATCGGAAGCGACTGATCGTCGGGGTGCGCATTACGTCACGGTGACGCAAAGAGGTCGAGTATAGAGGCCGGTGAGGGGAGGGGCATGAGCCGACTAGTAGGCGCAACTCGAACGCGGCGAGGGAGCCGCATGCCGGCGGCCGACACCATCGGAGTCGCCGACGTCACTTTTCTCAAAGGCTCCACAGCGCGAGGGTTCCATCACAGTGACGTATTGCACCTCGGGGATCGCGTCTGCGAGAGCGTCACGAAACCGGCCGGCCGGGAGCCAAGCGTGGGATCCGGCGGGGTGAGCTCATCAGGAGCCGGCGGTGGGTTGTGGCGAGTCCGGGCAACGGACAGCGAGTAGAGCCGGAAGTCGTCGAGCCAACCCGGTACTTGCCGGCGGCGACAACCCTCCAGCTCGAGGAGCTCTGGTGGAGATGCCCCGCCCCTATATGGAGTGCCCATAATCATCGTTATGTAAAGTAACGCTACAATCCACCTAGGCCGACCCTGAAGTCCATTATTCAGCCCTCACTGCTGCTCGAGGCGCTCAGCGGCTTCGGTGAGTTCCAACCAGCGCGTTTCGGCTCTCTCCAACGCGTCGACCGCGGCGGCCAGTCGAACAGATAGATCGGCAGAGCGCTGGTAATCCCCTGCACGCTCTTCCACCATATCGACCAGATGATCGCGTTCGGCCTCGAGGGTCGGGATGGTTTCATCGAGCCGATCGAGTTCCCTACGGTCCTTGTAGGAAAGGCGCCGAGGTGGTTGCTGTGCTCGTCTCGAGCTGGTGGGCGGCTTGGTGGTCTCGGGCGACCTGCCGGCGGCAGTCGATCGATATGCGACCCATCCGCCGGGATGGTGGACCACCGATCCGTCCGACTCGATGGAAACAATGTCTGTGCAGGTCCTCTCGAGGAAGTAGCGATCGTGGCTTGCTACGACTACGGCACCCTCCCACGCGTCGAGGTATTCCTCCAGGGTGTTGAGCGTGTCTATGTCCAGGTCGTTCGTTGGTTCATCGAGAAGCAGCAGGTTGGGTGCTTCCATCAGGCTCAACAGAAGCTCGAGCCTGCGCCGCTCTCCGCCGGAAAGGTCCCCAACCTCAGCCTGCTGCTGCTCTCTCGTGAACTGAAATCGTTCGAGCAGTTGCGCGCCGGACACCTTGATGCCACTTTCGAGCAAGACCTCGTCGCGATGTTCTCGAACTACGGCGTGGACGCGCGTGTGCGGAGGAATCGGGCGAGGGTCCTGGCCGTACCAACCACAGTGAACCGTCGAGCCAACGGTCACCCTCCCCTCATCCGGCTGAATTCTCCCGGCGATCAGGTTGAGGAGGGTGGTCTTGCCGGCTGCATTCGGGCCGACGATACCGATTCTGGCGTCCGGCTGCAGCTTGAGCTCGACGTGTTTGAGGACCCAATTGTCGCCGTATTTCTTGCCCGCGTCGTGGAGTTCGACCACCCTCGATCCGATGCGGCGCGAAGGCAGCTCGATGGTCAGCTCTCGCCGGAGCTGCTGCCGCTGCTGAGCGATGAGGTCATGGGCCTGGGAGACACGGGCTCGCGATTTAGTCGTACGTGCCTTTGGCGAACGCTGTAGCCAGGCCAGTTCGGTCTTGATCCGCCGCTGAAGGCGATGTTCGACCGCAGACTCGTGGGCGTTACGGTTGGCGGCTGCCTCGAGATAGTCCTCGTAGCTCCCCTGGTGTGAGAACAGCGCGCCGTCGTGTACTTCGACGATACGGTCGGCAACACGATCGAGAAGGAATCGATCGTGAGTGACCAGAAGCAACGCCTCGGGGCGCGCGCGCAGATGGTCCTCGAGCCAGTCGACCAGATCGACATCGAGATGGTTGGTCGGCTCATCGAGGATCAGAAGATCGCAATCCGCTGCCAGAGCCAGGGCCAGAGCGAGCCGCTTGCGCTGTCCGCCTGACAACGCAGACCAGGTCGAACCGGCGTCCGTCAGCCCGAGCCGATGCGACAGTGCTATTGCCTCCCGGTCTGCACCCACGATACCGGCAACCGTCGCGTTACCGTCGAAAGCTGGATCCTGCTCGAGGTGAGCAACTCGCAAGCCCCTGGCACGAACCACCGAGCCGTGGTCCGGCTCCTCGAGGCCTCCGATGATTGCCAGCAGCGTTGATTTCCCGGATCCGTTTCGACCGATGACTCCGATATGTTCCCCGGCGGAGATCCCGAGCGAGACGCCGAACAGAACAGGGTTCTCCGGATACGACTTCGAGATTCCTTCGAGGCTCAGGAGGTGCATGGGTCGGTCTTGGTCAATCCCAGAGCGTGGGAATCAGTGTTACCGGCCTCACGGTCGGTTCGCCGGCTTCGGGAGGTCCAATGAGCTTCTCCACCAGAGAAGCCCAGTCGAACGTGTCGGTGACCTCCGACGCTCGGATGGTGACCAGACTCTCCGTTGGGACATAGCTCGGAAGAATGGTATCGAGTATCGATTCAATCTCGTTGCGGAACCTGGTGTTGGTGCTGCGAACTCCGTCGATCTTGAGCGGCACATCCGGCAGCAACCTCACAAAGAGA
Organism: bacterium; assembly: GCA_024641325.1. GTDB lineage: Bacteria > Actinomycetota > Acidimicrobiia > Spongiisociales > JAHEDJ01 > JAHEDJ01. The sequence continues at coordinate 45,601 of JAHEDJ010000010.1, read as the reverse complement.
TCATACGTTTCACACCATTTCCGGACCAGCGGCTTGATTTCAAAAGGGTCCTCTCCCCCGGTTGCGCGAAGGAAATAGGCGAAATTGTCGATCACGGCCCGATCGGTGACCAGTACCTCGGCGCGATTGCGCAGTTCGAGTTCCTGTTGAATCTGCGCCATGATCACCCACAGCTGAGCTTCGGGTGTCGCGCCTTCATTCAGACCGAGCGGGTTGAATCGGATGACCTCGCGTCCGACCTCGACACTGCGGCCGCTGCGCCCCACCGCGCCCGCAAAAGAGTGCACCGCGTTGGTCTTTCTGACCGAGTGCGACCCGATGAAGGCGATCTTGGAAGATTTGGGCATAACGAGGTTTCCAGTGTCAGACAACAGGCACGGTACTGTGAACCCGGGATCTACCCAAAGGTTCTCCTCAGGTTTTGGGGCGGTTGCGCCGCATGCTCCGAGTGTCGATCATGACGCCGTGGATGATCTGTTGATCCGCTACTTCGAAACGCTCGAGGAGATCTCGAGCGATAGGCGCTGGTTCCAAAGCGTGACCGCACTACGTTTCGCGGCGCTTCATCTAACCGTCGGCGACACCCGGGTCGGCCCTGGTGAGATCGCCGATATGTCGTCTGCTCTCCTACGACCGCTGGATCGTATCGATCCCCTGCGGGCGTTCGCCGTGCCGATGGCCGGGTTGGCGGGAGCTTTGGATCGATCACCCGCGTTGGCCGCGGAGGCTCTCGGCCATGCGATCGCGCGTTTCGCGTCCGCTTCGCGCCGGCTGGGACGGACCGATCGTGCACGGGCGGTTCCCATCCTGGCGTTTGCTCCTATCGTCGTGAAGCCCGAAAATTCGGTCGAGCGAGTTCAAGACATTCACCAGGCGTGGAACACGCGCCACCGTTGGATGACCACTGGACGTCACTATTCGTTTGCTTCGATGGCGGTGGTAGCCGGATTGGATGGGGATGAGAGTGCCAATGCTGCGGCGGCGGTACACGATCTGCTTGGAGACGCGGGATACTGGCACGAATGGGACGCCTCGATACTCCTGTCGTTCAGTCCGGAAGGACCTTTCGATGCTTCGTCGAGATACCTGGCCGCGGTGTCCGGGTTCACCGAGGGGTCCCGCAAGCCTTCACCTGCCGCCCGTGATGATCTTGCCGTGGTTTCGCTCGCCAACGGCGATCCGACAAAGGCAGGCGAGAAACTGGCCGAGTACAACCGGAAGTTGCTGAGCAGCGCTCCTAGGCCATCGCGGCAAACCGCCCTGGCGTTGTCCGCTGCCCTCGTGCTGGCCGGCGGCAGCCGACCAGATGGGTGGCAGCGGGTGATCGTTGACGGTTTCGGCCTTTACGCGTACGCCGAGGCATTGCGCGAGGAGGCACCCGACTGAGGTCGCGGTGCGGGTAGGTGGTCTCGCCGATACCGTCGCCGCCTATGCCCTCGAGGTAGCAGCCGGTTCGATCCTGATCGGAAGCCCCCGGCCGGCCGCCGACGCAACATTCGCTGCAGACGCGGTTGAAGCTTTCGTTGAAGACTTGCGACAGAAGACGGGCATAGATGTGCTGGTGATGGCGCCACCGCACCGAGCACTGCCAACCCTCTAGGGCCGTAAGTCCGGGAGGCTGATCGTTATCATGACCGGCATGACCCTGTACGAATTCCTTTTACTTGCGCACGTACTTGGAGTGGTTGCCTGGTTCGGTGCATCTCTGACCATGTTCCTCCTTTGGAGGCGAGCCGTGTCAAGCGGCAACAGTTCGGATGTCGTTGCACAGGCTGAAAGCGCGATGTGGGTAGACCGCCGACTCACGATTCCGGCCTCGCTTGTGGTTCTCCTCGCCGGCGGATGGCTCATGAGCGAAGGCAACTGGGGGATGGACCAGGGCTGGCTCCATGTCGGAATGACCGGCGTGTTTCTCGGGGCAGGCATATCGCTGTTGTGGACGGGGCGTCTGCAACGGCGACTCGTCTCCGGAACGGCAGCAGGCGGCACGGTGAGCCGGATTACTTTCGGTATGCTCGCCACCATGGGTGTGGTCCTTTTCGCTTTTTGGGCGATGGTCGCCAAACCCTGGGGTTGACGGCATACGATCGGAGTCAGGATTAGGCTCGCTGATCGTATGAGCATCGAACAAGAAGTCGCACGAGAGTTGAACCGGCGGATACTCGTGCTGGCGCGCCAACACGATCACCCGGCGCTCCTCGAGATCGATAGCGACCCTGAGACGGAGCGACTACTCGGATTGTTGTCCGACGATCTGGCCAGCGCAGCATTGGTGCACCTCCAGGGTGCACGGGCATGGAGGCGCCGGAAGACTGAGGCGAATGGGCGTCGATTGGCCGAAGCACGCACCGCGCTCGATGGTTTCGATCTGCCCAGAGCTCGCTCGCTCTTGCTGCGAATCGAGGAGGAGTTTCTGTCGCCTGAGATCGCCGCCGAGCGCGATGCGGTCCTGATCGAGTTCGAGGCTCGTTCCATGGAGAGCGAACAGCTTCAGGAGACCGCCGACCAGATCATCGATGAGTACACACCGTGGTGGCGCCGATGGCAGCGAAAGCGCCGGTGACTCGACCGGCGCTTAGCTTTTAGTCAGATTCGGCCGAGCGAGGCCCGTTACCGCATGCGGTCGATACGGTGCCTCGAGGATGGACAACTCCTCTTTGCCGAGTTCAATGCCGATGGCGGCGACGGCATCCTCGAGATGAGCCAGCTTTGTGGCTCCAACGATGGGTGACGAAACGACCGGATTGGCCAGCAGCCACGCCAGGGCGATCCGTGCAGGAGATTCGCCCCTCTCCCCCGCCACCGACTTGACCGCATCAACTACGTCCCAATCCGACGATTCGGTGTAGAAGATCTGGTCGATCTGGTCGGTGGCAGATCGCACTGTGGAATTATCTCCCAAGGTCGTCCTGGTCCCCGCCAGCATGCCTCTGGCCAACGGAGACCAGGGCAAGACACCTATCCCCTCTTCGGCGCACAGCGGCAGCATCTCACGCTCCTCCTCGCGGTAGATGAGGTTGTAATGATTCTGCATCGAGACGAATTTCGCCCAACCGTTCCGCTCGGACACGGACAGCGCTCGCATCAATTCGTATGCGTACATGGAGCTTGCGCCGATGTACCGCACCTTGCCCTGTTCGACGAGATTGTTGAGAGCTGCGAGGGTCTCTTCGATCGGAGTCAGATGGTCCAATCTGTGGATCTGATAGAGATCGATTGTTTCCACCCCCAGCCGCCGCAGGCTCAGTTCTGCCGCCTGCTGAATGTGCTTGCGTGACAGGCCACCACGATTCGGCCCATCGGAATGCGGGAAATAGACCTTGGTGGCGACAACGATCTCATCCCGGTTGGCGAACTCTTTGAGCCACCGACCGGTCACCTCCTCGCTGACGCCCTGCGAGTACATATCTGCAGTGTCAAACACATTTATCCCGAGCTCGACGGCACTGCGGAAGAATGGTTTGGCGGCCTCGGCATCGAGAACCCACGGCCGCCAATCGGGCGTTCCGTAGCTCATGCATCCGAGCGTGATCCGCGAGACCTGTAATCCTGAGTGTCCGAGTCGTGTGTATTGCATGCACCGAGGCTAATGGGACATTTTCTCGGCAATACTGTCTGTCTCCAGCAACGACAGTATTGCCGAGAAAGAAATTGGGATTTCTCAGCAATGCAGTCGTTCTCCGGGAACAACAGTATTGCCGAGAAAACCTATCGCGCGTTCAGGAGGGTTTCCGGAATCTCCATCTGGCATGCCCGCAGATACTCTCCCAGGCCCTTGGCTTGACCATCAACGCGCAGCGAAGAGTTCACGCCCTCGCCCAGGAATCCGTGGATGAGGAAGTTGAGTGACCAGAGATTGGGAAGCTCGTATCGATCTATTTCCAGGTGCGCGATATCGGGCATCAAGACGCGCAAGCGGTCCACCGACAGCGCGTCTGCCATCCATGCATAGGCGAGTGCACTCCGGGCAAACACTCCAATGTTGCCGATCCCGCCTTTGTCCCCGGAGCGCGCTCCGACGAGGCTGCCGAGAGGAACCCGTCTGGTCGGGCCGGATGGCGCAGGCGGAATGTCGATCGCATCCAGCGTGACAGGTTCGTACTCGCCGGGAACTGTTTCCGGGATCTCGAAGGTCCGGCCGTCGACCTCGACCTGCTCCACTATCGCCGAGCGGTCGACCGTGGTCGGCCAGTATCTGGCGAACTGGGTGGCGGGGTTTGGCGGATGAACAACGAACAACCCGGGGACCGAACCCAGCAGCACGCTGACGGCTGCGTTCGAGAACGCGCGTCCAACTCTTTCCTCGTCCCGCGATTTCACGGCAATCCGCCAAAAGCTCGTAGCTTCCTCGTTCGACGCCGGATCGCCCGAGCCGAGGCCAATCAAAACCTCGTCGACCCCGTCGTAGTCCTCACGGTTCCAAGGCAGCACACGCCAGATCTGGTCTGAGATGAGATTTGCCTTGGCCCCGGCGTTCAATCCGGTTAGACCGAACAACATCGAGTTTCGATAGCCGCCGACGGTCGAAGCGGCCACTTTCAGCGTTTGTGGTGGTGCTTCGCCGCGAACACCCGACATTGCCACGCGGTCGGGACCGACCTGTTGGAGCTGCGCTGTGTCGAAGCGTGCTACCACATCAGGTGCCACGTAGGCTGGCGGGCCGATCTCATACAACAACTGGCTAACAACGGTGCCAACGGAGACCTCACCGCCGGTTCCATCATGTTTACCGATTACGGAGCTTCCATCGGCTGCGATTTCCGCCCAGGGGAACGCCGGATACGTCATGTCTTCTATTTCCGTGAAGAAGGCGTAGTTGCCTCCGGTTGCCTGCATGCCACACTCGACGACGTGTCCGGCGGCAACTGCGCCCGCCAGTCGGTCGTAGTCGTGGCGATCCCAACCATGCCACCAGGCGGCCGGACCCGAGACGACCGAGGCATCGGCAACGCGGCCGGTGATGACGATGTCGGCGCCTTCCTGGAGCGCACGGGTGATCCCCCATCCGCCCATGTAGGCGTTGGCCGTAACCAGCTCAGTGGCAAGCAGTCCCAGTGGCTCCCCGGTTTGAAGGTTGGTGAAAGTCTCTCCACCGGCCTGAAGTGAACCGAGCCGGTTCATTAGATCATCTCCGCCGATCGAGGCGACGCTGGCATCCAGGCCCTGTTCCTCGATAGATCGACGAATCGCGTCGGCGGCACCGCCTGGATCGAGTCCCCCGGCATTGACTACGACTTTGATCCCGCGTTCGATCACCACGGCAAGGACCTCGTCCAATGCTTCCACGAAGCTACGCGCGTAGCCGCCATCCGGCCGGCGCGCTTTCGTCTTGGCCAGAATCAGCATCGTCAATTCAGCCAGGTAGTCGCCGCTGAGAACGTCCACATCGCCACCTTCAAGCTGTTCTCGCAGGGCCGAAGGCCGGTCGCCGAAGAAGCCTGAGATGTTTGCAATGCGGATCGGGCGTTTGGACATGGGATTTCGCGCTCTCCTCACTCGCCGTCGAGTGTGAGGACGAGTGGACAATCTCGATCAGGGTGCGGGATGACCCGCATCCGTTGCCTGTAGACATCCGAGAGGATATCGCCTCTGAGCACCTCTCCGGGCGAACCGGAAACCCGAACGCGGCCATCGTCGAGCAAGATGATCCGGTCCGCATGGGCCGCAGCCAGATTGAGATCGTGGAGGACCGCCAATACCGCGGTGTCATGACCGGCCGTTGAACGCAGGAGACGCATTACGGCTTCCTGATGTCCGATGTCCAGCGCCGATGTCGGTTCATCCAGAAGGACAACGAGCGTGTCCTGGGCCAATACCCGAGCGAGGCCGACACGCTGGCGCTCGCCCGTTGACAGGCTGGCGATGGCTCTGGTGGCGAGATGCGCCACGTCGGTGCTCGTCATGGAATCTTCGACGATTTGATCGTGTTCGAGTCGTTCGATTTGTGTTCTCCGGTAGGGGTGACGACCCATGGCAACCACGTCACGCACCGTGAATGGATTGTCTGCGACGCCCTGCGGGCCGAGGTAGGCCCTCAGGCGCGACATCTCTTGCAGTGTGGTTGCGGCGGCGTCGTGTTCGTTGATCATCGCTCGGCCCGAGGATGGCGTTAGGTCGCCGGCCGCGATGCGCAGCAATGTGGTCTTTCCGGCACCATTCGGCCCTACGATCCCGAGCACTTCGCCTACTTGGGCGGTCACGGTCACCCGGTCGAGCAGAACCCTGTCTCCGACGCGGAACCCAACTTCCTCGATTCTCAATGCCGGACTCATGACACCGACCTTCCGGCCCGAATGAGAAACCAGACGAAGACGGGGGCACCGAAGATGGCCGTGAGCAGACCGACGGGAATCTCGATGGGGGCGGCCACCGTTCTGGCCAGCGTGTCAACGGCGACTACCAGGGCCGCCCCACCGAAGGCGGACAAGACGAGCAGCCATCGGTGGGCCGGCCCCACCCAGCGCCGGAGTACCAGTGGGACAACCAGACCTACGAATCCAATGACACCCCCGAGTCCGACTGCGCCGCCGATTCCGACTCCTGAAGCAATCAGGACGAATCTGACCAGACGATCCACGTCTACCCCAAGGTGTCTCGCCTCGGAGTCGCCGAGGGCGAGGAGATCGAGTGGTCTGGCCATCACGATGAGAGCAATGAGCGCAATCAGAACGAGTGGTGTGGCTGCGGCCAATGAGGCCCAGGTGGAGCCAGACAGGCCGCCGAACACCCAAAATGTGAATGTTGGAACCCGCGGACTATCCCAGGCGAGGACGATCGCCCCCAGCCACGCCAACATCCCGAGTCCAAGAGCCAGGCCGACCAGCAAGAACTGGGTCGTCTCGACAACTTGCTGGGCAATTCTCCTCATCAGGAGAGCCACAGCCGCACCGCCGACAGCCGCCAGCAGCATCATGATTATCGGGCTTCCGCCGGCAGGAGTGAGGGCAATGCCTGCCACCGCTCCGAGGCCCGCCGCGGGCGCGAGACCAATGAGATGCGGATCTGCCATATGGTTGCGAAACGTGCCCTGGAGGGCGGCGCCGGTCACACCTAGAGCTGCACCGACTAGTGCTCCGGCGAGAACACGAGGAAGACGGATTGCCCACAATACGGAGTCGGTGAGTCGTTCAGGATCGTCGGTGAGCCCCAAACGCCTTCCAAGCATATGGAGCAAGTCGTCGATCCCAACCGGCACGGCCCCGGCAAGCATGCCGAGGAGAATGAGGCCTACGAGGAACACGGAGAGGCCGATCAGCGTCACGCGTCGCCTGCTCGACCTCTGAGTGGTGACCGTCGAAGTCGTCACGAATCGTCGAGTTGTAGCTGGAGGTCGAGCACCAGTTGCTCGATCGTATCCGCGATCCTCGGACCGAATGTGAGAATGTCGCCCTCCGGATAGTCCAGGATCCGCCGATCCCGCCCGGCGGGAGTTTCGGCGAAGCCGGGAATAGTCAGGAGCCCGTCGATTCCACCGAGGGCCGCGAGGCCTTCACTCGTGATGACTATCACGTCCGGCGATGCAGCAACCATGGCTTCCGGGGTGACTGAGACCGTTCCGACAACGCCTGCCGCAGCCCCAACATCCACACCGCCAACGGCTTCGATCAGCGGCTGCGTCGTCATCTCCGATCCGAACAAGAGCATGACGTCGGGGCCGCGGCTGTAAACAAACGCAATGCGAGGCTGCGGGTCATAGCGAGGAGCTTCGGCCAGCGTGCCCTCGATGGCGGATCTGACGTCGGCCGCCAGCGATTGCGCCTCTTCTGCGACGCCGAGCACGACACCGATTTGCTCGAGCTTCTCGTACAAGCCATCGAAGGTGGTCGGCACATCCAGAATGACGACCGGTACCCCGGCCGACCGTATCTGCTCGATCGTCTCTATCGGCGATGTCTGTGTGTCGCCCAACACGAGTGTCGGGGCTTCGGCCAAGACACCCTCAGCCGTCAGGAATCTGCCGACGCCGACGATCGGAAGTCCAACGGCATCGGCAGGATGAACCGTGGTGACATCAGTAGCGACAACGGACGACCCGAAACCAAGCGCAAACACAACCTCAGTCAGGTCACCGCTCAGCGTGACGATTCGACTGGTGTCGGAAATCGTTGACTCGACCCCATCGACGCCGACAAACACGCGCACGGGTGGAGCGGTCGTCGTGATCTGGGCAGATGTTGACGACGTCAATGGGATGGTGACGGGTTGTGTGGTATCGACTTGGGCAGAGGAGCTGCAGGCTGTCGCCAGCAGAACCAGTCCGAGGGCCAGTCGTCGCGGCATCCTCAGCTACTGGGACATCCGACGCGCGCCGACGACATCAGAGAGCAGAACGCGGCACGCGGAACCTGCCAGCCTAAATCGGTCATCACAGCCCGCCCGGAGAGGTCCGGGTAGGTCGGATTGTTGTTGAACAGAAGGTCGTAGACGAGGGTGGCGGTAGCTCCGTCGACGGTCACTTCCTTGACGACTACGCCGATGCCGCCCATCGTTTCGCCGGTTACCAGGTACAAAGCGACCGTGTCCTCGAGTCCGGTCGGGTCGTCGATATACGCTGCTTTGGTCTCGAAATCGGACACGCTGTCGAAAGCAATCTGATAAGCCAGAACAATCGCATCGACATCGGCGTCTTCGCCTGGGACGATTCCGGCGACGGTCGTAGTGGTTGTAGTCGGGGCTACAGTCGTCGTGGTGGTCGGAGCCGCGGTCGTCGTCGTGGTCGTGGGTGCGATCGTCGTGGTCGTGGCCGGTACGGTCGTTGTTGTTTCTGCGGCAGCATCCGGTTCGGACCCGCCGCCACAAGCCGTGACCAACAGAGCGACGACGATGAGCAGTGTTGTGAAACGATTCAAAGATTCCTCCGGGTTGAACACCGGATTGTCAGCCTAAAAGGCTCCGACGGCGAGTCGAAACCGCGCGGAGTGGCCTAACCCGGGGGGCGAGGACATCCGCCGTGATAGTGTCGACCGGCCATGACCGACGGAGCCCGCCGAATACAACGCACCTACCTGGTGCTCACTTTGCTGTCGACCCTATCGGCGTCGTTCATCTGGGGCGTGAACACGCTCTTCCTGCTCGATGCCGGCCTGAGCAATACCGAAGCCTTCGCCGCCAACGCGTTCTTCACGGCCGGTCAGGTCATTTTCGAGATACCGACCGGGGTTATCGCAGACACACGCGGGCGAAGGTTGTCCTACCTCCTGGGTGCGGTGACTCTTCTCGCATCGACTTTGCTCTATCTGTTCATGTGGCAGCAGCAGGCACCCTTCTGGGGTTGGGCAATCGCTTCGGCTGCGATAGGCCTGGGCTTCACGTTTTTCTCGGGCGCGGTCGAGGCCTGGCTCGTCGACGCATTGAGATTCAACGGATACGATGGCGAACTGGAGACGGTTTTCGCCAAAGGCCAGTCGACCGCGGGAGCTGCCATGCTGGTGGGTTCGGTGGCGGGCGGTTTCATCGCCCAGGTGACGAACCTCGGAGTCCCCTACATAATTCGGGCAATCATGCTGCTGATCACACTGGCGGCGGCCTTCGTTCTCATGAATGATGTCGGTTTCACTCCGAGTTCCGAGTTGGGGCCGATCAGAGAGACAAGGAAGCTGTTGAGGGCTTCTATTGACGCCGGACTTCGGAATCCGCCTATCCGCTGGGTGATGATCGCAGCCCCCTTTTCGATGGGAGTGGCCGTCTATGCGTTCTACGCGATGCAACCGTATCTGCTCGAGCTGTACGGCGACGATCAGGCTTATGGTATCGCCGGGCTGGCCGCCGCCATCGTCGCCGGAGCGCAGATCGTTGGTGGACTGATGGTCTCAGTGGTCAGGCGCTTGTTCGCCCGGCGGACACACGCCCTCATTGTCGGTGGACTCATCAGCACTGTGGCACTCGTGCTCATCGGTTGGACGAACAGTTTCTGGGTGGCGATCGTCCTTCTCGTGGTCTGGGCGCTCACGTTCTCAGCGACTACTCCGTTGCGACAGGCGTATGTGAACGGGCTCATTTCCTCTGAGCAGCGGGCAACTGTTCTTTCTTTCGACGCCCTCATGGGTTCGGCCGGCGGCGTTGCCGCGCAACCGTTGCTGGGACGCTTCGCGGATTTGTGGAGTTACTCGGTTTCGTACAGCGCGGCTGCTCTGATCCAGGTAGCGGCGATTCCATTCCTCGTTCTGGCAAGACGAGAAGGGGCTGTCTCTGACCCCATCGATTAGGCGATCACTAGAGTACTTTTGCCGCTCTGGTCCGGTTTCCGGCGATCAGAGCCCAGGTCGCCAGGCCTACACCGGCCGGGATCCAGTAGTCGATGACCCGGTATATGAGCACAGGGGCGATGACGGCTCCTGCGCCGAATCCGTAGGCAGTGAGAACTCCGATGAGTCCACCTTCGACGAGTACCAATCCCCCGGGCAGCGCCGGCAGCCCGCCGATTATCGCGGAAATGCCATAGGTGACCATCGTTTCGCTGGGGGTCAGGTGGATGCCGAGCGCCTGAAGGGACCCCCACAACACACCGGCTTCACCGATGATGCGGGCCACAACCAGGGCCACCTCTCTCGCCAGCAGTTGCCCGCCACTGGCCGTTGCTGCAAAGTGTGCACGAATCAGCCTGGGAAATCGATCGACTATCCGGTCCAGCCACGGACTGCCGGCAAAGATGCCGATGCCTCCGAGGATGAGCAGGATGCCGACGATCAGCTCACCGGCGAACAGTAATGGATGGCGCCCCGTTGACGTTCCCCACAGCACGGCCCCGCCGGTCATCGCCAGAAGACCGCCGTAGGTCAGGAGGGTGACGCGCAAGGCCACTCCGGCCAGCTTGTCGTCTTCGGATCGGACCGACCAGGCCATGGTGGTAGGGGTTAGCGTTCCACCGGCCGGGATGAGGCGGGCCACCGCTGATCCGGTGAGTGCGGCTTTGATCGCTCCCGAACGGCTGACCGGGTGTCCGACGCGAGTCGAGCCGACACGGAACAACGCGGCAAACACGAACTTGGCCATCAACTCGAACGCGAGAGCTATCAGAAGCAAGCCGGACTCTCTCCAACCAACGTGTGGTAGATCCCATCGACGAGCAGCGAGAACCAGGGCAGCCACATACACCAAAAAGACGGTCACGATGATGCCGCCGGTCATCCAGGGCGGGCGGCGCATGAATCTCCCTGCCTCTTTGCTCGTTTCGGCGCCGTCGGTGTTTTCCGTCATCGGTCACCCATTCTTTCACAACATGAGACAGTCCGGCACCACCGGTATTGTGAAGCCCAACAACCAGGAGACCCATGACTGATCAACGTGTCGCAGTCGTCACCGCAGCCGGCCGCGGAATGGGCGCGGCAATCGCGCGGGAACTGACTGAGCGGGGTTTTCGGCTGGCGCTCATGTCGGATGGGGGTGGAGCGGAAGAACTCGCCGCCGAGCTAGGCGGCCTCGGCCGCACCGGATCGGTTACCGAACCGGCCGATCTCAAGGCGCTGGTGGATGAGACACTGGATAGATACGGGCGAATCGACGGAGTGGTCAACAACACCGGTCATCCGCCCAAAGGACCGATTCTCGACATCACCGACGAGGACTGGCATGCGGGCCTCGACCTCGTTCTTCTGAATGTCGTGCGGATGGCGCGCCTCGTTACGCCGGTCATGCTGGCGAACGAGGGAGGCAGCATCGTCAATATCTCAACGTTCGCGGCTTTTGAACCGGAGGCAGCCTTTCCGGTGTCCAGCAGCCTCCGGGCTGCGCTCGCTGGTTTCACGAAAGTGTTCTCTGACCAATACGCTGCCGACGGGATCCGGATGAACAACGTCCTCCCGGGCTTCATAGACAGCTACCCGCAATCCGCCGAGAACACTGCACGCATTCCGACCGGCAGGTATGGGCGGGTATCTGAAGTAGCCAAATCCGTAGCGTTTCTCCTATCGGAGGATGCCTCCTACATCACCGGTCAGAACGTCCGCGTCGATGGAGGGATCTCGCGATCCCTGTGAGAGTTCAAGTAGTCCGCAGCGAGCGGCGCCACAAGACGGTGCAGGCGCGGGTCGTCGATGGCGTACTGCGTGTGGCCATTCCTGCCCGCATGAGCGCCGCAGATGAGGAACACTGGGTGATGGAGATGCAGCGGCGGGTTCTGAGCCGGGCTGAGCCTCGCAATCCGGATCTGGCGGCTCGAGCCTCCAGGCTGGCCATCCGCTTCGGACTGCCCGAACCCGCTTCCATCGAATGGTCGGCGCGCCAGAGAACGCGGTGGGGATCAGCGTCGATCGCCACCAGGAAGATCCGGATATCGGACCGCCTCGTTGATTACCCGCGCTGGGTGCTCGATTACGTCATCGTCCATGAACTCGCCCATCTGACGGAAGCCAACCACTCCCCCGCCTTCTGGCGATTGGTCCGGCGTTACCCCCACGCAGAGAAGGCGCGGGGTTATCTGATGGCAAAAGCAGAGCAGGCCTAGGCTGGCGGAATGTGCCGCAGCATCAAGACCCTTCGCCCTCCCATCACGAACGACGCGACGAGTGAAGATACCAGGGCAGCAGCCCTGCAATACATTCGCAAGGTGACCGGATTCCGGGAGCCGTCGAAGGCGAATCACGACGTGTTCTGGTCGGCCGTTGATGAGGTCGCTCGCGCAACGCAGCAAGTCCTCGATCACCTCGTAATCCGGGGTGCCCCATCTTGAATCGCGCGATACGTGGGGTAAGCTCGCTGTTCCGATGACTGATCCCAACCGACACATTGAAGACGAACCCGTTGTCTCCCTCGCGGAGCGAAACATGCACGCGGACGTCGCACAACGAATCAGCGACCTCGAGAACGAAGTCGAGGTTCTGACCAAGGAACGTGATAAGGCTCTCAGGAAGCTCGAACGGGATGATGAGCTTCGCCCCCATCAGGTTGAGCTGCTCAAGCTCCAGAACCATTTGGAAGCCAATGCACTGCGGATGATCGTTGTGTTCGAAGGCCGGGATGCCGCCGGCAAGGGTGGCACTATTCGCAGGGTCACCCGTTACATGAACGAGAAGCGGTACCGCGTGGTTGCCTTGGGCAAGCCCACGGAAGAGCACAGGACTCAGTGGTATTTCCAGCGTTACGTGACACAGTTCCCCGCCGGCGGCGAAATGGTCTTGTTCGACCGCTCCTGGTATAGCCGGGCGATGGTCGAACCAATCTTCGGATTCTGCACCGACTCCGAGTACAGGGCGTTCCTGACGGGCGTCACGGGCTTCGAAAAGGATCTCGTTCGCCAGGGAACGATCCTCGTGAAGCTCTACTTCTCGGTATCCAAGGAAGAGCAAGCCCGGCGCTTCGCCAGACGCTTGAACGACCCACTCCGGCAGTGGAAGCTCAGCGAAGTGGACCTTCAGGCCCAAGACCACTGGGACGATTTCACCGATATGAAGTACGAAATGCTCAAACACACCTCAACCGCCACCGCGCCGTGGACGATCATCCGGTCGGGAGACAAACAGTCCGCTCGTATCAACGCGATGCGAGTGATCCTCAACGCAGTTCCTTATGAGGCTCGCGATCCCGATCTCGACTTCACTCCGGATTCCGACGTCGTCATCTCCGGAGCGCGCGAACTCGAGATGATGGAGGCTCAACGGATCCGGGTCGGTCGATTCACTAATTGACCGGCGAGAATTCGTATCCGACTCCGGTCAAATCGCTGGAAACGGCCCAGAGTCGGCGTGCCACGCTCTCGTCGTGCGATCGCTTACTCGACTCCACAACCGTTGCAGAGCCGGCCATACCGCGCCGCGGCCCGTAGTACGTGCCCGTTTGCGCATCCGGGTCCGTAGCGGCCCGCAGCTGAGGTAGAGAACCACGGGCGGCAGATTGGGCGAAGAGGCGTGCGCCTCGCCAGAACCTACCCTTCTTTCCTCGCTCATGGGCAGCACGTAACTGGAGATTCGTGGCCGCGTACCCGGGGTGGGCGGCCACGCTGAGCAGTCGAGCGTCAACCGCACGTGCCCTTCGAGCGAGTTCATAGGCGAAGTGCAGATTTGCCAGCTTCGATTGGCCGTAGGCCGACCAACGACCGTAACGTTCGATGCCTTGCAGATCGTCGAAGCGGATGTGTCCCATGCGGTGCATGTCACTGCTGACCGTCACGACCCGCCCCCCACCATCGGCCACCAGTTGTGGCAGGAGGAGGCCCGTCAAAGCGAAGTGTCCAAGGTGATTGATCCCGAACTGGCGTTCGAACCCGTCCACTGTGCTCTGTCGGGGCATAGCCATCACACCTGCGTTGTTGATCAGGATGTCGATCGTCGGGTGCGTCGTGATCGTCTCGGCAAAACGCCGAACTGATTCGAGGTTGCCCAGGTCTAACTCGACCACATTCAGCCGGGAGTGATCCGCTCGACCAGATATCGCCGACGCCGCCAGGCGGCCCGCCTCGAGCCGTCGAGCGGCCATTATGACGTGCGCCCCCCGCTCGAACAGGACTCGGGCCGTTTCAAATCCGAGTCCTGAGTTTGCTCCCGTCACGACCGCGGTTCTTTGGGACTGATCCGGCACGTCCTTTTCGATCCAGCCTGATTGTCGATCCGGCACGTAGTCATCCTTGGAAGGCAGCGAGAAACCTGTTTCGTACTGCATTCTGACATGCGCCGACTTCCTCAAGAAAACGCGAGTGGCGCCGATGCACTCACTACGATCAATGGTGATCAAGGGAGGCAGGCGCTGCACAACGGTGGCGCTGGGGTCCGGGCGTGTGGCTGGAACACACGGGAAGAGGACGACTGAATGCCGCCGCAGGTGAATGAGCCTGAAGAGCACGGGAAAGCCGGGATGCCGGCTGATGATCCTTGGCCGATTCCGCACGACACCGTCGACGGTGCCGAAAACGGTGATGGGGACGACCAGACGCCGCTGGGTCATGACGAACTAGTCGCACTACGGTCCAGCCGCCACGTGGCGCGCCGGCCCCGTCGGCGCAAGAGATGGCCCTGGGTTTCGGCGATCGTCGTGCTGCTGGTCGGCGTGGCTGCGTACGCGATCTACACGTACGCCTGGCCGTACGCACAGAACTTTCTTATTTCGCGCAACGTTTCGAGTGCGGCCGCCGGTTACCCGGCGCTCACGACCAGCTTTTCGGACGGTATCGCCACAGTTTCCGGAGAGATCGGAACTTCGGCCGACGCCGATTTGCTGATCGAGGCCATCGGTAGAGTCGACGGCGTCGACGATGTGCAGGTCAACCTCACGGTCCTATCCGAGACGTCCCCGACATCTCTCGAAGAAACGATTGTCGACGCTCTGGCCGATGCAGGTATTACCACCGTGACGCCCATCGTCGCCGGGTCGAGAGTCACCCTCGTGGGTAGTGCCGCCGACTCTGCCACTGTCGATCTTGCCTCAACGGTGGCGGTCGGCGTCGACGGGGTCTCGCAGGTTCTGAATCGAGTCGTCGTTGCGGCAGACGCTGCGTCCGCTGCCCAGGAAATCCTCCAGGCAGCCGGGTTCTCGACGGCGGTTGTCGTTGTAAACGGCAACGTCGCCGTTCTAACCGGCACCGTGGATGCTGAAGAAGAGGCTCTGGCGGCTGCCGATCTCGTGTTGGGCCTGCCGGGTATCGACAAGGTCGACAATCGACTCATCATTGGTCCCGCGACCGCATCGACTCAGGTCGATGCACCCATCGGGACGCCCGATGCGCTCGTCTCTGCGGCTCTGATTGATGCCGGGTTCGACGGCGTCTCCGTCACATTCGACGGCGAACTCGCCTACCTCGACGGCGTTGTGCCGTTTGCCGTGTTGGAAGACGGCTATTTCGCCTTCGTTGACGACGTTCGGGCGATCGTGGAATCCCTCGGAGACGCCCAGACCGTTGTGAACCGGCTGCGCCTGCGCGGTAACGAACAGCAACTGAGAGCGGAATTGCAGGAGCTTCTCGACGCAACTCCGATCGTATTCCTCAGCGGTTCTTCGGACCTGACGGTGGAAAGCGAAACAGCCATAGAAGAAGCAGCCAAGATCATCCTCTCTCAACCGGGTCTGCAGGTATTCATTGCAGGCCACACCGACGCCAGCGGAAGTGCCGAGGCCAACGAGCAGCTCGCCAGACAGCGCGGCGGTGTGGTCTATGGACAGCTTGTCGCTTTGGGCGTTCCGGCCAACCGTCTGGCAGTTGTCTCGTATGGTGAGTTGTTCCCCGGCGAAGGTTCATCCGCGGCCGATCGACGAATCGAGTTCGAGGTGGGGCCATGAGGAGTCGCCTGTCCGCGACATTGGCGATGCTGCTCCTCACGGCGGCTTGCACTGCGACGGAATCCGATTCGCAACCACCAACGAGCCGGGTCACTACCACGCCGTCGACCGCCACTACGACGACGACCGCCACGATTGCGCCTGATCCCGAACTCGCTCCTGCTCTGACCGATGGTGTGACCGCGACCGACGAAACCATATACGTCGGGGTTCTCGCCGATCTGACCGGCCCATTTTCGGGGACCGTCGTAGATGTCGTGGACGCGCAGCTTGCTTTCTGGAGTCGGCTAAACGACGAAGGTGGCATCGGTGGCCGGCAGGTGGAGGTGCTGATCGCCAACACCGGGTACGACCTCACGACTCACGTGGAGAAATACGCCGCTCTGAAGGATCGAGTCGTCATGTTCGCTCACTCGACGGGATCGCAACAGACGCTTGCGGTTCTTCCGAACCTGGTCGAGGACAACCTGCTTGCTCTACCGGTGACCTGGTATTCGGGATGGTCCGACCCGGTACTGGGACGCAATCTTCTCGAGACCGGGTCGAACTACTGCATGGAGGCCATCAACACGATCTCCTACCTCGATGAGCAGCACCGCGCAGCAGCAAGCGATGCCATGGAGATCGCTCTGGTCACCTTTCCCGATGACTTCGGACGTGATTCGGCAGCAGGCGTGCGCTACGCGGCCGAGCAACTCGGCGTCGAAATCGTCTACGACGGCGAAGGGACGGTCATACCGGGCCAGGACCTACGCCCGGTCGCTTCAGAGATTGCAGCCAGCGGAGCGGATTACACGTGGATGGCCACCGACCCCATCTCGATGGTCGAGATCGTCGGTACGGCCCTTCAGCTGGGCTACACGGGCCAATGGGGAGTTGCGATGGTCTCGTTTTCAGATCGGCTGCTCTCAACCGCGCTCGGCGAGTACATGGCTGACAACATGTTCATGTCCACGCTGATATTGCCGTTGGGCGCCGAGGCGGACGGCATGCAAGAAGTCATAGCGGTGCTCACCGATGCGTATCCCGACCGCTACCCATCAACCGGACTCATTGAGGGCTACCTCGAATTCGTCGTGGCCAAAACGGTACTGGAACGTGCAACCGAACTCGGCGACTTGACCCCTGCCGGGGTAGTTGCGGCAGCAGGGAGGATTGGCTCCCTTTCGTACGGAGGCCTTGCGCCATCGAACATCTACAGCGGAGATGCCGCATCGACGGTCACGCGGGCGACCGCCATCTATCGGCCGGACAAGGCACTGTTCGATGCGCAGGGCGGCCTCGAGGCCACCCTGGGGGCCGGGGCAATATCTCCCCTCTCCCCTATTCGCGGGTTCACCGCATCACAGCTCGCGGCGGACTACGACTTCCAGGGTCCGTGCTTCGTGTTCCCAACCGGCTAGCGGCTAGTTGAGGCCCGGGTCGTCGGGCAACGTGGCGAAAAGCGCAAGCTGCCCACCTTGACGCCTCAGGACGTTAGACCAGAGATCGCCGGATTCTGGAACGAAAGGATCGTCGGGTAGGCAGTCGACGACCCACCAGGCACCCTCGGTGATCTCTCCTTCGAGTTGCCCCGGCGCCCACGCCGCGTAGCCGCTGAACACCCGGATCCGCGCGAAGGTAGCGACCGCCGGATCGAGATCCAGATCGATGAGTTGTATATCTTCCATGATCAGCGCACTCAGATCGCCGGTCGAGTGCGGTCCATTGGCAACGGCCAGCGCTACCTCCGGTTGGACAGGGCCGCCTGAGAAGACCACCGGTGGATCTGCGACAAGGTACTCCCATTCCTCGAGGTAGTCGCCGATGGGGATCTCGAGCGGACGGTTCAATACGACGCCGAGGGCACCGTCGTCATCGTGTTCGATCATGAGCACGACCGTCCGGTAGAAGTTGGGATCGAGCAATGAAGGCGTGGCGACGAGTAGCCGGCCGGCCAGTGTTTCCGTCATTCGAATAGCCTTCCCTGCGGTTCAGGACGCAAGATGCGGCGGACTCCGTTCCATGGGATCCCGTCCATGAATGCCCAGCTGCGGCGGTGGATTGTCGACGGTCCGAGGATCTGTAGCGCAGCTTTGTGGATCGGACACGGATATCCCTTGTTCGCCGCGAAGTTGAAGGCGGGAAAGTGCTCATCGTGTTCCCGCATGATGCGATCCCTGGTGACCTTCGCAACGATGGAGGCCGCCGCGATGGAAAGCGAAGTGGCGTCTCCCTTTATCAAAGTCCGGGTGCGCCCGTTGCCGACGAAATCCCAGTTGCCGTCCACGAGAACTCGATCTGCGTTAACTCCCAGCCCGTTGAGAGCTCTGCGGGCTGCCAGGCGTTGCGCCTCCGACATGCCGAGCCGGTCACATTCCTGGTGGGTTGCATGCCCGATTGCCCACCGGTCTACCCATTCGACTATCCGGTCGAACATCGCTTCGCGTTCGTCTTCGGTGAGCATCTTTGAGTCCCGCACTTTGTAGACCCTTCGATCCGGTGGCAGCACTACGGCACCGATGGTCAACGGACCTGCCCACGATCCCCTACCGACTTCATCCATTCCGACCACGATTCGATCGCCTTGTGCCCAGTACCGGCGCTCGACATCGAGCGATGGGGAATTGGAACGAATGCTGGGCCTGAGGCGAGGGACTGTGTCGGTCACCTGCCAAGGTTACAGCTACGCTGCTCGCATGCCGCGGGATCCCGATCAGTACGGACGGCGAGGTTAGTTCCTAAAGCCGTTCCTCGGCGCACTCGACCACGAAGTCGCGGCGAAGTTCCCCGCCGAATGTCGTGCCTGATACGACCGGTCTACGAGCGCCTCCCCTGCGGGCAAACACTCTTTCCGCTTACGCAATCTTTCGTCTCCGGTCGGCGGCGTGCCTACCCGGTCTGACTACCAACGGCTGTCCTCAGCCAGTTGATGATGTCGGCTACGACCTCCGGACCCTCCGGCTCGTTCAGGGACTCATGGCGAAGTTTCGGATAGAGGCGGCGTTCGACGCCGGGCAGATCGGCTAGAGGTGCCGACATCGACGGCGGCACTACCTCGTCCGCTCCCCCATGGATGACCAACGTTGGAACCGAGAGATTCCCGAGCCGGCTCCGAACCCTATCCCCGGCCGCGAACAGCTCGGCACCTAGGAGCGCGGTTGTCTTGGTGGAGACAAGTGGGTCGGCGAAATACGCTTCGCTGACAGCCGGATCCCTGGAGAGTTGCTCGCCTGCGATCGCCGTCGGAATAGCCAGTTTTGGCAGGAACCGTCCCAACAAGGGGGCCAGCGCCCGTTGCCAGGCTTTACCACCCCCAAGGCCGGGAGCGCTGGCCACGGCAAAGTCCGGTGCAGGTCGACCTGAGGTCAGATAGTCGAGGACTATGAGACCACCGAGCGAATGGCCGAGCAGAATCACCGGTAGGCCTGCGCTGCGAACCGCGGACAGTTCCTCCTCGACTTCATCCAGGTAGTCGGAGAACTGATCAACGTGGCATCGGGCTCCTGCCGAGGCTCCGTGACCGCACAGATCGAAGCTGTACACCGTCAGGCCCGCATCCGCCAGCAGGCCGCCGGTACGCTCGTAACGGCCGCTGTGCTCGGCCAGGCCGTGGATTATGAGCACCGTTGCCCAGGGTTCTGTGGCTTCCCACTTGCGACGGAGCCGCGTGTGGGAAGCGATTTGGACGGTCTCCACAGTCGATAGTTCAGTCATCGTCATCCCTCCATGACACGCGGAGGTGTCGAGCAGCAGATGCTTCATCGGGCCGGCCGACCGGTGTCCGCACCGGAGCGGCATGCAGAGCATCCGGATCCGTACCCGCTGTTGCGGCGATTGCCAGCAGCGCTTCGGCCAGAGCATCCATTGTTTGCAGACTTTGCGTTTCTGTCGGTTCGATCATCAAAGCTTCTTCGACAATCAGCGGGAAATAGACAGTAGGAGCATGGAACCCTTCATCCATGAGAGCCTTCACGATGTCCATAGCTCGCGTTCCGGTGTCTCTCTTGAGTGTCTTGGCTGAGGCAACGAACTCGTGCATACACGGCGCTTCATAGGGAAGGTCGTACGGTCCGCGGATCAGTTCTTCGAGGTAGCGAGCATTGAGCACGGCCATTTCCGATACGCGCCGCAAACCATCGCCACCAAGCGCCTTCATGTAGGTGAGCGCCCGAAGCACCACCCCGAAGTTTCCATGTTTGCCGTGCACCCGGCCGATGCTCTTTTCCGGCATGACCCAACGGAACACGCCATCTGGGCCAACTTCCGGGAGCGGCCCTGGGAGGAATGCAACAAGGTGGTCGTGTACGGCGACCGGACCGGCGCCGGGGCCGCCTCCACCGTGGGGCGTAGCGAACGTTTTGTGCAAATTCGAGTGGACGATGTCGAACCCCATCATTCCGGGTTTGGCAATCCCCATGATGGCGTTCAGGTTGGCACCGTCGTAGTAGACAAGGCCCCCCGCCTCGTGGACTGCATCCGCCACCTCGATGATGTCGGCCTCGAATAGACCCAGCGTGTTTGGATTGGTGATCATCAACCCTGCGACCTGATCGTCGAGGAGCGCGCGCAGCGCGTCGACGTCCACCATCCCTCGACTGTTGGAAGGTACCTCAACCGTTTCGTACCCGCCGAGGGTCACCGACGCAGGATTCGTTCCGTGGGCGGCATCGGGTATCAGGATCTTCGTCCTGTGTTCCCCTTTGTCTTCGTGATAGGCCCGCATGATTAGGAGACCGGTCAACTCTCCAGATGCCCCGGCCGGAGGTTGGAAGGTTGCCCGGTCCATGCCGGTTATTTCACACAAGAAGCGTTCGGCTTCAACCAGTACCGCGAGCGCCCCTTGTGATGAACTCTCGGGCGTTGCCGGATGAAGATCCCGGAAGCCCGGGTATTCAGCAGCCCAATCGCAAATCTTGGGGTTGTATTTCATCGTGCACGATCCGAGAGGATATGCACCGAGATCGACAGAGAAGTTGCGATGCGATAGCCGCGTGTAATGCATCACGAGATCATGCTCACTCACTTCAGGCAGCGGCAGAGCGCTCTCGGCCTGCTCCGGCAGTGCGAGATCGACCTCAGGTACGTCGAGGGGCGGAAGCGACCACGAACGTCGTCCTGCCACCGACATCTCCATCAACGTTGGTTCTTCCGATCCGCCGACAAGCGGGGATGAGGCTGCTGAACCACCTGGCCTAGGCATTCGCGATCACCTCCTCGAGCGCGTCGACATAAGCATCTATTTCGTCTTTGGATCGTTTCTCGGTCAGGGCAATGAGCATCGCGTTACCGAGATTCGGGTAGTCGATTGTGAGATCGATACCTGCCAGGAAACCCCGGCGTGCCATCGCTTCGATAACCACCGACGGCGCGACGGGCAGCGCAACGGCGAACTCGCGGACGTACGCTGCCGGGACGGCGATACGCACCCCCTCTATGGATGAAAGGCGCGCAGCCATGTAGCGCGCTTTCTGGGCCGATAACCTGCCAACTTCAACTAGGCCGTCCGGGCCGAGCCAGGCAAGCTGCATGGCGACGCCCACCGCGTTGAGAGATTGGTTCGTGCAGATATTCGATGAAGCCTTCTCCCGTCGGATGTCCTGCTCTCTGGCCCTCAAGGTGAGGACGTAGGCCAGCCTGCCGCGGTCGTCGGTGGTTGTGCCTACCAGTCGTCCCGGGAGGCGTCTGGTGAGCTTCTCTGAGACCGCAAACAGCCCTACGCCGGGCCCTCCGAAAGTGAGAGGCCCTCCGAGCGGCTGTCCTTCAGCGATGGCAATATCCACGCCTGCATCGCCGGGCCTTCGCAGTACACCAAGCGTCATTGGATCCACCGCAACAATGGCAAGGGCACCCTGGGTCTGAGCGATTCCGACGGCTGCCTCGTACGACTCGATGACACCCAGGTAGTTCGGCTGAGCGAACACCACTGCGGCCGGAGGGCCGGCAGCCTCAGGCTGCCACTCGGTGAGGCCGTCGACGACCGGGTGCTCGATGAGGGTGATTCCCCTGGCATGGGCAAAGGTGGAGATCGTCTGCCGCGTCTGGGGAGCAACGGCGGCGGACACCCAAACGGTGTCTCGCCTTGTGGCCGCAATGGCAACGTTCACAGCCTCGATCGCTGCGCCTGCACCGTCGTATACCGAGGCATTGGAAACGTCCATTCCGGTAATCGTGCAGACCATCGACTGGAACTCGAAGAGGGCTTGTAGGACTCCTTGACTCACCTCCGGCTGGTACGGCGTGTAGGAGGTCACAAACTCCGAGCGGAGATTGAGAGATCGAACTGTCGGAGGGAGGTAATGGTCGTAGTTCCCGCCGCCTGCGAAACAGATGAGTTCGTCGTTTTGATCGGCCAACGCCTTGATCGAAGCCATGAGTTCAGGCTCGCTGATTCCGTCTGGGAGGTCGAGATCTCCGACAACCCTGACGCGCGCAGGGAGATGGGCGAACAGGTCATCGACGGTTTCTAGTCCGATGCGGTTGAGCATCGTCGTTACATCGGCGTCTGTATGTGGTGTGAAATCCACTTCACTCCTTTCCTAGGAACGGCGGTTCGACCCGTCTGGCGGGATGCCATTTCCCTCGTACTTCGATTTCAAGCGGAACATGATGTGCAGGCGGGGGTGACAGGAAAGCCATGCCGATTCCGTAACCCAGCGAAGGGCTGAAGTTGCCGCTCGCGACTGTGCCCGTCGATGCGCCGGCGCGGGCTTTGTATCCGTGCCTGGGAATCTGCCGTCCTTCCATCGCGAAACCCACGAGAAGCTTCGGAAGTTCGTCCTTGATCGCTTCGAGCGATGACCGGCCGACGAACTCGTGGTCCCAGTCGACGACCCATCCAAGATCTGCCTCGAGCGGGCTCGTCTGCCCGTCCAGATCCTGGCCCCACAGCGGATAACCCATTTCGAGTCGGAGCGTGTCGCGCGCCCCTAGGCCGCATGCCGTGGCGCCGGCGTCGAGGAAGGTTCGGAACAGCGACTCACCCTGTTCTCGGCCGACTGCAATCTCACCGCCACGTTCGCCGGTGTATCCGGTGCCGGCCGCCCATGCCGGCTTCCCCTCAAAAGCCCCGGTGACGACCCGGAAGCGACCCGGTCGAACACCGATCACGGACTCGATCAGATCCAGAGCGTTCGGACCTTGGACCGCCAGAAGTGCGGTCGACTCCTGAAGCGAGGTGATTGCGGCTCCGCCCGGCGCTGCATCAGAGAAGCGCCGGAGGATGGGTGCCTGGTTGGCTCCATTGGGAATGACCCAGTAGTGCTCGTCATCCCATCGCCACACAATGATGTCATCTTCAACCCCGCCGCTTTCGTTGAGCGCCATTGTGTACTGAGCGCGCCCGGGTGAGATCTTTGCGATGTCATTACAAAGCAGTGTTTGCAGAAGCTCGGTCGAACCCGGGCCGTCGAGATCGAATCGACCCAGATGTGACACATCGAACACCCCGACATCGGACCGGACTGCAGTGTGTTCCGCCAGGACCCCTTCATACTGGACGGGCATATCCCAGCCGGAAAAGTCGACGAACCTTGCGCCTAGGGACTCGTGCGCGGCATGGAGCGGCGAGCGCGGCATAACACCTCCGTTGAATACTGGACCGAGACTAGACGCGGCTTCGCAAGTTCACGGCGTGCCGAGCCGTTGGATCAGCCCGCTTCTGCGCCGGCCTCATCGAGACGGATTATCTCCGGCGGGCCGGGAATCCTGCTCGGTAGCGGCGCTTCATCGAGTTGACCCGGTTCCTCGAGGCCGTACTTGACAACCAGGTGGAGATAATCCCGCTGGTAGAGCACCTTGCATCGCACATCCGGATGGAGTTCGAGCAGGCGCCGCACCTTCCGATTCTTTTTGGTCACGAGCTTCTGACTCATCGTGGTGATCTCGATGAAGAGGTCTTCATCCGGAAGATAGAAATCGGGGGTGAAGAACTTGATCGGGTTGCCGGCGTCGTCGAACTCAATCGCAAAAGAACGAGGTTCGAATTCCCACGGCAACCCGTAGAAGTCCAGGAGCAGCGCGAACTGCCGCTCGCTGTTGTGAGCGAAGAGAACGGAATCTGCCGTCAGCGGCTCGGTGCCTTCCGGCGTTAGGTCACTCAGGTGATGCCTGCCTCGGTGGCGTTCAGTTCGGAGGAGTACGCCTCGACGTCCGGATACAACTCATGGAGTTCTCCCTCGAGTTCCGCCTGCACCGGTCCGACCGCGATCCCGAAAACTCCCTGCCCCTTGCGGAACACATCGACAACTTCCGCCGAACTGTGCGCAGCAAAGATGGTCTGGCCGTCTGAGAGGAGAGTCACGTCGCGCAGTGGCTGCTCGCTGCGGAGTTGATCCCGGAGGATCTCCATCGCCTGACGAATCTTCTTGAGGCTCATTCCGGCATCGAGCAGCCGCTTGATGACCTTCAGTTGGATCACATCGGTGAACGAGTAGAGACGCTGGGAGCCCGATCCTTGCGCATTCTGGATGGAGGGCGTGATGAGGTTTGTGCGCGCCCAGTAGTCGAGTTGGCGATAGGTGATGCCAACCAGATTACAGACGTTCGGAGCTCGAAAGCCGTTGTCGGTCACGATGCGGTTCCCTTCCTGTTGCCTAAGGTTACACGCCCGTAACTACCCCAGGGTGACTCAAGTTACCCTGGCCGGCGCGCGGCGTCAACGATCCTTGGAAGAGGGGCCGACCAGCATCGCATTCAGCGTATCGATGTGTTCCCTGGTGCCAATGGCCACCAGCACATCGCCATGGGTGAACACACGATCGGGATCCGGGTTGAGTCGGAGACCCTCGTGGGCCTCTTCAATGGCGAGGATTGTTGCACCCGACAGTTCCCTGATCCGCGAGAGTCGAAGTGTTGAGCCGACCAGGGCGCTTCTCTCGGGCAGCGCGAGTTGTTCGATTCGGAGTTCCACCAAATCTCCCTCAACAACAAGGTCGACGAAGCGGGCCAGGCTTGGGTCAAGCGCCAGAGCAGCAATCCGTCTGGCTCCGACCGTTTGCGGGGAGACTATGCGGTCGGCGCCGGCGAGGCGGAGTTTGCCTATTGATTCGGGTTCGGTTGCCCGCGAGATGACCAGCAGGTCGGGTTGTATGGACTTGGCAGACAACACGATGACGAGATTGTCTGAGTCGTCTCTCACGCAGGCAATCAGCGATCGGGCCCGCATTATGCCGGCGCTCTCCAGAACGTCGTTGTGGGTGGCATCCCCCTCTATTACCAGGGCACCTGCGGATCTGGCTGCTTCTGCGAGGAGTGGGTCCGTCTCGATCACGACGACGCTCTCGGTCCGCCCGTGGATTTGCTCCCAGGTGGCCGAGCCCACCTTTCCGAAGCCACAGACGATGTAGTGGTTGGAGAGGTTATCGATAAGTCGACTCATACGTACCGTCCGGCGGTCGCCGAGGTTCTCGAGGGCCATTTCCAAGGCCGCTCCGAAAGTGTAGACGGCCGCACCGACGCCGATGAGCATGAGGGCGATCGTGGTGATTCGGCCTACGTGTGAGAGGTCGAATACCTCTGCGTATCCGACCGTGGTGATCGTGACGATCACCATGTAGAACGCATCGAACCAGGAAACGTCCTCGATGACTACATAGCCGACCGTTCCGCCGAAGATGATCAAGGCTAGGAAGATCGCGCCAATCCGGACGCGGGACAGAGCGCTCACGATGAGGTGGGTGGTGCTCCGAAATCCGTCGGGGACACGTCCTCGAGGAACTCCCGAAAACGTTCAATTTCGTCCTCCTCGGACTCCTCCTCGATTTCGATGCCGGCATCCTCCAGCACCTGTGCATCTGCAAACAGTGGCGCCTCAGTGCGCGCGGCCAGCGCGATCGCGTCGGAGGGGCGGGCGGAAACGTGGACCTCGTTGTCGTCTTGTCGGAATACGAGGTCGGCGAAGAAGATGTTGTCCCGGAGTTCGGTGACGACTACTCGTTCGACCTTGTTTCCGAGTGCCAGAATGCTGTCCCGGAAGAGGTCGTGCGTGAGAGGACGCTGATGATCGACACCTTCCAGCGCGTAGGCGATGGCCGTGGCCTCTATCGCCCCGATCCAGATGGGCAGGTATCGATTGCCACCGGTCTCGCGCAGCAGCACTATCGGTTGATTCGACGGCAACTCGATCCGTACACCGACCAGGTCCATGGGAACACCGTGGCTCATGAGATCAGCCTATCACCGGGTTCGGTCAACGCCAGGCGCCTGAGCACGGCAGGATCCTCCGAAAACGCGGTGAGATCCAGCACAGTCCAGATCGATGGAAGGTTCCGAAAGTGACCTTCCCAATCCATGCCGTATCCAAGAAGGAACTCATCACCGACTTCGAAGCCGCGGTACTCGAGTGGGGTCTCGACGAGCCTCCGTGAGGCCTTGTCTATGAGTGTCGCGGTTGTGAGACTGGCTACGTCGCGCGTTTCGATCATCCGGCGGAGCACGTTGAGTGTCAGGCCTGTATCGACGATGTCCTCGACGATGATCACGTCGCGCCCTTCGAGAGAAGTCAACGTGTCCATAGCTATGCGAACCCTCCCTCCCTCGCCGAAGCGGCTCAGGGCAAGAAAATCGACGTCGATCTGGATGTCGATGGCGCGCACCAGATCCGCCAGGAAAGGCAACGCACCATGCAATACGGCAACGAGGATCGGCGACCGTCCTGCGTAGTCGGCGCTGATCTGGTTACCCAGCTCCCCGATTCGTGAGTTGATCGCCGGCCGGGTGATGACCTCTAGAACAGGATCAATCATTGCCCCACAACCAATCCCAATACGCGCTCGCCCAAGAGAGAGCGTCGGCTATGCCGGGCAGTGGCGAGGGCTCGGCGAGTTCGAGACCGATGCGGCCGATCTCCTCCTCCCCCGCCCCTACGACAACTTCCGGGTCACCGGTCGCAGAGTACTGAATGGCGAAGTCGATGCTTTCCACTTCTTCTGAACTGGCGAAGAAGTCGAGATCATCCTGCGCCAGCACGTCCGTGGTACCGGCCGGGTCCCGCTGGGCAGCCATGACCTGACCCTCCGCGACCACGTTGAGCAGACCAAAAGCCGCGAATCCATACCGGAGCAAGGCCGACGCGTCGGCGAAATGGTCCGTAGATCCCATGACCACGGCATAGAGTCTCCGGCCGTCCCTCTCGGCGGCGGCGACGATCGTCAGGCCAGCGTCGTCGGTATAACCCGTCTTCACGCCAATTGCGCCTTCGAATGTACTCAGGAGCGCATTCGTGGTGGAAGCGACACGCTCTTCACCACTCGGCGAGTCCGGGAACGTTGAAGATCGGGTCCCTACGATCTCGGCAAATACCGGGTCGTCCATTCCGATGAGAGCGGTGGTGAGCAAATCGCGCGCCGAAGAATAGTGTCCCTCCGCGTCCAGGCCGTGCGGGTTCATGAAGTGGCTGTTCTCTAATCCGAGATCACCCGCCATCTCGTTCATCATCCTCACGAAGCCCGCCTCGGATCCGCCCACATGCTCGGCAATGGCGATGGCCGCGTCGTTGGCCGAACGCATGAGCAGGGCCCTTAGCAAGTCCTCCATTCGCCACGATTCCCCCGGTACCAGATCGATCTCGGACTCTCCGATGGAGGCGGCGGAGTCGCTGATGAGAACTGTGTCGTCCATTTGACTGTTCTCGAGCGCAACTAGTGCCGTCATCATCTTGGTGGTCGAGGCCATTGCGCGGGCCTGATCGGGGTTCAATGAACCTAGTTCGCGTTCGAACGTATCGTCCCACAGCAGCCAGGCCTCTGCCGTGAGTTCGGGCGGAGACAAGGTCGCCAGCCCCTCCAACGGTCGAGTCGGAACAGAGACCGGGCCGGCCTCAACGCGCGCGGCCGGGCTCAACGCCACCGCTATGGCAGCGAGCAGGACGATTATGCGTCGTTTCACTGCGGGGAGGCTTCCCGTAACTCGTCGGACAGAAACAGCTGGTAGAGGTGCTCAAAGGAATCGACGCCGACCGACAGAGCCTCGTTGGCTCGCCGCAACGCGTCCGGCGAGCGGTGGCGTCGCAGAGGCTCGATGAGATTGGCAAGCAGGTCGGCTGCGCGCTCGGCGGCGAGCAGAACGGTGCGAATATGCCGGGCCTCGAGGCCCAGGTCGATGAGCCGCCCGGCCTCAACGCTGATTGCCACATGATCGTTGTGATACGGCCCTTGCTTGGGAAGAAGGCCATGCTCCATTAGAGCCCGGAATTGAGTCGCGTTGAGCCCGGATTGTGCCATGACCCGCTCAGCATCGTGCTCGCCGTCAGGTTCAACGAGCGGCCGCGTCGGACGCGGTGCTCCGTCGGGCGATCCTGTTGTTGATTCCTCACCCCTGTCCCACATCGTGAGTTTCGATTTGATCACCTTGAGCGGTAAGAACTGGTCGCGCTGCAGCCGGAGGATGTATCGCAGCCGCTTGAGGTCGTTTTCGTGGAACTGCCGGTATCCGGATCGACTCCGGCCCGGATGAATGAGCCCCTGATCTTCCAGGAACCGTACCTTGGAGACCGAAACATCCGGGAACTCAGCCTTCAGCAGGTTTATTACCTCACCGATTGTGAGGGCCGGGGAATCAGGCATCGCCCGTCGCCACGAGCAGATGGAACTTCCCGATGATTACCTCATCGCCGGCTCTCAGCCAGGCATCGTCCACTCTCACCTCGTTGGCATATGTGCCATTCGTCGACCCGGAGTCCTCGATCCGCAGGCCACGGTTATCCAACATGAAGCGGCAATGCTGGCGAGAGACTGTGATGTCGTCGAGAAAGATGTCGCTGGTCGGATCCCGTCCGACGGTCGTTACTCCCGGTTGGAGCAGGAACGTGAGGCCGGCGCGCGGGCCCCGTTCGATTACAAGGCCGAAGCCGTGGACACCGGGTACATGCGACGCGGCATCTCCGCTCAGTTTCGGGTGGGCATCTGCAGAAACGGGAACGAAGACAACCGTCGGTTCATGATCGATAACCGTGCCGCATACCGGACATTCAGCGGCGTTATCGGCGAGCTTCTCCTGGCATGACGGGCATTCCATACCGGCAATGGTAGCGGGGCGGCCGGGTCCAGTTCCTGGTTCTGAGTTCCGGGTCAGTCCGCTATCAGTGCCGCGTATGCCGGTGCGTCGAGCATCGCATCCAGACCTGAGGCGTCCGCGAGTTGAAGCTCCACAAACCAGCCTTCCCCGTAGGGGTCGGAGTTGATCAGTTCCGGATGATCGTTCAAGGCCTCGTTGACCGCGGTGATCACGCCCGCCAGCGGTGCGTAAACATCCGCAACGGACTTCGTCGATTCAACTTCGGCAAGAGTTGCTCCCGCTGCGAATTCGGCGCCGACCTGCGGCAACTCAACATAAACGATGTCGCCCAGTGCTTCCTGTGCATAGGCGGTGATACCGAGACGTACGATTCCATCGGCAGTCGTCGCGGCCCATTCATGCTCTTCCGTATATCGCCGATCCTCGGGAACGTTCATCGGATCGCTTCCTCCTATGTCATTTCGCAGATTTGAGCTTAGCCCGGCTCGGATGCCGTTAGGGCTTCCTTGACGTCCAGCGCGTACCATGCACCGACCACGTAGTACATAGCCAATCCGCTGATGCCGGTGATCCATGCGATTGGGCGAAATAACCCGGGTAGAAAGTCGCCGGCAGCTACATAGAAGGCCGGAATGGCTCCATACAGCAAGAAGGTCGCCAGCTTGCCGAGATACCTGACTTCGAGCTTTCCTTTGGTGCGTGCGGCGAGCAACAACGCGCCGATGCCGACCAGCGCCTCGCGAACGATGATGGCTCCGGCGAACCAGGGATTCAACACTTCCATCGCCCATCCGGCGATGACCGCAGTGGCAACAGCAAGTCGGTCGGCGAGTGGATCGAGGAACTTCCCGACCTCGCTGATCTGGTTCATCCGACGAGCTAGATACCCGTCGACCCAGTCTGTTCCTCCGATTGCAAGCAGCAGCCAACCGGCGGCTGCAGGGTTGTCCCGCCCGATGAGCAACCAAAGGAAGACCGGAATCATCAACAGTCTGATGACGGACACCAGATTTGGAACCGTCAGCACTCCCGTGTCCGAGTCACTGGCCTGGTGGTTCAGTTTGGCTCCTACAGGTTGTAGCAAGCGACGAAATGGCCGTCGCCGAGATCCGTGAACTCAGGATGGTCGCTCGTCCGGCAGTGATCGGTCGCCCGCGGGCACCGTTCGATGAACCGGCACACCGGCGGAGGATTGAGCGCCTTCGAGATTCCACCTTTGATGTCGATCCGCTCACGTTTGTGGGCGGGGTCAGGCACCGGAACCGCCGACAGCAGCGCCCGGGTGTAAGGATGCTGTGGGTTGGAGAGCAGTTCCTCGGTTGGAGCGATCTCAACGATCTTTCCCAGGTACATCACGGCGATGCGGTCGCACATGTAGCGGGCAACCGCAAGGTCATGAGTGATGTAGAGATAAGACACGTTGAACTCTTCGGCCAGCTTCAGCATCAGATCCATGATCGAAATGCGGATGCTGACGTCGAGCATCGAAGTCGGCTCATCGGCGACTACAAACGTCGGGTCGATGACCAGTGCCCTCGCGATAGCGACCCGCTGACGCTGGCCACCCGACAATTCGTGTGGATACCGGAACAGGAATTGCTCCGGAGGCGTCAATCCCACTCTATGGAGCAGTTCCGCGACGCGCTCCTCCCGCTGCTGCACGCTCCCGATTCGCTGCACTGTGAGCGATTCGGCCACCGTGTCGTAGACCGTTCGACGGGGGTTGAGAGATTCGAAGGGGTCCTGGAAGATCATCTGGACCCGGCGGCGGAACCGGCGCATGTGGGAGCGCTGGATGCTTGCAATATCGATCAGTTCGCCCTCATCCGCGAGAAGGATCTGACCCGAAGTTGCGTCCGTCAGCTTGGTGAGCATCCTCCCTGTGGTGCTCTTCCCACAACCGGACTCGCCCACGAGGCCGAGTGATTCACCCGGAGCAATCTCGAAGTCGATGCCATCCACCGCGTGAACAAAGTCATGAGCTTCTCTGAAGATGCTCTTTGAAACAGGGAAAAGCTTGCGAAGATTCTCGACCTTGATCAGAGGCTGGGTGTCTGCGCCGGCATCGGCCATCGTTTCACTCACTTCTGCAACCCTCCGATCTCAGGCACTTCCTGCCAGTTCCAGCATGCGACGCTGTGGCCTTCGCCTACCTCGACCAGACCCGGCTCTTCGGACGAGCATTTATCGATCGCAAAGGGACATCGCGGATGGAAGCGGCACCCCGTCGGCGGGTTGAGCAGGTTGGGAGGTTCGCCTTCCAGAGGAGCGAGCTTTCGCCTCGGTCCGGTTATCGAAGGAGTGGAACTGAGCAACAGATACGAGTACGGATGGCGAGGTCGATGGAACACCTCGAGAGTCGAACCAAGCTCGACGAGCTTCCCGGCGTACATCACACCCATACGCTCGGTCACCTCGGCAATGACGGCGATGTCATGCGAGATGTAGATGATGCTCATCCCGAGTTCCTGTTGGATCTTCTTGAGCTCGCGAAGTATCTGATCTTGAACGATCACGTCGAGTGCAGTGGTCGGCTCGTCCGCGATGATCACTTTGGGGTTGCATGACAGCGCCATCGCGATGACCGCTCTCTGTCGCATCCCTCCGGAGAATTCATGTGGGTAGCGCTCCATTGTGACCGGATTGAGGCCGACCAACTCGAAGAGGGCGCCGATGCGATCGGTCTCCTCCTGGTAGGTCAGCGTCTCAGGCCAGTGCAGGCGCAAGGCTTCACGGATCTGATCACCGATCCTGTATACCGGGTTCCACGAGTTCATGGCACCCTGGAACACCATCGAGATGTCTCGCCAGCGCCGCCGCCGCATCTGTTCCTCGTCTAGATCGATCAGGCTCTCGCCGTCGAGCTTGATGTCACCGCCCTTGATCACGGAGTTGTCCGGAAGTAGTCGTAGCAGTGTGAGCGCCACCGACGTCTTGCCGCATCCCGACTCACCGACGAGACCGATTGCCTCACCGTTGTTGAGGGTGAAGCTCACATTGTCGACTGCCGACACTTCGCCTTCTTTGGTGCCGTAGTGCATTACGAGGTTCTGGACCTCGAGGAGGGGGGTGCCAACCCTGCCCCCTCTTGATTCAATATGGAGAGTCTGTGCCATGACGTCCTTTAGCGCTTGCGGAGGCGGGGATTGACAACTTCGTCCATTGCTCGTCCAACCAGGAAGAAACCGGCCGAGAACAATGTGATGGACAGTCCTGCGGGAAGCATCAACCACCACACATCGAGCCCCTCGAGGGTGTACCCCTGCGTGTGCGCGATATTGATCATGATCCCCCACGACTGCTGGATATTGAGCAAGCCGAGGAACGACAATGCGGCCTCGGTGAAAATCGCTCCGGTCACCGCGAACATCATGTAGAGGAAGCTCAGCGGCAAGACATTGGGGATGATGTGACGGGTAATGATCCGCCAGTGTCCACCGCCTGCAATTCGGGCGGCGTCGATGAACGGTTTGACTTTCACGCTCAGTGCTTGCGACTTGAGGATGATCGCCGTTCCACCGAGTCCCCCCAGCACGCCGATGAGGATTCCGAGCATGGTCAACTCGACGTTCCAGAAACCGCTCACCACGATCAGAAGCGGAAGAAGCGGTATCAGGATCACCAGGTCGGCGAGACGCATCAGGAGCGTGTCGATCACACCCCCGAAGTAGGCGGCGATCGTACCAACCAGAGTTGCGAGTGCTACCGAAGAGAGAGCGGCGATGGCGCCTAGCAGGAAGGCGGCTCGAGCCCCGAAGAGCAACTGCGAGAACACATCACCACCGAACGGATCGGTTCCGAGAATGTGTGGGTGGTCAACGCCTGACAGCACCGGGGGCGCCGGGTTGGCGAGCGGAGCTTCGATCGTATCGCCGATCTCCGGAATCGAAACGCCTGTTCCCAGGAACATCGCCTCGATCTGGCTGATCTGGGTTACCGGGTCGGTGACCTCCTCGACGATTGTCTTGGTGACGATGATCGAGTCGGCGCCGGCACGGATGTCGTAGACGTTCTTGCCGCCTTCGAGATGGTCTTGCCAGACCGTTGCCATCAATACCGGGTGAGCAAGGGCCATGATGCCGAAGAGCGCGATGATGAGAATTCCGACGATTCCCATCTTGTTGTCGCTGAAGAGCGCCCAGTTCTTCCTGAACGACCTCCAGGAGAGGCGAAGGCGAATCCGCCACAATGGCTCTTCGAGCACGGCGCTGGGATCGAAACCGTCGAGCCTCTCAGTTGGAGGGGTGAGAATATCTGCCATGAAGCCCTCCTACCCTTGCACCCGGATCCGGGGATCCAGAAACGCATACGTGATGTCGGCGACGAGGTGAGCGAGAAGCGACAGGATCCCGATCAGGGCGAGTGCTCCCATCGCAACAGGAATGTCCTCGGCGGTAATGGCGCCAAGCAACGCCCGGCCGAGGCCGGGCCAGGAGAAGATCTGTTCGGTGATGACGCCGCCTGCGATGACTACCGCCAGTTGCAGCACCAGTGAAGTGGTGACCGGCAACATAGCGTTGCGAGCGGCGTGGCGGTCGCGGATCGTTCGTTCGGGAACACCCTTTGCCCGGGCGGTGAGAATGTAGTCCTCACGCAGGGTTTCGAGCATCGAACTCCGGGTAAGCAGCGTCGTGCCGGCGAAGTTGACGAGGGTGAGCGTGAGTACTGGCACAAAAGTGTGCCAGAGAATGTCGCCTGCGTAGGTACGGCGGGCGCTGAATGCCCAGAATGCTCCGGCTATGCCGGCGAGCGACCACAAAGCCAGGCGGTGGAAGTTGCGACGGGTCTGCGGATCGTCGGAGCTGCGATCGATGACGTATCTGGCGACTCCGTAGACGAGTGTCACGAGCGCGATTGTCCCGAGCATCAGCATGAATACATCATCAGCCGCGTACGGCGCGCCGATCCACTTCTCTACAGATATGAACTTTCCGATGGGGAACCACCCCAGTTGAGATGCGAAGAACCACAACATCAAGATGGCGAACCACGGGTAGAACACCGTCCAGAAGAAGATCGAGGTGACCATCGCCGACTTCTCTATGAAGGTCCCGCGACGCCAGGCAACCAGTTTGCCCGTATAGAAGCCGAGCCAAAAGGACATGACGGTAGCGGTGAGGAACAAGAAGACGGTTCTGGGAAGTGCTGAGAAGAGGATATCGCTGACTTCCCGCGGGTAGCTAGACCAGCTGACTCCCATATCCATCCCGAACGAGTAGTTCCAGAGATGATTGCCGAGCTGCACGATCTTCGGCTGGTCGAGGCCAAGTTGCCGGACCATGATCTCCTTGGCCTCCGGCGGAATGTTCGGGTTTCCCACGAACTGCTGGCTGATGTCACCGGGCTGGAGGTCGAGCAGCAGGAAGAGGAGGGCCAGGAACACATAAAAAAGAATGAATATCTGACCGAAGCGCTTGGCTATATATTTCAACATCGCGGTTGAGTCGCTCCTTTCCGGCTGCCCGCGAACAACGACCTGCCAAGCGCGAGATCCGGAGATGGTTTGTTGTTGGGAGGGGGCCAATGGCCCCCTCCCAACAACTTCCTACGAAGTGTTACTACTTCTGAACGAGGCTGGTGAAACCATTGCCGAACTGCAGACCGGAAAGGGTCTGTATGAACGGGAATGCCAGATCGTTGCTGAAGAACTCCGTGATCGGTGTGTCGAAGAGTACGACGTACGGGAGCTGCTCGGCGAGGATCGCCTCTGCTTCCCACATCAGGTCGTATGCAGCCGACTCTGTTTCCGCCGCCAGGATGGCATCGGCGGCCGCATCGAACTCGGCATTCACGAAGCCGGTCGAGTTGTTGCCGTCGTTGTCCTCGGCGAGGTAACGACTGTGCCAGAACGACTCGTGGAACGTCGGCAGTGCCGGGTTCCCGAGACTCCAGCCCAGGATGTACATGTCGAAGGTGATTTCCTCACCAACGCCCGGCCAGACCTTCGCCACGATTGTGTTGAAGTCGGTCGGGTTGGCCTTGGCAGGCACGCCCAGCTGCTCGAGCCAGCCCTCGATCCACAGCGAAGCCGTGGCGCGAAGCGGGTCGTAGCTGGCGGGAGGCGCGAGGATCTCGATCTCCGGAACCTTCACACCTGCAGGGTCCGTGATACCGGAACCGGGGATGATTTCTCCCTGGTCGGGATCAAAGGTGGGCTCAACGTCCCACGTGAATCCTGCGCCCTTGAGGAGTTCCATAGCGGCATTGAGACGCTCTTCTGACGAAAGCCCTTGGTACTTGGCCTTGACTCCGTCGGCGAACTCGGTGTTGAACCACTTCTGGTTTCCTTCAGGAACCATCACATACATCGGGAAGGCCACACCCTGCAACACGTTTTGGGTGAGGAATTCCTTGTCGATCATGTAGGCAACGGCCTGGCGGAACTCGAGGTAAGAACCAGGAGACTTCCGCAGGTTGAACGCCAGGTAGCGCATACCGTTGGTCGGGTTCACAGCAACCGAGAGATTCCCGGCCTCGAGGCCCTGGCCACGCAGACCCGGCGAAACGCCGAGCGGGTTGATCCAGTAGTCGATCTCACCGTTGATCAGTGCCAGCATGGCAGCCGACTGATCGGTGTAGACCGAGTACGTGACCTGCGAGGCATACGGTCCGTCTGTGTACGACGTGACGATGTTTCCGCCGCCACTCCCGTAGAACTGCTCGCCGTCGATTTCAACAGTTCCGTCTTCGTAGACGGTCGTCTGCTGGCCGGCGAATGAGTAGTCGGGGTTCGCTGCGTTGACGACGAAAGCGCCCTCTTCCCAGCTGTCGAACATGACGCCACCAATGGACGGATCGCCGGAGCCATCGGCGCCGTAGATCACCGCGGCGGGATCTTCGGTTCCGAGTGCTTCTGTGACGACGTCGCCCCAGTAGGCCTTCGACATGATCGTGTTGACACCAACGTTGTGCGGCCAGGTACCGAGACCGGGCTTCACATCAAAAGTCAACTTGATCGTGTAGTCGTCTACAGCCTCGAGCGACAGAAGCCGCGGCGAGGAGTCTTCGCTGTATGGATACGCGGACAGCCATGTTCCACCCAGCGCTGCGTCACGGGCGGTCTCGAACGTGAAGACCACGTCGGCCGCTGTGAACTCGTTGCCGTCAGACCACATGACACCCTGCTGCAGGGGTTGTGTGACGGTCCAGTTATCGCCTTCCGCAACGGGTTCGGCCGGCAGACCCTCAGCGAGACCCGGCACTACCGCCAGCGACGGTAGATCGATCGCGAAAAGGCCGTTCTTGGGTGGCCCGAGCACGTATGCGTTGTAGACGGTTGAGTCTCCGCCACCGTAATACGTCCAGTAGTTGGTCGTGGTGATGTCAGAAGTCATACCCAGCCGATATGTGAACGGCTCCCCGCTCGGAGGCGTGGTTTCAGGGGTTGTGTCATCTGGCGCGGTTGTATCGGCAGTTGTGTCATCCGTTGACCCAGTGTCGGCCGTAGTTGCCGTTGTATCTCCACTGGTGTCATCGGTGGTGTCGCTTCCGCAGGCTGCCGCGATCAACGCAAATATTGCGAGGATGGCGATCAACCGCCAGAGGCGACTGGTCGATGAGTTACTCACCGGTTTTCTCCTCCACTGTTGACTAAGCGAAACGCGCCACCTCTTGTGGGTCGGCGCGAAACGCGAGCGAACTCTAAACGGTGTGAGAGCGGAATCGCAACCACCGATGGCAGAGATTGGAAGGCTCGCGCTCGGGTAGAGATGAGCTCGTTTCATTCCCTGCCCCGCTCCCGACTTGACATGCCTCAGCGTCGGTTGCGATCGCGCTCATCCGTGTCGAGTCACACCGGCTCGACGACTCCGTCGGGCCAACGATTTGTGACTCCGGGCCGCCAACACCGAGTTCGAATCGGCTATGAGGATGCTCGTCGCCCGAGTGGGGATCGTGAACGCCCTAGCCGACCTCGTCACCGCGTCTATGAGCGTTCGATCATGCCTCTGAGGTAGCGGGCCTGGCCGGCATGCTGGATGTTGTCGCTGAAAACGCTGACCAGCCGTACGCCCACCGATACCGGTGGATCGTAGGAGCGGTCGATGATGCGATCGAGTTCCGATGCATCGACACTCTCGAGGTACTGCGTGGTGAACTCCGCCACCGCGTTGTGATAGGCGACGAGCGCCTCCACCGACGTAGGAACCAACGCGGCCACGTCGGCCGGATTGTCGCCGTATCCCGTCTCCGCTACTCCTCGGTTCACGCCGGTCCGGTTAGCCCAGGAGGAATCTGCCCACAGCTGATTCGTACCTGCAATCTCGGCAATGTGATCGTCCTGGACGCGGCTCAGGTGCCACACCAGCCAGGCAATCGAGTTAGCGCCCGGTTCGGGACGGTAGGTCAGACCAGCAGTAGCGAGGCCGTTGGTCGCCAAATGGACCAGCTCCGGAATACGCCCGAATGCCTCAATCAAGAGTCCGCTCATTTCCATTCGTATGCCTCCTGAGTCCGTTCGATCACTCCAGTCAACTACGGTACACGCACGCTCTCGCGACCTTGAGTTCGAAACTCTGGGCTCGCTCTCCGGGCATGCGTCCTCACCTTCCCCCTTGCGTCTGCGCTCGGCGTGCCCGCTTGCAGACGGTGTTCCAGAGGCGAAGATCACACCCCGGAAGAGCCGAGTCGAAGCTCCAAGCGGCTTTCAAGCGTTCTCCAACCGGCGTGCTGCAAACTACAGCCAGATAGGAGCACCACGAGGCAGGAGTGCACTGGGTCGTCGCAGGTGATTAGAAATCGCTGAGAGCCTTCTGTTCTCCTCCACGAGAGCCACAAACGGCAGACAGATGAATGGGCCGAACCGATGTCCTCATCATGTTCCGACCGGAGTGGACCCTGCCGTCGTGGTGCGCCGAGAAGGGGGGCTGAGATGTTGCCCGACTACAGGAGCGCAAGAGCATTGGGCGAGATCCGGCTGAAGATTTCCGACCCAGCCGACCGGAACCGATCAGAGAATGCCGGCAAGCGTCCGTTCATCGAGCAAGCAGATCTGCGGATTGAGGCGAAGCTTCATGAGCGGCGCGACACCCGTCGAAACCGTCCGTCGCGCCGCTGGCACTGGCCACACCCGCTCTCCCACTAGGGGCCCGGCGGAGCGAGTCGCTAGGCGGTATTGACTACGGCGAGTTGGCTCCATGGGGCCGCAGACCTGCCTGTCCGTCGCAGTGGCGGCGGAGGTCAGTCCGGAAGGTCAGGCGAAGCCGAAGATCGGCGGGAGCACGACCACGACCGTCGACGCCCACAGGGCGAGGACGGGCAGGTACGACGCCTGCCACCGTTCGAGACGATCCCGGCCAGATCGTCCCCCGAGGAAACGGGCCGAGAGCCAGGCGGTCCCGACCAGATTGCCTAGGAGGACGAGATTGAGGCCGAGGGCGGCAGCGCGGTTGGGTGTAAACCCGAGGTCGCCGATCCGGCCGATCATTGCCGCCAGCACCAGGCCATCGAGCACGAGGGCGCTCACGACGGCGAGCAGCTCGACCCGGTCCATCAGGCCGGCCGGTTTCGAGGGTTCCCGGGCCGACAGGGCGTAGAGAATGAGGCCCAGCACGACCACCATCAGCGCGTCGAACACTCCGAGCTGCTCGCGGTCGAACTCACTGGCGACCCCGGACACAGCGTAGGTGACCGCGGCGAGAACGAGCATCAGCGCGAACAGCGGGGTGAACAGCATGGTGAGCACCGGCGCCATGTTCTCGACCACCCGCTGTTTCGACTCGACCAACCAGGCGGCGATCACCACTGCCCCGACCGCTCCCGAGGGGAGCACCCACGAGAACACCTGGTTGACGAGTTCATGCCCGATCGGCTGGAGGATGGCTTCGGTGAGGTAGAGCAGCACACCGCCACCGAGGGCGATGAGTGTGTAGTAGATGACCCACTCCCCGGTGAAGCGCACGAAGTGCATGCGCCGCTCGTGCGACCTGACCGTACCGCCCATGTAGGGGTAGGCAACGGCGAACCAGAGAACGACGGGCAGGTGGAGAGCGACGAGGACCTCGGTGCCCGAGTCGGATCGGTAGGGGTAGAGGTTGACGAGAAGGGCGGATGCCACGAACGGGGCCGCGGCCACAGCCCACTGTCGGAGGCCGAGCCGGCGCCGGCGGGCAAAGTAGGCGCCGAGGAACGGAAGCACCAGCAGGCCAAGGTTGCGACCCAGCCAGATGGGAGCCTCGTCGGGGAAGTTGGCGATGAGCCGCGCCACCTGGATGGCCACGGCCGCGCCCAGCCCGAACAAGAAGGCTTCGAGCCAGCCTCCCCTGGCTGTGACCGGCTGGTCCTCGGAGCGGAGGACGAGCTGTTTCCACAGGCGGCCGCTGTGCTCGCGAGCGAACTCGCGGGAGAGGGCGTCGATATCGCCCATCCGTTTGACGGCTACCAGGAAGGCCTCGTCGTCGGCGAGTCCGGCGGCGTAGAGATCGGCGATCTGGTCCCGGAGGTGGGCTTCGAGTTCGTCGATGCCTCCGCCGTCGACGGTGCCAACGGCGTCCAGGTAGGCGCGCCATTCGGCGATCTGGGGCTCGACTCCGTTCACGGGTTCGCACTCGATGCTTCCAGCCGGCCGCCGAAGCCCCCCCAGACATCGCCGAGCGCCCGGGCAACGGTCAACCACTGCCGTCGGTGTTCGGCGAGGGCCTCCAACCCGTCGTCGGTGATCGCGTAGTAGCGGCGGCGGCGCCCTGCGGCCGGGGTGCGCCATTCGGTGGTGACATAACCCAGCCTGTGCAGGCGGTGGAGCAGCGGGTAGAGCATCCCGTCCTTCCATTCCAGATCCCCGTCGGACAGGCCACGGACCTGTTTGAGGATGGCGTAGCCGTAGCTCTCCCCCTCGGCGAGGATCGCCAGAACCTACCACATGAACACCTACCTATCGCTCACCATCATCGTCGCGATACTCATCGTCGCAATCGTTTTCAGCCTGCGCCGCGCCAAGAAACTCGGTATGGCGATGAACGAGCTATCACACGACGATCACCCACACTGAACCATGACCGGTGCGGGTCGCCCATTCAGATCCGCCCGAACCGGCACACGGCGCTCGCCCTACCGCTATCAGGAAGAAGCCAGTGCAGCGCATAACGACGCCAAGCGGTGCCGCCACCGTCACGGCTTGACAGCCGGCCTCTTGTTAGAACTGGACGTGATTCGGGGGCTGAGACAGTCTCTGGGTTGGGGTCCTGGATGGCTCGCTCGTGAACCGGCTGCCCAACCTGGTTTCGGTTTGTGGCTGTTGAATGGCTGGCGGCCTGGGCCTCGGATGGGGTGTGGCTGAAGAGAGGTTTGCTCAGCTCGAAGAGGCATTACCCGTCGCGTCTACGTCAGAACGGAGCCGAGGACGAGGAGAAGGCAATGACCGAGATGATTATTGGTCTCGATCCGCATAAGGCATCGAACACGATCGCGGTGTTGAGCCGGGACGAGACGCTGGAGTTGCAGCAGCGGTTCGAGAACACAGCCCAAGGCATGGTCGCCATGTTGGACGCGGTGGCAGAGTTCACCGACCGGGTATGGGCGGTTGAGGGCGCAAACGGGATCGGGCGCAGTGTCGCTCAGCGACTTGTAGCAGCCGGCAAGACCGTGACAGACGTGCCGGCGAAGCTAGCGACCAGGGTGCGGGTTTACTCGACGGGGCATGACAGCAAGACCGATCGGGCTGATGCAGTGGCGATTGCCAAGGCTGCTGCTCACAGTCTCTGCAACGCTCCTGCAACTCCCCAACTGACATCCTGCAACACCTCAGGTGCATGCTCGAACTATTGACAGACCGCACGCAGGAGGTATCGACATGGCGGTTATCGAGAAGGAAAAGGTCCTCGAGCGGCCGGCACCCGAGGTGAGTTCCCCGCCGAGGAGGATCGGAGCAATGGTCTGGGGGCTGGCGATCATCGCACTTGCCGCCGTCGCCGCAGTTGTCGTCCTGTTCGTCACCGGCGGCGAAGAGACGACAACGGCGGGGGAAGCGGCCACTGACTACCGGAGCGAGCAGCAGATCATCGCCGACCTGGCGAACCAGGGGTACCTCCCGGCGGCCGCCGTCGACTGGCAGCTCCTCAAGACCGAACGCATGGTCGAGCAGGGTCTTGTTCCTGCCGAGGCGCTCGAACCTGCCGTCTCACCGGTCGCGCCGCTGTTCAGCCCCGATGAGCTGCTGACGATCGAGCTTGCCAACACGGGCCAGATCCCAACGGAGGCAGTGGACTGGAGCGGCGTGGCGCTCAAGAAGCTAGTCAACCAGGGATTGATTCCACGAGAAGCGCTGGGGAGGTGACTACGGCCCACACAGAAGCCCTGGGAGCAATCCCGGGGCTTCTGTGTCATAGCCCGTTGTTCTCGCGCCACTCAGGATCGTCGAGGTTGGTCAAGACCTCGTCGAGACTGTCGGGTCCCTGTTCGAGGTAGTCCATCATGCCCGTCCAAAACCAGCTGCCATTTCTCTCCATGAGGTCCGATCCGTCGAATCGCAAGGTGTCGGTCTCCAGTGCGGCGGAAATCTGAGCGGCGAAGCCCTTGGACAGCTCGTCGTAGACCGTTGCATCGAAGGACCTGTTGGCGGATAGGAACCCAACTCCTGCCCTCACCCATTCGATTCCGAAGTCCGGCCGGGTCAGGTATCGCATCAGCTCACGTACCTCCGGCAGATCAACGGCGGCCGCTGCGAACTCCCCGCCACCGAGCAGGGGAGCCGAGCTTCCCGCGCCGACGGCGGGGAAAGGGAACGTGAGCGTGTCGAGTCCGCCGACCACTCCCTTCGGCATCCACACGGTTGCGAAGGAGGCCTGGTGGTACAACCAGCATTTGGGTGGATCGCCGAACATCGGCTCCTGGGCCAACCAGTAGGGTGCAGACAGAGCCCTCGGCAGCCCACCGGCAAGGTATCCATCGTGGAACACGATCTGGCCCAGGCGTTCGAAGGCAGAGCGTATCTCGTCTGACTGGAACGGCAGGTCACTCGCTACCCAGCGATCGTAAACGTCCACTCCGAACTCGTGCAGGACAAGGTCTTCGATCCAGTCGGTGGCGGGCCAGCCATCGGCCACGTCGGCTTCCTCACCCCAGCACCAGGGAGTCATACCCCGGGCGACCATGTCGTCGCTCATCGCCAGAAGTTGTTCCCAGGTTGCCGGAGCCCCGAAACCGGCCTCCTCGAATTCCGGCACCGGGTACCAGATAGCGCTCTTGACGTTCAGTCGGAACGGGACTCCCAATAGATCAGTGGCCCCGGTCTGAGGATCGTTGGCGGTCATCAAGTCGATGAGGTAGGGGCTGTATGCGTCGGAGAGAGCGACGGAGTCGAGATACCCAGATAGATCGATCACCAGACCCTTTTGGGCGAGGTCACGGACGTAGCCCGGTTGTGGTGCCAGCACGATCGAGGGAGCCAACGCCAATGCAACCAGATCCTCAACTCGTGACTCGAAATCGTCCAATCCGAGGTAGAAGACCGAAATGCCCGTCAGGTCCTTGAAGCGCTTCAACTCCGCCCTGTACCCCTCGGCCTCAGCTCCCGTGAAAGCTCCAACCATCAGAATTCGGGTGCCGGCGAGGGGGCGCTCGGCATCGAGGGGCGGGTCGAATTCCCCGTGCATCCGCAATCCGGCGAGTTCGGTGGGCAGCGGATCGCATTCGCCGGTCCGGATGAACTGCGCGCACTCTTGCTCCGTTAGGTCACGTGCAACACCGGTCAACGCCACGGCGACGAGATCATCGACCGGCATCTCGAAGAGACCACGCGGACCGTTGGGACCGTCGGCGGTCGCCACCCGGACCAGGTCGCCCGGATAGGCAATGTGGCTTGCCTGCACCGCCCAGTGCACGGCAGCAACGGTGTCTCTCGGAACCGGCTCGTCGAGGATATGCATGATGTTGACCGCGTGAAGCGCCAGGAGCAGGCTCAACTGTCCGTCCCTGGTCAGGTTGGCCACCGATGATGCCGTCAGTTCGGCCGCGCTCACTCGCGCTGCGTAGAGGTTTGCTTCGGCAGCCGACCGATCGGCATCTCGAGCGCGGTTCACGGCGTAGGTGGTGAGACCGGCCGCAACGATGACGGCGATCGCCAGACCGGCGACGAGCCTGCGGAGGCGAGAAACCGATCTGCGCTCCAGTAGGGCCTCGCGGTCACGCCGAGCCGCTTCAAAAGCCAGTTCCCCCTCCTGCCGGGCGATACCGGCGTCCAGGTACTCCTGTTCGAGCTGGGTGAGACGAAGATCGGTCTCCGCCCTCCACTCCCGGAAGAGAGACAGTCGGGCCCCGGCCAGCAGATAGTCGGGATGGCGGTCGGCAATCTGCCACTCGGTCGCGCCGGCGGAGAGCCCCCGGTGGAGACGGAGCCCTTCCCGGCTTGCGTCGACCCAAGCGGCCAGCCGCGGCCAGCCCGACAGCAGCGCTTCGTGAGCAAGCTCGAGGGTCGACTCCCCCGTTGCAGGATTACGATCGAACGACAGCAACCGGTGGGCACCGAAACGCTCGAGAACGGCCGCCAGCCGATCCCCTGTGCCCCGGTCGAGATCGGCCAGATCACCCACGGCGACGCGGCGCCGCGTGTCGTCGGACCCATCACCCAGTGTCACGAGCCTAAGGAACACCTGCCGGGCGATTGTCTGTTCCTCGTCGGTCAAGGAATCGAAGAGTTGCTCGGCCCGTGCTTTGAGCGCCCCGCTGAGCCCGCCGAACTCCCGGTAGGCATCGAGGGTGAGCGCCCGACTGCCTCTCCGCTCGTACAACTCGGTCAGTGTGTACTGGAACAACGGCAGGGCGCCCGGGTTCCCAGCTACATCCGCCACCAGCTCTGCGGCCAGGTCGAGTTCGAACTCGACACCGGCGTGGGTTGCCGGCAACACGGCAGCGCGTTCGAGCTCGGCAGGAGTCAGTGGAGGAACGGTCACCTGGTGACCCCCGATCCAGCCGGCCGGCTCCGGGTAGGAAAGGGGGAGGTCGTAAAAGTCGGCCCGGAGGGTCACCACGATTCGAAGGCGGCTGTGCGGATCCTCGAGAGCCTCCGACAGATTGCGGATAAACCGTTGCCGCTCATCCTCGGACTCACCGAGGAGAAACAGCTCTTCAAACTGATCGATCACGAGCAACACGTCGTGATCGGGTCCGATGCGCAGAATCGCCCTCAACAGGTCGAGGTTGTCGCCCCGGAACTGCTCACTCAACGACTCGAGACTCCCTCCACATGC
This sequence comes from bacterium, assembly GCA_024641325.1. Taxonomy (GTDB): domain Bacteria; phylum Actinomycetota; class Acidimicrobiia; order Spongiisociales; family JAHEDJ01; genus JAHEDJ01. Next base: position 1,226 of record JAHEDJ010000010.1, on the reverse strand, counting down.
ATGAAGGAGAGCGGCCTCCAGTTCTTCGAAGGGGTGAGGCCCCGGAACCATCGTGGCGATACACCATGCCTGCGAACCTGTGATCGATCCCGCTCGAAGGGCCGGGACCAGCCCCGCCCTGACGACACTGGATTTGCCGCATCCTGATGCTCCGATGACCCCCAGGAATCGCTCACTCTCGATCCGCTCGACAAGGTGCTTCACGAGTTGCTCCCGCCCGTGGAAGTCTCCAGCATCACCTTCGCCGAACGCCTGCAATCCCTTGTAGGGGTTTGCGCCGGATTCAACACTCTGACGCGGGATAGCAACGTCGATTCCTAGAGCCGGATCCTGGGCGAGCATTCGTTCTTCGAGCCACTGCAGTTCCGGCGACGGCTCGACACCGAGTTCCTCCACGAGATAATGGCGGGCCTCCTGGTAGCTCCGCAGTGCCTCGGACTGCCGTCCCGACCGGTAAAGCGCAAGCATCAGCTGCCCACGGAGGCGCTCACGGAGCGGGTAGCGACCTACGAGCGACTCGATCTCCCCGACGAGTGGGCCGTGCCGACCTGTTGCCAGCTCGGCCTCGATCCATTCCTCGACGGCGGCCAGGCGCTGCGCCTCGAGGCGCGCAATCGCCGGTTGCAGACTTCGCTCGTCGGAGAGATCGGCGAAGGGAGAGCCTCTCCACATCGCCAGCGCGTCGCGAAGCAACGCCGCTGCGCGGGCGGAATCGGTGTCCATTAAGGCACGAGCCTTCGTGACGCTCTGTTCGAACCTCTCCCAGTCGGCATCTGCCGGATCGAGTCGGAGCCGATACCCGGGCTCAACCGCGGTGATGCCGTCGCCGCCGAGGAGGCCACGCAGGCGTGACACGTATGCCTGCAAGGAACGTCGGGCCGTTTCGGGCGGATGGTCGCCCCATACCTCGTCGACCAGACGGTCGGTCGAAACGATGCTGTTGGCGTTGACGAGCAGCACGGCAAGCACCGTGCGCTGGCGGCGTCCGCCCATGGACAGCGGCACCCCACGGTCGACGACCTCGAGCGGGCCCAGAATCCGGAAGTCCACTATTCCAACCTACCAACTTGCTCCTCTCGGTTCTCGCCGTTGGATGAGGCCTCCTGCTGGCCTTGCACGCGAGAGACTCCCTATCCGCCCAGCCCGGATGGGGAGTCTGATCTCCCGAGCGTAACTGCCACATCCACCGAACCAGAGTCAATCCATCCCAAGCCGTGGAAGTCCAA
>JAHEDJ010000087.1 GCA_024641325.1 bacterium | reverse complement strand
ACGTAGGCGTAGCTGGTAGCCAGGGCAGGGCGGACCCTGCGCAGCAGATACATGTAGGCGCTGAAAGCGACGATTGATCCGAACACCGTGAGATAGGCAAGGCCGAGCCATGCTTCGACGGGCGGCGTCGTTGCGATGTGTTCTCCGGTGGATATGCCTATCGCCATGAGCAGCCCGCCCCCGGTCAGCATCTCGGCGGCGATGACGGTCATCCCGGAGGGGAGAGTCGCCCGGCTGCTGCGGATCGAACCGAGCGCCCAGCTGATCGGCGCAATGAGCATGATGATCGCGCCGGTGGGGTTGGTCGAGAAGTCTCCCTCGAGTCCCAACAGCACCACTCCGGCCATCCCCACCGCCAGACCCCACCACTCCCACCGATTGGGCCATTTCCCAAGTGCGCCGGCGATCAGGCCGGCCCACAGCGGCATCGCGGCCACAGCAGTGGCGGCCAGTCCGGAGCCGATCCCCGTTGATTCAGCGACCGTCACCATGCCGGTCCCGCCGACCACAAGAAGCGCACCGAGTTGGGCGGCCGTCCACCACTGCCTAAAGGTCAGACGAGCTTCCCGGCGGGCTGAAAACAGATACAAAACGGCTCCCGCGACTAGGAACCGGATTCCGGTTCCCATCAGCGGCGGGAATCCCATGACCATGTACTTGATGGCCAGGTAGGTCGATCCCCAGATGAGGTAGACGGCGCCGAGCGCCGCGATCGTACGACGTGTCACTCGCTAGACAGCCGGTCGGAGGTGGCCAGCCGGCGACGAACGTCGAGTTGCGAGACGGCGCCGTGTGGGGCGGGGGAGGGTGGCAGCCAGCCTGATTCGTTTCTGAATCTCACGCTCCTTGGCTTGATGAAGAGCTAGGGCAGTTTCGGCGGTGAACGGGTTCATGGTTTTCTCCTTGGACCTTGCCATATGCGTCATAATGAGTCATACTGGTGTTGAGTCCTTATCATATCGTACATGGATGTAAGGAGTCAAGAAGTTTATGGCTCATTATTCAACTGGAGCGGCCCTGGCCATCGATCTGGTGAACACTTATGACGTTCACGCCGGCGAGGAGTTGCTCGACTCGGCCGGCGCCCTGGCCGATTTCGCAGAGGAACACGGCTTTGGACGGGTGACCAGCACGCTTGATGACCTTCATCGAGTCAAGAGTGTTCGGCCGCTGCTTAGAGAGGCTTCCTTGGCCGATGACGAAGCCACAGCGGTGGCTGCCCTCAACGATCTCCTCGCCTCTGCCAGTCCGCGGCCACGTCTCGTGGAAGAGGATGGCGACTGGACTTTTGCCTTTGCCGACCCGAATGGCGAGCTTGGCAAACAGCTTGTTGCTGAGGCGGCAGGGCAGCTTTTGCAGGAGATTCGAGAGAACGGGCTGCGCCGATTCTCAACTTGCGACAGTTCGACGTGTGAGGACGTGTTCGTCGACAAGTCCCGCAACCACTCGCGCCGTTACTGCACACCGGACGTCTGCGGGAACCGCGAGGCCCAACGCGCCTACCGCGCCAGGCGAGCAGAACAGGCCGACGGCGGCAGCGACTGACCGGCGGGGGCGGGGCGACAACACTCCTAGGGCGCCTCGGGGCGAAGAACCTGATTATGCGACTAGTCGCTCGAGAGCCGGTCGAGGACGAGGCAGCGCGCCGGAGTGCAAGGAAGATGGCGGGACCTCGACAGAGCTCGAACAGTGTCAGCCATGTTGGTCAGGCTTGTCCCGGAGACGGCTCCCTCGAAAAAGCGTCACCTGGCGAATATCTTGCACGAGGAGGCCCCCCTTTCCGTCGGGACGCCCTTCACGGCTCAACATTCGGACGGAATCATGATATTGTAAACACTATGGTGTTAGTGGAAACTGTTCTGGACGTCTTCGCCTGCTGTTGTACGACCGCGTCGTGCGGGCGAGGTCGCGTCTAGGTAGTCGCTAGCAAACCTAAGGTCATTGGGACCCGCACCGGCACCACCACCGGAGCGGGTTTTTCTTGTTGGGAGGAGTTACCGATGAACACGGAACTCAAAATCACACCGCAACTCACCACCGATCGGTCGGCGGAGCGCTACGACGACATCCGGGAGCTGCTACCCGATCCTGATCACCCTTCTCCGCTGGTGCGGGTTAATCGGGTGGCTGCCGACATCTGCCTCTACTTGAAGTTGGAGTGGCTAAACCCGTTCGGGTCGATCAAGGACCGGGCTGCTGCCTATCTGCTCGACGGGTTGCAGACCCGAGGAGAGTTGGCCGACCGCGAGCTGGTCGAGGCGTCCTCGGGTAATACCGGCATCGCCTTGGCGGCCCTGGCGGCTCTCGATGGAATCAAGCTCACCGTCACCATTCCCGACGGGGTCCCCGAGGAGAAGAAGGTGGTGCTGCGCATGCTTGGTGCCGAGGTGTGGGAAACCCCCGACAGCCTGTGCCCGGTCGACCATCCCAAAGATGGGGCGATTGCCCTGGCGCGTTCTCTGGCGGCCAGCGAAAACGGCGCCCGGTATGTGATGCCCGACCAGTACGAGAACCCCGACAATGTTCGAGCCCATTATGAGACGACCGGCCCGGAGATCTGGCGACAAACCGAAGGCCGGGTGCGTGCCTTCTTTGCCGGGTTCGGGACCTGTGGCACGATCACCGGGGTAGGCCGCTATCTGAAGGAGCAGGACCCGACCATCAAGATCGTCGGTGTCGAACCACAGAAAGGTCACCGGCTACCCGGCCTCAAGTCGTTCGTGGAGTCCAACCAGCCGGGGATCCTCGATTGGTCGGTGATCGACGATGTTGTACAGGTCGATGATGAACCGGCCTACAACACGACCAAACGGCTGTGGCGAGAGGAAGGCCTGATGGTCGGCCCCTCCACCGGGGCCATCGTCCACGCCGCTTCCGGCTATGACCTCGTCCCCGACGAGATCGCCGTGGGGGTCTCGCCGGATTCGGGGCTCAAGTACACCAGCTACTTCGCGCAACTGCTTGGCGGCGACGGGATGCCTCGGATATGAGAAAGGAAATCCCATGACCACCCAAATCAACGTGACCGAGACCCTCGACGTGAGTGGGGTGCTTTGCCCGCTCCCCGTCTACAAAGCAGCCCTCGCCCTCAAACGAATGGAGCCGGGCCAAGTGCTCGAGCTGGTGTGCACCGATCCGGGCTCGCTGGAGGACATCCCAGCGATGGCACGACAACGGGGCGACACCCTGCTGAAGACCGACAACCGGGGCGGAACTCAGGTGTTCTGGATAGAGAAGGGAACCGATCTGTGATCGCCCAACCCGTCGAGAAAATCGAAACCGTCCCGGAACCACCACCCCGCCGCAGACGGCTGGCGCTGGTCGCCTCCAAAGGTACCCTCGACCAGGCCTACCCGCCGCTCATACTGGCCACCACCGCCGCCAGCCTCGGTTGGGAAGTAGGCATCTACTTCACCTTCTACGGTTTGGACATCCTCCACCGGGAACGGCTCCAGAAGCTGAAGATGGCATCGCTGGCCAACCCGTCGGGACCTATTCAGGTGCCAAACCTGCTGGGAGCACTTCCCGGCGCCACCAGCGCAGCTACCAAAGTAATGAAGAAATGGATGCGCGACTCCAAGATGCCCGACATACCAGAGTTCATCGAAATGGCCCAGGGACTCGATGTAACCTTCTTCGCTTGCGCCACCACCATGGGAGTGATGGGCATCGAAGAAGGCGACCTGATCTCCGGATGTGACATCGCCGGAGCTGCTGCATTCTTGGACTACGCCGCCAACGCCGACGTTCAGCTGTTCGTCTGACTCTCGACGTAGCTGTCGGCTTCGAATCCGATCCTGAATCGGACGAGCATATGTGGATCGGTCTCCGCTCGCCGCGACCGATGAGGAGCCGGCCGACAGCCTGGAGGATGCTGTAAATGATGTGGATGGCAGTCAGTTGGCTTCGCAATGGTGCTTCCACAGAACAGCGTCACCTCTGTGCGGAGTGCTATCGGGCGTCCGGCGAGCGGACATGCGGGAGAACGAGGAGACGCGCCGGTCCGCGCCTTGCTGGCGAAGATGTCCTCGCCGTCGGTTCAGATCACCGCCGACAGCACCCATTCACCTGGCACGCCTTTGAGCGTGTGGGTGCCCCGGTCATCGAAGGCAAGATCTGAACCCACAACTAGGCCCGGAATGGTAGGTGACACCCAGATCTCCCCGTCGGTTGCCACGGCTTGCACACGCGAGGCAACCACGACGCCCATCCCGCTGATGTCGTTGCCGCGGCGGTGGATTTCCCCGGTATGTAATCCGGCCCGGATTCGAAGACCAAGCGTCGCCACCCTGTCTCTTATGCGTTCGCATGCTTCGATGGCACGTCCGGGTCCGTCGAACACCGCCAGAATGCCGTCGCCGGTGCTCTTGATGAACTCGCCCCGATATTGGCCGACCGTCTCGCGAGCGATGCGGTCGTGACTGTCCAGAGTCGCCTTCCAGGCGAGATCACCCATCCGCGCAGCTGTCGCCGTGGATTCGACAAGGTCGGTGAAGAGAACCGTGGCCAGCATGCGGTCGAGGGTACCGGCCCGCATTGGAGGCGCCCCGGTAATGAACGTTTCGATCGCGTCGGCGTAGAGGTCGAGGTCTTCAACCGCTTCGCTCCAGTGGAACTCGCCGTCGATCGGCACCAGATGGGCATTCGGTATTAGTTCGGCGCACATTCGGGCGATTTTGAAAGGACTGATGGAGTCTTCTGTGCAGTGCACCACAAGTGCCGGGCATTGAACGGAGGGCAATATGGGTCGAACATCGACCTTGAGATCGGCTGTCAATGCTTCGCCGACCACTCGTGGTGTAGCGCTGTTGCGTTCGTAGCGGGCACGAGTCTCCTTGGTTATTGAAGGATCCTGCCGTCCGAAGACTGTGATGACTTCGCCGGTGCCCCAACCGTCGACAACCTTCCCGACGAAGTTGTCCGCCCACAGCTGGGCCTTTTCGGGATCCGGATGGCCGGGCGCCAGACCTCCTCTCAACACGCCGCCCACGGAAATGGCCGATTCGACCCGATCCGGATAGGTGGCAGCCATCAGCATCGCGATCGCGGCCCCTTCTGAAATCCCTATCAGGTGAGCGGATTCGAAACGGGCCGCATCCATGACAGCGACCAGATCATCCATCCGCGCTTCGAGGGTGCCTGCGCCGAGGTCGCGGTCGCTCAGTCCCGAACCGCGTTTGTCGAAGACCAGCAGCCGGCCGAGCGATGCCATACGTTCGAGGAAACCCGCCATCGCCGGGATCTCCCAGTTGATCTCTAGGTGGGTGATCAAGCCAGGAATCCAGACGATGTTGCGTGATCCCTCGCCGATCACCTGGTAGGCGAT
>JAHEDJ010000045.1 GCA_024641325.1 bacterium | reverse complement strand
CCCTGCGAGACCTTGATTAGCCCATCCTGGCGAAGTGGCCGCATGCCCTGGGCAATAGCGACCTTGGCCAGCTCGTCCGTCGATGCACGCTCAACGGTCAGGCGTTCGATGTCTTCGGTGACATGCATGAGCTCGTGAATTGCCAGTCGCCCGCGGTAGCCGGTTCCGCTGCATGCTGCACAGCCTTTCGCCCGGTAGAGCTCCGGCAGCTCCTCGCCGAGTTCCTCGAATGGCCATCCCACATCACGCAGAGCTTCGCCGGTGGGCTCATATGGTTCCTTGCATTGCTTGCAAAGCCGGCGTGCAAGCCGCTGCCCGAGCACCGCGTCGATTGCCGATCCAACCAGGAAAGGCTCCACACCCATCTCGGTGAGACGGGTGACGGCCGACGGCGCATCGTTGGTGTGCAACGTCGACAGAACCAGGTGGCCGGTGAGCGCGGACTCGATCGCGATCGTGGCGGTCTCCTTGTCCCGAATCTCACCGACGAGCATGATGTCGGGATCCTGGCGCAGAAACGAACGAAGAGCTGAGGCGAAATTGAGTCCGGCCTTTCGGTTGACTTGCACCTGGCTGATACCGTTTAGACGGTATTCAACCGGGTCTTCGACGGTGACAATGTTCACCTCGGGTTTGTTCAGCACGTTGAGGGTTGCATACAGAGTCGTCGACTTGCCCGAACCGGTGGGGCCGGTCACGAGAATCGTGCCGTAAGGCTTGGTGAATGATTCCTCGTACCGGCTGTGGGTGTCCGGCAGGAACCCCAAATCCTGTAGCTGGAGCAGCGCCTGCGATGTATCGAGGATACGCATGACAACCTTTTCGCCGTAGATCGTCGGCAGCGAAGACACACGTAGATCAATCGAGCGCGTTCCGACCTTGAGGCTGATGCGTCCGTCCTGGGGGCGGCGCCGCTCTGCGATGTCGATGTCGGCCATGATCTTGAGGCGGCTGACCACCGCATTCATGATCGACCTGGGGGTCCGCATGACTTCGTGGAGGACGCCGTCGATCCGATAGCGAACCCGCAGATCACGCTCGGTGGGCTCGATGTGAATGTCCGAGGCACGATCGGCCGCCGCTTTTGAGATCAACATGTTGACGAGCTTGACAACCGGCGCGTCCTCTGTGGCTGCCTGCACCGAAGCCAGGTCCTGCGCCTCGATATCGTCCTCGCCGGCGAAGTCCGCCAGGTCCGATACCGAGTCCTCAAGTCCGGCTACACCGCCGATGGCCCGTTCGACGTCGGAGCGTGTGGCGACCCGTGGGAGCACGTCTCGCCCGGTGAGGGCGCGAATGTCGTCGATTGCCAACACGTTGGCCGGGTCCGCCATGGCAACGATCAAGGCGTCATTCTCGAACGCGATCGGAACTGCTGCGTAGCGCCGTGCCAGGGACTCGGGGATGAGGGAGGCGGCCGCGGGATCTACGGTTACCGCGTTGAGATCCACAAACTCAATGCCGATGTGCTTGGCAAGCGCTCGAACGAGATCAGATTCCTCAACCAGCCCTTCTTCAACGAGGACGCGCCCGAGCGGACGCCCCGTCGATTCCTGGAGGGCCATGCCCGTCTCGAGAATCTCGGGGGTGACCAACCCCTCATCAATGAGGAGGGTTCCCAGATGCCCCGTGTCAGTGCTCACCTGTTCTCCTACTCGCCCAAATCACTGAGCTCGCGAGCCAATGCGCCGAGGCCACGACGCCTTCCGAGGGACCGCTCGGTCCCGTCGGTGCTCTCGTCCTCGGCATCCGAGGTGAAGCCGTTGAGAACGCTCTGGAGCAAATCTGCATCATCGACGTCGTCCTCGGCTGCTGCATCCTCTTCTGTTGCCTCTGCGGGATTGTCTTCGACGGCGCCGGGTCGGAGGATCGTGATCTCTTCGAAGTTGTCCTGGCTCGAGCTACCAGCCTGATTGGCAACCGCGTCACCTTCATCCTCTCCATCACCGTAGGAGTAGCGAGCGGGTGCCAGTTGGTCGACGACCTCCAGGAGCCCCTGGCGAACCATCAGGGCCATCACCTGGGCAATCTGGAAGTCCGTAGCGCCTAGCCGGGCTGCAACCTCTTCGACGGTGCCTTGACCGTTGAGGGCTGAAAGAAGCCGCCAGGTATCGGCCGTGACCGTGACCTCTCTTGCCTCTTCGGGGAGTACCTGCACCATGCGGAGCCGGAAATTCACGCCCGGAATGACCTCTTCGATCAAACGCCATTGCGCGATGCGCTTCTCTGCCTCGTCGAGGCATACCTCGATGTTGATCTGCTGCTCGGTTGGATAGTGGGGTCCGACATCCTCACCGAAGTCGAACGTGCCATGGCCCGGGCGGCTCAGCCGGAACAGAACGTCTGTTATCTGCTCGGTGATGAAGTGAGTCAGGTCTTCCCTCTCGTAACCCTCCGTGAGAATCTCGGCGATACCCCGTTCACGCCTTTCGACGTACTTCCAACCCGCTTCATCGACCATCCCGGCCGATAACAAATCTGCGCGGAGATCCTGGTCCCGGCGCGTTGTTGCGTACGTCATCCACCCGTCTGTGAGGTAGACCTTGCCCTGCAAACCTCCTGCATCTACACGCAGACAACCGGATTTGCGCGATCGCGCCAGCATCCGCAGTACTTCGGGCAGCGGGATTGATTCAAGCGTGCCTGTCAACGCCATGGTTGTACTCCTCGATTGACCCCATCTTCCGAAACTTCGGCGCCGGGATCACCACCCTTGAGCGATTTGCGCTGCCTCCAGCATCACATCGAGGGGGGACGGCTGCCCGGTCCAGGCTTCGAACGAAAGGGCTGCCTGTGCCACCAGCATGTCAAGGCCGTCTACGACCGGCACGGCGAGCGCGCGAGCACTGACTACAGCCGGAGTCGGCAGGGGCCCGTAGGCCATATCGAATAGACCGTCGGATTCGGCGAGGAGCCCGGCGGGAAGTGCCTCGTTCTTCATTCCAATGGGTGTCGCGTTGACGACTACCGCTCCGGGAACCGGCGTCGCCCACGGAACAACTGTGGCTGGAACCCCGAGGCGAACAAGGAGCTCTTCGAGGTGAACCCGTGACCGCGCGCTGGCAAACACTTCCATACCGCTCAGCGCCACCAGGGCAGCAGCTGCGGCGCCTCCCGAGCCCAGAACCAGTGCAGACCCCACCGGCAGCTCCTTGCGGCTCCATTCGGCCTGTATGGCAGAAATGTCGGTCGACAGCCCCACGACCTCCCCGCCGGCAAGGACCAGGGTGTTGACGGATTCGGCCAACACCGCATCACCCTCGACCCGATCAACTAGTTCAAACATTTGATGCTTATGAGGCATCGTCACGTTCGCTCCCGAAAGACGTCCCACCCGGACGTCGTCGACGACATCCGGCAGATCCTCACGAACAACGCGAATTGCAGAGTATTTCGCGTCGATCCCAGCTGCATCGAAAGCAGCTTGCTGGATGGCAGGAGAAAGCGAATGAGAGACGGGATCTCCGACCACCGCATAGAGATCGGTCATGGAAGGACTCCGTCCTCCTTGGCTTGATTCTTGTAAGCGAGGAACTCGTCGTAGCTGGCGGTGAAGGAGTGCCTACCCTCTCTGCTCGTCAGTACGTAGTAGAGGTAATCGGCGGCGGCCGGCGCCGCGGCAGCCTGCAACGAGGCTCGACCGGGTCCGCCAATCGGTGTTGGCGGCAGACCAGGCTGTTGATAAGTGTTGTAGGGAGAGTCGACCTCGAGATCTGCCAGCGTCAAACCTGTGCGACGCTCGCCAAGCGCATACAACACCGTCGCGTCGATCTGCAATGCCATTCCGATGTCCAGTCGATTGTTGACCACCGCGGACACGAGGGGGCGTTCGTCGTTGACTCGGGTCTCAGCTTCGATGAGGGAGGCGATGACGATGCCTTCGTAGGGTGTGTAGCCGGCATCCGTTAGCGGCGACCAGTCGATCTCGTCAACCCGCCGCTCCATGGTCACTGCCAGGAGGCCGAGTACGGTCTCCGGCCCGGACTCTGATAGGAACTCGTAGGTATCCGGGAACAGAAGCCCTTCCCATTCTTGAAGCGTCTCGGGTTGCCCGCCTGGGAAGAGGGACGTCGTGACGGAACCGCCGATGAGCGTCGCTTCCAATTCGGCGACCGAGAACCTGGTTTGGCTCGCTATCAGATCGAGGATCTCACCGATCCGAAGGCCCTCATTGACGGTGATCCAGTACGTATCCACGACCGGGCCGCGTAATAGGGCTGTGATAACTTCGTCGTTGCTCATGCCGGTGAACAGCTCGTACTCCCCCGCCTGGAGCTCAGAGTCGGCTCCAGCCAGTCGAACGGCAGTTTCAAACTGCAGGGAAGACTCCACTACACCCCGGGAAGCCAGGAGTTCGCCGATCGTTCGGGCGGAGGCCCCGAGGGGGATTTCTATTGTGATCGGCTCACCGGCATCGACCGAAGGCGACGTAATCTCGTTGGCACCGTCGCCGTTCAGTCCACCGACCCAGTTGGCAGCCGCACGGGCTCCAAGGATGGCAGCCGCGGCAATCAGTAGAACAGCGACTACGACTCCGAGAGATCGTCCGGACCGCCGTTCATCGTCGAGTGAAGGCTCGGGCTCATGAAGCTCGAACGTCATTTTCGATCCAGGTAGTGCTGGAGCATCACCGCGGCTGCGACTTGATCGATAACCTCCCGGCGGCGGCGCCTGCGCACGTTGGCCTCGATGAGGGCAGTTTCAGCCGTATGGGTTGTGAACCTCTCGTCCGAGAGTTCCACCGGCAAACCGGTAGCGGCAGATATTCGCGTTGCCAGCTCTCGGGCGCCTGCCGCGGAAGGGCCCTCGTAACCGGACAGCGAAACCGGCAATCCCACGACGACCTGCTCGACTTCGTGCTCGCGCGCGATCATGGAGATGACCTCAACAACGTCGTCGGCCCGTGCGTCGATGACCGAGAATCCCTGCGCGGTTATGTGCAACGGATCGGAGAGGGCAACCCCGATACGACGGGTGCCGTAGTCGATTCCCATGATGCGCGACAGATCAAAGCTCCCTGAGTGAGGATCCGGCGGACTGTCGAACCAGATCGAGAGCGTCGGGCAAAGCTGCTCCGTTGGGTCCGCCTGCCTGGGCAAGCTCTGGATCCCTACTTCCTCCGCCGCCCAACAGGCGGGCAGCGGGTGAGATCAGTTCGGCGGCGGACAACCCCTTTGCTACGAGATCAGCAGAAACGGCAGCAACCAGAGCGCCCTTCCCATCGTTGATCGAACCGACGACGACGATCCCCGAGCTCATCCGGTCCCGCGTTTGAAGCGCCAGCGCCCTCATCGCCTCCGGAGACATGTCGCGTTCCTCGAGTACGGCGAGGGCGTGCTCGCCGATCCGTTCTGCATTTCCCGCTGCCTCACCGGCCGCTTCAGATCGAATCCGATCAGCCATCCGGCCCAACTCCGACTCGAGTTCTCTGTTCCGCTCAATCATCTGCTGCACACGGAGCGGCACTTCGGACGGAGTCGATCGAAGTAGGCGGCCGGTATCCGAAAGCGCATCCCGCACACCCACAAGGTGGGAATATGCGCTGGAACCGGTCAGCGCCTCAACCCGTCGCATGTTCGAGCCGATCGATGATTCACCGGTGACGATCAGCGGGCCAACCTGTCCTGCTGCCGGGGTGTGCGTGCCCCCACAGAACTCTGTCGAGAAATCGCCCACCCTGACAACGCGAACAACATCGCCGTACTTGTCACCGAAGAAGGCCAGCGCTCCCATCTCCTGCGCCTCATCCTTCGTAGCCTCTAGAGTCTGAACGGTTGAGTTGGCGATGATCTTGTCGTTGGCGAGGCGCTCGACTTCAGCGAGTTCTTCTTCGGTCACAGCCGCGAAATGAGTTACGTCAAAACGCAGTCGACCAGCCTCCACATACGATCCGGCCTGCTTCACGTGATCTCCGACCACGTCACGGAGCGCCCAATGAAGAATGTGAGTGCCCGTATGGCTCTTGCGGATCCTCTCCCTGCGCGGCGAGTCTATGGCTGCTTCGACGTCCTGACCGACCTGAAGGAAACCCGTGGCAACCTTGCCACGATGCGAGTACAGGCCCTGCACGGCGTGCTGCGTGTCTGACACCGACAACACGCCTGTTTCGCTGCCGATGCGGCCAACATCTCCGACCTGTCCGCCGGCCTCGGCGTAAAAGGGAGTTCTGTCGAGAAATATCTCGACCTCATCACCCTTGTCGGCCCGCTCCACCGGATCACCATGGCGCAAGATCGCAAGAACCCGGCCTCCGGAGGCCTCGAGTTCATACCCGAGAAAGGCCGTCAGGCCCACATCATCGAGTAGCCGCCGATAGAGTTCCTCTGCGGCCGCTTCCTCGCCCCCTTTCCAAGCTGCCCGCGCCCGCTGCCGCTGCTCATCCATCGCCGCGTCGAAACCCGGCTCATCAACGCCGTATCCTCGCTCGGCCGCTATCTCTTTCGTTAGCTCGATGGGAAATCCGTACGTGTCGTGGAGCTTGAAGGCAACGCGCCCTTCGAGCTGATCGCCGCCGGCAAGGCCGGACAACTCCGTATCCAGGAGATTGTGTCCGCTCTCGAGCGTCCTGCGGAAGCGGCCCTCCTCTCTGGAGACAACGTCGAGGATGAAATCCTGCTGATCGACGAGATCCGGATATGCCCCTCCCATGACCTCGACGGTCGTCGAGACGAGACGCGGTGTTACCAGGTCGACACTTCCGAGTTGCCACGCATGTCGTACCGCGCGGCGGAGAAGCCGGCGCAACACGTAGCCGCGCCCCTCATTCGACGGCACAACACCGTCGCCAATGAGAAAGGTCATTGCCCGCCCGTGGTCGGCCAGAACCCGCAACGACACGTCGACGAGTTCGTCTTGACCGTAGGTGGCTTTGCAAGCAGCGGCGCCGGTCTGCAGCAGCGGTAGAACGATGTCGGTTTCAAAGACGGTCTCGGCATCCTGGAGCACCATCGCCATCCGATCGAGACCCATACCGGTGTCGATGCTCTTGGCCGGCAGATCGCCGACGACGTGGTACGGCTCATCCTGGATGTTCTGCATGAAGACGAGATTCCAGATCTCAACGAATCGTTCTTCCCCACCCCCGATCGGGCCGCCCGGCTCGCCCCAACGTTCCCCACGATCGACAAAGATCTCGGAACTCGGTCCGCAGGGTCCCGGCACGCCCATCTGCCAGAAATTGTCTTTGCCGCCCTTTTGCACGCGCCCGGCCGGCACACCGACCAGGTCGATCCAGATCTGCGCCGCCTCATCATCGGTGTCGTAAACCGTGTACCAGAGTCGTTCCGGGTCGATCCCGAATCCCTCTGTGACGAGTTCATAGCTCCACGGAATGGCCTTCTCCTTGAAATACTCGCCGAAGCTGAAGTTTCCGAGCATTTCAAAGAACGAGAAGTGACGCGTAGTGGTGCCGATGATATCGATATCGGTTGTGCGTGCGCATTTCTGAACGGAGGTCGCACGGTTGTAGGGAGGGGTCTCTTCACCGAGGAAATAGGGTTTGAAAGGGACCATCCCGGCGCTGGTCAGCAGCAGCGTCGGGTCGACTGGAATGAGCGATGCCGACGGCCGAACGACATGGCCCCGCTCTTCGAAGAACGACAGAAAAGATCTACGGATTTGATTGCTGTTCATGGGGGCCACAGGTTAGCTCCAATGAGTTGTGAGCCATGAGCCATATCCCACGGGCTACGAATTGCTAGAAGTGCCGTCCGTCGAAACGTTATCGAGCAAGTCTCCGGCTTCCGGCGTCGAGTAGCTCGGCGGCCACCCGAGCGGCATTTGCCGGAGTGAGACGTTCACGGGCCAGCCGTGCTTTGGTCACCAACCAGGCCGAGCCACCGATCCCGGCGGTGAGGCCGAACAAGAACCAGCGTATCCGACGCAACATCCCGCGATCCTACCGTTCGAGTCTGTTCGGACGCCCAAGGCGATCATCCCAGGCAGCCAGACGATCCGCGATCTCACTCTCGTGGCCTTCGGTGTCCGGAATGTAGAGGGCAACATCCTCGACGACATCCGGAAGGTATCGCTGCTGGACTATGTGACCCTCGTAGTCGTGCGGGTAGCGGTAGCCGGCACCGTGGCCCAACTTCCCGGCACCCGGGTAGTGGGCATCCCGCAGGTGCGCCGGAACCTGAGCCCCCGGATTTCCTTCAACCGCTTCACGGGCACGTCCCATTGCCCGAGTAACAGAGTTCGACTTGGGCGCGGTTGCGAGGTAGATGGCCGACTGGCTGAGCGCGAAAGACGCCTCCGGAAGCCCAACGAACTGCAGGGCATGAAACGCTCCGACGGCGAGAGACAGCGCCGCGGGATCGGCAAGACCAACATCCTCGGAGGCAAAGATGATCATTCGCCGGGCGATGAACTCCGGATCTTCACCGGCGCCGAGCATCGTGTGCAGCCAGAACATGGCTCCGTCGGGGTCAGATCCGCGCATTGATTTTATGAATGCTGAGATTATGTCGTAGTGCTGATCACCGGACTTGTCGTAGCGAATGATGCGGCGCTGCAGTGACTCCTCGATATCTGCCGTTTCGATGAGTCCCGAGCCGCGCCCTGCAGCCACATGAGTGGCCATCTCGAGAGCGTTCAGGGCAAGCCGCGCGTCGCCGCCGGTCCGATCCGCCAGCGCCGCCGCAGCCTCCGGGGAGATCTCAACTCCCGGCTTGCCTATCCCGCGTTCCGGGTCGGAAACTGCGCGCTGAATGAGCTCTGACACCTCTGCCGGCGTCAACGACTCCAGACGAAACAAAGTGCAGCGGCTGATCAGTGGAGAGTTGACCTCGAAGAACGGGTTCTCGGTAGTCGCTCCCACGAGAATGACCGTTCCGTCCTCAACTCCGGGGAGCAACGCGTCTTGTTGTGATTTCGTGAAACGGTGGATCTCGTCCAGGAAGAGCACGGTGCGCCGTTCGTCGGTCTCGAGGCGCTGTCTGGCTCTTTGCAGGACTTCACGAACGTCCTTGACGCCGGCCGAGACCGCCGACAGTTGCTCGAATGCTGCTGCGGTCTCGCTCGCCACGAGGCGGGCGAGGGTCGTCTTGCCGGTACCCGGAGGCCCCCACAAGATCATCGAAACCGGGCGACCCTCCTCAACCATCGATCGAAACGCAGACCCCTTCTGTAAAAGGTGCCTCTGGCCGACGACTTCGTCGAGCGTAGCGGGGCGAATCCTGGCAGGCAGCGGAGCGACGGCAGAAAGCCGCGCTCGGCGGTGCGGAGCGAACAGGTCGTCCTGCATTCCGCTAGACCACCCCGTGTGCGGCCACAGCATCGTCCGCGATTGGCGCGCTCGTTTCCCTGGAGGCGATAGGCCTTCCCACCGGTTCTACTCCGGCACTTCTCTCGAACCGTCCAGCGCGGCGCGTACTTCCGGCCGAAGATTCACTCCAAGCTCCATGAGTTGGAAATCGTCCACCGGTTTGGGAGATTCGGTCATCGGATCGGCGCCCGTTTGGGTCTTCGGAAAGGGAATGACATCTCGAATGCTTTGCTCTCCCTGCAGAATCGCCAGCAAACGGTCGATTCCCACGGCGAAACCCGCATGCGGAGGTGTGCCGTACCGCAATGCTTTGATGAACCACCCGAAGCGGCTCTCCGCTTCTTCATCCGATATTCCGAGAACCTCGAAGACCTGTTTCTGGATCTCCGGATCATGAATCCTGACGCTGCCGGATCCAAGCTCGCTACCGTTGAGAACTAGGTCGTAGGCCTTTGAGACCGCTGCCTTGGGATTGTCGCGCATCTCGGTGACACTGACCGGTGAGGTGAAGGGGTGATGCGCCGGGGCTAGATCGCCTCCTTCGGTCTCTTCGAAGACCGGGAAGTCGACAACCCACAGAAACGCGAGCTCATCGTGACCTTTGGGTCTACCCAGTTCGACTCGCAACTGCCCGAGGAGGGTGCCGACCAGCTTCGTTTCGTCCGCCGCAATAAGGAGAATATCGCCGGGAGTCGTAGCGAATCTGGCACCCAATCTCTGCAGCTCCGACTCGGTGAGGAATTTCGCCACCGGCGATCGGAGTGATCCATCGTCCTCAGCAACCATCCACACCAGACCCTTGGCGCCGAGTTCCTTCGCCTTCGCGACGAGCCCATCCAGACCTGATCGGGAAAGCCCGAGAGGGCCGACGTTCAATCCGCGAACGGCGCCGCCGCCTTTCACGGCTCCGCTGAAAGCTTTGAAATCGCTGTCTTCGAAGATGTCACCGAGGTCTGTGATTTCCATGCCAAACCGCAGATCGGGTTTGTCGGTACCGTAGCGCGCCATCGACTCTGCATAGGTCATGCGCTTGAACGGGCGAGGGATGGTCACTCCCCTCGCTTGCTCGACGACCGCCACGATCACCTGCTCCAGTGTCTCGAGAACGCCGTCTTGTCCCCAGAAGGCGCCCTCGATGTCCAGCTGAGTGAACTCGAGCTGCCGATCGCTTCGAAAGTCCTCGTCGCGATAGCAGCGCGCAATCTGGTAATAACGATCAACCCCACCAACCATCAACAGCTGCTTGAACAGTTGCGGTGATTGCGGAAGAGCATAGAACGAGCCCTTGTTGAGGCGACTCGGAACGAGCATATCTCGTGCCCCTTCAGGGGTTGAACGGATCAACGTTGGCGTCTCGACTTCGAGGAACCCCAACTCGTCGAGGGTCTCCCGCATCGCCCGGATCGCGTTCGAACGCGCACGTAAGTTGGCGGCCATCCGTGGCCGGCGGAGATCGAGATAGCGGTATTGAAGCCTAAGGCGCTCGTCCACTTCGACCCGATCGTTGATCATGAAAGGAAGCGTCTCGGCAGTGCTGAGAATCCGGATATCGGATGCGACGACTTCGACCTCACCCGTTGCCATGTCGACGTTGATCGTCCCTTCCGGGCGCGGCCGCACCTCCCCTCCGACGGTGACCGTGTACTCCATCTTCAGATCACGGCCGGCAGGTAGCTGGTCGGGATCTACTACAACCTGTGCCAAACCTGAGGCGTCGCGGATGTCGAAGAAGACGACTCCACCATGGTCGCGGCGGCGATCCACCCAGCCCGCCAATCGAACCTGGTCGCCGATACGCTCGGAGGTGAGCGTGCCCGCGTAGTCGGTTCTCAACGGTTGTTCTTCGCCCATTCTGCGACCTCCTCGACACTGATCAATTCTTGGATACTTGTCGTCAAATTTCTCACGACCACCCGGCTCGAGTTCCACTCGTCGCCGATGATCGCCGCGCCCGTCGCCTTTCTGCGGTTGGCCGCCCGAAACTGCGCCTTCACGGAGCGCTGGTCCGGTGTCATGTCGGCCCTCACGCCGGCACGTCGGAGGTCCGAAAGGAAACCGGCCGCCCGTTCGCGCAGCTCAGGCGAAGCGACTACAACGAAGAGATCGAGCGGTGCGATATCGGCCCCGGTCTGGCCGGCCGCCAGCAGGATGCGATCGATTCCCATGGCAAGGCCCACCCCGGGAACCGCCGGGCCTCCCAGAGTCTCGGCCAGCCCATCGTATCGTCCTCCCCCGCCGACCGCGTTCTGAGCAGCATCGAACCCGGTTGCTATGTATTCGAATGCGGTACGGGTGTAATAATCCAGGCCTCTCACGAGCCGCGGTTCGAGGCGATAGGGCACGCCGACGCCGTCGAGACGCTCCCGAATAGACGCGAAATGTGAGGCGCACTCGCCACAGAGGTAGTCGACGGCCTTCGGTGAATCGATGAGGTGCGGAGCACACACTTTGCAGTCGAGTACCCGCAGCGGGTTAGTTTCGAGAGTCGCGAGGCTCTCATCGCACAACAACTCCCGCTTCTCGTTCAGGTAGATCCGCAGTGCTTCGACATATGCCGGCCTGCAGGCTGCATCGCCGATCGAGTTGAGGGCCACCTCCACCGCCGGGAAACCGAGTTCTTCGAGGAATCGGTAGCCGATTTCGATTACCTCCGCGTCGGCGTCCGGTGCGGCGGTCGCCAGGTACTCGACGCCGGTCTGATAGAACTGTCTGCGCCTGCCAGCCTGTGGCCGCTCATACCGAAACATGGGGCCCGAATAGGCGAGCTTCATCTCACCCTGAACCCCGGACCCGAGAAAGGCGCGGACGACTGATGCCGTGCCTTCCGGTCTGAGGGTCAGGGAACGTCCACCTTTGTCTTCAAAGGTGTACATCTGCTTCTGGACAACCTCGGTGGATTCCCCGACGCCACGCGCAAAGACGTCGGTCGACTCGAAGATCGGCCCCATCACCAGGTCGTAGCCGTACCGCTCTGCGAGGTTCTCCCAGATAATGAGCGTTCGCCGCCACGCGCGCGACGTGGGCGGGAAGATGTCATCGGTGCCTTTCGGCGGGGTGAAGTTCATCGGATCAGACCTGAAGGAAGGGATTCAAGAGGCGTTCGCGGGCCAGGGTAGTCGCAGGCCCGTGACCCGGATGCACGACTACGTCATCGCCGAGCGGAAGGATCTTGTTGACCATGCTGAGCATCAAGGTGTCGTAGTCCCCACCAGGGAGATCAGTTCTCCCTATTGAGCCGGCAAACAGCTGATCGCCGGAGAAGAGCACTCCCTCTTCATCAACGAGAAAACAGCAGTGCCCCGGGGTATGCCCCGGCGTATGAAGAACGTCGATTGTGAATCCGCTGACTTTCAACTTCTGACCGTCGGCCAGGTCGCGAAGTCGTTCCGGAGGTGAGTAGTCGCCCGGCGGCATCATTCCGAAGAGCATTTGCAGTTGCCGTTCGGGGTGCAACGTCAGGAAGTCGTCATCGGGATGCACATATACCGCCACCTCGCTCTCTTTGGCGACTGCGCCTGCCCCGCCCATGTGGTCGACGTGACCGTGGGTCAGCAGCAGCGCTGCCGCGTATAAGTCGTGATCTGCCAGCAGCCGGCCGATACCGACAGGATCCGGTGGCGCATCGATGATGACCGCCGGACCTCCCGAGTCGGCGGCGAGTACGTAGGTGTTGGTCTCTGCCACCCAGAGCGAACGAGATTCGAGAAGCATGGCGTACGAGGCTAGCGCAGGCTAAACAAAGGCCAGAGACCAGCGGCCGAAATCCAGGTGCCAAGAGTCGCTGCGCCGCTCGAGCCGCTACGGCAACGTGCAGGGAAGCGGATCGTCCGGAACCTCGCGCCACACGAGCGGTCGAGCCATCACGCGCAGGTTGGTCGGGAATGTGAAACCGATGTCGCTCTTGGGCGGTCGGAAGTGGACCTCGAGCTTGTTCGCCGAGTTGTCGGTTTCGCCGTAGACAACACCGTAGATCTTCGCCAGGTTCGACGCCCCAACCGTCCCTTTCGAGTAGACGACATATTGGAGGTCGTCGCTGGAGGAGAGATTCTTGCCGAACTGGAAGTCCGAGGTTGGCTCATTGGCAATGAATGTCAGCAGGACCGGCGCCGTTGCAGACGCGTCGAGACTCGACCCCCCTTCGAGCTGCAGGTTTCCGTTGAACACCAGCATGAAGTCGTCCGACCATTCGGTCGAACCACCCTGGGACAGTTTCCACGTATGCGACCCGTTCTCCTTGACGTAGTGGTATCCGTACATTGCGTCGCGATTGTCGTCGAACCAATCCTCGAAGTTGGCCCACGTGGACCATTCGAACACCGGCCCCGCGGCAGTCGGGCCACCGTCCAAAGAGAAGCCGGGATGTGCCAGCACGACAGTCGCCCATTCGAAGCCGGGGAGCGGTTGGGGGTCGATGGCGGCCAGCGTCGGCAGTCCCGTGGCCACGGACCCGGCTGTCAGGTCGGAGGTCGGATCGAGGGCGCCTCCGAGGCTGACACTCCCCACCACCGTCGACTTTCTGAAGTAGGCGCCACCGTCGACGACGGTAACGTCGGTGCCGAAGGTCGAGCCGAGGCTGTGATCCCATAGGTAGTCCTGCACAAAGGCACTACCTTCGATCTCGAGATTCGAGCCGTTGGGTATCGTCAGCGTTCCGGCTGTGGTTATGTCGCCTTCTCCGGCGAATCCGGCATCGTTTGCCCATATCTCGGTGTGATTGCCGATGACGATATCGGCTCCGGAGTAGATGTCGCCGTAGATGGTCTTCTGATTTCCGGCTGCGAGGCCGCCGGAGGATGCGAACAATGCGTACACGAAGCCGCGTTCGGTGGCGATGTCCACTTCCTGCTCGATTTTCCTCATGGCCCGCTGCCGCGACTCAGTATCCCTCGACCATCCCCAGGCTTCTATGAAGTAGCGAGAATCCGTCAGGTCGAGAGGAGTCGAGTCGGTCACCTGAACCCAATACTGTCCGAGTTGGCGTGGAGAACCGTTCACCTCGGAGGTGATCGGAACCACTGCGCAGTTACCGCTCACATCGGTGCCGGATCCCGTCCAAAACGGCTGGTTGTTGAGCGTCGTGGCAGATAACTGATACATCGCCTCGCGAATGCCTCCGTCGGCCACGTGCAGCGCGGTTGTCCGATGTGAATCGAAGGTCGTCTCGTCGATCTCGTGCACGGCCACCGAGTACCAGACGGCGCCGAGAGTGAAGACAATGAAGGCGACAATCACCGCTGTGACGATTCCGATACCCGCATCATGAGTATTGAGTTTGTTAATCATGCCTCCCCCTAGCAGCCCGGGCCGTTCGGTGCCCAGATGTTCCGGCCGGACAGCTCGGTCGTCAGCAGGATCTCGCCGATGTTGTCGTTCGGATGATCGTCGACCCAGATGCGGACCGTGATCACTTTGCCGAAGGAAGGCTCACCGTTGGCCTGTTCGTTTGTGAACAGCGGAACACCGGCCGTACCGGAAGCACGCGGCGGCGTCCGGCTCAGGTTGTATTCATCATCGACCATCGTCGCATTGAATACGCCGTCGACCACGGACAACCAGGTCGCCCCGTCGTCCATCGACTTCTCGAGAACCGTCCCGTTGAGTTGATAGATGACCTTGCGCGTTCCCGTAGCTGTGGTCGAGGCGGTATACGCCCGCGTGATGAAACTGAGAGTGTCACCCGGCGGATCGCCCGGGAGTGGAGTGCAGATTTGCTGTGCGGCTCGCATCTCACGATCGATTCGCTGAACCGCCAGGCGTACGCTGTCATTGCTACGGGCGGCATTGGTGATCTGCTCGGTGGCTCGCATCCCGCTGACCAGCGTCGGGAGGAATACGGCGGAGACCACCGCAAGCAGGAAAATCGCCACCATCAGCTCCGGGAGGGTCAATCCTTCTTGTCGGGCGTGGAAAGTACGCATGACTAGAGATCCGGATTGATATAGGCGGCGGATCCCGTTGCACCGGGAAGGTGGAAAGTCATCTCGTAGTCGAAGAGGACTCTTCCCATCACCGTGTCCAGGACGTAGTAATGAATCGTGCCGCTAACCACCGGTGGGTATTCCACCTGGACCGTCGCAGTAGCTCCGGCGGCGTAGGTGGTTCTCGAAGACACCGGCCCGTTGACGACCAGTTCTTCGATGAGCACCTCGTAGTAGAGGTCCGGATGTCCCGCCGGCGCGATAGAGGCGGTCATCAAGAATGGAGAAGAAGGATCAACAACGATGAGGGACCCTGAGATCGAGTCGAGGTCCGTCTCCGCAAGGAGGTCAACATAGTTACCTGAGCCGGCCGGATCCCAGACCTCGATTTGTACATCACCCGAAGTCACGGTTGGAGCGAGCGCGGCCTCGCCGGCGGCGAATGAGGCGGACAGCGAGGGCACGGTGATTTGTAGCCACCCCATGAACTTGTTGTCGAACTTGTAATAGACCTCATCGACCAGCAAATTGACCATCTCACTCTCAAGATCGAACTGTCCGCTGATCTTGCGGGAGGCGTCGGTAGTCGAAAAACGATCGATGACCGCGTCGTAATTGAGCGCGGTACCGCTCTCTGTCGCTCCGTGGTAATAGGGGAGGAAGGCATAGGACCCGAGCAGCTCGCCGTAGAAGATCGACATTGCCGCGTTGTACTCGATAGTGGCGATACCGAGTCGCCCCGGACCTTCGACGCTCAACTCGGCATGCGGCAGGTCGTCGGCAGGATCCTTCGCTCGGGCAACGGCCGAAGCCACCTCGGTGTAGTTCGGAACTCCCCCTTCGGACCATTCGCGCCCGATCAACACGTAGTTCGGAGGAAACGGCGTGACTCCCGGGGCTTGCCACGTGGAAAGTCCTTGGGCGAATACATCAGGAGCAACCGGCGGGGCCGTCGTGCCGAAATCATCGTCCGAGGCCAACTCGAAAGAGTCGGCGGCCACCCTGCTCCGGAACCCTGTCAAAGGATCGTCCCACACCCATTCGCTGGCAGGCGAGCTGACTTCGATATGAACTGCGGACACATAGTCGGAGGTGGCACGAATGTGACCGCTGGGACCCTCGATAAACGAACCGCCAATGAGCAGGGGACGCTCCTGAGCGATGTCCAACCAGCCCGAAGTTCCCGCAACCACTCCCTCGATTGCGACATCCCCACCGGTGAAATCGATATTGGCGTCCAGAATCGGGCTCGGAGGAGCCTCAAAGGCAGATGCATAGGTGACCTGACGTACCTCACGGGGATAGCCGTTAGGGGGTTTCCACTGGACGATGGCGGTGATCTTCCGGTACAGCTCGTCGCCGGCGACGTCCGTCTGCTGGGTGACAAAGAGGAATCGATCGAAACTCACGTTGTCCCGCTCAACCTGATCGGTGAATCGAAGGAAGGGATCGAAGGTCACGCCGTTCGTGAAGACAATCCGCTCCCCTTCGAAGAGATAACCACCCAGGCCGTCGGGAACCACCCCGAACTCGGCTGCCCAGTCGGGACAGGCGACACCGGCTGTACCGTCGACTGGTGGCGGAGTCAGGCAGTCGGCGTCGTTGCTTGCCGCGGTCAGCCCGACGTTCTCCCATTCGAGCGAGCGCGCTCGCTCGAGCAACTCCGACGCGAGAGCGATTGCCGCGGTTTGGTGCCGGCTCTCGTTGACGACCCGTATTGACCCGTCCAGGGCCTGCAGCAGGACCAGAATCGTCCCAAAGATGATCATCAGAGCGACGACCGACTCCACAATCGTGAAACCGGCCTCGCTGTCGCGACGCCAAAGTTGGCGGAAAGCTTCCATGCGTTGGTTATCGGGAAGGCAGTTGTCGGCCTTGAGGACTCCGTCGAGTCATCTAATCCCGACGTGTCGGGACTAGTCAGGCTCCCGAGCCCCCGGGAACGAGCCTGTACGCTTCATAGACCCCCTCGACGGTTCGGAGTTCTGCAACTAGGCGTTCGACCTGCGCAGGTTCCGACAATTCGACCTCGTAGCGGAGGATGGCGACCCGGTCGCGGCCGGTCCCGGACGATGAAGCGGTGATGTTTCCGCCGAGATCGGAAACGGCGCTCGTGACATCTCGCAGCAATCCCGATCGATCGAGTGCCTCCACCTGGATCCACACCGCAAAAACGCCCGATCGCTCTGGAGACCAGATCACCTCGATCATTCGTTCACGCCGGTCGCCCATGGCCTCGACGTTCGTACAATCGGACCGGTGGACCGAGACGCCACGACCCACCGTGACGAAACCGATGATGTCGTCGCCGGGCACGGGAGTGCAGCAACGGGCGATTCGAACCCAGACGTCATCGAGACCCTCGACGATGATGCCCGGACCGGTCCGAATCTCACTGCGCGGCCTGGGTGGCGCCAGGAGATCATCATCGATCGTTTCTTCGGGGCGAACGAGACGAAGAAATCTGGTCAAAACCGATTTAGCGCTCGTGCCCCCCTCCCCCACCGCTACATACAAACTCTCCAGTTCACTGTGACCCAACTCCTGTGCCACCTTCAGGAGCGAGTGATCGCGATCGGTCGCGTTGAGGCCGAGATTCTCCTTCTTGATGAGCGCGGCGACCCGATCGCGTCCTTCGGCCAGGGCGGCTTCGCGGCGCTCTTTCGAGAACCATTGACGGATCTTCGCCTTGGCGCGAGAGGTGCGAACGATATTCATCCAATCGCGGCTCGGCCCCGCGTCCTGAGACTTGGAGGTCATGACCTCCACGATGTCACCCGACTCCAAACGCGTGCCGAGAGGAACCAGACGTCCGTTGACCTTGGCGCCCGCACATCGGTGGCCAACCTCAGTGTGAATCGAGTAGGCGAAATCGATAGGCGTTGCGCCGCGTGGGAACGTCTTGACCTGGCCTTTCGGGGTGAGAACGAACACTTCGTCCTGGTAGAGATCTAGCTTCAAGTGAGCCAGGAATTCCTCCGGATCGTCGTGCTCGTCCTGGAGGAGCCTGAGGTCGGCCATCCACGGCAGATCGGAGCCGGCCCCCTCCTTGTATCGCCAATGCGCGGCGATCCCGTACTCGGCCCTCTCGTGCATATCCCTGGAGCGGATCTGAACTTCTAACGGTTTGCCGTCGGACCCGATCACCGTCGTGTGGATGCTCTGATACAAGTTGAACTTCGGCATCGCGATGTAGTCCTTGAACCGACCATGGACCGGGGGCCACATCGTGTGAATGAGGCCTAGAGCTCCGTAGCAGTTGCGAACATCGTCGGTGATTATGCGGATACCGATCAGATCGTGGATGTCTTCGAAAGGTTGGCCCGTAGTGACCATCTTCCGGTAGATCGAGTAGTGGTGCTTCGGGCGCCCGGTCACCTCGGCGACGATTCCGGACGCCTCGAGAACGTCCCGAACTTCCTTGACTGCCGCATCGATCGATGCACCGCGCTGCGGCGCACGCTGCTGGATCTGTTCCTCGATCTCGGCGTACCGGCCCGGCATCAGGATCTTGAAGCAACGATTCTCCATCTCGTGCTTTATCTCCTGAACGCCGAGGCGATGCGCCAGCGGCGCGTATACCTCGAGAGACTCGGTGGCGATGCGGAACTGTTTCTCAGGTGGAAGCGGATCGATTGTGCGAAGGTTGTGCAGCCGATCGGCCAGTTTGATCAAGAGGACCCGGACGTCCTGTGCCATCGCGACGACCATCTTGCGAATCGTGGCCGCCTGCGCCACTTCCTTCGAATCAAAGCGGACCCGATCGAGTTTCGTGACGCCATCGATCAGTGCTGCAACCTGAGGGTTGAACTCTTTCTCGACATCTTCGAGAGTGAGATCCGTATCCTCAACCGTGTCGTGGAGAATGCCGGCCACGATCGTATCGAGATCGAGGCCGTATTCGGCGAGGACGAGCGCCACGGCCAGCGGGTGCGTTATGTAGGGCTCACCAGACTTGCGGAACTGGCCCATGTGCTGACGGTGAGCGACATCGTAAGCGCGGATGATCGGGTCGATGTCCGCACCCTGATGGGACTTCGCGAACACGCGGACGATCGGATCGACTTCAGCGACGAGAGCTTCGTCGGAGCGAGGCTCGGCCTCAGTCGCCATACGTAACGAGTGCACTCATCGGCATGCCGTTCAGCGCCGCTCGACCGTTGAGGAACGCAAGCTCGACCAGCACGACCATTCCGGCGATGTCGGCGCCCGGGCGCTCGAGGAGCCGGACGGCTGCTGCGGCCGTGCCGCCTGTTGCGATCACATCGTCGACGACCAGGACCCGATCATTCGAATCGACCGCGTCTGTGTGCATCTCGAGTGCGTCTGTTCCGTACTCGAGTGAGTACTCCTCCCGGATGACGTCGTAGGGAAGCTTGCCCGGCTTGCGAAGTGGAACGAATCCTGCGCCGAGAGCGGTAGCGACTGGTGTTGCCAGAATGAATCCCCGCGATTCGATCCCCGCCACCTTCGTGATGCCCTGATCTCTGTACGGCTCGGCTAGAGCCTCAATGAGTTCAGCCAGAGCCTCCGCGTTCCCGAGAACCGGTGTGATGTCTTTGAACAGAACACCCGGTTCTGGAAAGTCCGGAACGTCACGGATTAGCGAGCGAAGCGTTGTTTCTATCACGGACGGAGGGTACCAGGTAGCGGCGGCAGTAAGCAGACGGCGAACAGTGGAGATTGCCTAGCGTTTCTTGCGCTTCTTCTTTGGGGGCCTGGGCGTGGCCCCGCCGGAAGAAGGCGGTCTGGATGCCTGCGGCGCGGCGGCCGGGATGGTGGATGCTTTGGCGATTCTCGCATCGCGACGGCCTTCCAGCCG
>JAHEDJ010000044.1 GCA_024641325.1 bacterium | reverse complement strand
GGACATCGCCGAAGCCTCGTCTTCGAGTTGCTGCAGCCCGGCGTCTACAGAACCACGAGATGTTGCGGAAGCAGTATCCGGCAAGGTCTGGAGCGCCAGGGTCACCGCCACCAAACCCTGATATTTTCTCAGCAATACTGTCGTCCCCCACGCGCAACAGTATTGCTGAGAAACCCGGGTGGATTTTCTCGGCAATGTTGTCATCCTCCACGCGCAACAGCATTGCTGAGAAAATATTGGATCAGTTGCGGCGGCGTTTCCAGCGGCGGTATAGGTCCACCCAGAGAGGGTCGATCGTCTCCGGAGCCTCTTCAGCCTGCTCCGGCGGCCGTGCATCGGTTGTTGTCGACCGGGACTGGTCGCGCATTTCGGACAACCGTTCCCTCAGGAACTGGACTTCCGTCTCCGCTCTGGCCGCGCGCTCCCGGGCGTCTGCCAGTTGCTGGCCCGCCTCGTGGAGGTTGCCCAACTGATTGAGCATCTTGTTCCATGCATCGAGCGGAACGAGCATGGTGCCTTCGGGGATGGCAGGGTCGCGCGTCGTGAGTTCCTCGGCGCGAGTATCGATCATTTCGTCGGGGCCGGGCACCGCGGAGTCTTCCCGGGTAGGCGGTGCAACGCCCGCCATTCGCGATTCGCGATTCGCGACGTCGTCTTCGGCCAGGTCGGGCTCTTCAGGCGGCTCGATTGGAGTGGGCTCGGCAAGGTCTGCGAATCGCGAATCGCGAATCGCGCTGTCGTCTACGACGATTGCCTCGTGACTCGCGACTTCTTCCTCGCTCGCTACGTTCTTGTGCTGCCGTCCTAGATGGTCGGCCCAGGCAAGGACTTCGGAGAGCTCCACGTATCTGCGGTCACCCGACTCGTCCATCTCGAACTGCGAGTCGATTCGCCGCTTTCTCGCCCAGTTGCGGATCGTGGAGGCCGGGATCCCCGTCAGTTCTTCGGCCTCTCGCAAATCGACCCAACGTTCACCGTTAGAACCGGCGGGCGGCTGCGGCTGTGGATTGCCCGGCCGCATCTGCTGGCTGGGAACCGGACGTCTGGAGTCTGACATTGCCGCCAGGATACGCCTGAAAGGAGGTCCTAGCCAGATTGCCCTGATCAACTCTTGCCCCCTCCGGCGGTGGCCCGGGGAAACATCTGCGGTCGGCGCCCCGTCGTTTGCGCGGGTGCTCGGCAAAGGCGTTGTCGTGCATCGGCGTGTTGGATCCCTAGGATTCGTCCGACATGCCCGATGCAGCTGAGATTCGAGAGATCGTGAGTCGCATCGTCGATGGCCTGATGCCAGACGACGCCGCCTCGCCGACCTCGACCGCGGGTGACAATCCCGTCATCGCCATCGGATCAGACCACGGCGGCTATCCGCTCAAGGAACGGCTCGGGTTTCGCCTCAAAGAAGCCGGCTATCAGGTAATCGACTGCGGTACGGACTCCACCGATTCGGTCGATTATCCGGACTTCGCGCACAAGGTGGCACGCAAGGTCGCCGACGGTGAGGCAGCCTATGGTCTGGTCGTGGATGGCGCCGGCCTCGGGTCGGCCATGACGGCCAATAAAGTCCCGGGCATCAGAGCAGCCCTTTGTTACGACATCTCCACTGCACGCAACAGCCGCGAACACAATCATGCCAACGTGCTCACCCTCGGAGCGGGGCTGATCGGCGACGGGCTAGCGTGGCAGATCACACAGGAATGGTTGGCTACGCCGTGGGGGCCCGGTCGACACGCCGCGCGCATCGAGAAGATGATGGAAATCGAGCAGCGCTATCTGAGAGACGAGAAATGAATCGCGAAGAACTCATCGAGGCGGTCACGAAGGAAGTTCTCGCCGTCTTGTCGGGTTCCGCCGATCCTGACGCAGAATGCGAGGGTGCGTGTGCAGCTCACAGCCCGGACAAGGTGCGCAATATCGTTGCCAACGGAGCAGATCGGGTCAGCTATCAGGGCAACGGGTCCGACGTCCCGCTCGATCTCGCCAAGTTCATTGATCACACCCTCCTCAAACCCGATGCCACCGCAGACGACATCGACCTGCTCTGCGCTGAGGCCAAGGACTACGGGTTCGCAGCTGTGTGCGTCAATCCTGCCTGGGTCAAGCGGGCGGCAGTCAATCTCAAAGGAACGAAGGTACGTGTTGCATCTGTGGTCGGGTTCCCGTTCGGTGCCACCACCTCGGACATAAAGGCTCTGGAAACCCGTCGTGTGCTGCGGGACGGTGCACGCGAGATCGACATGGTTATCAATATCGGTGCTCTCAAGTCCGGCCAATACGATCATGTTCGCGATGACATCGCCAAGGTTGCGGATGCATGTCATGAGGTCGGCGCGCTGACCAAGGTCATCATCGAAACCAGCCTGCTCGACGATGAAGAGAAGGTAATGGCCTCGCACCTCGCCAAGGAGGCAAAGGCCGATTACGTCAAGACCTCCACTGGTTTCGCCGGTGGGGGAGCGACCGTCCACGACGTCCTGCTCATGCGGGAGACCGTCGGACCGGACATGGGAGTAAAGGCTTCCGGCGGCGTCCGCAACCGCGAAGATGCCGAGGAGATGATTGCGGCAGGTGCTACTCGAATCGGAGCCTCTGCCGGAATCTCAATCGTTACGGGAGGTACATCGAGTGAGCAATATTGATCTGCGGTCTTTCGTCTTTCTCGACAGCCTCCAGCCTCAGTACGCGGCGTTCATCGGCACGACCGCCCAGGGTTTCCTTCCACTTGCTCACGATGCTTCTCTCTTTGTTGAGATCGCTCCGGGCATCGAGATCAACCGTGTGACCGACATCGCTCTCAAATCGAACCGGGTCAAGCCGGGAATGCAGATCGTCGAGCGGTACTACGGGCTGCTCGAGATCCACTCACCGGAGCAGGCTGAAGCACGCGGGGCGGGAGCTGCAATCCTCGACGCGATTGGACTGCAGGAATCCGACCGGATCAAACCGAAGATTCTCTCGAGTCAGATCGTGCGCAGGATCGACGATCACCAGGCCCAGCTGATCAACCGGATGCGCCACGGAAATATGATCATCCCCGGACAGACGCTCTACGTGCTCGAGTGCGAGCCGGCCGCCTACGCTGCTCTGGCCGCCAATGAGGCAGAGAAGGCGGCGAATATCAACGTGCTGGAAGTGCGTGCGTTCGGTTCGATGGGCCGGGTCTACCTCGGTGGAGAGGAACGCGACATCGACGTAGGTTGGCGGGCGGCGGTTGCCGCCCTGGAAGGTTTGGAAGGCCGCGAGGAATAACGACGAGGAGGAGAACCAATGGCTGAAGCCCTTGGAATGATCGAAGCAAGAAGCTTCGCAGCAATGGTCGAGGCTGCCGATGCGATGGTGAAGGCAGCGAAAGTGGAACTCGTCTCCTACGAGGAGACCGGTGGCGGCTATGTGACTGCCGTTGTCCGCGGCGATGTTGCCGCCGTCAAGGCAGCCGTTGAGGCGGGCGTACGCGGCGCAGAGCGCGTCGGTGAAGTCATCGCCAGCCATGTCATCGCCCGTCCGCACACGAACATCGACATCGTGCTCCCGCTCGGCCGCGCCGAAGAGGCGGGCAAGGAGTAGGCAAAGGAGGGAGCGTATGCTCCTCGGACGTGTAGCCGGCACGCTTGTCGCCAGCCGGAAAGAGCCCCGATTGTCCGGGCTCAAGTTTCTCGTGCTCCAGCAACTCGACGTCGACAACACCGAGACGGGTAGCTACGTCGTAGCCGCCGATGCGGTCGGTGCGGGTGTGGGTGAGGTTGTTCTCTACGCAACGGGTAGCTCCGCCAGGCAGACGGAATTCACGCACGAACGACCCTGTGATGCGGTGGTCATGGCCATCGTCGACACATGGGAGGTCGGCGGCGATGAGCGCTACCACAAGTAACCAATGAGCCTCCTCACCAACGACGAGATCCGCGCGATCATCGACCGCGTCGATCGCCGGCTCGGAGAGGTTGCCGATTCGGACCGGCCCGCTTCGACGCTCAGGGCGCAGGCCGCCCTCGCCGTCTCCGACGCGGAACTGGGTGACGGTATCTACCGCACGATCGACGACGCGGTCGCAGCTGCCGGACGCGCCCAGCGGGCGTACGCGGCGATGGGTCTGGAGGCCCGCAAGGCGATAGTTGCGTCGATGCGGAAGGCGATGCTCGAAAACGCCGAGAACCTGGCGCTCCTGGCCCACACCGAGACCGGACTGGGACGTTATGAGGACAAGATCCGCAAGAACCGGGTGGTCGCGCTCAAGACGCCGGGGCCTGAAGACCTGGAGCCGGTGGCCATCACCGGTGACCAGGGGATGGCCGTTGTCGAGTGGGCTCCGTTCGGGTTGATCGGGGCGATCACCCCGACGACTAATCCGACCTCAACGATCATCAACAATGCCATTGCGATAGTTTCTGCCGGCAATGCCGCGATCTTCAACGTGCATCCAAACGCCAAGCGGGTATCTGCAGAGAACATCCGCCTCCTCAACCGGGCCGCGATGTCTGCCGGTGGACCTCCCGACCTGATCACCGCAATCCCAGAACCGACCATCGACTCTGCCAAGGAACTCATGCATCATCCGGACGTGCCGGTCCTCCTCGTCACCGGCGGCCCGGGCGTTGTGCGTGAAGCTCAGCAGACGTCGAAGCGGGCGGTGGCGGCCGGTCCCGGCAATCCGCCTGCGGTGGTGGATGAAACGGCGGATATCGATCGGGCGGCCGCCGCCATCGTTTCCGGCGCTTCCTTCGACAACAACATCATTTGTGTTGACGAGAAGGAGGCAATCGTTGTCGATTCGGTGGCAGATCGCCTTCTGCGGGCCATGGCAGAGCACGGCGCCTACATCCTCAAACAACACGAGTTCCAACGTCTTGAAAGGATCATTTTCCGGGAGCTCGGCCAGCCGAACAAGCCCGGAGTCATCAATCCGGAGTGGATCGGGAAGAACGCGTCGCTGATCCTGGCGCAGATCGGCGTACAGGTCGCCGACGACGTCCGGCTGATCGTCGCGGATGTGCCCCGCGAGCACAGCCTGGTGTGGACCGAGCAGATGATGCCGGTGTTCCCGGTAGTTCGGGTGCCGAACGTCGACGCAGCCATCGACCTGGCAGTCAAGGTCGAGCATGGGTTCCGGCACACTGCCGGAATTCATTCGACAAACGTGGAAACTATCACCCGCATGGCCCGGGCGATGAACTGTTCGATATTCGTTGCCAACGGGTCGTTCTATGCCGGCCTCGGCGAGGGTGGTGAGGGCTACTCGTCGTTTTCGATCGCCAGTCCAACCGGTGACGGTCTGACCCGTCCCCGCACGTTCTCGCGAGAGCGCCGGGTTACGGTCGTCGGCGCATTGAGGATCGTCTGATGCCCATGCAGCCCGCCATCGCCCTGCTCGAGTTCGACTCGATCGCAGTCGGCATCGAGACCGGCGATGCGATGATCAAGCGCGCACCTCTCGATGTGATCAAGGCCGGTACCGTTCATCCGGGCAAGTACCTGGTACTCATCGGCGGGAAGGTTGCCGACGTCGAGGAAGCGCTCGAAGCTGGACGCCTCGTTGGATCCGGGCACCTCATCGACGAGATGCTGCTGCCGGACGTTCACGACGACGTCGTGGCGGCACTGATCGGTACCAGGGAAGCAGGCCCCGGGGAGGCTCTGGGCATAATCGAAACGTCGACCGTTGCCGCCGTAATCGAAGCTGCCGACGCCGGCCGTAAAGGTGCAGCAGTCACCCTGCGGGAGATCCGCATGGCTGATGGACTGGGGGGCAAGGGCTACTTGCTCTTCTCCGGCCCGGTTGCCGAGGTTGAAGCGGCCGTGGAGATTGGTTCCGCTCGCGCGCCGGGTCAGATCATTGCCGGTCGTGTGATCGCACAGATCCACGAGGAGATGGATGAGAACCTGGTCGAGGATGGCCGCTTCCGGAAGCGGATGAGGGATGACGCATAGATGATGGTGCAGTTCGCCCCCCCTGACTCGAAGACTCGGCATCTGCCCCGCCGGGAGCCGGAGAGAAATCGCAGTTTCGGGGCCGTAACTCCGGGAGGAACGACGTGCAGCTAGCAAGGGTCATCGGGACCGTTGTAGCTACCGAGAAGACGCCGAACCTCGAGGGCGTCAAGTTCCTGATCGTGCAACCGCTGACCAAGGATCTGGAGCCGAATGGACGGCCGGTCGTCGCGGCCGACGGTGTCGCCATGGCCGGACCCGATGAACTCGTCTACATCGTCGGATCCCGGGAGGCGGCGCAGGCCATGCCCGAGCCGTTCGTGCCGGTCGATCACGCCATCGTGGGGATTGTGGATGAGGTGGCCCTGGCGCGAGTCGCGAGTAGCGAGTCGCGGGTTGAAGAAGGCGCCCAATGAAGATCGCCAGGGTGGCAGGGACGGTTGTGTCCACGATCAGTGCCCCAGTTTTCGACGGCCAGCGACTGTTGCTGTGCGACTACGTTGATCCCTCCGGCGAACCTACCGGTGATTATGTGATCGCAGTCGATGTGGTCGATGCCGGAGCCGGGGAGACCGTTCTGATCCTCGACGAAGGCAATGGGGCCCGTCAGATCATGGAAATGAAGGTCGCACCCATCAGAGCGGTGGTCGTCGGTGTGGTGGACGAAGTAG
This sequence comes from bacterium, assembly GCA_024641325.1. Lineage (GTDB taxonomy): Bacteria > Actinomycetota > Acidimicrobiia > Spongiisociales > JAHEDJ01 > JAHEDJ01. The sequence goes on along the minus strand of JAHEDJ010000044.1, from coordinate 13,594 downwards.
AGATGGCATGACCGACGCTCAGCGGCTGTTCTCGAAGCTGCTCCGTGCCCACCCGTGGCACGGAGTTGCGATCGGACCGAACGCACCGGAGCGCGTCACCGCCTACATCGAGATCGTTCCATCCGACACCATCAAGTACGAGCTGGACAAGGACACCGGGATTCTCAAGGTTGATCGACCTCAGCAGTTCTCCAACGTCTATCCGACTCTGTACGGATTGATCCCGCAGACCTATTGCGGTGAGAGCGTCGCCGAATTCTGTATGGAGCGGGCGTCGCGTACCGGCATTGTCGGCGATGGAGACCCATTAGATGTCTGTGTCTTGGCCGAAAAATCGATCACCCACGGAGACATCCTGCTGCCTGTGGTTCCTATCGGTGGGTTGCGGATGATCGATGGTGACGAGGCCGACGACAAGATCATCGCCGTTATGCAAGGTGACGCTATCTACGGCCACATGAAGGACATCTATGAGTGTCCTCCCGCGTTGGTCGATCGTCTCAATCACTACTTCCTCACCTACAAGGACGCTCCCGGTGCGCAAAGGCGGAAGACGGAGATCACCCACGTGTACGGAAGCTCGGACGCGCACGAGGTCATCGAGCGCAGCATGGCCGACTACGTCGAGCGGTTCGGTGACATCCACGGGCTGCGCGGTGAACTCGACTGAGCGTTTGACAAGGTGACATCATCTTGACATCATGCTGACATCACACAGATGGAGAGGGCATGAGTGAGCAACGAAGCGGGTTCCGAACATTCTTGATCGTTTGGGTTGGGCAACTGATCTCGGTAACCGGTTCGACCCTCACCGGATTCGGGCTCGCGATCTGGGTCTACCTCGAGACCGACAGCGTCACCCTCCTTGCCGTCCTGACCCTGGCGGCCAGCGTCCCCGGCATGGCTGCTACGCCGTTCGCCGGTCCACTCGTCGACCGGATGGACCGGCGGAGGGTGATGTTGCTGGCGGACTCGGCGGCCGGCCTAGCCACAATGGCGGCGGCGTTGCTCTACTTCACAGGCAACCTCGAGGTGTGGCACATCTATCCGATCGCGGCCATCGGCTCGACTGCGAACGCTTTCCAGGAGCCTGCGTATCTCGCCTCCGTGCCGTTGCTCGTTCCAAAGGCCCACATCGGGAGGGCCAATGGAATGATCCAGCTCGGGCCTGCGATTGGAACGATCGCCGCCCCGGCACTGGCAGGTGTCCTGGTCTTGATCGCCGGAATCGGGGCCGTGTTGCTCGTCGACATGGTGACTTTCGTCGTCGCAGTCGCCACTCTGCTGACGGTGCGGATCCCGCGTCCCGCACCATCTGCGGAGGCGAGCCATGCAGACGAACCGCTTTTACGGGGCTTCGCCCGGGCGTGGAGATATCTGCGAGAGCGCCCTGGACTATTCGGATTCTTACTCATGGCCGCTGTGTTGAACTTCATCCTCGGCTTCGCCAACGTTCTCTACTTGCCGCTTCTGCTCAGCTTTTCGAATGAGGCCGCCGCAGGCGGGATCATGTCGATCGCGGGAGTCGGAATGCTCGTCGGATCGATCGTGATGAGTGCCTGGGGCGGGCCGAAGCGCCGCGTGCCCGGCATGCTGGCCTTCATGGCCGTTTCTGGTCTTGCCGTTTCCCTAACGGGCATCAGGGAGTCGGTGCCGGTGGTTGCCGCATCGGTGTTTCTACTGATGGCGACGGTCGCCATCGTCAACGGAACTTCGCAGGCCCTCTGGCATGTCAAGATCTCACCAGACATGCAAGGCCGGGTCTTCTCGGTGCGGCGATTGTTGGCCCAGTTCGCTGCTCCGATCTCATACCTTCTCGCAGGTCCATTGGCCGATTCCGTGTTCGAACCGGCGCTGGCCGACGGCGGAGCATTGGCAGTCTCAGTCGGTTCGCTCATCGGCACCGGACCCGGTCGTGGGATCGGTTTCATTTTCGTGCTCATGGGGATCGCCACGGTCGTCGTGGCTCTGGCCACTTACGCGCAACCACACATTCGCAATCTGGAATACGAACTCCCGGACATGATCGGTGATGCGGTCCCCGCTGCGGCTTGAGTCCCGCATGCGCGGGCGTGCGGCGGTATCGTTGGTCCACACTGAAGGACGGAGCCCGACGTGGCGATAATCGAGCCGAGCTTCACCATGGGAATCGAGGAGGAGTACCTCCTGGTCGACCTGGAAACTCGCGACCTTGTTCAGGATCCGCCGCCCGACGTGATGGCTGAGAGCCAGAGTCGCCTTCTGGACCAGGTGGGACCCGAGTTTCTGCGCTCTCAAATCGAGGTGGGCACCAAGGTGTGTTCGACTATCCAGGAAGCCCGTACGGATCTCGCCCGCCTTCGCCGCAACGTGGCCGAGGTGGCCGCGGCACACCGGATGGGTCTGATCGCGGCCAGCACGCATCCGTTTGCCAGGTGGGGTGAGCAGCTTCCCACCGACAAAGACAGATACCTGGAACTCGAGCGCGACATGCAGGCGGTCGTGCGACGACTGGTCATCTGCGGGATGCACGTACACGTGGGGATCGAGGACGATGATCTGCGCATCGATCTGATGAACCAGGTTTCCTACTTCCTGCCGCACATTCTGGCGGCGAGCACCTCCTCCCCGTTCTGGCACGGCAACGACACGGGACTCAAGAGCTATCGGATGTCCGTATTCAAGTCGCTACCAAGGACCGGACTGCCGGAGTATTTTTCGAGCTGGGGCGAGTACCAGCGGCATGTCAATGTGCTGGTCGAAGCCGGCATCATCCAGGATGCCACCAAGCTCTGGTGGGACGTGCGGCCGAGCGCCCGCTATCCGACCATCGAGATGCGAGTCTCCGACATCTGCACGCGGATGGACGATGCGATCACGCTGGCCGCGGTGTTCGTCCTGCTCCTGCGCATGCTCTACCGGCGTCGCCGGAAGAACCAACGTTGGCGTACCTACGCCAACATGCTGGTCGCAGAGAACACCTGGCGTGCCCAACGCTACGGCGTCGACGGGTCGCTGATGGACTACGGCCGGGGCGAACTAGTTCCCTACACGCAACTGGCCGATGAACTCATCGAAATCCTTTGGCGCGAAGCCGAGGAGGCCGGCATGACCGACGAGCTTCAGCATTTGGCGGTGATCGCCCGGGAGGGAACCAGTGCAGATCGGCAACTGTCTGTCTACACAACCGCGTTGGACGGCGGTGCCGATCCGCACGAAGCTCTCAAAGAAGTGGTCGACATGCTGATGCGCGAAACGGTCGATGGAATCTGAGCCTCAGTCTGCTGGAGGCAGCTTCGGTACATTCCTGATCGTTTGGATCGGCCAACTCGTGTCTGTTCTCGGGTCAACGCTGACCGGATTCGCAATGGGGATCTGGGTGTTCATCGAGACCGGTTCGGTGACAACCTTCGCCTTCATCATCGTCGCGGCCAATGTGCCGGGGCTCGTCGCCTCTCCGCTGGCCGGTTCGGTCATCGACCGCGTTGATAGACGTATGGTGATGCTTGTAGCCGATACGGTCGCCGGTGTCTCCACCGGCCTTGCGGCGGCCTTGTTCCTCACAGACACTCTGGAGATCTGGCACCTCTATCCGGTAGCAGCAGTCGGAGCGATTGCCAACGCGTTTCAGGAGCCTGCCTACGGGGCTTCCGTTCCTCTGCTGGTGCCTAAGCGCCATCTCGGACGGGCCAACGGTCTCGTCCAGGCCGGACCCTCGCTGGGCGTCGTGGTGGCGCCGATCATGGCTGCCGCGCTGGTTGCCACTGCAGGGCTCGGCGTCGTGCTGGTCATCGACCTCGTTACGTTTGTATTTGCGGTGACCACGCTCATGGTGGTCCGCATTCCGCGCCCTGAGGCAATCGCGGAGGATGACGTCGGGGCGTCGCTGTGGCGCAGCTTCTCCTTCGGTTGGAAGTACCTGCGGGCGCGACCAGGGCTCCTCGGATTGCTGGGCGTCTACGCGGTCAGCAATTTCATGCTGTCCGTCGTCGGGCTGCTCTACCTCCCGCTCATCCTGGCGTTCAGCACCGAGACCGCCTACGGGGCCGTCATGTCGGTCGGTGGGGTTGGCATGCTGCTCGGGTCGGTGCTGATGAGTGCCTGGGGAGGGCCACGAAAACGGATCGCGGGGATCATGGGGATGATGGGTGTCGCAGGGGTGGGGGTGGCCCTCGCCGGTGTATGGGAGTCTGTCTTGTTGATTGCCGTGTTCGGTTCCGTCGACATGTTTCTCGGGCCGATCATCAACGGAACCAGTCAAACCCTCTGGCAAACAAAGGTTGCCCCGGCCGTGCAGGGGCGGGTCTTCGCGGTCCGCCGGATGGTCGCCTTTGTGATCTCCCCGGTGTCGCTGCTGCTCGCCGGCCCGCTCGCCGACCGCGTGTTCGAACCGGCGTTGATGCCGGACGGTGTACTCGCCGGGTCGGTCGGCCTCATCATCGGCACAGGCCGGGGCCGGGGCGTCGGACTGATGATTGTCATTGCCGGCATTGGAACGACTATTGCCTCCGTGGCCGGCTGGCTGTTGCCTCGTGTGCGCAATCTCGAGACCGAAGTACCGGACGCGCTGGAGGAGGTGTCTCTGTGATGCGCGCCACTTTCGAACTCCCCGGTCCAGTCGATCTGGTGCGCACGATCGGTCCCTTGCTCGGACCATCCAAATCGGTCGGGCGGGTCACCGCCGGCGAAGCGTGGCGAGCCTCGCGCACACCCGCCGGGCCGTCGACTCTGCGGCTCGTGATCCGCGCCGGGGCCGTCGATGCCGAAGCGTGGGGCGCCGGCGCGGAGTGGGCCGTCTCGCACGTTCCAACGCTGCTGGGATTCGAAGACGATCCTTCCGCCTTCGAGCCCGACAAACCTCTGCTCCGGGATCTGCACCTGCATGCCCTCGGGATGCGTTTCGGGGCAACGCACTCGGTATTCGAGGTGCTGGTTCCAACAATCCTCGGACAAAAGGTGACCACCAAAGAGTCACACCGCGGGTACCGGCGGTTGGTGGAAGCGCACGGCCGTCGGGCTCCCGGCCCTGGTGATCTGCGGCTTCCGCCTTCACCCGAGGTTCTCTCCGAATTGCCCTACTTCGAGTACCACCCGCTGGGTATCGAACGAAAGCGGGCCGACATCATCCGCGGCGTTGCAGCCCGCTCCGGCCGTCTCGAAGAGATCGTCACGATGCCGCGAGATGAGGCGGTGCGCCGGTTGATGGCCTTCGACGGCATCGGACCGTGGACGACGGCTTTCGTGATGGCTGCCGCGCTCGGTGATGCCGATGCGGTTCCGGTCGGGGACTACCACCTGCCCAATATGGTCGCCTGGGCGCTGGCCGGAGAAGCGCGCGCGGACGATACGCGAATGCTGGAGCTGCTCGAACCATATCGAGGCCATCGGGGAAGAGTGATCCGGCTCCTCAAGCAAGCCGGTATCCACGCCCCCAAGTACGGCCCGCGCAGCACCGTGCGCGGGTTCGAGAACAGTTGATCGGACTCGGAGCAACTACCCGGCCCACACCGTTCATGGCAGCAACCCCAGCACTGCTTCGACGGCGATCGGTCCCGAGGCCGACGGATCGACCATGTCACGGTGTCCGGCGCCTTCGATGATGGTGAGTTCCACCGTGTGCCCGGCGGCCTCCAGTGCGGCAGCGAAGTCGATGGTGAACCGCTGAGGAACGGTTCCGTCTGCCGTTCCCTGGAGTAAGTGGATCGGCAACGAGATGCGCCGGTCGACATAGGAGTAGGGATTTCCTGCGCTCCAGGCGTCCGCCGCTTCGGCGCGGGGTCCTCCGAAGAACGGGATGAGTAGCGGTGAGAACTGGTCGGAATCGTACGGTCCGGCGATACCGACGAGTGCGTCCGGGAGGCCCGACCCACCGGCCAGGCAATCGCCGTCGAACTCGTTGCCGGCGAGGGCGACGACGGCTGCGAGATGGGCGCCCGCCGAGTAGCCGGCCAGGGTCACGGATGAAGGGTCGCCTCCGTATTCGTGTGCCGTGGCGCGGGCAAACCGGACGCCGCAGGCGACGTCCTCATAGGCCGTCGGATACGATCCGCCCAGCGCCATCGTCCTGTACGAGATGTTGTAGACCAGCATTCCCCTGGTAGCCAGCAGAGCCGCCAGATCGGAAACATCTGCACGCTCGCCGCCCACCCAGCCTCCACCGTGAACGAGGACGGTGATGGGCCACGGCCCGTCTCCGTGCGGTTGAAGTACATCGAGTACCAGCAAATCGGTGAACGGAATCCGGGCGACGGTGGTGTAGGGCGTGTCTGCGAGGCTGGTAGATGGTGAAGGCGCCGAGGTAGAAGTCGTTGATGTTGGGGGCGATGTCGTAGAGACCACACTCTCCGTGCAGGCAGCTACGAAGAACAGCAACACGAACATGGTCGGGAACGTTTTCACAGGTTCAGCTGCGATCCAGCCGGGAAGCGGCAGCCTCGTCGATCAACCACACCACGTCGCCGGCGCCTTCTGCGACGACGGCCGACGGCAGTCTCTCCCCACCGAGGACCCGTGCGAGGACGTCGGCTTTGCCCTCACCGGATACAAGGAAGACGGTGTGCCGTGATCGATGGAGCAGCGGAATTGTGGCGGTCAGGCGCCACCCCCGGCCGGGAACCAGGTTGGCGACGTAGTCTGCGTCCGTTTCGGTCAATGCTGCGGTCCCCGGGAACAGGGAGGCCGTGTGGCCATCGTCGCCCATACCGAGCACAACGATGTCCTGGTGATCGCCCAGGATCGTCTCGAGCGTCCATGCGTATTCTTCGGCCGCGGCGAGAGGCGGTCGCCCCTCCCTCCACGGGATGCCGTGGAAGACGGCAGGGACGTAGTCGAGCAACTCTTCGCGGGCCATTCGCTCGTTCGAGTCTTCGTGATCCGGCGCTACCCAGCGCTCATCGCTGAGCCACAGATCGACGCGCGACCAATCGACTTGTGCTGCGCGCAGCTCCCGATATGTGGCGCGCGGCGTTGAGCCGCCGGCGAGACCCAGTGTGACTCGTGGCCCGGCCGATTGCACGATCAACCCGGCTATATGATCGGAGGCCCGTCGAGCGAGGTCGACGGCATCTGTGGCGATAACAACGCGCATCCGGGCACCCTAACTCCGTTTTCGCGCGAGGATCCCACCCGATATGGGGTGATTCCCGCCCGGAAACTGCAATTGGCTGCCTATTCTCGCCGGATGGCGCATGTTGATCCGATTCTCGAGGAACTCACCGGTCCCGGCCAGCTATTCGAAATTGAGGGGGCCGTTGTCCACGGTCACTCGATGCGGGTCTACAAGAACCGTCCGCGCAACCTGCGCGATCTGCTTGCGATCGGGATGAGCCACGGAGATCTCGAATACCTCGTGCAGGGCGACGCCCGCTACACGTTCCCGCAGGCGATCACCAGGGCGCTCAGCGTCGCCGGAGCTCTTCACGACCGGTTCGACGTCGAGCCGGGCGACCGGGTCGCCGTTGTCGGGGCCAATGCCCCCGACTGGGTTGTCGCATACTGGGCGGTTATCGCGGCCCAGGGAGTTGTGGTTCCGTTCAACGCCTGGTGGAAGGCCGCGGAACTCCAGTTCGGCATTGAAGACTCCGGTACATCATTGGTGCTCTGTGATGCTCGCCGCGCCGCCACCGTCGTCGAGGCGGGATTCCCGGCCGACCGCATTGTTGTTTGGGGCCAAGGGGACCGGCCCGACGGAACCACATCCATTGAGGAGCTCGCAGCCGGCGAGCCTGCCGCGCTCGACTTCGCAGAAGCTCGAGGAGAGGATGAGACCGCCGGGCTCTTCTACACGTCGGGAACTACGGGTCGTCCGAAAGGCTCTGCAAACACCCATCACAACATCATCACCAACCTGATGAACTTTGGGGTGCTCAACAGGGCGCAGGCCATAGCCGCCGGTGATCCCCCGTCCGGTGAGAAGGCGAGCTACCTATGCATCATCCCGCTGTTTCATGCGACGGCGAACTTCACCTACATGGTCCCGTTCATGTTTGCCGGCCACAAGCTCGTCTTCCTCCCGCCCGGCAAGTTCGAGGCAGACCCTGCCGCGCAGGTCATCGAATCCGAACGGGTTACCGCGATCGGCGGTGTCCCGACGATCATGGCAAGGCTCATCGATGCCGGTGTGCATGAGCGCTACGACCTGACGAGCGTCACTGCGATCGGATACGGGGGAGCCCCCGCATCGGCGGCTCTTCTCGCCAAGATCAACGGGGCTTTCCCGAATCTCAAGAAGAAGGTCTCGACCGCATACGGGCTGACCGAAACCTCGGCCATCGCCACGGCGACCGGCGGTCTCGATTATCAAGAACACCCCTCTTCGGTCGGCCAGGCCTCGCCGGTGAACGATGTGAAGATCGCCGAGTTCGACGGGACGCCGCGACCGGCCGGCGAAACCGGCGAAATCTGGTTGCGTGGACCAAACGTCGTGCCCGGCTACTGGGAACGTCCCGAAGCGAACGCCAGATCATTCGTCGATGGATGGTTTCGGTCCGGCGACGTCGGTTACATCGATGATGAGGGATTCGTATATATCACCGACCGGGCAAAGGACATGGTGATACGCGGCGGAGAGAATATCTACTGCGTCGAGGTTGAGTCTGCTCTTGAAGCCCACCCGGCGGTCGCGGAGGTGGCAGTGATCGGCGTTCCTCATCCCGAGTTGGGTGAAGAGCTGAAAGCCATAGTCGTCGTTGCTCCCGGCGCTTCAACCTCGGAGAGCGAGTTGCAGGCATTCGCTCGCGAGCGCCTTGCAGACTACAAAGTGCCGGCGTTCTGGGAGATGCGGACTGAAGCCCTGCCGAGGAATCCGGCGGGCAAGGTGCTGAAAGCCCCCCTGCGCGGTGACCATTCCGGCGTATTCTCGGTCGGAGATGAGAGCGACTCGGCGCTATGAAGTCGGTCGCCATCCCGTGGGAGGGTGGGACCGTCACCGGCCGCCTCGCCCCGGCTTCCGACCCCGGTACGCCGGGAGTGTTGCTGGCACACGGAGCCGGGACCAATCAGGATCACGCGATGATGGTTGTCCTCCGTGACGGCATAGCTTCGGCAGGTTTTCCCACCCTCACCTTCAACTATCCCTATGCGGAAGCCGGTAAGAAACGTCCTGATGCGCCCAAGCGATTGCTGGCCTGCCATTCAGCGGCTGCAGATTGGTTTCGCGCCGAAGTCAGTCCGCAAATGGTCATGGCAGGTCGATCGATGGGTGGTCGGATGGCGTCGATGCTTGCTGCCGATGGCGAGCCGTGTGCAGGTCTGATCCTGTTTTCCTATCCGCTCCATCCTGCCGGTCGCCCGGAGAAGCTTCGGAAGGATCATCTTCCGCAGATCAAGGTGCCGGTGCTCTCGATCGTGGGTACTCGCGACGCCCTGGCGAGCCCCGAGTTGTACGACGAGTGGGTGCGGTCGTTGCCGAACTTCACGACCATCGATATCGAGGATGGCGACCACTCGTACCGGGTCCGCAAGGCTTCCGGCCGTTCCAGCGAGCAGGCTCTGAACGAGGTGGTCGAGGCCGCTGCCGGCTGGTTGCGTCACCTCCGCTGATCGACCCGGATTCTCATCGCGTTTTCACGCTCTTTTCAGGGTTGTCCTATGTCGTATCTGAATCATTCGTCTCGACGAATCAAGGGGACGCAATGGACTACTACGCACACGACTTCCAGTCGCCATCCTCCAAGCCGCATCGGTCTGGAGGGTTCGGCAGATTGCTCATCGCCGCAATCCTCGGCGGAGCATTGGCTCTAGGTGGCTCGTTCGGTCTCGAGACCTTGCTCTCGCAGGAGGCGGCGCGGGCCGCCGAGCCCTTACCAGCCGTGAACGCCCGGCCGGCCGTCGCAGTGATGGGAGGGGTACTCTCGCCCGCCGCGGTCGGTGAAGCAGTCGTTCCGGCGGTTGTTACGGTGCAGATCGGTGCCCAGACGAGCAGGGGCGTCGTCACACAGGGATCCGGATCGGGAGTGATCATCGACAAGTCGGGCCACATCGTCACGAACGATCATGTCGCCGGAGATGCCGATTCGCTGCGGGTCGTCTTGTCCGACGGGCGGATCTACGAAGCGACCCTGGTAGGCACTGATCCAGTAACGGATCTCGCAGTGCTGGACATCGACGCCGGCAACCTGACGGCAGTCGACTTCGGATCTACCGATGGCATGCAGGTCGGCGACACCACGATTGCCGTCGGAAACCCCCTGGGCCTCAACGGGGGCCCTTCGCTGACCGTTGGAGTGCTGTCGGCGTTCGGGCGGGAAGTGCAAACGAGTTCAACTTCGATCCTCTATGGAATGCTCCAGACGGATGCTCCAATAACCCAGGGATCGAGTGGCGGGGCACTGGTCGATGAGACCGGGCGCTTGATAGGCATCACCACGGCCGTTGGCGTCAGCGCAGTGGGTATCGAGGGAATCGGCTTTGCGACGCCCATCGAGATCGTTGAAAGAGTCGTCGCCGGTATTCTCGCCGACGGAGCGGCTGCAAACGGCTTGCTGGGGATAAACGGATCAACCGACTTCATTGAGATGTCGGATGGTGGGACGCGGCCGACCGGCGTCGTGGTCGAGGCTATCGAGCCCGGATCAGCCGCCGATTCGGCAGGCCTGCGAAACGGCGACGTCATCACCGCGGTTCAGGGGATCGGCGTGGACACGATGGAGGAGTTGATTGCGGCTCTACGACGCCTGGGAGCAGGTGACCCGGTCGAACTGAAGATCGAAAGGGGCGGAGTTCAGTTGGAGATCTCGGCCACCCTCGGCACGCTTTGACCCCGTCAACGATTCAGTGTCGGGGTGTTCCCGACTCTTCGTCTTCCAGAGTCAACACTTTGTTCAAGCGGCGGACGTGACGTTCTTCCCTGGTGAACTCGGCGCCTAGAAAGGCATCAACGATTTCCAGGGCCAGTGCGATACCCGTGACCCGGCTGCCCAGGCACAGCACGTTGACGTCGTCGTGCTCCACGCACTGGTGTGCCGTATAGGTGTCCGTCCCTTGCGCGGCGCGAACTCCGCGGACCTTGTTGGCGGCGACGGCCGCCCCTGCCCCGGAGCCGCATACGACGATTCCTCGATCGATGCGGCCATCGCGCACGGCCCGTCCGACCGCGGCCGCGTAATCGGGATAATCCACAGAATCCTCGGAGTGAGTACCGAAATCCGTAACCGCCACACCCTTTTCTGCGAGGGTACGCGCCAGGGTCTCTTTCAGCCCGTAGCCCGCGTGATCCGCGCCCATTCCTACCCGCACACTCAATCCTTCTCGAGGCCGACGCCAGCGTAGTCACGTCGGCGAGCAGGCCCGGACGTCGAATCCGCCGGTTGTGGGTCCAGCTCCTGCTTCTCGGGTTCTCGAATGGCGGGTCAGGTCGTTTCGGTCACCAGGGGCTTGACCGTTTGCGCAGCCGCGTCGGGCAGGAAGGCGTGGATTCGCGTGATCTCGCCTGATCGGGCGAAGACCCTTGCGCTGTTCTCCCTGCCCACGCCCAGGTCCGATTGCCGTTCCGTCGTCCCATCGGCAAAGACCACCTCGACGCCGGGGTCGGCTCGTGTCACCGACACGACGACTGGAACCTGGCAGATCGTCATGCCCAGAGAACCCTCATCGAGCTGCACGACCGTTGGTTTGAGAGCAAGGTCGTACACGCGCCATTGCTCCGGTTTTTCGAGCAGCTCGTTCGTCCTCAGCAACAACGGGTCGAACCGGATCTCTCCGTTCACAACGCGGACGCCGACTTCGGCAGTTCGAGTGAGTAGCTCTTCTTTTACCAGTCCGGTCATGCCCGGCTGCTGTGCGCCTGCATGGGCGGGCGTGTGCGAATACGGGTCGATGGGGATGGCACCGAACTCTTCGGCAGTCTTGTTGAACCCGAGTCCCGACCGAACCCGCCAGTAGGCGTCCGTTAGCCGCTCCACCGTCGCGGTAGATGCGCCGGTGTTTTTCGCCTCGAGTGCCGACGTCTGGACGGCGACAAGCAGCTTGGCGACCATGTGCCAATAGATGGAGCCGATCCCTTCATAGCCGTACATCGATCCGGAGCGGCCCGTATAGGCATGGTGGCGGAATACCTGCTCATAGGTATCCAGCGTTGTTTCACGGTGTGCGGCTGCGAGGCTGCTCCAGGTCGAGTCATCCGTGAGGCGATCGAGCCTCGCTTCTAGATCGTCCCGATTGGCGAATCCTGCGTTGAAGCGGAAACAGCCGTCGGCATCGACCGCCACCACCGAACTGTCACCGGCGTTGAGCAGCGCCTCGAGCAGTGGATTGCCCGCCACGGATTCGGCCGGCACCACGTTCTTGTCGAGAAATGATGGAAGATGCCTGGCCGGATAGAGCATGAAACTTCGCTGGTCGGCCCGATACATGCCGCTGGAGAACAAAGCATCGATCAAATCGGCTCGTTCCTCCAGGGTCAGAACTCCCGATTCGAGGACCGCCACCTGGCCTTCGAGCATTTCGTGCAGGTGCTCGATGGAGACTGCCGATCCGTCAGGGGCGAAGTGGATCAGGTTGTAGGAGTGGTAGAGGCCATCTGTGCGGCGACTCCCCCGGATCGTGTCGTCGAGATGCTCGATCGCTCTATCGCACAGCCCGACGACAGCCTCGAGGGCAACCGGAGTGACTCCTGAGAAACCTGATTCGTAGATGCTGATCCGGTATTGGGAGAACGCTCGGCCGAGTTCGTCCATGAGTGCCTTGCGGGATCGATCGGTGATCTCCGCAGGTGGCTCACCGAACGCGGCGGAGACCGCCGAGAACCAGTCGGCTACCTGGCGGGACATCGCCACCTCTTCGATGTTCGCCCTGCGGAAGAGTGATCTGATGTGATCGAGGTAGCTGCGGAGATAGCTCAAAGTCACCATCGACAGGCCGAACCCGACCAGAGCGTTGTTCGCATCGTTCCATTCCGGCCGCTGCGTGTTCATCCAGATGCCCCCGCCGGGCACGTAGTTGGACAGCTTTGTGAGCGCTGCTACCAGCAGCTTCTCGACCAGGGTTACGAGATATGGCTCACCATCATCGGCCCGCAGTAATTTCCCATCGCCACCGACCCGGTCGACATGACTCAAGGAGTTCGCCGCGGCGGAACCGTCGTAGCTGATCGTCGCTTTCGGATCGAGCACTAGATCCTCGTACGGAGCGAGCCGGTAGGGAACATCGGCGTATGTGAACCATTTCTCGCCGAGCAATCGATTCACCTCGCCGGGGAGGAACCTATCGGTGGCGTCGAGTAGACGGAGCAGGTACACGATCTGGTGGTCGCCCCAGTATCCGATGTTGCTCCACGGATCGTCCGGGTCCGGGACTTCCCAATCGATGCCCCGGCGGGTGATGCGATAAGGATTGAATCCGTCGGGCGTCGATGCGTTGACGAACACGGATATCACGCCGGGAAGGTACTCCGGGAAACTGATGCACAACGCCTCCCAGTTCTGGAAGATGTCGCGCCAGTTTCCTTCGTAGTAGATGATTGGTCGGTCATCTTCATCGCGTACACGGATCGAAAATGCGTTCCAGGGTCTGCTCGGATCACCGTGGCGGCGGGAGAAGCTGAACGGCAAATACTCGAGACCGAGCCGCATGAGGTGTGCGTCATCGGTTTGTCCGATCTTGCCCAGTAGGACGTCCC
>JAHEDJ010000043.1 GCA_024641325.1 bacterium | reverse complement strand
CGGCCACGAGTTCGTCGTAGTCGGCGGCCTGCCCGACAATCGTGAAGTCATCTTCGAGGTCGAGCAGCGCTTTGACGCCCTCGCGAACGATGAGGTTGTCGTCGGCGAGAAACACCGAGATAGTCATCCGATTGCCCCCACTAGCGATTGTGTATCGCCGCATTATGCCGTTGCCGACCGGCAACAACCACGGTGCAGACGCGGCTTTCGTGGTGGGGTTGGCACCCATTCCGAAATGCGGACAGCACCCTGGGCCCCGTAAGCGAATTCTGGCAACGTTTGGGCACCAACGACGAGGGGAACCAATGCGAATCGAATCATCCGTTACGTCTGTTTCATGGATCCCATCCGAAGCGATGACAGGACCGCTCCGTGTTCCAGTCGATCTGGGGTTCGGACACTACGACGACCCTTTGCCCGACCACATCGATGATCTCGAGGCGCTGCGCGAGGCCGACAAGTTCCGCTTCGCCAACGAGTTGCGGGCCTGGATCGATGTGGAGGACGGCCGCGTGGTCGACGCCGGCTACTCCGCAGGTGGACACATGGGGTCGACAACCGTTGCCCTGGGCGTCGGCCACATCACCATTCCAGCCGTGTCATTCCCCGACATCCAACACGATCCGGCTATCAGCGCGACCACGGCAACATTCACTCAGACAACCGGTGGAAGAACGGGTGCCCCGTTGCCCAGGCGGATCAGCCGTCCTCCCTTCCTCAAGGTCACAGCCCCGACCGTCTGGACGACACTCACCCTCACGATTCGCGCAGATGGGAGCCATAGCTTCGAGCTCAGTGGGGCCAGCAAAATGCCCCGGCACTGGATCTATGACAACAACTTCGATCTCGTGGCCAAGAGCGGGATGATCGACTTCAAGGGCTGGACCCAGGAGAGCTTCGGGGACAACACACCCTGGGGCGATTCCGACTCTCCGGCGATCGTCACTGCAGTCGAGAGCGAACTAGAGCGACGGTTGTCGACCCACATCATGCGAGACGGTAAGAAACCAAAGATTCGAAAGTTGCCGGAGGGTGAATCGCTGGTGAATCAAGGGGATCCCGGTACAGACCTCTTCCTTCTCCTCGATGGAGTGCTCAGCGTCGAAGTGGATGGGAAGGCCGTCGCCGAACTCGGCCCCGGATCGATTCTCGGGGAAAGAGCACTTATCGAGAGCGGCAATCGCACCTCCACGCTCCGAGCAAGAACTCCGGCGAAGGTAGCGATCGCCTCCGCGTCTGAGATAAAGCGAGAGGCCCTGGAGGGTCTCGCCGCCCGTCACAGGCGTGAGGTCTTGTAGGAGCGTTAATGCCACCGGTGCAGGCCTTCAGATGGTCAGAGTGCAGCGTGCCCAGGAGATGAGCCGGCACGACTTCAATGTGATTCAACCCATCGCGTCCAGGGCCGCCTTCGCTGCGAAGTAGCCACACATGCCGTGGACTCCGGCACCCGGAGGAGCAGCCGAAGAACACAGATACACGCCGTGCCCCATCCGGTATGGATGTTGTGAACCAAACTGGAGGAGCTTCTTCGGGCCGAATACCCCACCGGCGATATCTCCGCCGACGTAATTCGGATTGTGGCCTTCCAGGCCTCCGGCGTTCAGGGTGTGACGCTCCAGGATCAGATCACGGAACCCCGGGGCAAACCGCTCCACCTGGGCCTCGATGGCATCGGTCATGTCGCGGTCGGATCCCTGCGGCACATGGCAGTAACCCCACGCGGTGTGCTTTCCGTCCGGCGCCCGTGTCGGATCGAAGGGCGTGTGCTGGGCCAGCAACACAAACGGCCGCTCAGGATGGTTCCCGTTCCACACAGAGTCCTCCGCAGCCTTGACCTCTTCATAGGTTCCGCCGACGTGGACCGTCCCTGCCAGGGGGCTGATGTCATCGGACCAGGGAATTGGACCATCGAGAGCCCAATCCACTTTGAAAGCCGCATTCCCGGATTTCCGGCGAGCCAGCCGACGCTGGGCGCTAGGCGCCACCCGGTCCCCGGCCAGGCGGAGCGCCGCTTCGGGCATCACGTCCAGCAGGAAGATGGTCCCATCGCCGAACTCATCGAGATTCTCGACCATGTGGCCCGTTTCGATCGATCCGCCGCCATCGACCACAACCCGGGCGAGGGCCGCGGCAATCCCCTGCGACCCGCCTTTGACCATCGGCCATCCATAGGCATGGGCGGTGGTCGCAAAGAGCAGTGCCACTCCCCCGGTAAGCGACGAACTGAGCGGCGCAATGGCATGGGCAGCCATTCCGGCCAGTACGGCTCGCGCCTCATCGGTGGCGAACCCGCCGATGATCCTCGAAGCAGGCAGGGCACCGCGGCTTGCTAGACGGGCAAACGAGCCGGGGTGGCGAGGGACCCGGATCGGACCGAGAAACTGCTCGACGACGTGGTCGGCGCTCTCGACCAGCGGGCCGATCACACTTCGATAGTGATCTGCATCTCCTCCGAAGCGAATGGCGCTCTCGTCGAGCGAGCGGAACAGTCCTGCTCCGCGCCCTCCGCCCAGGGGATGCGAAACGGGGACCTCAGGCTGGATCCACTCGATATCGAGTCCGATCTCACCGAAGAAAGGAGAGGCAATCCCCAGAGGATGTATCGCCGAACAAATGTCGTGAAGGAACCCGGGCAGGGTGAGTTCGGCAGTCCGCGTGCCTCCCCCGATTTCGTCTGCCTGCTCCACCACCAGAACGCGCTTCCCGGCCCGCGTCAGATAGGCGGCCGCCGCCAGACCATTCGGTCCGGCACCCACCACGACGGCGTCGTATTCAATCATTGCCTGGTTGTCACGCATGGGCAGAATCGGATTCGATCAATGGAGACCCACCCCGGTCACGTTTCGAGAATAGAACTGAGCCGTCGCTCGCCTTCGCCACCCACGAACCACCACAGGCCGACGC
Organism: bacterium; assembly: GCA_024641325.1. GTDB lineage: Bacteria > Actinomycetota > Acidimicrobiia > Spongiisociales > JAHEDJ01 > JAHEDJ01. The sequence goes on along the minus strand of JAHEDJ010000043.1, from coordinate 17,348 downwards.
CCAGTGCACCGATCGTCAAGAGACCCAAGGAGGCGAGGTACGCAACGACCCAGCCGGGACCATGATCGCCGAGCACAGGTAAACCGAGGGCCAGGCCGAACGTAAAGGCCGCCACCCCCATTGCGGTGATGAACAGCGTCATGAACCCGAACCATGTGAACCCGCCGCCCAGCGCCGCCACAACAACCTTGCGGTCGTTGAGGGGGAACAGGTAGGTGTCCTCGATCCGGGCGGCGAGCAGCGTATCCTCACCCAGCGCGGCGTTCAGGTCCGCTTCCAGGCGAGCCGCGTAATGACGGGCAAAGAGAAGGTATGAAGCGTCGAAGGCCGTAATCGTTGCTCCGAAGAGAGCGGCAACGGGGACAAGCAGGAAAGCCTCCTCGACCTCCCACCACCCCAGGACGAACAACACCAGCATGCTCGCCGCGGTGAAGCGCACGTCTGAGAAGAAACGCTCGTGGTAGTAGCGGGTCATGCCCCGCATCCGGCCGAGTTGAGCGGCTTTGAGACGGAGTCTGTCATCCATGCGCCTCAATCTAGGGAGATGGCGTCATCCATGCATGGCGCCGGCAGCGTAGAAGACATGACTGCAGAAACCAGCCCGCTATCCGGCGGGCACCTTCACAGAGAGCAACCGGCAATGAGCGTGAACATCCCTACGACGGTGGCGGCTACTGTTAGAGCATTCCTGCACGAGCGCCGGCCATGATCCGCCGGGAGCCGGGAGCCGGCCAGGAATCGGTGTGGGATTACCCGAGGCCGCCGCGGGTCGAGGCGGAACCGCGCCTCGTGAAGATCCTCTTCAATGGAGGCACCATCGTCGAGAGTTCTCGTGCACTTCGAGTCCTCGAAACGAGCCATCCGCCGAACATCTACGTACCATTCGATGACGTGTCCCCCGGGGTACTGGAGCGGCATCCGCGGCGCACCAACTGCGAGTGGAAAGGAACAGCAGAGTATTGGAACGTCCGGGTCGGCGAAGTCGGCGCACCGGCCGCAGCATGGAGCTACCCGCAGCCGAGCCGCGGCTACGAACTGCTGGCCGATCATGTGTCGTTCTACCCCGGCCTAATGGACGGCTGTTACTTAGGCGAAGAACTCGCCAAGCCGCAGCCCGGGGAGTTCTACGGCGGCTGGATCACCGGCGACGTCGTGGGTCCGTTCAAAGGCGGCGAAGGCACATGGGGATGGTGATGGCAGCCACCCCTCATATCAATCTAGGAAGGGCAGACTCTTGAAGATCCTGGTTACCGGCGCATCCGGCTATATCGGCGGAAGATTGGTACCGGCATTACTCGCCGGTGGCCACTCGGTCCGTTGCATGACTCGAAACCCGGCGAAACTCGCCGGTCAACCGTGGATCGAAGAAGTGGAAGTCGTTAGTGCCGATGCTTTCGATCGACCGAGCCTCGAAGCGGCCATGGAAGGATGCGAAGCAGCTTTCTATCTGATCCATTCGATGGGTGGGGAGCAGGCCGACTTCGACGAGCGTGACCGGATAGCGGCCAAGAACTTCGCAGAATCCGCCGCCGCCGCTCACCTCCAGCGGATTGTGTATCTGGGTGGTCTGGGCGAAGGTGACCAGCTGTCCAAGCACCTCAATAGCCGCCAGGAGGTTGGACGCACTCTCGCCGCCGGACGGACCGCGGTGACCGAACTGCGCGCTGCCGTCATCATCGGCTCGGGTTCGGTCTCATTCGAGATGCTGAGACACCTCACCGAGGTCCTACCGGTCATGATCACCCCGAGATGGGTACGCACCCGCTGCCAGCCGATTTCCATCGCTGATGTCCTCAAGATCCTCGTGGCAGCCGTTGAAGAACCGGGAGGCGAGTCCCACGTATGGGAAATCGGCGGACCAGATCAACTGACCTATGAAGAGATGATGCGGGGATACGCGGAGGTCGCCGGCCTGCCGCGGCGCGTGATTCTCCCGGTGCCCGTCCTCAGTCCGTGGCTCTCCAAGCATTGGATCGGCCTCGTCACACCAATCCCGGCCGGGGTAGCGAAGCCGCTCGTTGAGAGCCTGAAGAACGAGGTAATAGTGGCGGACAACACCGTCGCCGAGTCCAAGACCGGTGGTTTGACCGGCTACCGGGAATCCGTTCGGTTGGCTCTCCACACTTCTGAAGTTTCTCAGATAACGACACGCTGGTCCGATGCCGCCGCCTCCCCTGCCGAGCCCCTACCCACCGATCCGGAATGGGCCGGCGCCACCGTCAAACACGACGAACGTACCGTTGAGACACCTGCCTCGACCTCCGATCTCTTCTGGGCGTTCAGCCGGATCGGCGGCGAGGTCGGCTACTACTACGCGGATTGGACCTGGAAGCTGCGCGGGATCCTCGACACTCTCGTCGGTGGAGTCGGTTTGCGCAGAGGGAGAAGGCACCCGGAAGACCTGCGGGTTGGGGAGGCCGTGGACTTCTGGCGAGTTTCCTCGATCGAACCGGGTCGTTTCCTCCAACTCCACGCCGAAATGAAGCTCCCGGGCGAAGCCTGGCTGGAGTTTGAAGCAGAGCAGCACGAAAACGGGAGCCGTCTTCGCCAGAAGGCGTCTTTCTACCCTCGCGGACTGCTGGCCCGCCTCTACTGGCTCACCCTCACTCCGTTCCACAAGATCATCTTCGAGCAGATGGCACGCAGCATCGCCCACGCCGCCGAGTCCCGGCCAACACTGCCCTCGCCAGACCATGAGGGCCTTGCCCTGAATGGATAGGCCGGCTGCGATCACTCACAGGATCTCCATCTGCGCTAGAAAGAACCATGGCTGATGGAACCCTGCTACGGCGTCTGAAGACTATCCCGACATTCGTTGGTGGTCTGGTGGTGATGCTCGTGATGGCACCCGTCTTGCTGCCATTGATTGCCGTGATCGACGCGGTGCGCTGGTTGATCAGCCGCAAACACTGGATGGGAATCCGTCTGTACTGTTTCGGACTCGTCTACCTGACGGCGGAAACCGCCGGCCTGGTCGCACTTGGTGCCACCTGGGTAGCCACCGGGTTCGGCCGGTTCCGTCGCCCGCTTCTGAGCTGGACGTTTGCCATCCAGCAGACCTGGGCAGGGACGCTACTTGCCGCAGCCAGGGGGATCTTTTCGCTTCAACTCGAAGTAAACGGTGAGGAAGCGGTTGCGCCCGGCCCGATCGTATTGATGGTCCGCCATGCCTCGATCGTGGACAATCTCCTGCCGGCAGTTCTGGTCAGCACACGCCACAGCATATTGTTGCGATATGTCCTGAAGCGCGAGCTTCTGAGCGATCCTTGCTTGGACGTGGCGGGCAACCGCCTTCCGAACTACTTTGTCCAGCGTGGTGCGGATGACACGCAAGCCGAACTGTCGGCCATCCGTGAACTTGCCACCGGCCTTGGACCCAACGACGGGGTGCTGATCTACCCGGAGGGCACCCGCTTCACCAAGGCCAAACAAACCAGGGCCCTCGAGAAACTGAGAGAACGAGATCCGGGCTTGTTCGAGCAGGCTCAGCAGCTGAGCCATATTCTTCCTCCACGCCTGAGCGGACCCCTCGCCCTCCTCGACGCGGCCGGCACCGCCGATGTAGTGGTGCTCACCCACCAGGGCCTGGAAGGTTTCGCTCATCTACGCGACATCTGGGCGGGAGGAATGGTCGACGCGACCATTCGCGTGGAGTTCTGGAGAATTCCACGCAGCGACATACCCGCCAACCGGGAGGATCGGATCAGCTGGCTGTACGAAATCTGGGCCAGGATTGATTCCTGGATCGACGAGTCGAGCAGCCGGGACACCCCGAGGTGAGCTCGGGTCTCGTCTGGTTCCGAAAGGATCTCCGTCTCACCGACAACCCGGCATGGGCGGCCGCCACCTCGGACCACGACACGGTCCTCGCGCTGTTCGTTATCGACCCACGGCTCTGGGATAGAGCGATGCCTCACCGTCGTGCCCAGTTGGTAGCCAACCTCCAGTCGCTCGACCGGCAACTCCGCGACATGGGGGGTCGATTGAAAGTCGAGATAGGCGATCCGGCCCTCACCGTTCCGGCTGCAGCCGAAGCCCATCAAACCGTCTACTGGAACGAGGATGTGTCTCCCTTCGCGTACGGCAGAGACGGGCTGGTTCGAGAGCGAACCGGCATCGAGGTCAGCACTTTCTACGGTTCCCTGGTCCACGCACCGGGTGCAGTGGTGACGGCCGGAGGCGAACCATATCGGGTCTTCACTCCCTTCTGGAGGAACTGGTCGGCAAAGGAATGGCAACCGTGGCCTGAGGCCGGTAGCGCCACGATCGTGAACGATCCGGGCAGAGGTATCCCGGGTGCCGATACCGGACCGAACCTGGAGCCGGGAGAAGGGGGAGCACTCAATCGTCTGCGCTCATTCGATGTTGAGGCGTACGACGTCAACAGGGACCGGCCGGACGTGACGGGCACATCGATGTTGTCGGTCGACTTGAAGTTCGGGACCATCAGCCCCCGCACGGTCATCCGCCTCTTGCAGAACCGGCGAGCCGAGCCATTCATTCGTCAGCTCGCCTGGCGTGACTTCTACGCCCACCTGCTGGTGGCGTTTCCCCATATGGCAAACGCCAATCTGCGCTCGGACTACGACGGGATCAGGTGGCGCAACGATCCCGACGAGTTCGAAGCGTGGAAGACGGGCAACACGGGCTACCCCCTGGTCGACGCCGGAATGCGCCAGCTCTTCGAAACCGGATGGATGCACAACCGGGTCCGGATGATCACGGCGTCATTCCTCGTCAAAGACCTCCTGATCGACTGGCGGTGGGGCGAACGCCATTTCAGCCGTTTGTTGCTCGACGCAGACCCTGCCCAGAACGCAGGCAATTGGCAATGGGTGGCTGGGACCGGAGCCGATGCCGCCCCGTACTTCCGGGTGTTCAACCCGGTCACCCAGAGCCGCAAGTTCGATCCCGAAGGCGCCTATATCCGAAGATACGTGCCCGAACTCGCTCCGCTACCGGCTCGCCTGATCCATGCTCCCTGGGAAGCCGCCGGTCTGGATCTCGCCGCGTACGGGGTCACCATCGGTGAGACCTACCCGGCTCCCCTGGTCGATCATGCCGCAGCCAGGGAAGAGACCATCGCTGCCTACCGGGCAGCTCGAGCCGGGAGTTGAGACCGGGCCCGAATCGCGCGGAGCTCACCGCAGGAATCGGGCCCGGGTCTGGTCATACAGGTCGCAGCGTTCCTGCAAACACCTGCCAGGCGAGTGCCGTCTTGGCAAACAGGCTCAGCAATATGTAGGCGCGCTCACCGTAGAGATAGTCACTCCACTTCCCGACCTTGCGGTACTGCAACACCATGTTGATGGCGAACACGTTGAAGAACAGGAAGATCGAGAAGAAGATCGCATAGACGAATCCCGGCGGGCCCTGCTCGCCCTGGCCGGCGCCGATCAGGTAGATGGCAATCCCGATCCACGGGACGATGCCGGCGATGCTCCCGAACCAATAGGAGGTCCAGTCGGTCTTCTTCGTCGTCTGGTTATGGAGCTCCATCATCCAACCGAACAGGATCATCATCGCGTTGACTGCGAAGATGGAGATCAGCGCCACGATGTCGAAGATCCCGACCAGCATCGAGACGACGACGATCATCAACGACGAACTGAGCGAATACTCGATCCAACGGGCGTAGTTGGCACCTTTCAGCAGGTTGTTGGAGTACCACCGATATATGCCCGGCGAAGCGATGGCGAAATGGGCAACGGCCGACAACAGGAGGAAGGCAGCCACGACCGGACCGATGGGAAGATCGAAGGCGGTCTTGAAGTCGGATACGAGCCGGTTTGATTCTTCATCGAACACCTGGAAGGCACTCGTCACCGGCAAGGCGAAGTCGCTGCTCAACACGAGCATCAGAATCCCCTGCACCAGGTGGAAAAACCCCATGATGATGTTGAAGCGGCGAAGTTTGCCGAGCTTTGGTTCGACGGCGGTGGTCACATTGTCTCCTTTGTTCGGAATTCATACGTTGCCGGACCGATTCCGGATGAAGAGATCTCCGGACGTTACAAGCGGGGACCGGGTTCTGGAAGTTGAACCGGAACGGCGTAAACAACCACATTGCTGTCGTAGTGGCGGGACGACTCGCTGAAGCTGCCACCGCAGGTGATCAGCGTCAGCACTGGAGAGCCTTCTCTGGAGAAGATCGTATCCAGGGGGAGTTCCTGTTTGTCGTAGATGGTCCTTGCTTCAATCCGGAAGCGACGGGTCGAGCCATCGCTGAACTCGATCTCGACGATCGCGCCGGGATCAAGCTCCCGCAATCGGAAAAAGACACCAGGACCTTGCCCGGCGAGATCGACGTGTGCGGCCAGGACTGCCGATCCGTCTTCTCCCGGCCGGGGTCCATATTGGTACCAGGCCACATCGGTCACGTTGCCAGGAACCGCCATCTGACCGGTAGTGGTATTCACGCCGGTAGAGATGATCGGTGCTTCGACGTCGATCGAGGTCATCGTGAGCCTGGTCGGGACTACTGCTTGTTCCGGATCGGTGTCGGCGAGGAGGCCCGACCAAACCGACACCTTGGGCGGTCGGACCGCGTCCTCATCAGTTGGCGGTGGTGGGTCGGTGGTCGGCGAGGGAATAGTCGAAGTGGTCGAGGCCTCTGGCTGTTCGAGCAAAGCCTCCACAGATGCAACATCACCCACTTCGGCAGGTTCGGTGTTGCTCAAGTACGCGACCGTCAGGGCAGTGAGCGCGATCAGGCTGAAAGCGAAGACGAGGGTCAGCGTACGAAGGGTCATGGGCAGATAGTAAAGAACCCGGGAAGACCGATGAGAGGCCTTCCCGGGTTCGATCACCTTTGCTCCTGTTAGTTGCTCGACTTGCGGGCTAGGGCAACGCCCGAGCCGGCGAGGGCAACCAGCGCCAGGGCACCCGTCAGGGCCAGGGCGATGGGGAAGGACTCGGTCGCCAGGCCGGCAGTGCCGGTGGGAACACCTGCGGGGGTGGCGCCCAAACCTGAGATGGTCTGAACGGCGACCGTGAAGCTACCGCCGTCGAGTGAACCAATGGCGTAGACGATCGTAGAGGTGCCTTCCGCAAGAGCGAGGTCCGCCTCGAAAACGACCGGGTCGGTAGCGCCGGTGGGCACGACCTTGGCGTTGTAGGTGGCAGCCGGGACGTCACCGGAGGCCTCATTGGGGTTGCTCAGGGCGGAGAACAGGACTCCATCGTTGGCCAGGACGTCCACCGTCGGGGCCGCAGCAGTGTGACGGACGGTCAACCGCGTATTTCCGGCGGCGATCTCAGAGATGTCATTCACGAACACTGAAGCCGTAGGTGCGCCGCTCGCATCGAGGTGTGCCTCAATGGTGGCATTGGCTCCGGCCGGGAGGGTCACGACCAACGGTCCGAGTGCCGGGTCGGTGCTAGCCGGATCGGCTCCGGCACCATAGATCTCAATCGAGTAGTCGGCAGCCGGGAGGGTCACCGGGCCGGCGAACTCCGCGAAGGTGAGTCCAGGAATGAATGGTGCGCTGTAGTCACCATTTACGTAGATGTCGACGGGGAACCCACCGTCGCCGGGGATGCCGTGCAGAACCGTGACGGTTCCGTCTGAAGTCTGGGCGAAGGCTGCACCGGCCGGCAGGGCCAACAGCAACAGTGCCACTATGAAAATGCGACCGAGATTGCGCATGGTTTCTCCTTAGTTCGGCCCGTTTGTCGGGCTGCTTACGGAGGGTCTACGGAGGCACGCCTGGACATGGATGACACTTGTTGTTAAAAACATGGTGCGGCCGAGGGATCGTTCTAGAAGGGGCCGCCATCAATGAGCCCAACAGAACTGTCGGAACTGGGCGACGCGCCGCTGGTTACGGCCATCGGTCGGTTCTCCCAAGATGCGCTCGGTGAGGCATACCGTCGTCACTCTGGAGCTGTGCACGGTCTGGCGCGTCGCATCCTGCGCGACGAAACCCTGGCAGAAGAGATAACCCAGGAAGTTTTCTTACGCCTTTGGAACAACCCGGAGAAGTTCGACGCAGAACGCGGATCGTTGCGTTCCTTCCTACTCGCCCATACGCACGGTCGCAGCATCGATTACATCCGGTCGGAATCGGCGCGCCGTACAAGAGAGGACAATGACGCCCGGCTGACTGTGAACACCAACCAGAACATCGAGGAAGAAGTTTGGGAGATGGCTCTCGCAGACACAATCAAAGAGGCTCTCTCCAACCTCGGAGAGGGTGAGCGACGACCGATCGAGCTCGCATACTTCGGCGGACACAGTTATCGGGAAGTCGCCGAGATGCTCGGACAACCCGAAGGAACGGTAAAGAGCCGTATTCGATCCGGATTGAAGCGGCTGAAGGTATCGCTGGACGCCGCAGGTGTGAGCACGTGATGACGCAGATCCAAGATCACCTGGGAATCCAGGAGCTTCTCGGCGTTTATGCGCTCGATGCTGTTGACAAGGTTGAACGAGCCCTCGTCGACGAGCATCTGCGCGGATGCGCCCACTGCAGGGCTGAGGTAAAAGAGCATCGAGAAGTTGCCGCCATGTTCAGCGCCGACATGGAGCCGGCTCCCGAACGCGTCTGGGATCGTATCGCGAGTTCGTTGGGCACTGAACTTGCTCCCACCCGCCTCGCCGACGTCGTCCCGCTCAATAGCGAAAGCCGCACTATCAGCGCCCGGTCGCTTACCTGGGTGGCGGGCGTGGCTGCTTCGGTGGCAGCGGTGCTGGGCGCCGCCGTCTTCTCACAGTCGAGCCAGATCAACGACCTCAACTCCCAGTTGGTTGCCCAGGAACAAGAGATCGCCTCTCTGGCACTGGCCCTGGACGCCGATCCCCTGCAGCAGGCGGTAACCGTTGCCCTCGACAATCCTGCCGCGCAGATCGCGACCCTGACGGCCGACGGGGCTTCGGGTGCGATGCTCATTGTGGTCCTCCCGGATGGGACGGGTTACGTCTACCAGAACACCCTCGACCAGCTACCCGACGACCTGACCTATCAGCTGTGGGCCGTCGTCGACGACAAAGTGATTTCGGCCGGTGTTCTCGGCAATCGCCCCGACATCGTTCCATTCCATATCGACCCGCAAGGTCTTCAAGGTCTGGTCATCACTCAAGAAGTGTCGGGTGGAGTACCTCAATCTGAAAGCGCCCCGGTCGTTTCCTGGTTCGACGCCTGATCATGGAGACGCCCCCGACACCTCGCTTTGACGATCTGCTCGATCGGACCGTGATCGGCAGCTTCACCAACGTCGGCTATGCGATCCGAAAGCGCCGCTGGGTCGACGGCCTGCCTTCTCTCGACGGCAAGACCGTAGTCATCACCGGCGCAACTTCTGGACTCGGACGCGTTGCGGCTGAAAGGATGGCCAGCCTCGGAGCCGCCCTTCGCTTGGTCGGGCGTTCGGAAGCAAAGCTGGAGATCGCCCGCCGGGAGATCAACTCGGCGACCGGCAACGATGACCTCGGCGTCTACGTCGCCGATCACTCCGACATGGGTTCGGTGCGGGACCTCGCCGATGCTCTCCTGGCAGGCGAGCCTGCGATCGACGTGTTGATCAACAATGCCGGCGCCCTGTTCCCGAACCGTGCGGAGACCGCCGAGGGCAACGAACTGACCCTGGCCACGAATCTCCTGAGTCATTTCCTGCTCACCAACCTGCTGATCCCGCGCCTCGAGGATTCCGCACCCGCCCGGATCATCAACGTCTCATCCGGCGGCATGTACACGCAGCGGATCAGGGTTCGCGATCTCCAGAACAAGCGGGGCGAGTACAAGGGTTCGATCGCCTACGCAAGGGCAAAGCGCGGCCAGGTGATTCTCACCGAGTTATGGGCAGAGAAGTTGGCCGACCGCGGGGTCGTGGCTCACGCCATGCATCCCGGTTGGGCAGATACTCCCGGAGTGGAGACATCACTGCCGATGTTCCACAAACTCACGAAGCCGTTCCTCCGAACACCGGAGCAGGGTGCCGACACCATTGTCTGGCTGGCCGCTTCAAAGGAAGCGGCCGAATCCAGCGGCCTCTTCTGGCTCGACCGCCGCCCGAGGCCGATACATCGTCTCAAGACCACAGTCGAGGCTCACGCCGACCGCCGGGGATTGTGGGAAGCCCTCAACGAGCTCGCCCACACCGGCTTCTAGCAGCCGTCTTCTGGTCCACAGCTGCGTCTAGGGTTGATTCGATGACAGACCAAAACCGAAACTCGATCATTGGAATAGCCGCAAGCGTCGCAATCGGTGGGCTCGTCGTGCTCGCCGGAAGCCAGGGCAGCACGAAGGTCGGCTCGATCGCGGTGTTCGCATTGTGCGGGCTGCTCGCCTTCGCCATCAACTGGATTGTGTTCGTTCCGTCCAACCGCGCAAAGACTGAGCACTACTACGACCTGACCGGCAGCATCACCTATCTGACGGTCACCGTCGTAGCTCTTCTGCTCAGCGATGACCTCGACGCACGGGCAGTGATCGTGGCGGCCATGGTCGGCGTGTGGGCTTTGCGGCTCGGCACGTTCCTGTTCCGTCGGGTGCGACGCGACGGCCGCGATGGACGCTTCGATCGCATCAAGACGGATCCGTTGCGGTTCTTCATGACCTGGAGTCTGCAGGGTTTGTGGGTGCTGCTCACCGCGGCCTGCGCGCTGGCGATCATCACCGGCAGCGAACGCAGCTCGATCGGTTGGGTCGCCGTCCTCGGGATAGTCGTCTGGATCGCCGGGTTTGCGATCGAAGTTGTCGCCGACCAGCAGAAGTCTGCCTTCAAGAAGAACCCGGCTAACGAAGGACGGTTCATCACATCCGGGCTGTGGGCCTGGTCACGCCACCCCAATTACTTCGGCGAGATCACGCTCTGGATCGGTATCGCCATCATGGCCCTGCCGGTGCTGTCGGGCTGGCGTTGGGTCACCCTGATCTCACCGGTATTCGTCATCCTGCTGATCACCCGCGTCAGCGGTGTCCCGATGCTCGAAGCTAGGGCCGAGAAACGCTGGGGCGGCGATCAGGAGTACCAGACCTACACAACCGATACCCCGGTGCTGATTCCTCGGCCCCCTCGCCGGAAGTCCGCCTGACCACTCGGCGAGTGGTTACGAGAACGCTATGGAATACCTCGACGAGCACGGTCGTCTTGAACCTCCTCTTGCAGCCGACGAGACGGCCACCCTCCTGGGCTTCCTGGATTACCAACGCGCCACCCTCGCCTGGAAGTGCGCCGGTCTGGACGCGGCCGGCCTGACGGCGACGGTCGGCGCCTCGTCGATCACTCTGGGCGGGTTGATCAAACACCTGGCCTACGTTGAGGAAGACTGGTTCTCCCGGTGGCTTCACGGGCGAGACCGGCAGCCCCCCTGGGACTCGGTGGACTGGAATGCCGACCCCGACTGGGAGTGGCACTCGGCCGGCGATGACTCAGCCGAGCAACTCCGTTCGCTCTGGCAAGATGCCGTCGCCCGCTCCCGCTCCCTGGTCGCCGAGGCGCTGGGTCGCGGCGGCCTGGAGCAGCCGGCGGTTCGCACCTGGCCCGACGGAGCAGCGCCCAGCCTTCGATGGATCCTGGTGCACATGATCGAGGAATACGCGCGGCACAACGGCCATGCCGACCTCATCCGGGAGTCATTTGACGGACTGACGGGCGAGTAACTGCCGGGCAGCCAGCCCGGGCCTGATTGCCTGACTGACCTGGGGCCCACTTCCGTGACGATCAAATACGTCCAGACATGACCTCCAAACGATCTTTGGGTTCATCCGTGCCCTATCCGACACAATCGAGATTATCCGGTGACAAGACCGGGTCGGGAGCGCCCGTACGTTCGCAGGTGGCGTCCACAATTGGTCACTGTGGCCCGATGGACTTATCCAACCGCCAACCGGTATAGCCTGATGCGAGGCGTGTCTTTGACCGGCCGTCGATCAGCGCACGAACGGCAAAGCCTGAGGGCGTCATCCACCCTCAGGCTGGTCGGTTCCCTACACACGTCACAGAAATCACTTCGACTGTCAGTGGTTTCAGGTCGTTCGAGGTTCCAAGGCACGCTCATACGTCCCTATCGGCCGCACAACCGAATCCTCTAGAACCATTACTACCGTAGACAATGTGACTAGACACCGATTGAGCCTGCGGGTCCGTCTCATTTGAGCCCACGCATTAAGGGGCAAAGCGGAACAAGGTCGCTGCGATCAAGGAGAGCAAACAGTGCTCCGGCGGGTTTCGCCATGTACTGATCCTTTCTTCGCCAGGGAACCATCTCCCTTCGACCAGGGCGCCGGTGGAGGACGAATTCTCTGACACCGACCAACCCAAAGGCGCGGGGCAACACGACGAGAACCACTACCTCGCCGAGGTTGCGAATCCCGGGTTATCTCTATCGTTGGATGAGGCCGCTGGCTATGGTCGAGGTCCCTGAGATCTCCTGGAGATGGCGTGACCCCCATCGAAGACACACAAACGAGGCGAAGCGGCGGTGGTTGTCTGTCGGCAGTGTTCGGTGTTTTGCTGATAATGTTCGGCAGCTTGTTTGTTCTGACGTTCATAGGTGGGGTCGTATCGAACGACTCCGACGTGACAGACGAGGTTGCCGCCTACCTATTCATCATCACCGTCACGGTACTGCCAGGCTTCTATCTGATCCGGCGGGCACGGCGCCGTAGGGCACGTGTCTCTGGTCGAAACAGCAAAAAGCAGACGCCCTCTCCTGTCGACAGCGTCCAATCCCATGAACATCCCACAGAGGGCTGGGGAAGAGTTGAGCAGTCGGATGTCGGTTCCCCACCTCGCACCACAACTGCCGCACGATTGACCATTAGCCGCCCTTCCACGATGGGGGGCCGCGCCTACACGGTGCTGTTCGACGACCGTCCGATCGGCAGACTCCAGCCCGGAGTCACCGGCGAGTATGAGATTCCGCCCGGCCTCCATTGGGTGATCGTCAAAACCCGCCGACAAGAGTCGAATACGACGATGATCGAACCCCGTGAAGGTGACCAGATTCGCCTCGAATGCCAACCGGCGAGCGGAGGCGAGATCGACGGCGTGGGGCGCAACGTCGAGGGCATCCTGTTACAGAGGCTCGATCCCTAGCCAACCTCATTGACGCTCGGCACCACACCATCAAGTGTGTACCACCCGCAGCGTGGGTGGCCACCGGCCAGCGTCGAACTCGGAGACAAACTCTGGTTGACCGTGTCAGCCCGGACGGTAGGTGGTGGTCTGATTGGTAGAACTACGAGCCCTCTTCAGTCGCCTAGGTAGTCCTGGTCGCTCACTTTCTCAGGGAACCACTCGGTCGCGCCACCGGTCGTATGCGAAAGATGCATCAGATAGCCGGTCTCACTTGCCCCGTGCCAGTGCTTCTCCCCAGCCGGGGAGTAGGCAACATCCGCCGCCGACACTTGCACCGTCTTTCCATCGTCGGTCTGTACCTTGCCAACGCCAGAACAGACAAAGAGAACCTGGCCGTCGGGATGCGTGTGCCAGTCGGTGCGTGCTCCCGGCTCAAACAACACACCGAGGGCATTGAGACTGCGATCGGGACCGCTCGATAATGGTCGGTGGTGCGATCACCAGGTTGATGTCCGACCGGTGCCCGTTCCTGCTTCGTGTTGTCCCTTGTTGTTGTTCTGGTGGCCGGGTTGACGGCCTGTGGTGATAGCTCCGTCGACACGTCGGTGGAAGTGGCTCCGATGAGGATTCCGACACACGGTCAGGAGATCGCAATGTGGCCGTCGCAGCAGTCCCCGTCCCTGACCGTCACCGAACAGTTCGTGGCGATTTCTGACCCCGTACGCTGCTCGCCATGGGTTGCGGGGAACCGTCCTGGGACGGCCCCGTGCTTCGGTCAGTTCGGCGTGCCAGCCGATGACGGCGACAGAGTGCAGCGTCACGGTTGCGACGACTGATTTGACTTCCTAACGCGCCTTCCAGTTCCTCGCCGTATCCTCGGGTCATGGAACGCCAGATCCGACGACCACCCGGTTCTATTTCGGGAGCCGCTGTAGCGACGGTCGTTGGAGCCGTAGTCGTTGCGGCCATGTTCGGATACCTGTTTAGAGGGGCGAGTGTGTGGGGCACCGTCGATGGCCCGGTGCAGAAGTTACGGAGCGGCGACGGCTACGACTATCGAGCGGTCGTCGAATACCGTCCCCGAAAAGACGTCGCCCCTCTATGTACAGATTCCGCGGTGTGCCGGGCGATTGTCGACGTCCCGCGGGATGCCTCGATAGGCGACGAGATTCGTATCCGCTACCTCCTGAACGACCCCACACGAGCAGACTCTTTCTCCTGGACAGCCTTCGGCGTTCCCGGACAGATGCTTATCCCGTTTGTTGTGGCGGTGCTGGCCATCCTCATCGGATTGCCGCTGCTGGTCTGGCACCTTCGCTACCGACGGACCCCTTCGACTGCGGAGGGATCTGCGATGACGAAGGAACCTGCGTCGGGTGATCCGACCGTCTTCTTTGGCCGCAACACCCAACATGCCGAGATGATGCCTGCGGGTGGGCCCGATCCGAGCGCTCACTGGGGGCGACGGTACGAACAGGCTCGCGACGGTCTCCTCGACCGTTTCATCAGCGACGCTCACCAACCCCAGGTGTGGCGTTTCAAGGTAGTCACCGGCGAAGGGGGTTCAGCCTGGTGGTCGATGGCACGGTGTGCGCGCTGTGACTACCGCACCCGCATCCATCGGTTCCCCCTCCCATGGGCCCGATATCGGGGTGACGGATGCGTCCCCATGACCGATGACGAACTTGGCGATCTTGCTGCCCGAAAGGCGCATCGGGAGGCCCGATCCGGCTGGTTGACCGGAGCCGTGATCTCAGGGGGCTTTGCCGTTGCTGTGGTGGCAAAGGTTCTCACCGACGATTACACCCACCCGATGCTTGCCGTACTTGGGGTGGCGGCTGGTGTCGCCGCCGTCTATTGGTTTACCAGGGCGATCCGCCGCTGGAACAGACCGTGACACCGGTACGGGCCGCCCGGGGGATTCAAACCAGCCGACGGTCGCAGTCGGCAGGAGCGATGACATGAAGCGAAGGGAACGGCGTAGAGCAAGGCGGAACAATGGGTGGAGTTCCGACCAGGAAACGCCATCCTTTCGAGACATCATGGCGATCAAGGAAGACCCCGTGGCAGCCAAGAAAACTTGGATCGACCGTCACCGCGACCTGATTCTGTCCCTAGAGACGGCCGGGCACTTGCTGACCTTCTCGGTTCAACCGGATCGATCGGCAACAACGGGGGCAACTTACGGGTACCGGACCGAGGTGTGGTGCACCGCGTGTCACGCCACGTACCAGGGCCCATCGAGCCGTCGCGGATTGTCACCCGAGAGACCCTGTGATCCGGCTGATGGTCCGAGGTTTACGAGCGCGGCGGACCGGATCATGCACTACAAGAGAGTCAGATTCGAGGCGAGGAATCTTGAGCTCATCAACGCCCTGTCGGCTGTTGGACACGAGCCGACGGTGCGCATTTCCTGGTCGACGGGCGAAGGGGGTGGAGCCCGGGTATCGCTGATATGTGACCGATGCGGCGCACAACGCCGATCGCGTATTCCCGAACGATTGCAGACACTATCGCCCACCAAGTCCTGCGAGATCTAGTTTCGACGACGGCCCTCAGGGGGCCGATGACGTCACTAATCTTCGGATTAATGGCTGTCTGACCGGGATAAGGTGTTGGTGGCTGAAGGCGCATCGGGCCGCAGATCACGATCCGAACTTGCATCGGCGGCGAGGACTCAACCCGTAGAACGGGTGAACGGCCCGGCCCCGATAGCGTTTCCCGCATTTGTAGCAGTAGACCGCCCAGCCCCACTCACCACCCTCATAATCCTGAATCCGGTCTTCGGCCGGTTGATGACCGGCACGCTCAAGCACCGGCACCAGGTCAGGTCGACCCTTCAAATAGGTACTCGCACCCTGCATAGGCATAGTCGGCCTCCGGTCGCCTTTCACATCCGGTCACGGATAACGAGGGTTGAGAACCCGAGGCGACTAGCGCAGCAGCCCACCCTTCGCCGAACCTGAGTGGTAGTAGCCGATCCCGGCCAGTTCAACGACCTATGGCGCATCTCGTGAATCCACAGATCCTGTACACCGGCAGCCTCAGTGGTGGGATTCCAGAAGACAAGGTCTGGGGAAAGCGGACACAGAAAGCCACACACAGAAAGCCACATCTAGAACTGACGGACATTGGTTACACGTAGGGTTCTCCAATCGGAGAAGGAGAACCGATGACAGAGAGAGATCAGCAAAGACTGGTGAACCATCGGCTGGCGGTAATCTGTCACGCCGAGGAGGTGACCGGCAACGTCGCCCAGACTTGCCGCTACTACGGAATCACACGCCAGACCTTCTACCGGTGGCTGCGGAGGTATGAGGCGAAGGGACTGGAGGGTCTGCGGGATAGGTCCTCGCGTCCTCACCACAGTCCCAATGCCACCTCCGCTGAGGTGGTCGGAAAGATCATCTACCTGCGTCAGAACTACCACTTCGGGCCCGACAAGATCGCCATGTATCTGAAGCGCTACCACGAAATCGAAATCTCCAAGTCGGGAGTGTGGCGAATCTTGGAGCGTCTCGAGCTGAACCGCCTGCCGGCCTCCCAGAAGCACAAGACCTATCAGAAACGGTGGAAGCGGTATGAGAAGCCCAAGCCGGGGCATGCCGTACAGGTTGATGTCAAGTTCATCACCCCGGTAGGAGGAGCTGGGAAACGCTTCTATCAGTTCACCGCCATCGACGACTGCACCCGACTGCGAGTGTTACGGGCCTACCCACGGTGCAACCAGAAAACCGCCATCCAGTTTCTCGACTACCTGTTAGCCAAACTGCCGTTCCGAGTCGACGTGATCCAAACTGACAACGGCGGAGAGTTCGGATCCCAGTTCCACTACCACGTCTTGGACCGAGGCATCAGACACGTTTACATCAAACCCGCCACCCCACGCCTCAACGGCAAGGTCGAGAGGTCGCATCGGATCGACGAGGAGGAGTTCTACCGGATGCTCGACGGTGTCGTCATCGACGACACCAAACTGTTCAACGACAAGCTGCAAGAGTGGGAAGACTTCTACAACTTCAACCGACCCCACGGAGGCCTCGACGGCCAAACCCCATACGAACGGCTAACACAGAAAACTCAGAGCCCTCCGGTGTAACGCGTCAACGTCAGTTGCACACACTTCCTGTTGACAGGATGTTGACAGAGCCCTCTCACGGCGTCTCCGAGATCCGCTCCAAAACGAGAGAAAACCCCAGTTGAACTGGGGTTTTCTTCGAGTGGAGGTGAGGGGATTTGAACCCCTGACTTCTTCCGTGCGAGGGAAGCGCTCTGCCGGGCTGAGCTACACCCCCAGGTGGGGCCAGCATGTTACCCCACCAAGG
>JAHEDJ010000009.1 GCA_024641325.1 bacterium | reverse complement strand
GGGCGAGCAGTCGCAGGGCGATTGCTTCCGCCAGGGCCCCTTTCTTTACATCGTCGAGGTCGACGCTCTCGTTCGGGCCATGAGCTCTGCTTGTTGGATCAGCCACTCCGGTGAGAAGGATTGTCGCCTCCGGGAAGGACTCCGAGAAGGCGGCCACAAACGGGATCGAACCACCGACGCCCATGTTGACCGTTTCACGACCCCAGGCCTCTTCGAACGCGGCGCGGAACGCATCGTTGGTCCGTCCGGTCGTCTCGAGAGCGAAGGCTTCACCCGTTGCGCCGGGCGTCACAGTCACCTCGGCTCCCCAAGCGACGTTCTGTTCGAGATGTGCCACGAGGGCACTCATCGCATGTTCAGGGTTGTCTCCGGGGGCGATGCGCAAGCTCACTTTGGCACGCGCTGCCGGCACCAGTGCATTGACCGCGTTCACGACCGTCGGAGCGTCAATGGCCAGCACCGCTACTGCCGGTTGCGTCCACATCCGTGAAGTCAGAGAGCCGGAACCGATCAACTCGAGGCCTTCGACCGTGTCCGCCTGGCTGCGCAGCTCCTCCTCGGTCAGGTCGAGGTCGTCGGACTCGCCGAAGACCAACCCTGGAATGGCAACGTTGCCGTCGGCGTCGTGCAGAGTGGCCAGGAGGCGGGACAGGACCGTCAGCGCGTCAGGAATCACTCCTCCGAACTGCCCGCTGTGGATAGCGTGTCGGAGAGTTCTGACCTCAACCGTGCAGTCGACCAGTCCACGCAGCGATGTCGTCAGCGCAGGTTGACCGACACGCCAGTTCCCTGAGTCCGCAATGACGATGACATCGGCGGCCAGCAGATCTCGGTAGTTGCGCAGGAACTCACCGAGGTGGGTTGAGCCGACCTCCTCCTCGCCCTCGATGATTACTTTGACACCCACCGGAGGGCGGCCATTGTGCGCCTTCACCGCGCCGAGATGGACGACGAGGCCGGCCTTGTCATCGGACGAACCACGCCCGAGCAGGCGCCCGCCTACTTCGACCGGCTCGAAGGGATCTCGATCCCAGTCGCTGAGATCCCCGACCGGTTGCACATCATGGTGGGCGTAGAGCAGGACCGTTGGAGCACCAGCGGGCGCAGGAATCTCGGCGAAGACCGCCGGGTGGGCGCCTTCCACCTCGAGCAGACGAACGGTCCCGAATCCAGCTTCCGAGAGTAGGGCGGCAACCGCGGCGGCCGATCTCCGGACTTCCGCGGCGTCAAAGGCGGGTGCGCTGATGGATGGGATTCGGACGAGGTCTTCCAGCGTCGACTGGAGAGAGGGGAATAGGTTGTCGATGGCGGTACGGAGGTCTTCGTGCATGGCGGAAGGCTAACGGCTCCGAAGAAGGCATCTGCCATGGGGCCCGCCGCACGACTTCCTAGCCCTAGCCTGCGGATATGGACCGATTCTCATGGCCGGCGATCGTTGCTCTCGCAACGACGGTGATGGTGGCATTCGGTGTCATGTTCTACGGCTTTTCGGTGTTTCTCACCTCGGATGCTGCAGGGGCCGACTTCAGCACGACAGTCCTCTCCGTGGGATACGGTGGTGCAGCCCTCGCCGGCGGCCTGCTGGCCTTTCCGGTCGGACGGTTCGCCGACAAGCACGGGGTTCGTTTGGTATTCGGGATCGGGTCTGCGTTCGGATTCCTGGGGCTTCTCGCCTTTTCGTTTGCTCGAGAGCCATGGCACGTGCTCGGAGCGTGGTGGCTGTTGATCGGGCCGGCCGGAGCGATGACCTATTACGAACCGGCCTTCATCGCTGTTGATCAGTGGTTCTCGGCGCGGCATCGGGCGCGGGCGCTCGCCACCCTGACGGTGATCGGCGGGATTTCTGGCACTATTTTCATCCCCCTGACGGAACGATTGGTGGCTTGGTTCGGGTGGCGAGGAGCTGCATTGGCGCTCGGTAGCGTGCTTCTGGTCGTCGGATGGTTCACGTCTTTCGTCTTCTTGCCCAGCGGCGCAGGCGAAGCTCGCCACGGCGAACAGGCGCCGTTCTCTCTTCGCTCCTTGTTGTCGGATCGTCGTTTCGTTCTCTACACGGTCGGCATGTTGCTCAGCTTCGGCACTGTGCAGTCGATCATCACGCACCGGGTAGCCCGGTTCGAAGAGGCCGGATTTGCGGTGGCCTCAGTGGCAGTCTGGGCTGCCGTAGCTTCGGCGTTGAGCCTGCCCGGTCGATACGCCTCACCATTCATCGCCGGAAGGCGAAGGCCGACATCGGTTCACGCGGCGGGAATGGTTGCCGTCACGGTGGCAATGGCACTTGCAGTCACCGTGGGTGCCAACTGGCAGATGGGAGCCCATTTCATTCTCTTCGGGCTCTCCTTCGGCGCGATGCTCCCGCTGCGCGCAATGGTCATGTCGTCGTGGTATTCCGGTTCCGCCTACGGCCGGATCATGGGAGTCCAGTGGACTTTTGCCGCAATCATCGGAGCAGCCGGCCCCGCAGGAGTGGGAGTCCTTCGGGACGCAACCGGAGGTTACGAGGTTCCCTTGGTTGGCCTTGTGGTGGCTATGGCCGTTGCTGCGCTCGTTACGTGGATGTCCGGTCTGGGTAACTCACAGGTCAAGAGCGCGGCAGTCGAATCAAACGGTGATCCGGCGTGAAGAGGCGATGGCCGATACCGATAGTCATCACCGTCGCGGTGGTGGCTACCGATCCGAGTATCAGGTACATGATTGCCGCCTGGACGCGGACCGCTTCGATCGGGTCGACCCCTGCGAGGATGAGGCCGGTCATGGCACCGGGCAGGAATACCAGACCTACCGCCTTGGTGGTTTCTATCTGAGGTGTGAGAGCCGTTCGGAGCGCCGACCGCAGATAGCGGCGGCTTGCCTGCCGGGAGGACTGCCCCAGAGCGAGGCGCGCCTCGACCTCGCGGCGGTTACTGCTGAACTCGTCTACAACCCGACGAGCAGCGAGCACGGTGGCGTTCATAGAGTTGCCGACCATCATGCCGGCCAGCGGCACGAGGGTGCGTCCCTCCAGAGGGAACACTCCCAATCCGAAAATGACCGCCAGGGTTACGGTGGCAGCGGCACCGATGGCGACCATGCCGAGGAACAACACGCCCGGTATCTCTGGGGCACGGCGGTGAATGACGACGCCTGCGAAAGACACCATGGCGGCCACCCACGCCCATGAGAGGATGAGCGGTTGTCCGGGGTCGATGACGAAAGCCAGCACGACGCCTACGAACAGCAACTGCACCAGCGACCGGACAGTAGCCCAGACGATGTCGCGCTCGAGCCCGAGTCTCTGGGTGGCGGAGATTCCGATGGCTACGACCACAAGTATTAGCGAGGCGATCAAGCCGAGGGTCGTTACGTCTGCGGTGCTCATGATGGTTGCTCATCGAGGAACTCGGCTACGCGGGGGTCCGGTACGGCCGTCATGTCGGCCGCCGGGCCTTCATAGGCAACGGCTCCATCGATAAGGCAGATGACATGAGAGGCGATGCGATGCATCTGCCCGGTGTCGTGGGTCACCCACAAGATGGGAACGCCGGTCCCGACCAGTGCCAGCGCCTGTTCTTCGATCTTTCGCGTTGTCGCCGGATCGAGCGACGAAGTTGGTTCATCCATCAAGAGGACCATCGGGCCAGTCGCCAGTGCGCGGGCGATGCACATTCGCTGCGCTTCTCCTCCGGAGAGCTCATCGGCGAGCCTGGTCACGAAGGAACTATCGAGACCCACTCGTTTGAGGAGCGACTCGGCACTGTCCTCGTCGATCGATGGATCGGCTTCTCTCAGGTTGTCGAACACGGTGCCGGGGAACCGGACGGGTTCTTGGAAGACCATACCTACCGCGCGTCGGAGATCGAGGGGGTCGGTTTCGCCGATCGGCCGACCGTCGAATCGGATCAGGCCGCCGTCCGGGATCTCCAGCCGGTTGAGGAGGCGCAAAAGCGTGGATTTGCCTGCGCCCGATGGGCCTACGATCACGGTCATGCCGTTCGATGGGAGGCGCAGCCCCTCGATCGACAACCGTTGGCTGCCGTTTGCACCGTTGACTTCGATGCCCTCTAGTTCAAATACCATTCGGTGCCACGATAGGCCTGGGCCGCTAGATGAACATCCGCGAAACTGGGGAACATTCTGGACCCGGCGTGCGTTATCACGACCTTACGGAAGGAGCGCGCGTGTTCGGACATGAAACACTGTCGGATCTTGGATCGGAATGGCGTGAGTTTGCGGCCTGTTCGGGTCGTCAAGACGACCTGTTCTTTCCGGTCAATGAAGCAGAGGTGTCCCTGGTCCGCGCCGCCAAGGCCGTCTGTCAGGCATGTCCGGTGCAGGAGGAATGCCTCTCATATGCGATTGAGACCGGCCAAATGGATGGCGTGTGGGGTGGTATGACTTCCCGGGAGCGCCGCGTCCTGCGCCGCAAGCGGGTCGTCCGGATTCGACGGGCCAGCTGACTCGATCTCGCCGGAGTTTTCTCGGCAATGCTGTTGCGCGTAGGGAACAACGGCATTGCCGGGAATCGTGTCTGGCTTTTCTCAGCAATGCTGTTGCGCGTGGGGAACGACAGCATTGCCGAGAAACTGGACTCCCCCTCACTCCCCAAGTTAAGTTACCATGTGGTAACTAGAAGTTGGGAGCACCAATGGCGGAGTTTTCACTCGAGCTAAACGAAGATCAGATTCAGCTTCAAAAGTGGGTACACGACTTCGCGGAACGCGTTGTACGGCCGGCCGCAGCAGAGTGGGATGAGCGGGAGGAGACGCCGTGGCCGATCATTCAGGAGGCCGCCAAGATCGGCCTCTACTCATTCGAGTTCTTCTTCAATGCGTTCGGCGACGCTACCGGACTGACCCTTCCGCTCGTAGCCGAGGAGATGTTCTGGGGCGACGCCGGCATCGGTTTGTCCATCTTCGGGAGCACGTTGGCCGTGGCCGGTATCACCGCGGCCGGGACTCCGGATCAGGTTGCCGAATGGGTTCCGCAATGCTTCGGAACTGCGGATGATCCGAGGGTCGCCGCTTATGCGGTGAGCGAAGCCGATGCCGGTTCAGACGTATCCGCCCTCAGGACCAGGGCCGTATATGACGAGGCGGCCGACGAATGGGTCTTGAACGGGACAAAGACCTGGATCACCAACGGGGGCATCGCCGACATTCATGTTGTGGTGGCGTCAGTCGACCCCGAGCTACGTTCCAGAGGTCAGGCAAGCTTCATCATTCCGCCCGGAACACCCGGTTTCTCACAGGGCTCGAAATTCAAGAAACATGGCATCCGCGCCTCCCATACCGCCGAAGTGGTGCTCGATAATGTAAGGCTCCCGGGTCGAATGCTCCTCGGCGGCAAAGAGAGGCTCGACGCGCGCCTTGCTAGAGCGCGAGAGGGGAAGAGCTCCAGGAAGCAGGGAGCGATGTCCACATTCGAAGCCTCGCGGCCCGTGGTCGGCGCCCAGGCTCTCGGTGTCGCCAGGGCAGCCTACGAGTATGCGCTCGGGTACGCCAAGGAGCGTGTGCAGTTCGGGCGTCCGATAATCATGAATCAGGCGATCGCTTTCAAACTCGCCGATATGCGCACCGAGATCGACGCCGCCCGTCTCCTCGTGTGGCGCGCCGCCTGGATGGCTAGAAACGGCAAGCCGTTCGAAGCCGGTGAAGGTTCGATGTCCAAGCTGAAAGCCGGCGAAGTGGCCGTCCGTGTGACCGATGAGGCGATTCAGATTCTCGGCGGCTCGGGTTACGTTCGTGAGCATCCTGTGGAGCGGTGGTCTCGCGATGCCAAGATCTTCACGATCTTCGAAGGTACGAGCGAGATCCAGCGCATCGTGGTTGCACGTTCGATCTCTGGAATGCGGATCGTCTAGTACGACCGATCGCGGGCATCAGGCGACAGGTTGATCAGTCGGCAACCAGGGGCTGGTTCGGAGATATGCCCCGAAGACCCGACCATGCCAATTCTGAGATCTCGGCGGCCAGCCTGGCTGGTTCGACGGAGAGTCTCGCCGTTGCCCAGGCGCGGCCGGCGGCCTCGGCTGCGCCAACGATTCCATAGGCGAGCGCCCGCTGCTGGTCGGGCTCGATGCCGGCGGCAATCAACGGGGCAACGAGTTCGGCCATGCTGTCCTCGATCCGATCGACTGCCTCCGCTACATCTGCGTCGCTGCGGTCGGCGCCTTCGAAGAGCAGAAGGAAAGCTTCCCGGTTCTCCGCGACGAAGTCGAAGTATGCGCCGATTCCGGCTTCGACTTGCCGGCGGGGTGAATCGGCCGTTGCAGTCCGGTTGGTTATGGCTGCTGCCATGCGTTTGCCGACGTCATCGACCAGGTGAAGATACAGTGCCCGCTTCGAGCTGAAGTGCTGGTAGAGAACGGGTTTCGTTACTCCGGCCGAGGCAGCAACGTCGTCCATCGTTGTCGCGTGATAGCCCGCACCCGAGAACTCCTGAAGAGCCACGTCCAGGATCTGCTGGCGGCGTTTGTGTGCGGGGAGGCGACTCGTCATCCGCCCACGTTACCAATCGGTAGCCGGCCTGGTCGCGTATCGCCGGTTCCCTCGATTCCATGACTTTCGGCCCTGGTCCGATCGCCGCTTCGGTGGTTTCGTGCTGTCTAGATCTGATTGTGTTCGTCTATTACTACATCCAAATCGGGAAACCGATAGCGGCCGTCGCGCCGCGCTTCCAGTCCTTCTTCGCCAGTTTCAGCGTATGGGCAGAGTCGGCCTATCGCGACGGCGAAGAACTGCGGGCGAGCATCTCGATCGGGAAGAGCCCGACCACGGTGGCCAAGACCGTCCGTATGCGTGTCGGTGATCCCGTCACACAGGAGGCGGAGACTACGGTGCCGGTTGTCTGGGAGGCGACCGGGGCTACGAGCCTCTTTCCCAAGATGGAGGGCAGCTTGATCCTGGCCGACATCGGACCCGACCATACCCAGCTCGCTTTTCGCGGCACCTACGAACCTCCCCTGGGAGCTCTCGGCCGTGCCCTGGACAAGGTTCTTATGCATCGGCTGGCAGAGAGCAGCGTCAAAGGTTTTGTCGACAGGATCGGCTCGGCTCTCGAATCCGAGTGAGCCGGGAACCGGCTACTCGTCCGACTCTCGGAGCGCTTCCAATCTGGCCGCGTAGGCAGCCGCTTCGGCACGATTGTTCATCTGCAGCTTGCGCAGGAGATTTGAGACGTAGTTCTTTACCGTCTTCTGAGCCAGGTACATCTCGGCCGCGATCTCGCGGTTCGTCTTGCCGTCGGCAATCCTGGAGAGGATCTTGCGCTCCTGCGGAGACAACTCGGCGAGGAGCGGATCGGAGTCCCGTCCGGCGTGGGCTCGTGAGAAGATCTGGTCCTTCAGCTCGGAGTCGAGCAGAGTCTCACCGGCGGCCGCTTTGCGGACTGCTGAGAGAAGATCCGATGCTTTCGTGCGCTTGAGGACGAACCCGAGAGCACCCGCGGCAACGGCATCGACGAATGCTTGCTCGTCTGCGAACGCCGTGAGCATGACAACCTGGATGTTGTCCCACTTGTCGCGGATCTGCCGGCAGGCTTCGACACCCGAGCCATCCGGGAGGTTGACGTCGAGCACCACGAGATCGGGCTGGGTTTCTCCGGCCATCTCAACCGCACCTGCCGCGGTATCCGCTTCTCCGACGACCTCGATGTCGGGCTCAGCCTCGAGGAGCGCGCGTAATCCACCGCGCACCAGTGCGTGATCGTCGGCGAGCATTACTCGTAGCGTCATCGGGGGCAGGCTAATGGTCTCGCCCGCCAACGGGATACTCGACCGGTAGTGAGCCCGACCGCCGGCACGACACGAAGCTCACGGCTCGAGTCACACGGGCTCGAATCTCGCAGTGAAGTGGCGGAGCCATGGTGCTTGCTCGATGATCCTGTATCCGCCTATCGACTCTGCACGCTCTGCAACGGAGACGACGACCTCGCCGACATAGTCGATATGGCTCTGCGTATAGGTCCGGCGGGGTATAGCCAGTCGCACGAGTTCCATGGCGGCCGGCGTCTCGGTTCCATCGGCGTGGACGGTTCCGAACATCACCGATCCAATCTCGACGCCCCGGACTCCGCCATCCTTGTAAAGCTCGACCGCCAGCGCCTGGGCGGGGTACTGGGAGGCAGGAATATGAGGAAGGAATCCTTTTGCATCGAGATAGACAGCGTGCCCGCCGGCCGGGCGGACGATGGGAACACCGGCGGCCGACACCTTCTCGGCGAGATACTCGGTCGACCGGATCCGGTAGCGCAGGTATTCCTCGTCCAGTACTTCCTCGAGGCCCTGGGCGATTGCCTCGAGATCGTATCCGGCCAGACCCCCGTAGGTTGGAAAGCCTTCTGTCAGGATTAGAAGGTTGCGGCAGGACGCGGCTACCAGCGGGTCCCTCATCGCCAGAAATCCACCGATGTTGGCAAGGCCGTCCTTCTTGGCAGACATCGTGCATCCGTCCGCCAGCGAGAACATCTCTGCCGCAATTTCCCGCGGCGTGTGGTCCTCGTACCCGGGTTCACGCAGCTTTATGAACCATGAGTTCTCTGCGAATCGGCACGCGTCGAGGTAGAACGGGATCCCATGATGGCTGCACAAATCCCGGACTGCGCGCAGGTTCTCCATTGAAACCGGCTGGCCGCCTCCGGAGTTGTTTGTGACCGTCACCATCACCAAAGGAATGCGTTCGACTCCGACCTCGGTGATAGTCCGCTCGAGTGCCTCAATGTCCATGTTGCCTTTGAACGGGTGGTCGGCTGATGGATCCTTCCCCTCGGTGATAACCAGGTCCCGGGCCTCAGCCCCCTGGTATTCAACGTTGGCGCGGGTCGTATCGAAGTGGGTGTTGTTGGGTACGACATCGCCCGCCTTGACCATGACCGAGAACAGAATCCTCTCGGCCGCCCGGCCCTGATGCGTCGGGATGATCTCCGGCAACCCGGTGATACCTTGTACGACATCGAGGAAGCGGTAGAACGAGCGACTCCCTGCGTACGACTCGTCTCCGACCATCATCCCGGCCCACTGCTTGGCCGACATAGCGCCGGTTCCCGAGTCCGTCAGTAGGTCGATGATGACCTCGTCGGCATGAAGACCGAACAAGTTGAAACCGGCGCGTCCCAGCGCTTTGTCCCGGTCTTCGCGGGTGGGCAGGTTGATGGCCTGGGTGCTGTGGATGCGGAACGGTTCGATGATGGTGCGGTACGGCATTGACCTTCCTCTTCTCTGGGGGGAGTCTGCCATGCCACAGACCCCAAGCCGGCGTATGGTGGGTATGCCATGCGCTTGCGAACTCTGATGGTTGCGCTATCTCTGACCGCGAGCTTCCTCGTGGAACCCGTCGGCGCAGCTTCGACAGGCCTTGTGCCGGGTCCTGGCGGATCTTTCGTTGACGACGATGGCCACCCGGCAGAGGCATACATCGAGGCTGCTGCTGCCGCCGGGCTCCTTGATGGATGTGACCCGCTCCAGCAGGATCGGTTCTGTCCGACATCCCGGGCGTCGTGGAGTGAGGTCGAAACAGGACTGTCGAAGGTGCTCGGCAGGACACCGGATCTTTCTTGCGTCGGTGCTTTCTGCTCCGCTCTCTCCGTGCCGACGTCCGTGGTGATTGGCGCGTTGTCGACGCGGTCCGCTGCGATTCACACTCAGCGGGGTGAGATGCCTATCGATCGGGCAACTCTTGCATTCGTCCTGGCGTCGGCCGCCGATCTGGATTTGCCCGAGGTACCGGAGCGGAGAACATTCCGGATTGCCGCCACCGGCGACATCCTTCCCCACATCCCGGTGATGGCGCAGGCGGCACGGTATGGCGGTGACGATGGTTTTGACTTCGGTCCGATGTTCGCCTCGATCGAACCGGTCATCTCGGCTGCCGATCTCGGGCTGTGTCATCTGGAAACGCCTCTGTCCGCAAACGACGCGGACCTGTCTTCGTATCCGGTGTTCTCGTCCCCGGGAGCGATAGCCGAAGCAGTTGCGAATGCGGGATACGAAGGCTGTTCTACCGCCTCGAATCACTCGTTCGACCGGCGCAGCGGAGGGGTTGCCAGCACTCTCGGCCTGCTGGAGGAAGCCGATCTCGGTCATGCAGGCACCACGGATCACGAGCAGGAGCCGGCCTGGTGGGTCTATGACGTCAACGGGGTGCGTGTTGCCCATCTGGCATATTCCTACTGGCTGAACGGTTTTCGCTTGCCCGCTGATCAGCCTTGGCTCGTCAACTTGATCGACGAGGAGAGAATCCTTGCCGACGCCGCCGCCGTGCGTGGTCGCGGAGCAGAGTTTGTTGTCGTCAGTCTCCACTGGGGTAACGAGTATCAATCCATGCCCACCAGCGGGCAGCGGGGCACGGCCGCTACGCTGCTCGCCTCCCCGGACATCGATGTAATCATCGGGCATCATGCTCACGTCGTTCAAGCCGTTGAGATGATCAACGACAAGTACGTTCTCTACGGGTTGGGCAATCTCATTTCAAACCAGTTCTTCAGCTTGCCCACGCAAGATGGAGTCATCGCGATCCTCGACGTCGTCGAGGGCACAGATGGATTCTCAGTCAACAGCATCGAATTTGTTCCCACAAAGGTAGAACGAGGTTCGTTCCGGGTGGTCCCGATTCCGGTTGAGCTCGGGGCCTCCCCTGATAGCCAGACCCGATGGGCCCTGGAGCAATCGTGGAATCGGACTGCCCGGGCGCTTTCGTTACTCGACGAGTCAATCGCCGGAATGGTCGCACCCATACGGTGACATTTGGCCCTGGACTGCGAACACGTCATCTGGCATGTTGGAAGTAGGTTCAAGTCGAGACAGCGAAGGAGGTGACATCGTGGGTAACGATGCTCTGAGCGCCGCAGGGAGGCATCGGGCAGTCTTGCTGGACGCCGCCGCCGGCCTGGAGTTCGCGATTGCATCTCCGATCGGGCGCGGGGTCGCCTGGCGCGAGCACGTCGACGGTGAGCTTCACCGTTTGCGCGGTGCCCTTGCGGATCACACCCAGGAGGTCGAGGGCGAAGAAGGGCTTCTGGCCGACCTTGTTCATCAAGCTCCGCGCCTGTCGAACCGGGTGAAGATGCTGAAGAAAGAGCACCGGGACATGGATGAGCAAATCGGCGAGATCATCCATGTTTTGGGCGCGATGCCGATGGACGGGTTAGAGGATGCCACCGAGGACATCCGCGAGAGAACCCTGGCTCTGTTGGGAAAGCTCTCCCGTCATCGCCAAAAGGGCGCAGACATGGTCTATCGGGCCTACGACGTCGACATAGGAGGCCTCGGGTAGAGCCTTGAGCCGTGACTAAGGGCTAAAGGCTAGAGGCTCTCTCAGTACCTCTCCGGTACGAACGTCTGGTCGTCCATCGGCGGACGGACGTACGCGAATGAGTCATCGCGTGGAGGCAGGTCAATGGGCTCGGGAGTCAAATCCTCGTATGGGATGCTCTCGAGCAAGTGGCTTATCGTGTTCAGCCGTGCCCGGCGTTTGTCGTCCGAATTCACCGCGAACCAGGGCGCCTGTTTTATGTCGGTATGAGCGAACATCTCATCCTTGGCCTTCGAGTATTCGAGCCACCTGCGTCGTGATTCGAGGTCCATCGGTGAGAACTTCCATCGCTTGGTGCGATCTTCGATTCGTGATTGGAACCGGCGTTCCTGCTCTTCATCGCTAACGGAGAACCAGTACTTGAGCAGAATGATGCCGGAGCGGACCAGCATGCGCTCGAATTCGGGGCACGAGCGCAGGAACTCGCGGTATTCGTCCTCGGTGCAGAACCCCATCACCCGTTCCACGCCGGCCCGGTTGTACCAACTGCGATCGAACAGGACCATTTCGCCGGCAGCCGGCAGGTGAGCAACATAGCGCTGGAAATACCACTGGGAGAGTTCCCGCTCGGTCGGTTTCGGGAGGGCCACCACTCGCGCAACTCGCGGGTTCAGGCGTTCGGTAATGCGCTTGATAACACCACCCTTGCCGGCCGCGTCGCGTCCTTCGAAAAGGACTACGACTTTGAGCTCGCGATCCTTTATCCACTCCTGCAGTTTGACGAGTTCAACCTGGAGGCGCTGCAACTCGGATTCGTAATACTTCTTCTTTAGCCTGCCGGTTTTCGTTACCGGGGAATCCGGTGCCGGCGGTTGTTCGGTCATCGGTCGGTACTCCTGTTGCGGATTCCCCCAGACTAGAGCGATACATCTCCCGTCTGCCGGGAAGACCGAATACGTCCTTCGGCCCTACCCGGAGCCGGTCCCGTGGAGTACAAACGACATTGTGATGACCGAACTCCTGGAGGCGGAGCGGATTCGTTTCGAATCTGCCGTTCCGTTCTCATCCGATCTACACGGATGGCGGGGCACCGCGGAGTGGCTGGCGGAACCCGATCACTTGCTGCAGGTGACCCTTCCCGTCGTGATGGACGACGGATACGTGCACGTATTCCAGGGATACCGGGCGCTGAACTCTGCAGCGAGGGGGCCGGCCAAAGGAGGGATTCGATTTCACCCTTCGGTTTGTGAGAACGACTGCCGGGCGCTCGCTGCGCTGATGACCTGGAAATCAGCGGTCACCGGCGTTCCCTTCGGGGGGGCGCACGGCGGAGTCCGGTGTGACCCGACGACCCTCTCCGAGGAGGAGCGGCGCCGGATCACCAGACGTTATGTGGCGGCCCTCGGGGACACGATCGGTCCTCACAAAGACGTGCTTGGCCCCGACCTGTATACCGACGAGCAAACGATGGCCTGGGTATACGACACCTACTCGATTCTTCACCCGGGCGAGAACAATCTCGCCGTGGTTACCGGCAAGCCGCTCGATCTTGGCGGCTCACCGCTACGGAGGCATGCCACCGCCCACGGTGTACTGGCGGCGACGCAGCGGACCGTCGATTTCGGATATGTTCATGGCGTTGAGTCCATTGACGGGGCAAGAGTCGTTGTCCAGGGATTTGGAGATGTGGGAGCCGGCGTCGCCCACGTCTTTCAGCAATCAGGCGCGTTGATCGTGGGTCTTGCCGATACCTCCGGGTCCATATACAACCGCGACGGCCTCGACGTCGAGTCGGTCACCAAACATCGAGAAGCGACCGGCGGCATCAGTGGATTTCCGGGAGCAGAGCAGAAGGACTCTCGTGCGATCCTCGAGGCTCCTGCCGATATCGTGATTCCTGCCGCGCTCGAGAACCAGATCACCGAAGAGAACGCACCACGGATAGAAGCGCGGCTGGTCGTTGAGGCTGCGAACTATCCGACGACCCCTGCGGCAGATGGGATTCTTCGCCGGAGGGGCGTGCGGCTCATACCCGATGTGGTAGCAGCCTCCGGGGGTATCGTCGCCGGGTATTTCGAATGGGCGCAGAATCTCGAGAACCAGGTTTGGGATCACGGCGAAACGCTCACGCGGCTCCGCGACCGGGTAGGGAGGGCCACCGAGCGTGTCTTGCTGGAGCGATTGAAACTGGCTGAAGGGCTGGATTCCTATCAGGCAGCCTGGCGGCGGGTCCAACCCCAGGGGCCCAACCTGCGAGTACCGACGCTGCGGGTCGCCGCTTATGTTCTGGCACTCTCTCGGTGCAGAACCGCCATAACGCAGCGGGGGGTTTGGCCCTGAAGTCGCGAGTCGCGGGTTGAGCCAACTCACCGAACGCACAAGGCCTATCGCCTGTTGCGGATGCCAATGGCAAACCGCTTCCCTCTCCCGGTATGCTCCCGGGCCATGGAGGTACTCATCGATCAGGCTCGCGAAGTCGCCCGTTCGAAGGACGCCGCGGCGCTCGTTGAGTTCCTCGTTGCGCTGCCCGACCCGGTAGAGGCGTTGGATGTTTGCCGTGCCCTGGCCAACGAGGCTTACTGGGAGCGTAAGGATCTCAACCAGGCGATGTCGATCGCTCGATCGGGTATCACCATCGCGATAGCCCTCGCCGTTGATTCCGCCAGGGAGTATGAGCTGCTGAGCGCAGCCAAGGCACTGGCGTTCAACCTTTCTTCGTTTGCCTGGCCCGGCTGGTCCGAAGAGGGGATAGCCCCCGACCATCGGCACCTCCTGGAGGCTCTCGATTCGGCGCGAACCAATGTCCGGATGGCGGTCGAGCTGGATAAGGGTTCGGTCGCCGTTGGGCGGGGGCATTGGATGGTCGGAGCCGCGCTGCTGGCACTCGGCCGCTATCAGGAGGCGATCGCTGAGTTCCTGGCGGCCCGCTTGTCCGCCGACGAGGGCCGCTCCGAGGTGGAGTCCGCAATGGCCGAGGGCTACGCGGCCCTGGTCCGGGTTGTCGAGCGACCCGGTGAGAAGGCAATCGAAGATGAACTCACTGAGATACTCGATCGATTGCGAACGATGGAGGAAGGCGAAGGGTACGCCACGCAGATCGAGATTGCGCTGAAGGTTTTTGCCACCTAGCCGATTCGCGAATCGCCAACCGTGAACGTCGCGCTAATTGCCTGTCGGGGGTTCCAGCACGAAGGTCATCGGTGTCCTGCCGGAGCGAGCGACGTAGCCGTCGTATCCCGGCCAAACGGCGGTCAGCTTGGGCCACACCGCCAGCCTTTCAACTTCGGTTAGCAGGCGAGCCCGAACCGGACGCTCCGTTCCGTCGATGCGTAAGGAGGCGCGCGGCTCGTCTGCGAGGTTGAGTGCCCATGCCGGATGGTTGCTGCCACCAAAGTTCGTGCCCGTCACGACGACGCCGTTGTTGTGATCGACGAACAGAAGAGGCGTCAAACGGGGTTCACCCGTTCGCCGACCGGTGGTCATCAGGTAGCAAAGCGGAAAGTCGGTCCCCGTATTGGTCACCGAGGACTTCATGTTGCTGAATCTGAGATCGAGCGGCGTGAGGACCTTGCGCCCAAACCAGGCGAAAGAAGAGTATTTCCCCCACCACCGAAAGAAATTGTGATACGCGCGCATGAGGCCCCTCCTCGGTGGCGGCAAATATACCTTGGTCGTATCGGTTTCAGCGTTGTGACCATGGCCCCTAGTGTTCCGGGTAGGCATCGGTGGACAATCGTTCTGCCGGACTGCCGGCTTTCACCAGAAGGAGAGGAAGGGAATGACCAAATCGAAGGTTTCCCGCGTTCTCTTGGTTTTCGTAGCGCTCGCTCTTGTTGCCGCAGCATGCGGCGGCGACAGCGAACCTGTTGATGCTGAGGGATTCACGTTCGGGATGATCTTGGTTGGACCGCAGAACGACCACGGCTGGAGCCAGGCGCACTACGAAGCCGGCCAGTATGTAGCCGAGCTAACAGGCGCCACAATGTTGGTGCAAGACAAGGTCAATCCAGCCGATCTTCCTGAGAAGACGGTTGACCAGGTGGCAGCCGACCTGATCGCCGAGGGGGCACAACTCGTCTTTGCCACCTCAGACGATATGAGAGACGGCGTCCTCTTGGCAGCCGAGCAAAACCCGGATATTCCGATGATCTGGTCCTCAGGCGACAGCGCCTGGGAAGATGGCAAGGCGTTCGCGGAACTCGACAACCTCGGCAATGTGATGGGGAAGATGGAGTTCGGCAAAATGATCGCCGGATGTGCCGCCGGATTGACCACGCAGACGGGATCAATCGGCTACGTCGGCCCACTTGTCAACGACGAGACACAACGCCTCGTCAACTCGGCATTCCTCGGAGCCAGATACTGCTGGGAGGAATACCGCGGCGAGACGTCACCGCTCGAGTTCACCGTGACCTGGATCGGCTTCTGGTTCAACATCCCCGGATTCACCCTGGATCCAACGCAGGTCGCCAACGAGTTCCTCGATTCCGGTGCAGATGTGTTGATCTCGGGCATCGACACCACCGAGGCATTGGTGGAGGCTGGGAAGCGGGCCAGCGAAGGCGAGGCCGTATGGGCCGTTCCATACGACTTCGAAGGCGCCTGTGCCGAAGCACCCGACATTTGCCTGGGCACGCCCTACTTCAACTGGGGTCCCGCTTACCTGGAGATCGTCAACTCCGTCGTCAACGACGACTTCAAGGCCGAATGGCAGTGGAACGGGCCCGACTGGGACAACATCACCGACAACACGAAGACGGCTGTCGGGTGGTTGAGCGGTGACGGCCTGTCGTCAGGGGCATCCTCGGACCTCGATGACTTCATCTCCGGCCTGGCCGATGGAGATATCAACCTCTTCACCGGTCCACTCAGCTACCAGGACGGAAGCGTTTACCTCGAAGACGGCGAGGAAGCAACCGAATTCCAGATCTGGTACACCGAGCAGCTGCTCGAGGGAATCACGGGCGAAAGCGCTGGCGAGTAACAGCAACCGATCGATTCGAAGAAGAAGGGAGGGGAATGATCCCCTCTCTTCTTCTCGTTGAGATTATCTGGTCGCGAGTCGCGGCGTAAGGCCGTTCAACGCTGGCGGGGGGCTTCAAGAGGGTGAGGTTCAGGGCTCCTTTCCGTAGAGGATCCGCGGGCATTCATGACTCGCCGGCGACGGTAGGAGCCAGATGTGGTCCGAATGCCTGCTACCGGTTGCCTATTGTCCGGTGACCTAAACGAACCACCCTGTGCTCGCCGCGCGCTCAGGCAGCCGCGTTAGTCTGCTCGCATGGGCTTCGAGCTACGGGAAATCCACAAACACTTCGGATCCGTACGTGCCAACAATGGAGTGAACCTCAGCGTTGCTTCCGGCGAACTCCATGGACTCCTAGGCGAGAACGGAGCCGGCAAGTCAACGCTCATGAAGGTTCTGTCCGGCTTCCACCAGAAGACCTCCGGAGAAATCCTCGTTGACGGCGAGTCGATCGACTTACGTTCGCCTGCCGATGCGATCGAACACGGCATCGGCATGCTGCATCAAGATCCGCTCGTGTTCCTGCCCTTTACCGTGCTGGACAACTTCCTCATCGGCAGCCCGGGACCGGAGAGGCTCAACAGACGAGCCGCCGCCCGCGAGCTGGCGACTCTGGCCGATCGCTTCGGATTCAGCTTCGATCCCGATACGCCGACGAGAAGGCTGACCGTTGGGGAGCGCCAGCAGCTCGAGATACTCCGACTGTTGTGGTTGGGCGCCCGCGTTCTGATCCTGGACGAACCGACGACCGGCATCTCCGCACCGCAACGCCTGAAACTGTTCGCCACGCTCAAGGAACTGGCGGCCGAGGGGATGAGCGTGGTCTTCGTTTCGCACAAACTCGAAGAGGTCGAGGAAATATGCGAGCGAGTAACGATCATTCGTGCCGGCACCGTGGTCGGAGAACGGGATCTTCCTTGCCCCGCTGCTGAGCTGGTTGAGCTCATGTTTGGTGGCGAGGTCGAGATTGGTGAGAGGCCCGTGGTCGGCCTCGGCCCCCCGCGTCTGACCGTTTCGGACCTCACGGTCCGCGATCGTATGTTGAGTGTCGAAGGATTCAACCTGGAAGTGGCTGAGGGGGAAGTGATCGGGTTCGCCGGCCTTGAAGGCAGCGGACAGCGGATCGTGCTAGATGCTCTCTCCGGCCTCCGCTCGGCCAACGGGGGAACGATCACCGTCAATGGAAGGGACCTGACCAAGGTGGGATACCGGGGCTACCTGGACGGTGGAGTCCAGTTCCTCCCGGCCGGTCGTTTGGAGGAGGGCCTGGTGGCCGGCCTTACGCTCACGGAACACTTTGTGCTTTCTTCCCGCAGCGGCGCCTTCTTGATTGACTGGGAAGGTGCTCTCGCAGAGACCGTAGAGGGTATTGCAGAGTACTCCGTCAAAGGAACGCCGGACTCCACTGCCGAGTCACTGTCCGGCGGAAACCAGCAGCGTTTGCTGCTTGCGATGCTCCAGGACAATCTGGAGGTCCTGTTGATGGAGCATCCGACCCGCGGCCTCGATATCGAGTCGGCAGCCTGGGTGTGGGAACAGCTCCTCCGCAGGCGCGAGGATGGCACTGCGATCGTCTTCGCTTCTGCGGACCTCGATGAGCTGCTCGAATACAGCGACAGGATCCTGGTGTTCTTTGCCGGAGGGGTACTGGCGGAAGTCGACGCCCGCACGTCGAGCGTCGATGAACTCGGTCATCTCATCGGAGGGAAGGTGACTTCGTGAACTTCGCCGACCTCTGGAAACGCAGCCGGATCGGGATCATCGCCGTTGCGCTGGCGCTCGTCGTCGGCATTCTCCTGCTGCTCGTCGCCGGCGCTAATCCCTTTGAAGCCCTTGGGGTGATCATCGACGGATCGCTGGGCAGCAGCATCAGAATCGGCGACACGCTGATGGTCTGGGCACCGCTCGTGCTGGCTGCCGCCGGGCTTCTCATCACATTTGCCGCCGGCCTCTGGAACATTGGCGTTGAGGGGCAGATCACGTTCGGAGCGATCGCCGCGTCGCTGGTCGCCCGCGAGGTGTCGGGGCCGACTTGGCTGATCGTAACCCTGGCCTTGCTGGCGGGTCTGTTTGGCGGAGCCTTCTGGGCTCTTCTTGCCGGTCTGTTGAGGACGTACGGGAAGGTGAACGAGATCTTTGGTGGCCTTGGACTGCACTTCGTGGCGACGGCACTCGCCGTCTACCTCGTACTCGGCCCGTGGAAGCGGGCGGGAGTCGCTTCGACTAGCGGAACCGAACCTTTCCCGAGAGAGTCCTGGCTTCCGACGGTCGGTTCGACTCGCCTTTCCTGGCTGGCGATCGTCGTTGCGGTAGCTTCTGTCTTCGGTGTTTTCTACCTGTTGAGGGGAACTCGCTTCGGCCTGCGATTGAAAGCCGTCGGTAAGAACATGCGCAGTGCCTTCCTTCTCGGAATTCCGACAGGGCCCTACATGCTGGCTGCTTTTGCCCTCGGCGGTGGGTTGGCCGGCCTCGCAGGGGCGATCCAGGCGACCGGATTCCATCACAAGCTGGTCCCGTCGATTTCTGGCGGCTACGGCTTCCTGGGGATCCTGGTGGCAATGCTGGCGGGCTACGCCGCTCGGTGGATCGCTCCGATCGCCTTTGTCTTCGCGATGCTGGCCGTGGGCAGCACGCTGTTGCCGTTGAAGCTGGGGCTCGACTCATCGGTGGGCGGTGTGCTCCAGGGAGTGCTCGTGCTGTTCACCGTCCTTGCGCAGGGATGGCAGTCGCGCAGAAGGAACCGCGCGGATGAGGCAGCGCTCGGGCCGCCCGAGCCACCGGTCATTCCGGGAGAGGTGGGCTAATGGACGTCACTCTCGCTTCCATCCTCGCCGCCTCTACGCCGCTGATCTTCGTGGTGATCGGGGAAACGATCACCGAGAAAGCCGGAGTGATCAACTTGTCGCTCGACGGAACCGTCCTCTTGTCGGCCATGGTTGGCTTCGCCGGGGCCTACGAGAGCGGTTCGGTCATCGTTGGATTCGCGGCTGCAGCCCTCGTATCTGCTTTGGCTGCACTGCTGGTCGCCTATTCCAGCATCGCCCTTCGTCTCAATCAGGTTGCAGTTGGATTCGTTCTGTTCCAGCTCACCGGAGAACTGAGCGCTTTCCTTGGCGATCCCTACGTTCGGATTCCCGGTCCCACCGTCACGTATCGTCCTATTCCATTACTTGAAGACATACCGTTCATCGGCAAGATCTTCTTCCAGCACGACCTGATCGTCTACGGCAGCATCGTGTTGATCTTCCTGACCTACTGGTTCATGTTCCGAACCCGGCGCGGTCTGAAGCTCCAAGCGATCGGCGAGCGCCCCGAGGCCGCCCACTCGCGAGGAATGCCGGTCAACCGGTTGCGCTACCTCTACGCGGCCGTTGGCGGAGGCCTGGTGGGGATCGGAGGCGCGGCGTACTCGTTGGGAGCAAAGATCGGCTGGTCGGAAGGGCACACGACGGGCCTCGGATGGATCGCGTTGGCTATCGTCATCTTCGGCGGCTGGCATCCATATCGGGCCGCCTTCGGCGTCTACCTCTTCGGGGCACTGCAATTCTCCGCGATCAAACTGCAGGATGTGTTTCCCGACCTCACTCAGGTCCTCGGAACGTTGCCATTCCCGATAATGATCTTCACACTCGTACTGGTGTACAGCGATCGGGTGAGGAGTCTTACGGACCGCTATCCGGCGCTGCGAGGGATCCTGGGGAGCGACCCCCCGTCGGCCATCGGCACGCGCTTCGACGTCGATTAACGCGTGCGGGCTCAATCTGGAAGACTGTGTTGAAGAGGTGATCGTATGAGACGTGCATTCCTGAAGTTCCTGAAATGGGCGCTGTTGTTCGATCTAGTGGCGCTGATCGCTGCCCAGATCGCCAAGCAACTCATCCCCGATGTCGGTGACGAGAACAGTGATGTGTTCCAGGTCGTCACGATGACGGGCGGCCGCAACTGGGTGAGCAAAGCG
Source organism: bacterium (assembly GCA_024641325.1). Taxonomy (GTDB): domain Bacteria; phylum Actinomycetota; class Acidimicrobiia; order Spongiisociales; family JAHEDJ01; genus JAHEDJ01. Next base: position 39,691 of record JAHEDJ010000009.1, on the reverse strand, counting down.
GCCGGACTGCGCTCCGGCTCCGTTATCACCGGCATGGGGGGTATGGAATTCGATCTGACCCACGCCATTCTGGATCCGGCCGGAGCGCACCTGAAACTGGTGACTGTGATGGGAGGCGTCGAAGTGCGGGTTCCGCGCGAGTGGAATGTCGAGCTGAAGGGTTGGGCCTTCATGGGCGGCCACGCCAACAGCGCTCGCAAACACGAGGTGCCCGAGGGCGCTCCGCATCTGGTCATCGAAGCCTCGACGGTCATGGGCGGGGTGGCGGTGACTCCGGCCAAGGACAGGACTCGCACCTGAACTGGTACCCGGGACGCTCCCATTGAGTTCGCGTCGCGTATCTGCGAGCCTGTGGGACGCAGGAAGAAAGGAATCCGTTTGGCCGCCGTCGATATCCCGGGCTTCATCGCGGATCTCAAAGATCACGCGGTCGACCACCACTTCCACGTCCATGACGAGAGGCACTTCGTCGAGACCTACTCGATGCGCCAGTCGTGGGAAGTGGTTCTCCACCCGGAGGAAGCCTGTGGCGGCCCGCTCGACCTTCACCTGGCCCTCGAGGTCGATCCGCGGGTTGTGATTGCGTTCGATGATCAGCTCGCCGATCTCGAAGAGGAGTTCACGGAACCTGAAGACCTGCACCAGCTGCCCCTGTATTTCAATTGGGCACTGCCTCCGCTCCCATATCCACCGGATCTGCTCGTTCTCGCCACCGATCTAGCGGGTATCGGAGCTACTGATTTGCCGCTGGAGGTATCGGCGATCGACTCGTTTGCTTCGGTCACAGACGCCGCTCAGCGCAGCCTGACCATCGTTGGACGGGTGGAGGTGTCGCTATCCGAGGCTTTCATGGGTCGAGAGCAGCTGTGTGATGCTCTCGACCGGGCGCACGAGATCAGTCTCTTCCTTCTGGAGGGGTCGTCGGACTGGCTGGCCGAATCGGTCTGAACGGGCCGGTCGGCATCAGACCTGTCTGTCTAAAACGGAACTCCAACTGACTCGCACAGGAACTTCATGAACGGCGCACCCCGCTTGCAGTAGTCGGTGAAGTCCTCCATGAAGTGATCGGACGTTATCTGCTTCTGGGACAACCGCGTTGATGCGATGAAGTCCTTCCGCTTGAGGTCGTCGATGAGAGGGTGGTCGTCGTCGAAGCCCTTCGGTGGTCGCAGCAGCGAATCGCCGGTGAGGTCAAAGACATCGGTGAAGCGCTTGCTCCTCGAGGCTCGCTTCCAGCCGGTTCCATCGTCCCCGATTCGCTCACGAATCTGATAGGCGACCTTGCTCTCTGGACGCCATAGGCCCAATCCCATGTAGCACTCCCCGGGCTGGATGTGCAGGTAGAAGCCGGGGGCGTGGGCGTCTTTGGCCATGGAGTGGCGAAACTGCATGCCGGTGTTCGACTTGTACGGCGTCTTGTCCTTACTGAACCGCGTGTCGCGCTGGATCCTGAACAACGAGCCCCCCACGGTACGAGAGTCGGCCACGAAGTGTTCGGAGATTTTCCCGAGCGGTCCGGCGAAATCCGTGATGAAGTCGAGCGCCGGTTCCCGGACGTGCTGCTCGTAGTCCGATTGGTGAGCTTTGAACCAGATCCGATCGTTGTTCTCGTCTAGATCACGGAGGAATCCGAAGAGCTTGGCGGTGAAGTATCTGTTGCCCATCAGAAGAACATACCCGCCGGCGAATCGTATGTGTCCCGGCCGGTTGAGAATCCTCGGGGGTGCCCCGCAGAAGTATGAACTACGAACTGAGAAAACGGACGTCGGAGCCGCTCGGGCTCTGGAACAACCTCAATCCGAACTCGGGAAGCATCGCGAGGAGGTGATCGAGTACGTCCGATTGGATGCCCTCATACACGATCCAGTCAGTATCGGCGGTGAAGACATAAATCTCCAGCGGCACTCCTTCGGGAGTGGGCGGCAGAAGGCGGACCAGGGCGGTCATGCTGTTGGTCGCCAGGTCCGGGTGCCTGTGCAGATAAGTGGCAACGTAAGCGCGGAATGTTCCGAGATTGGTGAGGCGCCTGGGGTCTCCCCAGGATCCCTCCGGCATCGGCCGCTCGGCGTTCCAGGCTGTCAGCTCCTCGGTTTTCGACTTCATGTAACCGACCAGTGGTTCGAAGGTACGGAATCGCTGCAACTCGCCGTCATCGAGGAAACGGACGCTCGTTGCGTCGATGTGCAAAGACCGCTTGATCCGGCGGCCTCCCGCCTCCGACATGCCGCGCCAGTTGCGGAATGTGTTTGAGATCAGTCGATGGGTCGGGACCGTGGAGATCGTCTTGTCCCAGTTCTGCACCTTGACGGTGTGCAAGGCAATGTCGATAACGTCGCCGTCGACGCCGATGTCCGGGATCTCAATCCAGTCGCCGACTCGCAGCATGTCGTTCTGGGTCAGCTGCACCGAGGCAACCAGCGAGAGGATCGTGTCCTGAAAGATCAAGAGCACAACTGCGGTCATCGCTCCGAGGCCACCAAGGAAGAACCCGATCGACTGATCTGCCAGGCGGGCGACGGCGACTACGGCTCCGAACACGGACGCCACGATCATCAGAACCTGGAGGTAACCCTTGATCGGCCGGCTGGCCGACACCGGGAGCGTCATGTAATAGTTGTTGATCGCCTTGAAGAGCCCGTTGAGTGCGTAAAGGCTCAGCACGATCAGAAGCGCTTCTGTCAGGCGGATCGTGAAGTCGGCCCAAACGTCCGGCATCGGTGGCAGCGAGGGCATTCCCGCCCGGATCACGACGACCGGGAAGATGAGGGCAATCCGATGGAGCAGCCTGCGGTCTAGGAGTAAGTCGTCCCACTTCACGGGGCTTCGCTTGACCACCACTCGGATGGCCGGGAGGGCCACGTGGCGAATGATGAGATAGGTGGCGATGGCTCCTGCTGTTACCAGGCCGATTCCGCCCCACAGGCTGTCTTCGAGGAACGAACTCAAACTACTGCTCCAGTTGGCATGGTAGGAAGCCTAAACCTGTGCCGGGCCGGGACGTGGAGCGATCGACGCGCCCACATGAGAAGGGTGGCGGGTAAGTCCCGCCACCCTTTGGTTGGTCGCTCGTTATCAGGCGTTGGTGCTGGTACCAGCGGCGTCTTCAGTCGGGGGGCCGAAGAATCCGCCTCCCCGTGGGCCGAATCCACGCCGGCCTTCTGGTGCTTCGGGCCTCTCACCGTTGACCATGTCGGTGATCCGCTGAGTGACGTCGGCCAGCTTCTCGTCGGCCTCGTCCTGCGTGATCCGTTCGTTGTCGACGGCCGTCGCCAGTCGATCGGAGGCTTCTGCCACCAGCGCATCGATGACGCTCTGGGTGTCTTCGCCGGCGAGTTCGGCGATGGACCGGCCATCACGCAGCGCCTCGGCCAGGTCTGCCGTCTCCATTCCGAGCAGTTCGGCGACGGTTTCCAGGTGCGCGCCCCGATGATGGTTGTTCCGGTGGAAGGGCCCGGCTTCACGGATACGCTCCGCCACCGTATCTGCCTGATCCTGTGAGATGACCCCTTCGGCCACCAGTTCACCCAGAACTTGCTCGAGCGGCCCGACGGTTTCCTCGGCGACTCCGGCCTCCTGGGCCGTTGCCGCGGTCGGAGTGAGGACCGCCGCGCCGGCGGTGACCCCGACGGCCGCGACCAGTCCGATTGTCAGTGTTGCGAGAGCCTTTCGCATGATTGGTCTCCTCTCGTTAGCTCTCTACCGACAGGTTCGACGGCACTCGTTAGGAATCCGTGAAGTCGAATGAAGAACCCCCTGAGAACATCAGACGCGTTTTCGGCGGGATTCGCCCCACATGTGGTGGGATCCCGCCCGAGAAGTCAAATCTGCCAGGTGCCGTCCGTGAACAGCCGCGGCGCCAGCATCCAGACGAGTTCACCTCTTCCCGGTTCCGCCAGCAACCAGGAGGCGAGGTCGATCGCGACTGCGCAACCGGTGCGGACCCGCACCCTGCCACCTCCGATCAGCACACCGGAGGTTGTCGACCAGGTAGGCTCGTGTCCGACCAGCATCAGCCGGGAGACGCCCTCCGTGGTGTCCTTGATGATGCTCAGCACGCTGCCGGGCGACGCACCGTATAGCTCCTCCGTTATTCGAACCTCGCAATCCCATCCACCTGTGTCGGCGGCCAGGAATGCCGTCGACTGGGCGCGCAGGGCGGATGAGGAGATCACGAGGTCCGGGACTTCCTGCGATCGTGTCAGCGCCATACCGATCGCTCTGGCAGATCGCATTCCCCGCTCGCTCAAGGGACGAGAGTGGTCGGAATCGAATCCGGCCCCCCAGTCGGATTTGGCGTGGCGGAGGAGGATCAGTCGCTTCATGGCTTCGAAGCTAGCGTGAGCGGCATGTTGATCTCTCGCCACAACATAGCTTCTGATCTCGTCGCTGCGCTGGAGCCTCTTGATTTCGTGAATGCGTTCTGGGAAGCGGGCTCCGCTGCGTTCGGTGAGCTCGATGGGCGTTCCGATATCGATTTGCTGGCCGACGTGGCGGACGGCCGGGTCGCCGACGCGTTCGCGGTTATCGAGAGAACCCTCCTGGACATAGCCCCTTTCGAACACCGGTGGGAGGTGCCCGAGCCAACCCCGCACGGTCATGCGCAGCGCTTCTACCGCCTGGTCGGGACGGGTCCTCACCTGTGGGTTGATGTCGTCGTCATGGAGCGATCGGCGACGGCGCGGTTCGACGAGATCGAGCGGCACGGAGTGCCCGTTGTGTTCTTCGACAAGCTCGACGCCGTCCGCGCCCTTCCCATGGACACCGCAGAGCTGGAGAGGATGATCACCGCGCGTCTCCAGATGATCCGCGATGCCGGCCCGCTGTATCTGAGCCTCGCTCGAAAGGAGGTGGAGCGGGAGAACCCGGTTGCCGCGATCAGCCTCTATCACGCGCTAGCGCTGCGACCGCTCATCGAACTTCTCCGGATGAAACACTGTCCATACCGGTTCGACTTCGGCGCAAGGTATCTAGAGCGAGACCTTCCGGCCGACGTTCGCGAACGTTTGGTCAACCTCGCCTATCCGAGAGGCGTTGAGGATGTAGGTCGAATGCTCGACATCGCACAGACCTGGATCCTTTCCCTGCTGGAGGAACTGGATCCCGCCGAGATCATCGAGGCTCTCGTCGAGTAGGTTCGATCCAACGACACACAGAGGAGAACCCTTGGCCGGGGACTACAAGTCTTTCCACCACATCGAGACGGTCTCGATCGTCCGTCCCTACTTCGATGTGAGCCACCGATCCTCGATAGTCGACATCGTGGCGGTGGCTCACCGGCACCTCGTGCTCGAGACCGGATAGCGACGGATGCCCGTTCAACCAGAAGTCCTGTCCTACCTGGATCAACTCGGCTTCGAGTTTGAAGCACTCGATTGCGACCCCGACCTCGCCGATACAGCGGCGTTCTGCCTCAGCTACGGCTATCCGCCGGAGACGGCTGCCAACACGATTGTCGTTGCTTCGAAGCGGCCACCAGGAGAGTTCGTTGCGTGTCTGGTTCTGGCGACGACCAGGCTGGACGTCAACGGCAAAGTTCGTGAACAGACGGGGTGGAAGAAGGCGAGCTTCGCGCGTGCTGAGGAGACCTCCCGGCTGACCGGTATGGCGATCGGAGGGGTCACGCCGTTTGCGTTGCCGGATGAGGTTCCGCTGCTCATCGACTCTGCTGTGATGGCCCAACCGTGGGTCGTCGTCGGTGCAGGTAGCAGGTCCGCCAAGCTGAAGATCGAACCCGCGATTCTCGGTCGATTACCCGGCGCAGTGATTGTTTCCGGTCTGGCCAATCCGGCCGTGTAGGCATCATCCGCCGTCCCGGCGGTACCGTACTCCTCATGATGAAATGGATTGGCCTAGCGGCTTTCGTTGTGATGCTCGCCATGATCTCCTACGGGTTTGTGGCCGGAGACGGATTCACCACAGAAGGCGGATTGCTCCTTGATCTCGCGTGGGGTCGGGTAACGATCGTTGATTTGTATGTAGCCCTGGCAATCATCGGGGCATGGATCGTCAGGAGGGAAGGGTGGCGAAGGGCTGTTCCCTGGCTGGCCGGGCTCGTCATTGGCGGAAGCTTGACAGCCGGCCTCTACTTGCTGACGACGTCACGTGGATCACGGTTCGCCTTCCCACCTAGCGAGCATTAGCCGCTAGCGTCGGATAGAACGAGGAGGTATTGCCGTGGCCTGGTTCCGGCGCGAAGAAACACCGAACACCGACAGTTCTCTTCCCGGGCGATCTGAGCCGATCCGGGTGTCGGAGGCTCATTACGTGAACGGGAACCGGATCGTTCCCCCGTTTCCGGACGGGCTGGAAACCGCCGTATTCGGCATGGGTTGTTTCTGGGGCGCCGAACGCGGTTTCTGGCAGACCGAAGGGGTGTACTCGACGGCTGCGGGCTACGCAGGTGGATCGACCCCGAACCCCACCTATGAGGAGACTTGCACGGGCCGGACCGGCCATGCAGAAGTCGTACTGGTTGTGTTCGATCCGGCGACTATCGGCTACGACCGGCTGCTGGGGGTGTTCTGGGAAGGTCATAACCCGACTCAGGGGATGCGCCAGGGTAACGATGTGGGTACCCAGTACCGCTCGGCAATCTACGCCACGTCTGATGAGCAACTCGACGCCGCCAAGCGATCACGCGATCGATATCAGGCGGAACTCACGGCCCACGGTCACGGGGAGATCACCACAGAAATAGCCCCTGCGGGTGAGTTCTATTACGCCGAGGAGTATCACCAGCAGTACCTGGGCAAGAACCCGGGCGGCTATTGCGGTTTGGGCGGCACGGGCGTTGCGTGCCCGACCGGCCTGGCCTGAGTTTTCTCAGCAATGCTGTTGCGCGTGGGGAACAACAGTATTGCGCAGAAAACACACACTCATTTCTCAGCAATACTGTTGCGCGTGGGGAACAACAGCATTGCTGGAAAGCGACGTAGGAGTCGATGCGACGACCCCGGCGAGAAATCCCCGCCCCGATGTGTGACGTCGTCGGACGGGGCCGAGCGGTAGTAGCCCGGATATTCAGGCTTGACAGTAGGTAAGATTTATCTTACATTTAGTAAGAAATAACTTTCCCAAGGAGGAGCCATGGATATCGTTTGGGTCGGTATTGCCGTCCTCGGCTGTGCCCTCGTCATCCTCGCTCTCGGGCGGTTCGTTTGGAACCTGAGACCTCAGCGGGAGATGGGCGGTCTACCAGTCACGTCCCTGGAGAAGCTCGGCTGGGTAGGTCTGGCCGTCACCAGCTTCGTCGGCCTTGGCCTTGCAACTCTGGTTGTGTTCGAAGGGGCTACCGGTTTCCACGAGAAAGAGTCTTCTCGACTGATCTTCTGGGCTCTGCTGATGAGCGGGATCGGTGTCTGGGCGGCTGCCTGGGCAGTCATCAAACGTCGCAGCGGGGAGACTGTTGTCGACGAGCGGGACCGAGCCATCCTGGCCAGGTCCTTGTCCGTCGAGTCGGTCGTCGTGTTGCTGTCGCTCGTGACGTGGACGGTGACGCTCACCGAGGTGTATTGGGACTCGGGAGCAATCCCGATCGCCTACTTGCAGCTGCTCTTCTGGAGCACGTTGATCGGCGGCGCATTCGGCAGGTCCCTGGGCATTGTCATGGGATACCGCAGAGAGATCTCGGTCGATGCCTAAGGACAGAATCGCCAATCACATCAGGCGGCTGCGGTTCGAGCACGGCGAGATGACTCAACAGGACCTGGCGAACAAAGTCGGCTGCACCCGGCAGACGATCATCGTCCTGGAGAAGGAGCGCTATGTTCCGTCGCTCAGCCTTGCATTCAGGATCGCCCGTGTGTTCGGACATGCCATCGAGGATGTATTCGAGTTCGTCGAGGAGCACTGAGTCTCCTCACCCCGACATGGCCACTTCGGTCAGCGCGCTTCGAATCCGCTTCTCGCTGATCTTGCCCCGGGTCCCCAAGCTCTGCGCAAACAGGCTCACTCGAAGCTCCTGAAACATCCACGCGATGTCTGTTAGCTGCCGTGAGGGCAGGAGCACATCCTGGAGGCGGTCGTACTCATCCTCGAGAACTTGCAGTCGATGCATGAGTTCCGCGTCCCTTGCCGGGTCTTCCGGGAGCCGTGCCAACCGGTGTTCAATCGCTTGGAGATAGCGATGTACATCTTCCAGCCGGTCCGCTCCCAGACCGGCTACAAAGCCCGCATAGATCAGACGGCGGAGCTGTATGCGGATGTCCGACGCAGCCTCCGGATGCGATCCGGCGACGGTGTCTATTGCGGATCGCACCTCGCGCAGCGTCCAGAGAACGCGGAGCGATTGCTCGGCCACCGTCGTGAGTCTGTCGTAGAGATCATCCCGGGCGGTTGCCAGCAGAGCATCGAACTGGACGGCGTTCCAGGGGAGCCCTCCGGTTTCGAGCATCACCTCGTCGAGCGCACACGCGAGGCAATCGGCGGCCCATTGATCCGGGTCGTCGTAGGGGCTGGAGGCGAGTGCGAGTTTCGCTTCCCTCGTGAGAAGAGGGCGAAGCAGCGTTGCCGGCAAGGGGAGGTTCAGGAGCAGCAGCCTCCTGGTTCCATCCCACATCGCCTCGATTTGTTCTGCCTCGGTCGCCAGCAAGCGCACGCTCACCGACTCGATCTCGTCGATGAGAGCGGGATATACCGTGACCGTATGGTCGGGCCCTTCGATGAGAACACGCTGCGGCAGCTCTCCGATGCTCCAGGTCGTCAGGTCGGTCACTTCGAGTTCGTGGCGTGCCGTCGACGCAGCTGTGCGAGCCTCATCCCGCAGCTCTGCCTTGATCGCCGTCAGGTCCCGCCCTTCGGCCAGAGTTGAGCCATCTGCGCCCACCACCCGGAACACGGGGCGAAGATGGGCCGGCAAGAGCTCGAGATCGAATGAATCAGGTGGGAGCGGTTGTCCGACTATCCGCGCCAGTTCGCGGCGCAGGAAGGCCGTGAGTCCCACCCCGGCGGGAACCCCGCCGGACAGCAAGCGGCGGGCCGTATCCGGAATGGGGGCCAGCGTCTTGCGGAATCGTTTCGGGAGCGAGCGGATCAGCGCAACAACCAACTCCTCTCGTAATCCCGGGATGTGCCATTCGAAGACGGATGGATCGAGACGTTCTAACTCTGACAACGGGATGACGACGGACACCCCGTCCGTCGGGCTGTCGGCATCAAACTCATAGCCGAGAGGTATCGCCAGATCTCCGTGTCGCCACTGTTCCGGGAAGGCCTCGTCGTCGACGTCATCCGCCTCGGGACGGATCAAGTCGGTGAGCGAAAGATCGAGTAGATCCGGGGTTGTGTGTTTGGCCTTCTTCCACCATGCATCGAAGTGCCGGACGGAGGTGACATCGCCGGGCACGCGGGCATCGAAGAATTCGTAGACCGTGCGGTCGTCGACCAGGAGATCGGTCCTACGTGTGCGAGCCTCGAGGCCGAGTACCTCCTGGACCTTTGCACGGTTGTGGGAAACGAAGGCGTGGTCGCTCGCCCAATCGCCCGCCACCAGGGCATTGAGGATGAACAACTCACGGGCAGCCGACGGGTCTACCCGCCCATACAAAACCGTGCGCGTCGTCTGAAGGGGCAGTCCGTAGATAGTCACGTTCTCGTGTGCGACCGCCGCCCCGCGCTCACGCTCCCACCAGGGATCGGAGTGCGAACGCTTGACCAGATGCGAACCGACCTCTTCGATCCAGTCCGGGTCGATCCTGGTAACAGTGCGCGCCCAGAGGCGGCTGGTCTCGACCAGTTCGGCGGCCATCACCCAATCGGGTGCTTGTTTGAAGAGCGCGGAGCCGGGGTTGATCGCGAAACGAGATCCGCGAGCTCCCCGGTATTCAAAGCTGTCCGGATCCTTCGACCCAACATGAGACAGCAGTCCGGCCAGAAGTGCACGGTGGATGGCTTCTGGTTCGGCGGGTTCCGGGTTCCTGCTCAGCCCGAGTTCACCCGCGACCTCGCGCAACTGGGCGTGGATGTCTTGCCACTCCCGCACCCTTCGATAGTTGAGAAACTCGTCGCGGCACATGCGGCGGAACTGACTCGAGGACCGGGCGCGGCGCTCACCGTGCAGGTAGTCCCACAAGTGGAGCCAGCCGAGGAAGTCCGACTGAGGGTCGGAGAATCGGCCGTGGAGTTGGTCGGCCTGCTGCTGCTTCTCGACGGGCCGCTCACGGGGATCGTGGATCGCCAGTCCCGAAGCGATGATGAGAACTTCACGGAGGCAATTGTTGCGCTCTGAGGCAATGATCATCCGTGCCAGGCGCAGGTCGACGGGGAGCTTGGCCATCTGTCTGCCGAGCTTGGTCAGCCACTTTCCTGTTTGTTCTCCCGCCGGGTCCACCGCGCCCAACTCTTCCAGCAGAGCTATTCCGTCGCGGATGGTCCGGCGGTCGGGCGGGTCGAGGAACGGGAACGACTCGATGTCTCCCAAGCCGAGGGCCGCCATCTGGAGGATGACCGAGGCCAGGTTCGTGCGTTGGATCTCGGGTTCCGTGAACTCTGGACGGGCATCGAAGTCAGACCGGTCGTACAGGCGGATGCAGATGCCGGGCCCGAGCCGGCCGCAGCGACCTGCTCGCTGATCGGCGGAGGCTCTGGACACCGGCTCGATGGGAAGTCGCTGGACCTTTGTGCGGCGGCTGTAGCGGGAGATGCGGGCGGTGCCCGGGTCCACAACGTAACGAATCCCGGGAACCGTGAGCGACGTCTCGGCGACGTTGGTGGCGAGAACGATCCGCCGTCCGGTGTGAGATCGGAAGACACGCTGCTGCTCGGCTACCGACAGGCGGGCATAGAGCGGCAGGATTTCAGTGTGGGGTAACCGCATTTCGGTGAGGGCGCGCGCCGCGTCGCGGATCTCCCGCTCACCGGAACAGAACACCAGGATGTCGCCTGAGCCCTCGGTGAATAGCTCCTCGACGGCGTCACAGATGCCCTGCGGCTGGTCACGGACATCCGATTGCTCGGGGTCGTCCAGCGGCCGGTAGCGGACTTCCACCGGATGGTTCCTCCCGGAGACCTCAACGATAGGAGCGCTACCGAAGTGTTGAGAGAACCGCTCGGTGTCGATTGTTGCGGAGGTGATGATGAGCTTCAGGTCGGGCCGCTTGGGGAGGAGGTTCTTGAGAAACCCGAGTAGGAAGTCGATATTGAGGCTTCGTTCATGGGCCTCATCGATGATGATCGTGTCGTAGCCCCTCAGCAGTCTGTCTCGATGGGTCTCGGCGAGGAGGAGGCCGTCCGTCATCACCTTTACCAGGGTCTCTTCTCCGACCCTGTCTGAGAAGCGAACCGCGTAACCCACGGTTCCGCCGACGACGGTGCCGATCTCCTCGGCAATCCGGTCGGCGATCGATCTAGCCGCGATGCGGCGCGGCTGTGTGTGCCCGATGTATCCGTCGACGCCGCGCCCGAGCTCCAGACATAGCTTGGGAATCTGCGTGCTCTTGCCGGACCCGGTCTCGCCGGCGACGATCACAACCTGGTGGTCGCGGATCGTGTCGAGCAGGTCTTTCCGGCGATCCGTGATCGGCAGCTCGGCCGGATAGGCGAGCTTCCTCGGTACGGCGGCTTTGCGTCTCTCGTACCGATTCTCTGCTGCGTCGATCTCGACCGTCAGTGTGGCGATCACTTGCTGTTGGCGAGCCGGCGAAGTGATCCGGGCGACGCCGTCGAGGCGCCGCCGCAGCCGGTGCCGGTCGGACGGCATGAGCCCGGGCAGGCGGGCGCGCAGGTCGTGGAGTGAGTCGGGCATGGGTGACTGAGCCATGATGCCCGATTTCGGCGCTGAGGGGCTAGTGAATAGCGGGCCGGTACGGCCGTCGCCTAGTGGTCGAGTCCCTTGTCCATGCTCCTCAGTCGCTCCGACAAGCTCGCCAGGAGCTTTCGATCGAAACCCGGAAGGTGGTCGATCAGGTAGTGGAAATCCTGGCGACTGATCACCAGGAGCACGGCATCCTCCTCGACGCGCAGTGACGCGGTGCGCGGTTTGCCGTCCAGCAGCGACATCTCGCCAAGCACCTCACCTTGACCATATAGCGAGATCTTGCGGTTGTTCCTGCGAACCGAGACGGCGCCGCGCACAATCACGAAGCATTGACTACCGCGCTCGCCCTGTTCGGCGATCACGGTCCCCTTGGAAACGGCGACTTCGTCCGCTCGTTTCGCCACCTCGTTCAGGTCCTTCTGGCTCAAAGCAGCAAACAGCGGTATCTGCTTGAGAGTGTCGATCCGATCCGATCGACGACGAAGTACGGTCATGTCCAACTCTCCCCTCATGTCCTTGCTCAGGAGTGTAAACGCCGGCCTCCGGTGGGACCCGTCGGATCAGTCTTGATCGAGCTCCAGTGCCGCGGAATTCACGCAATAGCGCAGCCCGGTCGGGTTGGGTCCGTCGTCGAACAGATGGCCGAGGTGGCTGTCACATGTAGCGCAGATGATCTCTGTGCGCACCATGCCGTGGCTGCGGTCTTCCTTCGTGATGACCTTCCCGTCGTCCACGGCCGCGTAGAAACTAGGCCATCCGCTTCCGGAATCGAACTTAGTATCGGAACGGAACAGCTCGGTTCCGCAGGCGACGCAGCGATAGACGCCGGGCTCTTTGGTATTCCAGTACTCGCCTGTGAATGCTGGTTCGGTGGCCGCCTGACGAGTGACTGCGAATTGCTCGGGCGAAAGGCGCTCCCGCCATTGCTCTTCGGTCAGTTTGGGAAATGGTGTTTCCGGCATTGGATGCTCCTTCGGAGTGCCACGGATCATGGCGGTCGCGTGTTCGTCGAGGTCATAGGTTATGGGCTCTACGTTTTTGTGTGAGTACGCAAGGACCTACGGCCGGGTCTGCTGGTCGGCAGCCGCGGCACGCAGCGCCTCCCCACGGATGGTTCTCGCCGCGCCGAACCCCCCGACGTAGCGTGCCTCTGCGGGGACCAGCCTGTAGAGGGTGAAGTCTCCAAGTTGAAGGCGAGGGACTGCGGATGGGAACCTGTCGGCATAGACCTGCCATGTTCTCGCGAATTGCGAATCATCACGCTCGATCGGATGGACTGAACCCTGCACACTCACTCTCGGCAGTGTCTGCGGGTCTAATACCTCCGGTCGATCGGGCAGCGAGATCACCAGGGAAGCGTTGGGTTCCGTCTCCAGATTCCGGGTGTGGCGCGCCAAGCGACTGAGGAACATGAGAAGGCCAACCATGCCGGATTCGACAGCGTACGACACCATCGAGGCGAGGGGCCCGCGGTCGCCCGTCGTGGCCAGCGCTGCCCACCGGCCGGCGTTGATCAGACGGACGGCCTCGTGTGCTTCTGGTGTTAGATCGTTCATACCTCGAAGCCCATCGGTCCCGGGTTCCCCCCTACTTGCCCCAGATCGAGATGTGTTTCATCGAGTCATCTCCGAAAGGGGTTCGATCCCAATCGCCCCATCGGTGCAGCAGGCGCAGCCCCGAGAGTCTCGCCATGAGATCGAGCTCAGCCGGCCATGCGTAGCGGACCGACACAGGCAGCAGGCGGACCGGCAGGCCGTCCTCGACAACCATTTGCTGGCTGTCGATTCGCTGACTAGCCGGCGAATGTATCGAGACATCGACCACGGTACGCGTGAGCTCCACATGGCTGACGCTGGTGCGCTGCCCGCGGTCGAAGCGGGCCAGATCCGGCACGAACGCCTCAATGAGGAACATTCCATCTTTCGTCAAGTGTCGCGCCACACTGCCGAAGCAGTCGAGCTGATCGTCTTGAGTGAGCAGAGCGAAGAACGTATTGAAGGCGACGAAGACCAGATCGAACTCCTCGTCGAGGTCGAAATGCGCGAAGTCTCCGATGATGACCGGAAGGTCGGCACCGCCGTCCCCGGCGCGCAGGCGCTCGATCATGGCCGAAGAGGAGTCCAGGCCGGTGATCGTGACGCCGCGGGCCACAAGTGGAAGTGCCAGCCGGCCGGTGCCTATGCCCAACTCGAGTGCGCGGCCGCCTCGTGCCAACTCCTCGAGCGTATCGAGTTGCCGTGGGTTTGGCGGCCCCTCGTACAGCTCGTCGTACAGGTCGGCGATGCGGTCGCCGTATGTCGATGCGGTGTATCCGTCCATGCTGGAAGTCAAGCAACTTGGGACGGCTGATGTCTGCGATCAACCGGCTGGTGACTCGATCGGCACTTCGTTCACCATCCGGCGATCCCACCAGGCGAAGGTTGCAGCTCCTACTACTACGAGTCCGGCCGCCAGTAACCACATCGCCCGGTAGTCGCCGAGTCGAATGGCCAACCCGAACATGGGACCACCAACGAGGGTACCGACATCGAATACGGCGGTGAAGATCGCAGAGGCAGCTCCGCGCTCCGACGGCCGTGCCCTGGTGACCACCATCCCGAACATGATCGGGAAGACATAGCCGTGTCCGACGCCGCTCAAGAAGCCGGCGATCGCTATGTCGGCTGCGTCGGTGGCGTTGCTCAAGACGACGAAGCCGGCAGCCATCATCCCGAAAGCGGGGAGCATCACCTGCTTTTGCCCGAGCCGGTCTGGCAGGTCGGCGGCGATGATTCTCAATCCGACGGCGGTGCCGGTGTATACCGCGAAGAAGAGGCCAACCGAACCGATTCCTGTCTCGATGACGAAGGTCTTCAGGAACGTGAAGAACGTGGCAAGCGCCAATGAGAACACGAGGGCGGCCAGCCAGAGAGGGAGAAGATCGCGTTGCCCGAGCGAATCCCAGAAACCTCGCCGATCTTCACCCGAGTGGCCGGTCACGACGTCTCTAAGGGGCAGGGCCAGCAGCAGTGCCGCGCTGGCCAGGCCCATGGCCGTGATGAACAGGGTGGTGAAGTCACCGACTGAGAGGATGAAGTCCCCGAGCAACCCGCCGAGGCCGATCGGCATCAGGCCGGATATACCGAATATGGCGATTCCCTGAGTCCGGCGCGAAGCCGGCACGACATCTGCCGCATAAGTGAAGAGCGAGGTGAACAGCATGGCCGAGGCCAGGCCGTGGAGAATGCGGACGATGTAGACCCATGGTCCCAACGCCGTAATCGTCAGATACAGAGCCAGCACCAGAACGTGCAGAACGTTGCCGGCGATGATCACCTGGCGCCGGCCGCGCAGGTCCATGACCGTGCCGATCCACGGTCGGATGGCGATGGAGGCGATGGCGGTGACTCCGACGAGGATTCCGATCTGGATTTCGTCTGCACCGAGGTCCTGCAGGTAGCCCGGGAAGTGGAGGAACAGACTCCAGGCGAGCTCCATGAACGTGTTGGCCGCGAACACGGATACGAAGGCGCGGGTGAATATACGTTCGGGCATGGGGGATCAGTGTACGCCCGGCGAGAACCCCCATTTTCTCAGCAATACTGTTGTTCCCCAGGCACGAAAACATTGCCGAGAAAACGGGGGGTGGTTTCTCAGCAATGCTGTTGTTCTCCAGGCACGAAAACATTGCCGAGAAACTCGGTCAACCCCGATTCCGCAGGTCCTTGCCCTCGCGGAGCCGCTTCTCATAGGTGGCGAAAGTGCGCTCGACGTGCATTCCGGCCTTCTCATACAACCTGGTCGCGCCGGTGAGGCTGTCGGCGTCCACCCCGAGTGTCACGATCGGCATGTCGTTGTCCCAGAACACCCGAAACGAGTGCAGAAGGATGGCCAGACCCAGCCCACGCTGTCGCCAGGCCTTCCGGACTCCCAGAACACCGACCAGGCCCTTGCGTGGGTCGTTCTCTGCTTTCGGATGGCATAGCGACACGGCTGCTATCTCATCACCGTCCCAGAGAACGTGGAAGTACTTCGGGTCGAAATTGGAGTCGGATTCGACCTGGTGTACTGCCCGTTCGAAAGATTCGTCGGGGTCCGCGTCTGCGAAGCCCCAATGGTCTTTGAACGATTCGAGCACAGCATCGTGGGTGGTTCGATGATGCTCCTCCTTTACGAAGGGGCGGATTTCGAGACCGTCCGGCCACCTCTGTTCGGCCGGAGGTTCGGACATCGTTATCTCCATGTCCCAGAAGTAGCGGGTACGGGCGAAACCGGATCCCTCGAGAAGCTTTGTAGCGCCGCCGTTGGCCGTGTCGACCCATGCCTGAGCGTCGACGGCGGCTCCTTCAGGCGCCCTATCGACGAGTTCCCGTGCTCGTTGCTCGCCCCACATGACCAGGGCCGAACCAAGTCCGGTTCCGCGGTAGTCCGGGTGGACTCGTCCCCAGACGATCGCGCGAACGTGGGGCGGAGTCGTGAAAGCCTCCTGATAGGCGACGAGTCGAGCTTGGTTGTCGAACACCAGCACGGTATCTATCTGTCGATCGAAACCGGGTTCGGTCCATTCGCCTCTTGTCTCGTCCACGTCGTGCCAGCCGGGAGCGCCCACAGCCAGGAACTCCCGATCCGCGAGGTTGAAGAGATCGACGGCCGCCCCGACGTCTTCGAGCATGGCGGGGCGCCATGTGAATCCGGGCGGCAGGTGCGGGGTGGTCATGCCACGAGGTTACCGCTGAGGGGCCAGAGTCAGCGTTGGAATATTCGGCGTCGGATGCGACCTGTGCACCCGACGTTTGCCCCCTCACCAGCCGACGTGGTAGCCGGCCGCAAAAGCCACGACCACAATTGCCCCAGCCAGCATCTGGGTCCAACCGAGGGTCTTGACGGGGAGAGGTGGCAGGCGCATCGAGTTGGAGTTCCACAGAACCAGCAGAGCTGCCGCGCCGGCAGACATCCACGGTGCCCACCCGACCGCGGCTGCACCGGCCACAACAACCAGCGCCGCGGTGCTGGTGGCGATGGTCGACGTCAGCGCGAAGTCCTGTTCCTTGGCGCGTCGCAGCTGCGCCCGGACCAACAAGATTGATGGGACGATGCGTGCAAGCAACACCAACCAGGCTCCGACGGCGATTCTCCATCCGACGCCGCCGGCGAGGATGGCCATCGGTGCGGCGGCGCCGAGCGCTATAGGACCGAGTAACTCGGGAACGAGTTCCCGGCCGCGATTGTCGAGATCGAAGCTCAGCTGCGCTGCCACCAGGGGAGCGGCAACCACCAGCGGCCACCAGAACGGATCGGAAGCCATGGTCCACGTCAGTGCAAGACCGGCGATCGCGATTATTCCGAGTCCGACGATCGACCACAATGCAACATCTGTTCGCGCGAGGCGCCGATCCCGCCGCCAATCGGCCACCGCTATACGAAGCGGCCTCCTCGATAGGAATATCGCGAATGTTGCGATGGCTACTCCGAGCGCCGGCAGCCCCGGGGCAACAATCATGCCAAGTAGGGCGGGCTCGAGCGTGAAGCCCCATCCTCCATGTTCCGTTGGAACGACAACGGTACGAAGCGTCGACTTAGCCATGGCGATGCCTTTCGTACTTCGGACGGGGCAGAGTGTGACTCGGGACCCTAGAGGTTTCAGTGCGCGGCAGACCACAATCATCGCGTAGTTTCTGGTTTGAATCTTCCGAGGGGAAACCATGAGCAAATGGGTATATGCGTTCGACGAGGTCGAGCAAGCAGAAAAGCACGTCGACGGTAGCTGGGATGGCGTGCGCGCGCTTCTTGGCGGCAAGGGCGCGAATCTCGCCGAAATGACGCGCATAGGTGTCCCGGTTCCTCCCGGTTTCACGATTACCACCGAGGCATGCAATGCCTATCTGGCAGCCGGTGAGAAGTTCCCGGCTGAGATGTGGGCGCAGGTTGTCGATGCCCTGGAAGGCATCGAAACCAAGACTGGGAAGTCCTTCGGCAATCCTTCTAACCCTCTCTTGGTGTCGTGTCGCTCCGGTGCCAAATTCTCGATGCCGGGGATGATGGATACGGTCTTGAACATCGGACTCAACGACGAGGTCGCCGGGGAGATGGTCAAGATGACTGGCGATGCCCGATTTGTATACGACTCATATCGCAGGCTCGTGCAGATGTTCGGTTCCGTCGTTCTCAATGTTGATGATGAGCCGTTTGAGGATGTGCTGTCCGACTACCGGGCCAGGCGCGGTGTCGAAACCGATTCCGAGCTGGCGGCCGAGGACTTCGAGGAGATTGTTGAGGAGTTCAAGGCAATTGTCCGCCGGTTCGCTCACCAGGACTTCCCGACCGATCCGCTGCGCCAACTGGCATTGGCTGCAGAAGCCGTCTTCCGTTCCTGGAACGGGAAGCGAGCTTTCGACTATCGCAATGCGGCCGGCATCGATCACAACCTCGGAACCGGCGTCAATATCCAGACGATGGTCTTCGGCAACATGGGTGACGACTCAGCCACGGGCGTTGCGATGTCCCGCGACGCAACCACCGGTGAGCCACATCTCGAAGGTGATTTCCTCGTCAACGCGCAGGGTGAAGACGTGGTTGCCGGGATTCGAGTCACCGATCCGATCGATCACTTGCGCGTCGTTATGCCGACCAGCTACGAGGAGTTCTCTGCAACTGCTCAGAAGCTCGAGCAGCACTACCGCGAGATGCAGGACATGGAGTTCACGATCGAGCGCGGCAAGCTTTGGCTGCTTCAGACGCGAGATGGCAAGAGAACCGCGCAGGCGGCGGTCCGTATAGCGGTCGACCAGGTAGAAGAAGGCATGATCAGCAAGGAAGAGGCCGTCATGCGGGTCCATCCCGATCAGGTCGACTTCTTCCTCCACCCTCAGTTCGATCCTGAATCCCGTCGGAGGGCCGTTGAGGCCGAAGAGCTGGTGGCTACGGGTTTGAATGTCTCGCCGGGCGCTGCCGTTGGTGTCGCCGCCTTCGATGCCGATCTGGCCGAGCGATGGGCCAAAGATGAGGGCAAACACGTGATCATGGTGCGTCCGGAAACCAAGCCGGATGATGTGCATGGCATGCTCGCCGCGGATGGCATCCTGACCAGCAGAGGTGGACGGACCAGCCACGCGGCTCTGGTCGCCCGCCAGTTCGGGAAGCCGGCGGTGGTCGGGGTTGCAGAACTCGAGATCGATATGGCCAACCGGTTGATGCAGGTCGGTGGCAAAGAAATCGTGGAGGGCGATTGGATTTCCATCGACGGCACCACAGGTGAGGTTTTCGCCGGACAACTCTCCACGAAGGTTCCGGACATCGAAGACCCCTGGCTGACCAAGCTGTTGTCGTGGGCAGATGAGTTCCGCCGCCTCGAGGTGTGGACGAACGCCGACTATCCGCGCGATGCCGAACGGGCCCGGTCGTACGGCGCGCAGGGCATCGGCTTGTGCCGGACGGAGCACATGTTCTTCGAGCCGGAGCGAATGCCTTTCGTTCAACAGATGATCACTGCGGAATCGCCGACCCGGCAACAAGAAGCGCTGGATGTTCTGTTGCCGTTCCAGCGCGACGACTTCGCCGGCTTATTCCGGGCGATGGACGGACTGCCGGTGATCATCCGGCTGATCGATCCTCCTTTGCACGAGTTTCTTCCGGCGTATGAAGACCTGACGCATTCGATCACCGATCAGAAGATCCGTCTCGCCCATGCCACCTCGCTGCGCGAACTCGATGAGATCCTCCGCCATCTGGCAGAAGAGGAGCACATGCTGGAGCGGGTCGAGGCGCTGCGCGAGATGAACCCGATGCTCGGCACTCGCGGGGTGCGGCTCGGGATCATGATCCCGGAACTCACCAAGATGCAGGTGCGAGCCATATTCGAGGCCGCTTGCCGGGTTGCCCGGGAGGGGATTGTGACTCATCCCGAGATCATGATCCCGCTGACCAGCCATGTGAACGAGTTGAAGCGTCAGCGCGAGGTTCTGGAGGCGGAAGCCAAGGCCGTCATGGAAGAGCAAGGCACTGAGGTCGATTACAAGTTCGGCACGATGATCGAGATTCCCCGAGCAGCAATCACCGCGGATCAGATAGCCGAGTATGCCGAATTCTTCTCGTTCGGAACGAACGACCTGACTCAAACTACATTCGGAATCAGCCGCGATGATGCCGAGACCGGTTTCCTAATCTCCTACCTGGAGCAAGGGATCCTGACGGTCAATCCGTTTGCCTCTCTCGATGAAGAGGGCGTCGGCAAGTTGATGAAGTGGGGTGTCGAGCAGGGGCGGGCGACACGCCCGGGCCTCGAGGTCGGGATCTGCGGGGAGCATGGTGGCGACCCAAGTTCCATCGACCTGTGCCATCGACTCAACCTGGACTACGTCAGTTGCTCACCGTTCCGTGTTCCAATCGCCCGGCTTGCCGCCGCACAGGCAGCCATCAGACACGGGTAGCGGGTAGCCCCCGCGCGATCATGGATCCTCCGCGCCGAAGCACGACGACAACGGGGACTTCGTGTGCCGGGATCCCGAAGGTCCATGGGCCGCGCTGCGTGTAGAGGTTCATGATCGAGTGCCTAGGGTCGCCCGCCGGCGTCTTCGACGGCGTTCCGAATCTCGCATCCGGCCAGGTGGTCGTTGACCAGTCCCATTGCCTGCATGAACGCATAGACCGTCGTGGGCCCGACGAATGACCACCCTCGCCTCTTCAGATCCTTGCTGAGTGCGGCGGACACTTCGGTCTTGGCTGGTAGATCCTCCAGCGCAGTTGGGGCGGGATGGGGAGGCGCTTGGTACTGCCAGATGTATCTGGAAAGGGATCCAAACTCGTCGATCAGTTCGAGGGCTCGAGCAGCATTGTTGATAGTCGACTCGATCTTTCCACGATGTCGGACGATTCCGGCGTCACCGAGCAAACGCTCGACGTCATCCGTTCCGAATGTGGCAACGGTCGGTATCTCGAATCCCGCGAATGCGGCGCGGAAGTTTTCCCGCTTACGAAGGATCGTGATCCAGGCCAGTCCGGCCTGAAAGCCCTCGAGGCAGAGTTTCTCGAATAGGCGTGTATCGCTGGTGACTGGAAAGCCCCACTCGGTGTCGTGGTACGAGCGATACAGAGGATCGGAGCCGGCCCACCAGCAACGTGTGATTCCGTCTTCGCCGATGAGAATGCTTTGGTCGGACATGTGCCGATCGTACCGGGCTACCTTCGCCGGACCCGGTCGATCAGCCAGAGAGCCCCGGCAGCGACCCAGATCCATGAGAGATCTCCCGGACCATGGGTACCGCTGGCGTCTGCCCGATACTGGAGTTCCAATAGTCGATAGTCGGCGGTCTTCTCATCCAATTCGAGGTCCGACAACCGGCGGGGATTCACTCCGGCAAGGGGAGCTGCAAAGCCGCTGCTTATCAGCACATCTCGGAGGATGGCCAATCGGAGCGGGTGGTCCGATGCGTCGATCGCCTCGGCCAGCCAGCGACCGTCTGGTAGCCAGACTTCAACTGCAGTATTGGCAAGCGCGTTCTGGTACCAGTCGGCTCCGGAGCCGAACCCGGCCAGCACGAACACGCTCGAAGGCGGGGAAGGGGCGTAGTTGAGGGGTGTGAGCCTACGCAGGCCCGACTTCCGGCCGGTGTGAACGAGCACCATCAACCTGCCGCCGACAGACGGCCAGATGTTGAGAAACCTCCCCAAACCCAAACGCCACATCGGAATCATCATCCACCGGTTCAACCGTTTGAACCATTTCCTGAGCATTGCGGCGGTTGTGGCATCCATGATGACTCCTTCTTCGCCCAGATTGGCACGAAACAAGAGCTACGCGCTAGGGCCATTTGGGAGGAGGGGGTTCGATTAACTCCGGCGAAACAAGTGTCGATTCGTTAGGAGTACCGCGATATCCCGCCCTAACGTGCCTGCATGATCTCTGAAACCTCTGTCAGTCCTCGCCGCCCGGCCGCAGCTGGTGTAGTTGCCGTTGCGGTCGCGTTCGGAGTGGCCGAGTTGTTAGTTGGTCTGTTGTCGACCGGCGTTTCGGTTGTGGTCGCCGTGGGCAATCTGATCATCGACCTGGCCCCGGAAAAGGTTGTCCGGTTCGGCATTCGAGTGTTCGGCTTCTACGACAAACCGGTGCTGATTGCCGGCATCGTCATCACCGGGCTCATCATCGGAGGTGGGCTCGGGCGGCTTGCCGTGCGCAACTTCGCTTTTGCAGTGTTCGGGTTCATGATCGGCGGAGCGGTTGGAACGATTGCAGCCTTGAAGGATCCACTCACCCCGGGAGTATCAGGGCTCGTGGCGGTTTGGGGGGCGGTGGCACTCGGTCTAGTTGCGCTCCGCTTTCTGATCGGCCGCGTCGAAGCAGATGAGCAGGATGTTGACAAGCGGCGATTCCTCGTTTCCCTTGCAGGAGCCGCCGCTTTCGCAGCTCTGGCGGCAACGACCGGTCGTGTCCTCGTCGGTCGCATGCGCGAAGTCGTGGCCGGCCGTGAGGACGTCGTATTGCCGAGTCCGATCGATTCCCAACCCGGTCCCGCGCCTGGAGATCGTCTGACCGTCGACGGGATCTCTGAGCTGGTGACCCCCAATGAGGATTTCTACCGGATCGACACCGCCATCTCGGTGCCGCGAGTTGATCTCGATACCTGGACACTCAAGATAAGCGGAATGGTCGATCGGCCGATCGAGTTGACTTTCGACGATCTGCTCGATCTCCCGATGGTCGAACGATTCGTCACGCTGTCGTGTGTATCGAACCGTGTGGGTGGCAATCTGGTTGGCCATGCCCGCTGGCAAGGGGTACTCCTGCGTGACCTCCTCGATCGAGTGGGAGTCCATGAGGATGCGACTCAGATCGTCGGGCGATCGGTCGACGACTTCACGGTTGGTTTCCCGACCGAAGCGGTATACGACGGGCGCGAGGCAATGGTCGCGATCGCCATGAATGGTGAACCGCTTCCGTTCGATCACGGCTTCCCTGCACGGTTGGTCGTGGCCGGTCTCTACGGATACGTGTCGGCGACGAAGTGGCTGTCGGAGATCGAGCTCACGACGTGGGATGCTTTCGATGCCTACTGGATTCCGCGCGGTTGGTCGAAGGAGGCGCCGATCAAGACACAGTCACGCATCGATGTCCCTCGTCAGAGCGAACGGCTCGATCCGGGCACGGTGCCGATCGCGGGCGTCGCGTGGGCGCCGAACCGCGGTATCACCAAGGTCGAGGTGCAGATCGACGACGGGCCGTGGATGGAAGCCGAGCTGTCGGCTGAGCTTTCGAAGGACTCCTGGCGGCAATGGGCCGTCGACTGGGAGGCGACCACCGGAACCCACGACATCAGAGCTCGGGCGACGGACGCCAGCGGCGAAACTCAGACTTCAGAATTGGCAGCTCCGGCACCGAACGGCGCAACAGGACATCACACTCGAACCGTCGTGGTCAGCTGAGAGCATCGCGCCGGCGACGCGGAAGACCGGTTACGACCAGGTCGTATGAGTGATCGATCCATTCCTCGAGTTCTGCCGTCGGGATACTGTCGGTCACTTCGATCGTGTTCCAATGACGCTTGTTGAGGTGATAGCCGGCAGAGACCATCTCGGGATACTGAGCCCTGAGCTCCAGCGCGAGATCGGGATCACACTTGAGGCTGATCCGCAGTGGTTCTGAGTCGTCGGCCAAGAGTGCAAACATTTTTCCGCCGACCTTGTACACGAGGGCACCGGGCCCGAACGGATACCCGGAGGTCGAGCCTGCGAATGAATCCAGGAGTTGGAGCAAGTTTTCGGTTTGCATCATCGATATCGAAAACACGAATCAAACAAGGCCGGTCGAGCCGGCTGATACTGCCGGAAGCGTTCTGAACTTTGTCTCAGGCTTCTCGTCGTTCCCTGGAACGGTTGTACAGGACGGCAAGACCGTACCCGAACCCACCGATGACGACGAGGAGCAGGAGCACGACGACAATCAACTGCACGATTCGATCTCCCCGTATCTACTTTGCCGAACCTACTCATCTGATTGGCGGCGTGTTGGTTTGATTCGTTTCCGCAATCTGACGAAACCACGGAAGAGGCTCACGCCGACGGCCCAGAGCATGAACAGGCCGAAGATGGCGAGAATCTCCTGCGCGCTCAGGCGTCCGCCGATGAACGATCCCGCTACTGCGGCGACGATCAGGCCGATGATGATTGCGAATGTTCCTCGTCGCACGTGCAAGATTCCCGGGTGGCTGCTTGCATCTTATGCAGGAGGTGGTGATGGCCAGGTTTGAGCTGCTGTTTGCAGGGTACGTGTCGCCGGGTGTGGCATCGAGCGTGAGCTTCGTGGAGGACGGCGATTATCGGGTTGTCATCGATCCCGGGATGGTCCCCAACCGCGCCGTGATTCTGGATCCTCTGCGGGCGCTGGGAGTTGACCCCGATTCGGTCACCGATGTGGTGTTCTCGCATCACCATCCGGACCACACGCTGAACGCGGCACTGTTTTTGAACGCCAGGTTCCACGACCATTGGGCCATCTATCAGGATGATGTGTGGACCGATCGGCCGGCGGAGGGGTTCCAGGTGTCTCCTGGCGTCCGTTTGGTCGAGACGCCCGGTCACACCCCACAGGACATTTCGACGCTGATCTCGACGCCTGCCGGTGTGGTTGCCTGCACGCACCTGTGGTGGAACGGAGACATCGAGGGAGACCCGCGTGCCACGAACCCAGAGCTGCTCGAGCCGAATCGTGAGAGAGTGAGGGCGCTGGCAGATCTGATCGTGCCGGGCCACGGAGAACCATTCGAGGTCTAAGCGGTTTTCTCAGCAATGTGGTCACGCGTGGGGAATGACAGCATTGCCGAGAATATGCCTGAGTATTCTCAGCAATGTTGTTGCGCGTGGGGAACGACAGTATTGCCGAGAAAACTCTGTGACTAGATTCGGGAGGGTGATCGACTCCCGTCCTGCTGCAGCATTCTTTGATCTCGATCGGACGCTCATCAGCGGATCCTCTGCCTTCTCATTCGGCGTGACGGCCTGGCGTCAGAAACTGATGCCGACCCGCGACCTCCTGCGCGACGCAGTACATGCGCTGGCCTTCCGCTGGTTCGGGTCTACCGACGACCGATCGGAAACCGTGCGCGATCGTATCCTGTCCGCCGTCGCCGGCGTCGAGCTGTCTGCCCTCGAGGAAGTCGGCCGTGCCATGATCCCGCGGCTCGTCTCTCGTGTGCGGCCGGAGTCGAACGCTCTGATCAAGATGCACCAGGAGGCCGGCCGCGACACCTACATCGTCTCTGCCTCTCCCCAGGAGATCGTGGAGCGGCTCGCCGGCGGCATCGGCATGACCGGTGGCATAGGCACTCAGGGCGAGATCGTCGACGGTCGTTATACCGGCGGCCTGACCGGCCACTTCGTCTATGGAGAGGGCAAAGCCGCGGCAATGAAAGATCTGGCCGCCGAGAAGGGCTACGACCTTTCCCTTTGCTACTCGTACAGCGATTCGATCAGCGATCTACCCATGATGGAGCTGGTCGGTCACCCCGTGGCGGTCAACCCCGATGGAGAACTGGCCGATCACGCCCGCAGGCGAGGGTGGCCGATCGTTGTGTTCGCCAGAACCGCCAAGCGCGTTGTAGCCGGCACATCTGCCGCTACCGGTGCAGTGGCCGCCGCCACGGCCACATATCTGCTCGGACGCCGGCACGGTCGCCTGTCAGTGGGAAAGTGAAGATCAGCTAGACGACGGGGAGCCCCTCGAGCTTCCAAGCCCGAAACCCGCCGACGAGGTCACCTACCTCTGTGCGACCCAGTTCGCGCAATCTGGCTGCCGCCAGGCTCGACGAGTAGCCGTCGTTGCACACCAGAATCAGCGGCCCGTCGAAGTCGACCACCTCATTCAGCCTGAACGGCGATGTCGGGTCCACACGCCACTCGAGAGTAGAGAGCGGGATGGTCACTGCACCCGGAATGGACCCTTCCCTTTCGATGTCGCCTGAATCTCGCGCATCGATGATGAGCGCACCGTGCTGTTGGGCTTGATGGGCGTCGGCGGCAGGCCACCGGTGGATCCTGCTGCGCGCGTCGGTCAGCAAGTCATCAACCGACCGGCTGCCTGCCCAGCCCGGATCCATGAACTGCTGGATCTCCACCAGGTGCCCGTCTGGATCGCGGAGGAATACGTGGTAGATGTTGTACCGATCGTTGAGTTGTGGAGCCGACTCAAACGTGACCCCTGCCTCCAGAAGCTCCCGGTACCACCGGTCCACATCGTCGCTGACGAGGGTGAGAATTACTCCCTGCGGACTGACGTCCTCACGGTGAGTGCAAATCCCGAGATACGAAGTCGCCGTGGTGCGGTAGATGCGACAGGTTCCCTGATCGACGACGAGATCTAACCCGAGCACGCCCCCGTAGAATTGACCCGATGCGTCGAGATCGGAGACGGTCACAAAGGTTATCTGGCTGTCTATCGGGCGCGCCGGCATCTCTTCATACAAGCAGCCGATGGGTGATGGGGCGCCCCGCTAGGGGATGTTGATCGTCAGGCTTCCGGGCAGCGAAAACGGCGTGCCGCCCTTTGTGTAGGTCGCTTCGATCGCCAGTTCGTATGTACCAGGAGGCGGTTCAATGAGCTTGAAAGCGACGAAGTCGGTTTCGCCGCCCTCGAGTGTTGAGTTGTGGGACAGACTTGTGGACGATCCGTCCAGGGGATAGGCGATTTCCAGGCCGGCCGTATCGGTAACCGAGACGGAGAAGTTCTCGAGTACCGGGGCGAAGCCTGCGTAGCTGACCTCCACCCACGGACTTGCCACGGTTTCTGCGGTGGCGGCAGCCAGCGCCACAGCCGGTGCATCGCTGAGTTGCTCCAGGTCCTGCCCTTCGTACTGGACAATGGGCACCTTGGTCTTGAACTGGTCGGTCTTCTTTTGCCCGTTGCTCGAATATTCGACTGTCAGTTCGAGGTCAACGAAGGTCGGGGCATCGGCCGGCACCTGCAGCCTCACCGCCGTGAAGTCGAGTTCAGACTCACTCAGCATCTTGTCTCCCCAGAGCGAGGTGAACGTTTCCTCTCCTATCCATTCCGCTTCGTTCGAGGTCTTGTACGGGTACCAGACCTCTACTCCACCCGTGGCCGCAACCGTCACCTGGAAATCGTCGGCGTCGCCTCCCTTGGCGAGCCAATCGATGGCAACCCAGGCCGTCGTGCCGGCAGTGACGGCTGCCGTCTTAGGCGACCGGAGATCGATGTTCACGTCCTTTGGTGCTGCCATGGCCGGTCCGGCGGTGGCGAGGATCATGGCCAGAACGAGCAGAAGGGTGATTCGGAGCTTCATAGATGATGTATCGACACTTCGCGCCGTGGAACTTGAGCGCGATCTACTCGCCGCAGTATGCCTGATATTCGGCCAGAACTCGTTCGCGCAGGGCCAGATCGTCGATCAGGGCGTCCTTGAAATCATGGTAGATCTCGTCGTCTGCCCCATTCCCGGCGAGACGTTGCGAAAGTTCGTCCTCTATCTCGCCGGTGTTTTCGTAGACCGAGCGCTGTACATCGCACATCCAGCGGGCTTCTATTGAGACCATCAGATCGGCGTCGAATGTGGGGCCACACCCGGTAGCTGCCACGCTGGCCACCAGGGCCACGGCTAGGAATCGATATCGCATTGCTCTCCTTATCGGCTGCTCTGCCGACGAGGAAAAGGGTTTCTTGATCAACCTGCGATTCGCTGCAACGCCTCAATGACTCGATCGACTTCTTCCGGGAGGTTGTAATGAACGAACCCGATCCGAACGAGGCCCCCGGTGTCTGCCACGCCGAGTGCCGCAATCGGCTCGACTGCGTAGTAGTGGCCGCTCCAAACGAAGATGCCCTCGGCGCCGAGTGCCGCGGCAACGCGGTCCGGGTGTACGCCCTCAACCGAGATACCGAAGGTTGGCGTTCGCGGTAGCGGATTTCCTGTCGTGACTCCGTAGACCCGGATCTTCGGGATCCGGGAAACGCCATCCAGGAACCGATGGGAGAGCATCTGCTCGTACTGCTGCGTGGCGGCCATGGCCGCCACGAGGTCTGCGCGCCGCGACCCGGCCGAGCGCTGGATGTTCGCCAAAGAAGATCCGACCGAGGCCAGGTAATCGACGGCCGCGGTCACGCCCGCCAGGGATTCGAAGCTCTGGGTGCCGGTTTCCCACTTGCCGGGTGCCTCCGACGGGGCGGGCCGGAGGCGATACGCCTCGAATCGCTGAAGAAGGTCGTGTTTGCCGTACAGGGCACCGGTGTGGGGCCCGAAGAATTTGTAGGCGGACGCGACAAGGAAATCACAATCGAATGCCCGGACGTCGATGGGCCCGTGCGGCGCGTAATGGACGGCGTCGACAAAGGCGAGTGCACCGACTGAGTGTGCTATCTCAACCGCTTTGGAAACGTCGACGAGGCTTCCGACCGCATTCGAAGCGGCGGGCAGTGCAACGAGGCGCGTGTTGGGGCCGACTGCCGTTTCGAGCGAATCCAGGTCGAGGGTGGCGGTCTCGACATCGATGTCGGCGAAACGGACCGTCGCACCTGCATCGCGAGCTGCCAGCATCCAGGGCGTGACGTTCGCATCGTGATCGAGCCGGGTGAGCACCACTTCGTCACCCTCCGACCAGGTCCGCCCGATCGCCCGGCTCAGTGCAAACGTCAGGCTCGTCATGTTCTGGCCGAAAGCGACTTCGCCGGGAGAGGAGCCGAATAGATCGGCCACGGCCTGTCGCGCTCCCTCATGAAGCTCATCGGATTCGGCGCTGGCCGAGAAGAAACCACCGTGATTGCTGGAGCCGTTGCTGAGTACTCCGCCCATCGCTTCGATGACGGAGGAGGGAACCTGCGTTCCGCCGGGCCCGTCTGCCCAAACGACGGGCCTGCCCCCTTGCTGCCGATCCAAAGCGGGGAACCTAGAACGAATGGCTGTGGGGTCGAGTCGCACGATGAAGCCTCTCCAGTCGGTGCGGGACACGTTACTGCCCGAAGATTCGGGCGTCAGGTGCCCGCATGCTCGGCCCGTCCGCTTTGGCAACCACCGACTGGGGGTCCGTTGCGATGTGTGTGTTGAATCGGGAAGCAGCCGGACCACGGTCTATCGAGGATTCCCATGGGCGGCGGGCCATCGTCGATGGTGAGACGCCCGGCACCGTTCACCCTGCTGTTTCGAGCTCTGCTTCCAGGCTGTTCAGGATCATCGGGGACTCCTCCAGGAACCCGGTCAAGACGATCACCACGGCGGTCAGCACGATGAACACGACCATCGAGCCGGTCATCGAGTCGGTGGCGTCAGCCTTGAAGGCGTCCATGGCGAGGATGAAGAGGACGCCCGAAACCTGCCCGGCCATCACGATTATCCCTTGCGACGTGGACTCCGGCGCCGGATAGCTGATCTCCGCGCTGTACTGAAACCCCAGCGGATAGGCACTCATCAAGAAGAAGCCGAACACGAAGCTCGACAGCAGGAGCAGCGAATACCCGGACGCGAACGTCAAGCCGATCAGGCCCGGGGCCATGCCGGCGACCGCCAGCATCAGGAACGGTTTGCGCCGGTGCTGCCGGTCGGACATCACAGGCAGAATGCCGGCTCCGAAGATGCCTCCGATCATCATCAGTGCCCCGATCATGCCGGCTTCCTCCGGCCCGAAACCGCGCGGCGCGACGATCTGCTCGATCCAGGTGCTGATCGCATTGAACATCCCCAGTCCAACGAAGAACAGCAGCAGCAGGATCACCATGCTTTTCTGCCGGAAGATGTGCCGGAGTCCCTCGAAGACCCTGGTCCGCTGCTCATCATCGGTGAGGCTCGGTGGGGTCGGTGGCCTCTCTCGTATGAGAACCAGGGCCGCGGTCGCTCCGACCACCGAGAGGACCCCGTACACCATCAACATCCCGGTCATTCCCAGGCCGCTCACGAGATACGGTGTGGCTGCCATGGCACCGATGATTCCGAGAAACTGGGCCAGAGAGGGGAGCCCGGCCGCAGTTGCCCGCTCATTGAGGGGAAACCAGCGGGCGGAGATCTTCGTAATGGCGTTCATGACGAACGGCTGTCCGACGGCCAGTCCGATCTGGCTGATCAGCACGGGCGTGTAGGAGTCGGCGAACAAGCCGCGCGACAAA
The DNA here is from genome assembly GCA_024641325.1 of bacterium. GTDB lineage: Bacteria > Actinomycetota > Acidimicrobiia > Spongiisociales > JAHEDJ01 > JAHEDJ01. The sequence continues at coordinate 9,866 of JAHEDJ010000009.1, read as the reverse complement.
GCGAACGTCCCCGTCAGCACCGCTCCAATTCCTACTCCGAGTCGAATGCCGTACGTGTCGATGATGTATGAGGCAGGAATCGACACGATGATGAACACGACCATGAATACGAGCGACAGCAAACCAATCTCGAGTTCCCCCACGCCGTAGAACGCCGCCGCGTCCCCGGTCACAGGCGCAAAGGTGATCCAGTTCATCTGTACGAGAGCATTGAGGACGGAGAAGCCACCCAGCACAACCCATCGGTATCCGTACAACCGAACGGTGGCCGTCTCTGCCATCACTCCTCATGCCATCGAGTGATCGCAACAGTACTCAGAAGACCGGCACAGTGTGTGTGACACGGCAGAGTTCATTGTGACCCGCCGGCAGTCGGCGGCCGGCCACCAGGTGCATCCGCCGGCCGGGGTGGCAGATTCAGGTTCGCTCGAGGTCTTCCAGCCCCAGCTCCTCTTGCGCTTCTGCAAGATCGACCGCGCGTACGAACACTCGAGCCCTGGCCATTTCGAGCCCGACATAAGTTCCGCCGGCATCGTCGGCCTGGACGAAGGCCTTGATCCCCACGGACTCCAGATGAGCGCGGGCGACGTCTGCGTCGAATCGGCTGAAGAAGGTGCCGACTTCGACTGGTTCGTTTGGCTCCATGGGTGAGACGCTACTCGTCTGCGGCATAATCAAATTGGAAACCTCTTGACAACGACCAGAACCTCCCGTAGAACAGGGCAACTCTCCAGCGGAGGTAGCGACCGAGACGAACGACGAAATCACAAGAAATCATCCAGAAAGGTGGAGGGAACAGGCCCTGCGAAACCTTGGCAACCATCTCGAAGAGAACGGTGCCAATTCCTGCCCGTATCAGCGGGAGAGATGAGGACAGATCGACGATCGTCGTGACCGCCTCTTCACATCGAGGCGGTTCCGCAATTGGGGCCTCCACTCATAAAGGAGAGCCATGAGCTCCGGATACAGATTCGAAACACTGCAGGTGCATGCCGGACAAGAGCCTGCACCTGGCACGAACTCTCGTGCCGTCCCGATCTACCAGACGACCTCGTACACGTTCGAGGATACCGATCATGCGGCGCGGCTCTTCGGCCTCGAGGAGTTCGGGAACATCTACACGCGGATCATGAACCCGACCACGGATGTCTTCGAACAACGTATTGCCGCACTCGAAGGTGGGGTGGCCGCCGTCGCCACCGCGTCGGGACAGGCAGCTCAGTTCCTGGCCATCACCAACCTCGCCCAGGCGGGCGATGAGATCGTGGCCTCCAGTTACCTGTACGGAGGAACCTATAACCAGTTCAAGGTGACCCTGCCGCGCCTGGGTATCGATGTGAAGTTCGTCGAGAGCACCGATCCGGCGGCCCTGGAGGCTGCGATCACGGAGCGAACAAAGGCCGTCTACGTCGAATCGATCGCCAACCCCGAGTTCCTCGTCCCGGATCTGGAAGCCGTCGCCGATGTGGCGCACCGGCATGGGATACCGCTCATCGTCGACAACACATTCGGGTGCGCCGGCTATCTGGTACGGCCGATCGAGCACGGCGCCGACGTCGTCGTGGCTTCAGCCACGAAGTGGATCGGAGGTCATGGGACCTCGATCGGTGGGGTCATCGTCGACTCGGGAAAGTTCGACTGGAACAACGGCAGGTTCCCCCAGTTCTCGGAACCTTCACCGGGCTATCACGGATTGGTCTTCGGCGAGGTTTTCGGACCCGACGGCCCGTTCGGGAATATCGCATTTGCGATCCGGGCCAGGGTTGAAGGCTTGCGCGACTTGGGGGCCGCCCTCAGTCCTTTCAACTCGTTCTTGCTTCTGCAGGGCCTCGAAACGTTGTCGCTGCGGGTGCAGAGGCACGTTGACAATGCTCTCGAGCTGGCCGAATGGTTGGAGGCGCGGCCCGACATCAGCTGGGTCAACTACCCGGGCCTGCCGTCGCATCGCTCCCACGCCATCGCCAGGAAGTATCTGAGCCACGGTTTCGGAGCGGTTCTTTCGTTCGGAATCGAGGGCGGTTATGAGGCGGCACGGCGCTTCATCGACTCGGTCGAGCTGGCCAGCCATCTCGCCAACGTGGGCGATGCGAAGACGCTCGTGATCCATCCGGCCTCGACAACGCATCAGCAACTTTCGGAGGATGAGCGGAGGGCAGCCGGCGTCGGCTCGGACCTGGTCCGGGTTTCCGTCGGCATCGAGCACATCGAGGATATCAAGGCGGACTTTGCCGCCGCTCTCGCCGCGGCCGCCGAAACTCCTGCGGACTGATAGGGGACGACACCATGCGAACTACAAACGGTGCGCCGGGCGAATGGGGTGGGCCGTGACGCCATTCACCTCTTCGGTCGGCCCGGTGGAAACGCGGTTTGTCACGTTAGAGCACGGATTGTCCCTTCGCGATGGAGATCGTCTGGAGCCGGCTACGGTCGCCTACGAGGTATACGGGGAGCTCAACGAGGATCGGTCGAATGCAGTTCTGGTGTTTCACGCGCTCACCGGGAGTCAGCACGCGGCAGGGATCAACGAAGGATTCCCTGCGGTAGAGGAACGATGGAACGAAGACGTCCGGATCGGCTGGTGGGACGGTTTCATCGGACCAGGAAGGGCCATAGATACCAGGAGGTTTGCCGTCATCTGTGCCAATTACATCGGTAGTTGCTACGGGTCTACGGGACCGGCCTCGATCGACCCGGCAACCGGCCAACCGTATGGCTCGAGTTTTCCGCGCCTCAGCCTGACGGATGTCGTCGACAGTCAGATTGCGCTGCTGGATCATCTCGGCATCGACCGTCTCCGTGCCGCCATCGGAGGATCTGTCGGTGGGCTCATGGCATTGAGCCTGGCGACCCGGTATCCGGACCGTGTAGATGTCGTCATACCGATCGCGGCGGGGTTGGGAGTGACGGCGCTCCAACGGATACACAACTTCGAGCAAGCTCTGGCGATCGAGAACGACCCGATGTTCAACGGCGGCGACTACTACGGCGGTCCTCACCCTGATCGAGGCCTCGCACTGGCACGGATGATCGGTCACAAGACGTTCGTGTCGCTCAAGGCGATGGAGGAGCGGGCGCGCTCGGAAGTCGTCGACCGCCACGAGACGGGCGGGTACGTACAGATCACGAACCCGCTGGAGTCGTACATGTGGCACCAGGGAACGAAGCTCGTCCGCCGGTTCGATGCAAACAGCTATTTGCACATCCTGGAGTTGTGGCAAACCTTCGACCTCCTCGAGCAGGCGGGAGTAAGCAGCCTCGACGAGTTGTTTAAGAGGTGTCGTAATCAGCAATTCATGGTGTTCTCGATCGACTCGGACGTGTGCTTCTACCCGGACGAGCAGGAGGAACTGGCCGCTGCCTTGAAGCGAGCGGGCGTTCCCGTTCGGCGAATCACGGTGCACTCCGAGCGTGGTCACGACGCCTTCCTGCTCGAGCCCGATTTGTTTGCACCCCACCTCCGCGACTCACTGACCCGTCGCTGATAACCCGTTTCCGCGCGGGGTTCTGCCCCGTACGGTGGGAACCTCGCGCCGGAACGGCTCGACGCCGTGCGGCTCTCCGCAACTACGCTTCGGTCCGGTGTCTTTTAAGGAGTCTTCGTGACGGTATCAGTCGGCAGCATTAGTCACCCTGAAGGCGTTCACACGATCGAGGTTTCTACGCGCGAGGAGATGGACCGCTTTCTCGGTGAGTTGCAAGCCAACAAGGATCTTTGGGTGCAGACGTCGATCGAGCGGCGCATCGAGTACCTCGAATCGATCATGGCTCGCACCCGGGTTCTAGCCGAGCGGTGGACGCGATTGGCCTGCAATGCCAAGGGAATCCCCTTCGACGATCCCGTGTCGTCCGAGGAGTGGAACTCGGGACCCCACCTCACCATACGCAACGCCCGTCTTCTGCGGAACTCGTTGCGCGACATCCTCGAGCACGGCACCCCCCGATTCCCCGGCCCGGTGACGACCCGCAAGGGCCAGACCATCGTGGGGGTCTTTCCGACGGACATTTACGACCGGCTCCTCTGGACGGGGATCAGGGCCGAGATCTGGATGGAGCCGGGGGTGACAGCTGCGAACCTCGCCGCCACTCAGGCTTTGGCCTATCGAGATGACGCTGATCAGGTCGGTCGGGTCTCGCTCGTGCTCGGTGCCGGCAACATTGCCTCGATCCCCCCGATGGACGCCATGTACAAGCTCTTCGCCGAAGACGAGGTCGTGCTACTCAAGATGAACCCGGTCAACGAGTATCTCGGCCCGCTCTTTGCCGACGCCTTTACCGACATGATCGACGATGGGTTTATGCGGATTGCCTACGGGGGATCTGCCGAAGGGGACTACCTCAGTCACCATGAACTCGTCGGGTCCATTCACATGACGGGTTCGGACAAGACCCACGACGCGATCGTGTATGGAACGGGCGAGGATGGGGCTGCTCGCAAGGCGGCCGACGATCCGATCCTCAACAAGCCGTTCAGTTCCGAACTCGGCAGCGTGACGCCGGTGATCATCGTTCCCGGACCCTGGTCCGAGAAGGATCTCGAGCACCAGGGAATGAACATCTCGGCCATGCTGACTCACAATGCCGGCTTCAACTGCGTCGCGGCGCGGGTCGTGGTGACTCCCGAGAGTTGGGGGCTGCGCGACAGGTTGATCGACTCGATCAAGAACGGCCTGTCGATCACACCCGAGCGGCCGGCCTACTATCCGGGAGCCGAGGATCGATGGAAGACGTTCTTGAAGGAACACCCGGAGGCCGCCGGATTCAGTGAAACGACTCCGGGAACTGTGCCCTGGACGCTCATTGAAGGTCTGCGAGCGGAGTCGACGGGGGACGTGTGTTTCACGACGGAATCGTTCACAGGCCTGTTTGCCGAGGCATCGATCCCTTCGCCGGGGTCGACGGCCGAGTACCTCCGGCGGGCGGTGCAGTTCTGCAACGAAGACCTGTGGGGCACACTCGGCGCCACGATCATCGTTCACCCGAAGTCGCTGAACGACCCGGAGGTACGGAGCGCCGTCAACGAGGCCATCGCCGATCTCCGGTACGGAACGGTCTGCGTGAATCTGTGGACCGGGGTCGGATTCTTCTCGACCAGCGCGACCTGGGGCGCCTTCCCCGGCCACCCGAGAAACGATATCCAATCGGGTCAGGGTGTTGTTCACAACACATACCTGTTCGATCGGCCCCAGAAGAGTGTGGTGTGGGGCCCGTTCCGAACGCCTGTGAAGCCCCTCTGGTTCGCCGACCACAAGACAAAACATTACGTCACCGAGAAGATGGTTGACCTCGACGCGGATCCGTCGCCCGGGAAGCTGCCGGGGATTTTCTGGTCGGCTCTGAGAGGATGAAGAAGCTAATAGCGATTAGCAATTAGCCAGAAGGTCGGCACCAGGGGGGGTCCTTTGGCCCGCTCGATCAGGACATTTCTGCGCCACGGGAGCAGGCGCGCTGTGTAAACTTGAACTGACTCTAAAAATAGAGAAGGTTCAGATATGTCGCTTCGACAGCTCAAGAAGGAGAAGACGGCCCGGGCCATTCTCACGGCAGCAGCAGTCCGCTTTGCGGCGGACGGCATCGACGCAGCCCGTATGGACGAGATCGCCGCCGACGCGGAAGTCTCAGTCGGAACGCTCTACAACTACTTCGGTTCGAAGCAGTCGCTGCTCATCGCCCTATTCGAAGCCGAGGTGGCTGAGATGCTCGAAGCGGGTGGGGCCGCGGCGGCCGACGATATGGACCCCCTCGACGCCGTCCATCACCTATTCACTGCCTACACGGACATCATGGTCGCCACCAATCCCCATCTCTTGCGAGAGGTGCTCCGGTTCAGCCTGGCGGGGGGCGAAGCGATCCAGGAACTCGCCCGCCTCGATGAGGACCTGATGGTCCAGCTGGCTGGTGTGCTGGCAGCTCACCAGGAAGCAGGTCGCATCGCCAAGAGCGTGGCAATCGGCGATGCGGTGTTCGTTCTCTACTCGGTCCTCATGACCGAACTGCTGATGTATTTGAGTCTCGACGAGTTCACACCGGCGGATCTGCGCCGCAGCGTGGCGCGGCGCGTCGAACTCGTTTTCAACGGAATCAATCCCTAGGAGCTCTCGAATGTCAATCGTCATGAAACAGGTAGACAAGACCTACGGAGAGGGCGCGACCGCCGTTCATGCCTTGCGCGGCATCGACCTCGAGATTCCCTCCGGTGAATTCGCCGTCTTGCTAGGGCCGAGTGGCTCCGGCAAGACGACGGCGCTCAACCTGACGGGGGCAATCGACGATGTGACGGCAGGCTCGCTCGTTGTGAACGGCATTGATGTCACCACGTTGACCACCGACGAGCAGATCGCCTATCGCCGCTCAGAGGTGGGCTTCATTTTCCAGTTCTTCAACTTGATTCCCACCCTGACTGCCGCAGAGAACGTTGAACTCGTTGCAGAGCTGACCGGTCACGATGGCGGCAATCGCGCCCGAGAGGTGTTGAATCTGGTCGGACTTGCCTATCGGGCGGACCACTTCCCGGCCGAGCTGTCGGGCGGCGAGCAGCAACGGGTAGCGATAGCCAGGGCACTCGCCAAGGAACCGCCGATTCTCCTGTGCGATGAGCCGACCGGTGAACTCGATTTCGAAACCGGACGGATGATCCTCGGGTTATTGCGAGACCTGAACCGCCGCAACAATCAGACGGTGCTCCTGGTCACGCACAACGCGGCGGTCGGGGATATGGCCGACCGCGTGCTCCGACTGCGGTCGGGGATGGTGGTCGATGACCTCCGGATCGATTCTCCGGTGGAGGCGGAGGCACTGACGTGGTGAGCACACTCAATCGGAAACTCTGGCGCGACATTCGCCGGCACCGTGCCCAGTTCATCGCAGTTGCAGTAACCGTCTTTCTCGGCGTAACGATGTTCGTCGCCTCATACGATTCGTACCTGAATCTGGATGCCTCCTATCAGGCCACCTTCACCGAGTATCGATTCGCCAACGTGACCTACGTCGGGGGCGACGTGGAGGCTCTGGCGGATTCTGCAGTCGGGGTCCCGGGTGTCGAATCGGTGTCGGTGCGCACCGTCGCCGATCACCCTCTCCGGATCAACGGTCTGAAGATGCTGGGTCGGATTGTCGGCGTTCCCGCCGACCGGCAGGCCGAGGTCAATCAGCTCAAGGTGCTTGAAGGGTCCTACTTGCCAACCGGCGACGCGATCCTGGTTGAGGAGCACATGGCGAATCACTTCGACCTCAAGCCGGGGGATTCCGTCGACCTCCTTGCCGGCGATACCTGGGTTACCGCCGAGGTGGCCGGGATCGTCTCCTCTCCCGAGTACATCTGGCCATCGCGCAACCGTCAGGAACTCATCACCACACCCGACAACTTCGGGGTGGTCTTTGCCACCGAGGAAACTGCCAGGAAGCTGACGGCGACCGGGCCCAACGAAGTGGCGATCTACTTCGTCGGCGGTGCCGACAACTCCGGCCTCGTAGAGGAACTAGCAGGAGTCGCTGCCGGTGCCGGCGTGACGGCCGACTACACGCGAGCCGAGCAACCCTCGAACGCTGCTCTGGCGGAGGACATCAAGGGTTTCGAGGAGATGGCCGGGTTCTTTCCACTGCTGTTTCTCACCGCCGCAGGTCTGGCGTCGTACGTGATGATCAGCCGCCTCGTTCACGCGCAGCGTCCCCATATCGGGGCGATGCTCGCCAACGGTATGACGAAGAGAAAGGTCCTGAGGCATTACCTCGGGTACGGGGTCGTACCCGGGTTGGTGGCGGCGATTCCCGGAGCGGTTGCCGGCGCGCTGCTCGCCCGCATCATCACCACCTTCTATACGGGGTTGTTATCTGTACCCGTCACGCTCATCGAGTTCTACCCGGCCAACGCTCTCGGCGGGGTTCTCTTCGGCGTTGGAGCAGCCTTCCTGGCTGCCCTGGCGCCCGCACTCGTCGCGTCCCGTATCCGGCCCGCCGAGGCTATGCGAGGTGAGACACCTACCGGAGGAGGGCGAACCAGCCTCCTCGAACGAATCATCCCGCCGCTGCGGCGACTTCCGATCCGCTGGCGGATGCCACTGCGAGGAATCGGCCGCAATCCACGTCGGACTATCTACACGGTTGTCGGAGTCGTGCTGTCGCTGATGTTGGTGCTCGTGTCGTGGGGAATGATCGACACGGTCAACCATCTGATGAACACTCAGTTCGTCGACATCCAGCAAGAGGACGCAACGGTCTACTTCACCGGTCCGGTCGGCGACGCCGATATCAGCGCGCTCGGCGAGATCGACGGAGTGGAGGTCGTTGAGCCCAGCCTCGAGATTCCAGTCAGATTGGTCGCCGGTGCCGACACCTACGACACGGCTCTCGTATCCCTCGACGCCGAAACCGAAATGCACCGTTTCCTATCTATCGACGGAGAATGGCTCGACCTGGGGAGTGGCTTGCTCGTCGGCAAGGCCGTCGGTGGTCTGCTGGGCGTCGAGGTCGGCGACTCGATCGAAGTCCAGGTGGGTCTACTCGGTGCCTCGTTCACAGAGGAGATCACCGGCTTTCTGGGCGAACCTCTTGGAACCCTGGCATATGTTTCTAGTGGACATTTGACGGAGATCGCCGGAATCGACCTGCCGGCCACCTCCGCGTTGATTCGGTATGAGGAAGGTGTGGAAGGAGGCGACCTTCGCTCGGCCATTACAGAACTCCCCAACGTCGCTGCGTTCAACGACTCCAAGGCGATGTTCGACATGATGCAGCAGTTCATGCTGCTGTTCTACGCCTTTGTCGGGGTGATGCTGATCTTCGGTGGAGCGATGGCCTTTGCCCTGATCTTCAATGCGATGAGCGCGAACATCGCGGAACGGCGACGGGAAGTTGCGACCCTGCTGGCCGTCGGAACCGACCGACGGACCATCAGCCGGTTGATCACGACCGAGAACTTGATCGTGGCAGCCATGGGAATCCCCATCGGACTCGTTGCCGGCTACTACCTGTCGAAAGCGGCGATGGGCACATTCAGCAGCGACATGTTCTCGTTCGACCTCTACGTCGAGCCCATGACGTTCGTCTGGGCATCGCTTGCAATCGTGGTCGTGGCCCTCGTGAGCCAAATCCCCGGCCTGCGCGCGATTCGACGGATAAGCATCCCCCAGATCATCAAGGAAAGGGCCGCATAAGGGGCAATTGGTAGTTGGCTTCCGGCTAGAAGCTACGGAGTTGCCGGGACACGTCGAAGCGCCCTGTGTTCGACGATGTGCATGATTGCGTCGGCGATGGTCTTGAGCACGATGAAGATGATCAGGGCGGTCCGGCTTTCACCGCCGATCGTGGCACCCATCACTATCAGTAGGTGCATGGGCAGGATCCGTGCGTAGGGCAGAAACAGCATCGTGCCGATGTTCGGCTTGCCTTGCCTGTCCAACTCGCGGTTCTGCACGTACGAGAAGTAGTGGTTGACTGCGAAGACGAGCACTCCTCCGGCCAACGCCCACCAGGCGCCGGAGGCGACTCCTCCGTCGGAATTGATTCCGGTGAGTACGAACACCATGTAGACCAGGTGGAAGAAGCCGTAGTGCACGGCAAAGAATCCGGCGATCTGCCGCTGGGCCTCGGCACCCGGCGTCACCGGCCGGCCGTTCATCTTCAATCCGGTAGTTGTGAACTCATCGAGGTTGAGAATCCGCCGGACGTGAAAGGCGCCGATCACCACACTCTGCGCCCAGTAGATGAAGAGCAATGGAGCAAGCGACCAGCCCTCCACGAGGGCGATGATCATCGTCGCCACGTTCGAAGCGATCAGGGCACGCAACGAGTTATCGAACCACCCGGTTCCTGCGCTCTCCCTCATGTGATCCTTCACGTCGCGGAGGGTCATGCTAGGAAAGAACCCTCCT
>JAHEDJ010000086.1 GCA_024641325.1 bacterium | reverse complement strand
AGCACCTTGCCCGTCGTTCGCCAGCCCTCCTGGCCGCAGTCAGTATCTCGTTGGTCGTCACTTTTGGTTCCTGCCCGCCGAGGCCTGGATGGTGTTCTGAGCGTTGCTAAGGCCTCGGTTTGCGTGGTTTTCGGCAGTCCCCGTCATTCCCGAGGCAGACGCTTTTCATGGGAAGCGGACTTCATATCGAGCGCAGATGTGCCGATCTGTGCGCCCGATTCGGATCCAGACCGCCGTCGACCCCTCTGCCATCGACCCGACGTTGACAGACCGCATCATCGGCAGACTCCTCCAACAAACAACCTGACAAAGGCCGACGCAACGAGTTCCACGGCGGTCCCACGTGTAACCTGATGCCTTGGAGATGGGAGGTGGCTCAATGACAGTCTTCGATGCTTCGCTTCGCATGTTGCACGAATCTGGTGCCGGGATCGGCGTTCAGATTGACTTGACCGAAGAACGCATTCGCTTGTTATCGGGGGATGTTGAGATCGCCGACTGGGCGCTCGGTGAGATTGTGGCGAATGCTCAGCCGGATGGGATACATGTGCGGGCCGAAGGCGAGGAGCTGATCCTGGATATGACCGAGGATGCCGAGTTCGCCCTCGAGTTGGGCCTCCGCACTGGTCCTCCCCAGCTAGTACGGAAGATGTCAAAGCTGATGAGGGAACGCCGCTCCAACTAGCCAAAGAGACCGACCGCCCAAGCGTGTCCCGCCCGGTGACCTGCAGTAGCGGCGTCGTAAAGCCCGCGATCATTCGACTGCTCTTACATGGTTTCGCATCTGAAACTCCGTTCGGTACTCAGCGCGAACCGTTTCTGCTACTCGATGGCGTCATTGGGGGTTCGTCCCCTTCCCCCGCGACCCTCACTGCGGTACGTTGTAGAGGGTCTAGCGGGAGGTGTGCCGTGTTGTATGCCGTCGACAAACAAGAACTTCGAGCATGGGCGAGAACAGGGCCGTTTCTCCCGAGATTCACGGCAGCCGAGATGCTGCTCGTGGGCTTTCGAACCGATCCGACCGTGGTGGAGCGTGTACTCCCGAAACCACTCGAAGTTCCCAACGACCCTTTGGCACTGGCATTCGTAGCGCGGTACCCGGAGACGAACTTCGGCGTCACCTATAGCGAGGGCGCTCTCATCGTGCCGGCAGCGTTCAAGGGTGAGGCGGGCGGATACTGCCTGGCGATGCCGGTCGACAACGACATGGCCATGATCGGCGGCCGCGAGCGTCACGGCTTCCCCAAGAAGATGGCCGATCAGATCACCCTTGACCGTGATGATGGCCACGCTGTTGGGAGTGTTGTTCGTCGCGGAGAGGAGATCCTCCATCTGGAGGCAGAACTGACCGACCACATCGACGTCGGCTCACTCGAACAGCTGATGGGGCCGACCGTGTCGGATCTCGACGATCGACAGTCCCTACCGTTCGTGTCCTTCCTCTTCAAGCATTCCCCTGCGACCGACGGCAACGGGTTCGAGTACCCTCCACTCCTGATCCGGCAGGTAACGCTCTTCCGACCGAGGACGGACCTGTGGACCGGCGCCGGGAAGATCGTGATGGGGACGGCACCGGCAGATCCGTTGGGTGAGATACCGGTCCGTGACGTCACGCTGGCCGTGTACGGGGTCTTCGACAACGTGATGTTGCCGGGACGAGCGGTAGGCAAGGTTCGGAATCCCCTGCGGTTTGCCCCCCATGCGTTCTTCAGCACCGACATGCTGGCCACCGTCGATCGAAGCACTCGACCTGCTCTATCTCGGCGGCAGCGCAAGGGTCTCAGCAGAAAGCTTTCCGAGTACTAGCGGCGTCGAGCCCTCGTCATCATCGCTTCGCCGATATCGTCGGATCAACCGAGATGCGGTCGAGAATCGGTGACGATGCCGGGACTAGTGGTGAACGGATGGTCAAGCCGCCACTGGGAGATAACGATGGTCGTCTTTTTGCTGCTCCACGGATCGTACGAGTGGTCGGTTTTGGCCATATCGTCGACGGTGCAGCTGATCATCTCCTAGGCGGATTATGTCCTGCCGACAATGACCGCATAAGTGCCATCATGGGCGGCGTGGCTTAGCTGCCGTCTTGGCCTGGGTGGTGATGACCTGGGTTAGGAAGACACCAATCGATACCAGAGCAATGCCGAGCATCTCGGGAACGCCGAACGATTCGTCCAAGAAGGCCCAGGCAAGAACGGCGATCTGAATCATCATCGTGTTGTTGATCCCGGCGGATTCGACGGCTGATAGGCGTCGAAGTGAGAGATTCCACAACGTGAAGGCGACTGCAGTATTGACTACTGCGAGCCAGACGATGATCGCCCAAGCCCGAAGCGAAACGGACGGTATCCCCTCGGCGGTCAATCCCACCAAGATCAGAATGATGGCACCAACACTCATGCTCAGTGCCGTAACGACCACCGGGGAAAGTTGACCTTCTCGGTTGATTTGGCGACCCAAAAGCGAGGCCGCCACACCGGCCAGCAACCCAACGACCGCAGCAACCATACCCACCGCCGTTGCGCCCAGGTCACCAGAGAAATAGGACCAGGCGCCGACTACAACGAGAACAGCACCAGCGACTTGGCGACTCGCTGGGATTTCACCAAGCGAGATCACACCGAACCCAGCAACCAGAAGGGGCGTAAGCGATAACACGAGACTGGTCGTGGCAGCAGGTTGATTATCAATGGCAACGAACTGGGCGCCCTGAGTCAAGGCATACATCACAACACCGAGCGCAACGACCCGAAGGACAGTGGGTCGGTCCATCCCGGCCAACATCGTCCTAGGCCGCTCCCGAACAACCATCCAGATAACGACCACCACTGCTGCCAACCCATATCGGAGGGCAGCGAAAGTGATCGGTTCCAACCCTTCCCCATCGAGGCCCCATCGGATGAGAATCCAAGACGAACTCCACAGAACTGTGACGAACAGGGCAATCCCGATAGCCCCGAAATGGGACGGGTGGTGTTTGCTGGACAAAGGTCGGTCCTCTCAATCGGCACGTTTGACCGTGCCGACCTATCCCCTCGAGGCTTTTGTCCAGTGAGGTGCGAACCCTGCTTCAGGGCCTTCTGTGGCGCTCGGACCAAACCCCGCCAGAAGGCGGGCGGAACCCTAGCCACCCTTCAGTCGACCACCTCACTATAACCAGCCTTGCACCATTGCCGACCTAATCCCCCGCCCATGACCGGCATTCTGCGCTGCTCAGACGCCCGGTCTCAGGTCACGGCACAGCCCCGCAGACGAGTGTTCAGAATGTTTCTAGGGAGTCACGTGCCTTATCTGGTCATTGGCTAGGCGGTGATTGTTGCGCCGAGTTGTTGGAGTAGGTCGAAAAGGTCGGGGCCGCCCCATTGCTCAACGAAGAGTCCTTCGCGGATGCGGATCACGTCGATGAGGCCGACGGTGACTGGCCGACCGGTGGGGGCAATACCTAGGAACTGACCGAGATGGGTGCCTTTCATGATCGACCGGAAGGCGACTCGGTCCTCTCCAGCGATTACGTCTACCACCTCGATTTCAATGTCAGGGAAGGCTTCGCGGAACCCTTTCAGCCTTCTGGTTTGTTCGACTCGATCGAAGGGTTCAGTGAGTGCGGTTGGGTGACGGCGATAGTCGGGGGCGAGGAAGCGTTCGACTGCGTCGGGGTTGCCAGCATCCCAGACTTCGGTCACATATCGGTGTAGTAATACTGCGTTGTCATCGGTTGACATGTATACCTCCGTGTTCTGTGGTGTCATCCACGACCGCCCGCGATGCGGGCAGCCTCGGGTAGGGACTTCAATCGAAGCATCGCCGCGATCCCTACTAGCGGCCCTAGGGCCAGGATGGAGAAAGCCCAACGCCATGTCACGGCAGCTTCGATGATCGGGATGAGCCAGATAGTGGCAACAGTGACGGTGAACCCGACTGCCACTTGCATGGTCAACGCCGTACCAACATAGGACTGATCACCGACCTCGGTAACGATTACCGAGAACTGAGCAGAGTCTGCAACCACGGTGACACCCCAGATCAGGCCGACCAGGATCAGAAGCCAGGTTGGACCTCCAAACAGCAGTCCGATCCCCAAAGAGCAGACACCTGAGATAGCCAACATCAGTGCGGTGGTGTTCGAACGTCCCCACCGGTCGCCAAGGAGACCTCCCACTAGTGATCCCAGAGAACCAACTGCGATGACCGCAAAAGTGACGAACGCGGCCTGAGATTGAACCTGTTCGCTTCCCTTCTCCAGATGGTCTGAGAAGAACACCAGAAACCATGCGTACATGGCGAACAGTTCCCACATATGCCCGAAATAGCCGATCGACGCAAGCCGCACGCCCCGATTAGCGAAAACCCGCCCAACCTGACCTGGGTCAAACACCGACCGAGGAAACGGGAACGGGCCATCTCGGACAACCACCGCAACCAACCCACCGAGCACACTCAACCCAGAAGTTGAATAGATCACACTCCGCCAGCCGACACCACCCAACCCATTGACCAGATGTGGCATCGCATTACCGAGAATGATCGCACCAGCCAAGACTCCGAGCGCCAAACCCCGCTGCCTACGAAACCAAGTGGACATCAACTTGAAGGCCGGTGGATAGACACCAGCCATGAAGAACCCCGTAGCGAAACGCAGCGGAATACCAAACGCCGGGCCGTCAACCGTGACGAGCAGAAGATTGGCGAACCCGGCACCAAACCCACCAGCAAGGATCACCAAACGGGGTGGTATACGATCCGACAGATTCGACCCGGCCGACACCAACGCCCCGGCCACGAACCCCACCTGCACCGCAATCGTCAACCAAGCTTTGCTCGTCGAGGACAGGTCCCAAACATCTTGTAACTGTGGAATAACCGCAGAAGCCGAAAACCACGTTGACATGCCCATCACCAAAGCAACCGACAACAAGGCCAAAGCACGCCAGCGGCCAACCGGCTCATAAGCCGCCTCACCACTCACAAGACGAGGTTGCGCCATGTCAACACCGAAAACTGCCATCGCGCCCAAGTCGCGACCAATAACAGCGTCGAATGAGCATCATGGTCCTCCCCTCACTCAACCGTCCCCACAAACTACCCAACAAAACCATGTGTCGCGGCTCAGACCTGGCAACGTACACGCCCCGCGCCGCGATCTCGGGTCACAGCACAGCCCCATGTACGAGTGACGGCTCGCTGAGGGCCAGCCGACAACGAGGTGACGCTTTTCTGGTGAAGCGTCTTTTCCGAGGGGGAGGCCTGTCACGCCGATCTCTGCCGCCGGTTAGGACTGGGCGCAAATCGATTGCTTCCTCGATTCCCGAAAGACCAGCTCCCTACCGGCCTGGGGGGGGCGGAATAGGCCTGTTGCTAGTCTCCGTGGAGTGTTTAGGGGACCCATCAGTTATACCAATGCGAGTGGACTCTCGATCGCCTACCAGGTGATCGGCGAGGGATCACGCAACATCGTCTGGATTCCTGGCTTGATCACCCACCTAGAGATCAACTGGGAGATCCCGGCGATGGCGGGTTTCCTCGAACGTATGGCAT
>JAHEDJ010000085.1 GCA_024641325.1 bacterium | reverse complement strand
CCCATCTCCGCGAAGGTCACTCCCTCCACCGCGAAGACCGGGTCGTAGCCAAAGCCTCCGCTCCCCCGGCGAGCCCCGGTGATCTGACCTTCCACGACGCCGTCGGCGAGCACCTCAATCTCACCGACCACCAGCGCCACCGCCGTGCGGAACCTGGCTCGACGGTTCTCCTGCCCTTCCATTAGGTCGAGCAATCGATCCACGTTCTCCGCGTACGTTGCCTCCGGGCCGGCGAAACGAGCGGTGTTGACACCAGGAGCACCGCCAAGTGCTTCGACTTCTAAACCGGTGTCATCTGCGAGAGCAGGGAGTCCCGTTGCCCTGGCGACGGCTCGCGCTTTCAGAAGGGCATTTCCTTCGAGGGTTTCCTCGGTCTCTTCGACATCGGGCCAATCCAGCCCGCCCACGACCCGACCGACGAGATCCAGACCGGCAAGCACTTTCTCGACCTCTGCGATCTTGTCCGGGTTTTTCGAAGCGACTACCAGTCGCTCGATTCTCATGCCCCAACGATCTCCTGCTGAACGGCGAGAAGTTCCCGGATTCCCTGCTCCGCGACATCGAGCATCTGCTCGAGTTCATGGCGCGTGAACGGTTGTCCTTCTGCAGTTCCCTGCACCTCCACCAACAAGCCGCGCCCGGTCATCACGACGTTGAGGTCGACCTCAGCAGCAACATCATCCACGTATTCGAGATCCAGCAGCACCCGTCCGTCCACCAGGCCCACCGAGATCGCAGCCAGTTGATCGAGAATCGGCACCTCGTTCACAAGGCCCTGCTCCTTTGCCCACGACAACGCGTCGTGGAGCGCCACCCACGCTCCGGTGATGGCCGCCGTCCGGGTGCCGCCGTCCGCCTGGAGCACGTCACAGTCGACGCGAATCGTCAGTTGTTCCATTCCCTCCAATCGAACGACCGACCGAAGTGCCCTGCCGATCAGTCGGGAGATTTCCTTAGACCGGCCGCCCGTATAGGCATCACGGCGAATCCGCTGAGGTGATGAGCCGGGCAGCATGCCGTATTCGGCCGTCACCCATCCCTTGCCCGAATCACGCATCCACCTTGGGACATCCTCGTCTACACCGGCGGTACACAAGACCCGCGTTTCGCCCATCTCGATCAGGACCGAGCCGGGCGTCATATCTGTGTAGCCGCGGGTGATGCGGACTGGTCGAAGTTCGGTCGATGGTCGTTCACGGTGGCCCATAGGTCATCCTTCTAAGCGCGGCGATTCCGGCATTCTTGCAGCGCTAGACCTTGACGGTGATACCGGGCACCGCCGGCGACACAGGTCGTCCGAAGGTGTCCTCAGCCTCGGCAACGCTCCGGGACGGATCGAGCGTCGGCCAGATGTGGGTGAGCATCAACCGGTGGGCTCCGGCGGCTCTGGCCAGCGACCCCGCTTCCTCCGCCGTCAGATGATGTGGCCACGGCTTCTCGGTTCCCGGTCCCTGATAGGTCGCTTCGCAAAGAAGCAGGTCGGTACCGACGGCCAACTCAGCCAATCCCCCACCGATACCGGTGTCGGCGCTGTAGGTGAGGGAGCGATTTCCGCCCTCGATACGCACGCACAGGGTGGGCACCGGATGATCGGATATACCGAACCGCAGCGCCAGCGATCCCATTCTGGCTGTGCTCCCCGGCCCCATCACCCGAAAATCGATGACATCCGAGAAGTCGCGATCGCCTCCTCCCAGGAAAGCCGCCAGACGCTCTTCGAGACCCTCCGGGACGAATGCAGGAACCGCCGACCGGGGGTTACGGCCATAACGGGTCGCGTAGTAGAAGCCGAAGATGTCCAGGCAATGGTCGCTGTGCGCGTGGGAGAGGACTATTCCGTCGACTTCACCCGGATCGATCCGATCCTGCAGCGCCGCGAACGTTCCCGAGCCGGCATCCATCCACAGGTGGGTGCCCTCATGTTCTACGAGATAGCCGGAAGCCGGCCGGCCCGGCGTCCCGTAGGTTCCGTTTGATCCGAGAACCGTGAGTTGCACCCCGTGGAGTGTAGGGAGCGGCAGATGTTCTAGGTTCTAAGTTCCAGGTTTTGGTTCTAGGTCTTGCTGGCGATCCAGACACAGCGCCTCTTCAGCTACCACTCCATCGCGAATCCGGTACGCCTTGATCTCCGGGTCGGCGGACTCGACCATCCCAACAATTACATACAGCCAGTCGGGTTCGAGAGCCTGACGGCGATCAGTACTCGATGGAAATGCGGCGCTGCGGGGGTGAGAATGAAACGCGCCGACCAGCTCCCATCCGTTGCGCTCTGCATGTTGCATGGACCGGAAATGCTCGGTCGGGTCCACCGTGTAGGACACCTGAGATCCGTCCGCATTGGTCAGGCAGTAACACATGCGCAAGGCACCGGTCTCGTCGGCCGCCAGCAACCCGCAAGCCTCATTCGGAAACTCGAATCGGGCGTGAGCGATCATCGCCTCGAGAATCAGTGCGGGAACGCGCATCGAATCACACGATATCGCTGGTTCATGCCACCAGCGGGATTACCCACAACCATACGACGAGATAGTGCGCCACGGACCCGGCGACGACCAAAACATGGAACAACTCGTGATGCGAAAACACCCGGGGAAAGAGCTTCGGCCAGCTTGTGGCGAAGATCACCATCCCGACCGTGTAGAAAACACCACCCAGGAACAAGACAACCAGCGCCGACACGGGCAAGCGCCTGGCAATCTCGGCGATCGGGACAACTACGAGCCAACCCATCGTCGTCTGCAGGGTCACTGAAAACCAGGTCCCCACCGAAGGAACCAAGAACTTCTGTCCGATGCCGATCGCCGCGATCCCCCACATGGCCCAAAGGGTCGTCACTCGCCAAGCACCACTGAGAACGTTGTAGGCGATCGGCGTGAATGACCCGGCGATCAGCACGAAGATCATCGAATGATCGAGTCGCTGCATGCGCTTCTTCCATGTGCCATTCCAGGGAACCGAGTGGTAGAGGCTGCTGGTGGTGTACAGCGCGATCAAGCTCCCTCCGAAGAGGACCATCGACCACATGCTCGGGGGGTTGTCGGCGGTGCGAACGACCAGATTCACTAGTCCGACGATCGAGGCGATCGCGGCCGCCCCGTGCAAACCACCTCGAACGGGATTCTGCATACGTCCGAGAGTGATTCGCTCCATGGGTTAAAAGATACCGTGAAGTCGAGCGTAAGAACGGACTCAATTCGCAGTTCGCGAGCCGCCAACTTCGGCTCACATGATGCGAATCGCAAATCGCGAATCGCGGCTATCAAGAACTGTCGTCCGGCGACTCACCAACGTACACTCGGCCTGGTGCGTGACCCCGCTGATCGCTTTCTCACTCTGCTCCGGCGAGGCATCACCCGTCGCTGTCCGCGCTGTGGCGGCCGGAATCTCTTTCCCGGGTTCCTGACCATGGTCGAGGACTGTCCAACCTGCGGCCACCATTTCGAACGGGACCACGGCTATTGGATCGGAGCCATGATTGTGGCGACGGCCTTCTCGGTTGTCGGTTTCCTCACCGTCTTCGTCGGAGGTCTGGCCGTCACATGGCCCGATGTACCCTGGAACGTGCTCCTTCTCGTCACACTGGTGGTAACCGGCGTTGTCCCGGCGATCACATATTCATCCGCTCGAACGATCTGGGTTGCGATGGATCTAGCCGTGCGACCGTTGGAACGCCATGAAGTTGAACGTGCAGATCAGAACCTGAAGAGGACCTGAACCCGAACGGGCCAGTCACTCTAAGCGGTCAACATCCCCTGGACATCACGCAAAGTGGCCGTTACTGTGACGGTGGGAGGCATCATGAACGTGAAACTGAGCAGTACCGTCACCGCATTGATGACCGCGGCAATCATGGTGTTCAGTAGCGCCGCACCGGCGCTGGCGGCGGGCCATCGGGCTCTCTGGATATGGGACGGTCCCGACCCGGCAGTGATCGAGTTCGCATTGTCGAACGGCATCTCCGACCTCTACCTTCACGCACCTCCGGGTTTTTCTGCAAACGACGCCTACCGGTCGTTTGTCACTGAAGCACAGGATGCCGGCCTTCATGTTCTGGCGATGGGCGGGCACCCATCATGGGCGACCGACTCCAGCGCGTGGAGCAGTTGGGTCGACGAAGTAGTCGCCGTCGGAGGCTTCAACGGGGTGGTCTTCGACGTTGAGCCCTATACCCTCGCGGAATGGAACTCCAGGAAACGCAACCGCCTCATTCGCTCATACCTGGAATCTCTCGAGGCTGCTTCGCTTCGAGCCGGCACGCTTCCCACTTTTGCAACTGTGCCTTTCTGGTGGGATGACCCGGCGTACAAGTCGAGGAAACGTCTCCTGGTTGAGCACGTGCTCTCGATTTCAGACGGGATAATCGTCATGGCATACCGGGATAAGGCGCTCGGGACCGACGGCATCATCGAGCTCGCCCAATCGGAGGTCGGTCTCGCCGCCTCGATGGGAAAGCAAATCGTGGTCGGCGTCGAAACAGGATCGACGAATCTCGACAAGGTGTCGTTCGCAGAGGAGGGCTCGGCCGCCATGGAAGCAGAGCTCGAGGTTGTCGAGGCCGCGTTTGGAGCCAGCCCCGGCTACATCGGCATTTCGATCCACCACTACGGATCGTATTCGACGATGGCTCAGTGACTGCGCTCGGTCACGGTCGCCGGAGAAAAGAAAGCACCTCTTCACGGTCCGCAGTGATCGGCATCGGCGGGAGGGAGCCGAGCACCACCCTGCCGTATCGCATCGTGGCAAGGCGTGCATCAAGCAGCGCCACTACGCCCCGGTCGTAGGTTGTCCTTATCAAGCGGCCAACTCCCTGTGCCAGCAGCATCGTCGCCCTGGGAAGGTCTACCGTCTGGAACGCAGACTGGCCCCGCGCCTCGGCGAGTTCTCGACGGGCTACCCAAAGCGGATCATCCGGCCGCGGGAATGGAAGTCGATCGATCACGACGAGTTCGAGTGCCCTCCCCGGGATATCGAGACCCTCCCAGAAACCCATTGTGGCCACCAGAACTGAAGTCTCCTCCTGCTCAAAACGCTCAACGAGTCGCCGCTTGGGGAGATCCCCCTGGGCGAGCACTTCGAGATCTGTGTCCTCCCTCAGTCTCTCAGCCGCCAGTTCGAGCATGCGATAGCTGGTGGTCAACACCAATGCCCTTCCACCGGCCGCCCCGACCAGGGTCGCGATCTCCTCGGCGGCAGCTTCTCGCCATGCCGGCTGCCTGGGATCCGGCAGCCCGGCGGCTACGTAGATACGACCCTGGGTCTCGAAATCAAACGGGCTTCCAACCGAGAGCATGCCGGCACCAAGTGGAACTTCCTCAGGATCAGAGCTGAATCCCAGCCGGAGGGCGAGCGGCACGAGCGAACCGCCCACCGACAAGGTAGCGCTGGTCAGGATGGCGGGTCGCTCCGAGAGCAACCGTTCTGCCATCAACGGCCCCACGTCGATCGGAGCTACTTTGAAGCGTTTCCGCTCGCCATCCGGCTCAACCCACGAAACGTGAGAATCGGGCGGATCCAGCCCCATGGCGAGATCCCCCGCCAGGTGCCCGCCCAACC
>JAHEDJ010000042.1:11202-20653 GCA_024641325.1 bacterium | reverse complement strand
ACCGGAACCTCGGCGAAAGACGATCAGCCAGTATCAAGTTGCCGAACAAGAAGCCGAACGCGATGAGCGAAGCCACGACGACGATTGCGGCGGTCGTCCAGAATCTCGTCGACCAGACCGACACGAGATCGATCGATTGGAACCATAGGTAATCGGTCCAGAACCCGGCCAGAGTCCGAAGAGCGAGCAGAACAACTGCGACGATGACGAGGATCACCCCGAGCCCGCGGCGGCGCGGGCGAGGCGAGCGAGGCGTGAATTCGGTTGGTTCTCTGTTCAGCATGTACCGGCCATTCTATGAGTAACAGGATGTACCCGGGGTGGGCCGCAAATATGAAGTGACCTGCGTTACCTAGAACCTAGAACGTAAAACGCAGAACCTGTAACTCAGATCGGCACAATCGTGCAGCCGCAACCCGGATGCACCGGCGGAACTCCATCCACTCCCGGAAAGTCGGAGTCGATTGCGACGGTGCCAGCTTTGCCGGCTGCACGGCAACTAGCGCAGCCGCGGCCCGACATGACCCATCGGATCTTCGTTGCTCCGGCGCCCGCAGATCCGGCCAGCAAACCGCGATGGAACGCCCTGATCGCATACTCGCGCAACCGTCGCTCGGCTTCGTCCGTTCGCCAGGCGCGGTACACCCTCGACAACGAGGCAGACAAGGCTCGCGGGCCCTGCTCTCCGGATCCCGCAACGTGATCGAGCGCCTGAGAAAGGGCCGCGGAGAAATCAACGGAGTGGTCGGGAATGTCGAGTTTCCCGGGTTTGGGTCTTCCGGTCTCTGCTCCCAGAATCGATCCTGCAGCTCCCTGGCCTGCCGCGTAACTCTCTTGCACCAGGATCATTAGGTCGCCGCGTACCCGATCGGCGAGATCGACGGCCTCCGGATCCCAAGCCTCTTTGACGCGGACGTCTTCGAGTGTGAGGTTCTGTGCCTCCGTCAGTTGACGTTTGACGCTCCTCAGCACTCGGTTCGTTATCGGCAGCAGAAGCTGCTCCCGGTCGGCGATCGGGTCGCCATCTGCAAGTGGAGGAATCGAGCCCGGAACTTCTTCCGCCATCGGTTCAGGGACGGGGGTTTCTTGGCGAACAGGTTCAGGTGGATACTCGGGAGCCGCAGCAGGTTCCGGTCCGGATGGCTCGCTCCGCAGCGTCGCGAAGAGCGAGTCCAGCGCCCACGGCTTCTCCGGAGCGGGTTCCTCGACTACCGCTGGTTGCGGCTCGGGTTCCGCAACCGCCGGCTCGGGTTCATCGGTTTCTGCTGCCGCTTCGTCGATGTCCTCCCCGGATCCCTCCGGCTCACTCGATACGTCGACGTCCTCGGCCGGTTCAACTTCTGGCGGCTCGTCGACAGGGGGAAGGTCCGGCGACTCATCGATAGGGGGTTCGCTCTCCCGGGTGACTTCGACGGTCTTCCTCTTCGCCGTTCCGGCCAACTTCACCAGCGCGGCTTCTTCCCGCAACCGACGAACCTCATCGGCCAGTGATGAAGCATCCACCTCGTGGTCCGGCTCAACTCTCTTCGTTGCCGCGGGGATGATCCGGATCGTCTCGGCCGGCAACCACCCGGCCGCGCTCTCGCGGGCGTTGCTCTCGCCGGATCCTTCGGCAGGTATCAGACGGACCGACGCCGGTTGGGCGGGATCCGACGGCACCGGCTCACGTCGATCCTCGATATCGGCTTCCATGGCGTGGATCTTCGATCGAACCGTCTCGAGCTCGGCGAGAAGCTCGTCGCGTCGCACCTCCAATGCTCTCGCCCGTTCCTGTGCCGCATCTGCTTGTTTGCGGGCGGTGTCGATGATCTCATCGTGCTGGGCACGAGCATCAACGAGCAGGCGGTCGGACTCCATCTTGGCCGTGCGCACCAGATCGTCGGCCGCGCGTCGCGCCGAAGCCTGAGTTCTATGTGATTCGCGTTCGGCGTGGCCGACTACGGCCAGGGCATCTCTCTCGGCCGCAGCTGCGATGCGCCTGGCTTCTTCCTGGCTTTGCTCGAGCATCGTCTTGGCGGTTACCCACGCATCGCCTCGCAGATGCTCCGCATCGGATTGCGCTTCGGCGCGCAGCTTCGAAGCGTCTTCTTCAGCGGACCGGCGCCATTCGGCAGATTCGGCAGCTGCGCGATCGCGCATCCCCTCGGCTGCAACCCGGGCTGCCTCCAGCAATTCGCCGATCTCCGCCGAGACTCTCTGAAACTCCGTCTGGAGATCCCCGTCAACCTGTTGACCCGCCGACGTGCCGACACGGGCTCTCTCACGATCCAGGAACTCAATCGTGTCGCTGACCTTCTCGAGGAATTCGGCAACCTCAGCCTGGTCGAACCCGCGGAACGTAGTCCGAAAGGTCCTACTGCGGATCTGATCGGGAGAAACGAGGTCGGCCATTGCCGAAACGATACCCGCTCACTCCCGAGAATCCGGGGTTTGAGCCATCAAGCGTGGGGCAATTCGCTCAAGAAATCGAGAGCGTCATCAACACTCTCGACGGCGACCAGCTCTACATCATCATCGACCACCGTTGCGGCCGCCTCGAAGTTGGACACCGGCACGAAGACGTACTGGGCTCCGGCCTCCTGTGCTGCCACCACCTTTTGCTTGATCCCACCGATGGCACCCACCGTCCCATCCGACCGGATCGTGCCGGTTCCGGCGATGCGCCACCCCTTCGTCAGATCGTCATCGCTCAAGACGTCCATGACGGCCAGCGTGTACATGAGGCCGGCCGAAGGGCCACCAATGTTCTGCGAATCGATATCGATGTCTATCGGGAACACGAAGGACGGGTTGTAGGTCTCGGCCAGGAAGCCGACCATCGGCCTATCTGCGAATTCTGTGTGTTCGATCAGCAACACATCCACATCTAGGACTTCGCCGTCGCGTCGAATCGTGAGAGTGATCGTGTCGCCGATGTCGTAGCTCGTTATTTCTGCCACACCGTCGGGAGCGATCGTCACTTCTACGCCCTCGACGGCGATGATCACATCGCCCTCTTGGAGAACCTCGGCGGCGGGCACGCCTTCGAGAAGCGATGCCACTTTCAAACCCTCACCCGACATAGTTGCTTCGTATCCGAGTTTGCCGAGCGCGACGAGGATGGCGGTGGTCTTCGATTCGTTCATCGAACGGAGGTTGACCTCTCTTTGCTGTTCACGGGAGACGTCGTCCGGGCGGATCTTCTGACGTTCGACGAGATCGACCGCCGGATCGAGTGCTCCGAGGACATACTCGAAGATGTTCACCTCTTGCAGAACGACCGTGAGCATGTAGAGATCGCCCTCCGAAGGCTGCGGGTCCCCCTCGCCGAGAATCACGAAGTCGGTGACGTCATAGAGGGGGCCCGGCGACATGGCAAAGTACGGCAGGCTGATGTTCCAGGCAGTCACAGTGAGACCGATCATCAGCAAGAACACTGCGATAACGGCCCACGGCCAGCGCGGCATCCGGCGCGGCGTCTCGACGTACAGATCAGTCTGCGGGTTTTCCCATTCGGTGGTCATTGCGGGGGCGATGGTACTGGTGAGTGGGAGCAATCAAGGTGGGTGACTGAGCCACATTCGCAATTCGCAATTCGCAATTCGCAATTCGCAATTCGCAATTCGCGGCGACCGTCGTTTCTGTCACGTTCAACTGGTAGTTGTTTACTCACCTAGCAGGAGAACTGATGAAGGACTTTCGCACGCTGCGAGTTTGGAACGAGGCGTATGTTCTTGCCCGTGACGCATACCGGTTGACGCAACCGTTTCCATACACCGAGCGATACGGCCTCACATCCCAGATCAGACGGGCGGCTGCGTCTATCCCGGCGAACATCGCCGAAGGCTGCGGACGAGATCGCGAAAAGGAGTTGAAGAGATTCCTCGAGTTCGCTCGTGGATCAGCATCCGAGTTGGAGACGCACCTTCTACTGAGCTGTGACTTGGACTATCTCTCAAGAGACAGCTTCGAAGCCGTCCACAGCCGCCTGACGGATGTTCAGGCAATGTTGAGCTCGCTCATCCGCAAGATCAAGCGCCACACGTAACTGCGAATTGCGAATCGCGAATTGCGAATTGCTCGTCGGGGTATCGCTCCCACTTCAACCCCCGTCATTGACCTCCGCCACCGCGTCCACAAACTCCTGCAGGCCTGCTTTGGGGCGCTCGTTCCACGTGACTGCATTCCACTGCTCCCAGGTGTAGCCGGCGGTTTCGGTGCCGGTTGATCCAATCGCCACTGTGATGCCCAGTCGTTTCACTTCGGCCGTCGACAGGCCGCCGTCCGGCGACACGACCAGAGCCGCACGTGATGAGGGATCCGAGAGGCCGACCATCGCCCACGGCACCCTCATCTCGATCACTTTTCCATCCGCGGCCCACACGGTGCGGGAGTCGTAGTCGGCGTTTCCGGGATCGGACGAGCCGGACGGGAGCGGATTCAGGGGGAACCATTCGATTGGCTGGACGATTTCGAGCACCGGAATGGTCAGAGGACGGTTGATAGCGAGCCGCTGCGGGTTCCATACACCGCTCCCCTCGACCAGGTCAGCGTCCACTACGTCGTAGAACCCGAGTCGCTGCCCGAGAATCAAGTCGTTGTAATCGTTGGATGCTCGGACGAAGGCATTGGCCTCATAACCCGGCCCGACAACGATTGCCGTGTCGGCCGAAGCCCCCACACCGGGCACGCCGGGCAGACCTCCGTTGCCGCCCGGCACCACATCGAAACCGACGGCCACCGGAGAACGACCCCAGACTTCATTGTCATTGAGCACGAGGCGGACATACAGGTAACCCTCGTCATGGGTAACTCTCACCTGACGAAGGCCTCCGGCAGACTCGAGGACGGCTTGGGAGTTGCCGACCATCCAGTCGTCGCCGTGTCCGTCAATCACGATGGCCGGGCCTCGCCCGCCGGGATCCATGGCGATCAAACCGAAGCTCGATTCGTTGGTCAGCGGGTTGTGCCACAACTGGCGGCGGCCGGCCGGAAGCTCGACATCCATGGTGTTCCAGGTGCGCTTGAACCACTCGTCCTGCCATGCGAAGACGAATCCGCCGGCCAAACCAAGGTCGTGCTGAGTGCGGAGCAATCCGGCGCTGATAGCCATTGCTTCCGCTTCCTCGTGTCCGCCCTGGTCCCGTCCGAGTGATCCATTGTGTGCCGAACCCAGCGATGACGGCACGCCGAATTCGAGCACCATGAGGGGCAGTCCGGCCTCGGCATGGTGGTCGCGGAGTTTCGTTAGGTAACCGGCGTATGAGTCGATTTGTCCGTTGTATTCGAAGTCGGCGATCCCCGCTTCATAGCGTTGGAAATCCGGGTAATAGGGGTAGGCGTGGTAGCTGGCGTAGAGGCCGCCGGGCCACTTTGCGGTTGCAGCGAGATGGTTGGCATCGATGCCGACCATGTCCTCGGTCTCCAGGGGTTCCGTCGGATGGGCGAGCGGGTCGGTAGTCGGCCAGTTCGAAAACGTCAGCGGCATAGTTCGCCCGTAGGAGATTTCGATCGCCGCAATTCGATCGATCATCTCGGCCAACCAGGCCTCGGTCGGCGAGGCCTCGACGGTTGTACCGACATACTCGCCGGTGTAGGCCCTGCCGGCGTTGCGCACGTCTGAGTCCCGCACTATTACGGGATCCATCTCGACTCCGAAGGCCCACGAAACAAGCCAGGGTGAAACGTCGGCGTCGTATCGGCCGGATGCGTATCCGCGGCGGGTCGGCAGCTCGGCGTCACCGTGCACCGCCGCCACTGCATCATCGATGTCCTCGCGAATCTGCTCGAGAACCTCCGGATCGAAGAGGTCATGGCCGTCGGCCAGAAGCTCCTGAGGAACCCACACTCCGTGAACGAGATAGAGCGGATGGTCCGGATGGGCGAGGTTATAGGAGAGGAGCTCCCGATAGAACCAGGGCGGCTGCAACGTGTATATCCGGATCGCATGCACTCCCGTTCCGGCGATTTGGGGAAACCACCGGCGCCAGGTATCAGCATCGATCTTCAACTCGGCAGGTAGGCGTCCGGGTATCGCCGAACCGACGTTTATCCCTGTGAGAAACCGGATCTCCCCGCCGGCAGTGAACAGCGCAAAGCCGGAGGCGTCTGCCTGCGCCAACTGGGATAGGCCACCGACTTCAAACGGCGTCGGGGCCCGGCTGGGCCCGCCCGTGGGCGGAGTCAGCGAGATCGGGGGGACTTTCGTGTCCTGCAATTCGAACAAACCGCCCCCACACGCCGTTAGCGACAGCAAGAGCACGATCATTATCACGGCGCGGTTCAACCCCATTCGTTCCCTTCGGCAGGTCGGATCGGCCCCTTGACGGTTCTTCTGCTCGACTCGATGCTCAGTTGCTAAGGGCTCAGAGCCCACGCCTCATGCTCAAGGAAACTGCACGACCGGGTGATCGGCCAGTTCCGCTCTCACGACGATCCGATGGGTCGCCGATCCCTTCGGATGGCAGGCGAACATGGTCAGCGTCGGCGACTCGGTCTGATCGACGATCCACATCTCATCTGGAGTGACGATGACTGTCTCGACTACCGCGTAGTCGGCGACACGTCCGTCGACTCCCGTAATAGTGACGATATCGCCGGGGGCAAGCTGATCGAGATCGAGGAAGGGGGCCGTCTTCGTCGTTCGATGACCGGCCAGCACCATGTTCCCTATGGCTCCCGGGCCGGCGGTCCCGGACCAATGTGCCACACCTTTGTCGATTACCGACAGGTCGACTCCCTGGCGAACGATCTCATCGACGCCTATCGCCGGGATCTCCAGTCTGGCGATGTGCACGCCAAGACTCTGCGTGAATGCGTCGACCCTCGCCCGTTCTGGAAGGAGTGCAGTTCGCTCTGCCGACGCAGGAGCCGGCATCGTGCCGAGGACGATGGCGACTATCGCGACAAGGGCGAAAACGGAGCGGCGCATACGAACGCATCGGCGTCGCAAAGCCTCGCCTTGAGTTGAATGGCCGCTACGGGAGGGCGAACAAGGATGTGAAGTAGGGCTCGGTGGCCGGAATCCCAAACGGCGCGGTGATGGAGTCCGGGTCGATCCGCCCCACCGCCGCAGCATCCACCGGAGCCGGGCCGACCAACGATGAGAGAGGTCCGTCGAGGCCGAGGTCTATCCCATCCAGCCGGGCGACAGCCGCTCGCAAACCCGCCCTGGTGAGATCGGAAGCTTCGTAGGCTTCCTCGAGTATCAAATGAAAGGTGGCCGCCTGGCTATACCCGAACAATGTGTACCAGTCCGTCTCCTCAATGCCATCGAACACGGAGCGCATGAGACTCGCAGCAGGCGCCCCGTCCGCAGGGCCCGCTCCAATCACACTGACTCGGCCCAGCCTGGCAATCCCGGCTTCGACCCCTTCGTCTCCTCCCAGCGCCGCTGCAACCCCCGCGTCGAACGACTGCGCCGCCACCAGCCAGGTTGGACGGAACCCCAGCGAGTCTGCGGTGGCAATTATGCGCACCAGCGCGTCGGCCGTCGTGCATACGACGACGAGATCTGGTTCCGCTGCGCGCAGCTGCTCGACGACATCTCCAAAGTCCGTCGCAGCGAGGGCATGGGCGACGCGCCCGGCATTTGCCAGCCCGAGATCGGACACGGCCGCGTCGTAGCCACGCACGCAATCATCCCCGTAGCTGCCCTCCTGATAGAGGATGGCGGTTTCACCCGCCAGGTTCGCATCCGCCGCCCAGGCCAACGCCGATGCAACTTGATCCCGGTAGGTCGGAAGCATGAGATTCTGGACGAGGGCGGAGTTGCCAATCCACTCCGATGAGAGGCTTCCCGCCATCATCAGCATTCCGTTCTCTGCGAGGAGCGGAGCCATGACTTCATCGATTGGTGATCCGAGAGCTCCGGCAAACCCGACGACCTGCTCGGACAAATCGTTGAATCCGCTCATCGCTTCATCGGTGTCGTAGCGGTGATCGAAAACCGTCACCTCGACTTCAAACTCACCGCCGACACCACCGAGAGTTTCATTGACGTAGGTCCAGAAGGCCGTCTGACCGATGAGAACGGACTCGCCAAATGCTGCAACGGGCCCGCTGCGCGGAATCATCACACCGACCCGTATCACGCCGTTTTCTACACCGATGCCGGTTCGGATCGGTGGCTCGGTGGTGGAGGTCACGACGGTTGTCGTCGTCGAAGCCGCGCTGGTCGTCGACGTTTCTGATGTCGGAGTACACGAAACGACCACAACCGCAGCTCCCAGCGCGGTAACCAACATTCGGCGCTTCAAGTCGATAACCTCAGATCGGTCGAGAGGAGACATTCTTGCAAGCCCAAGCCCCAGTACTGTCAACACGCATCCTGCCACGCACCCGCGTCTCAACCGCGGTTCTCGTCGTCGGGTTCGCCGCGCTGACGGCACTCGCCGCGCAGATCCGGATCCCTCTCGGTTTCACACCGGTGCCTCTGACAGGTCAAACCTTCGCGGTATTGCTGAGTGGGGCAGTTCTCGGGTTACGCGCAGGAGCAGCTGCACAGGCATTGTATGTGGCAGTCGGGCTCGTCGGGTTCCCGGTGTTTCAGGGTGGAGAGGGCGGATGGAGCTACGCCACCGGCGCCACTGCCGGCTACCTTCTCGGCTTCATCATCTCGGCCGCCGCCATCGGATATCTGGCCGAACAGCGGCAGGACCGCCGGATCACCACCGCCATCCCGGCGATGCTCGCCGGAAACACGCTGATCTATCTGTGCGGTGTGCCCTGGCTGATGCACGTGCTCGGCACCGATCTCGCCGGTGGCCTCACAGCCGGCTTCGCCCCGTTCGTCGTCGGCGACCTTCTGAAGATCGCAGCGGCCGGGCTGTTGCTGCCGGCGGTGTGGAGGATGGTTGGCGAGAGGTAGAGCCATAGGCCATAGGCCATAGGTAGTAAGCCATAGGCAGCAGCGCTGCGAATTGTCCCTCTTGGGTGATACAAGCGGCCTATGCGAGACTTCAAGACCCTCAACATCTGGCAACTGGCTCGGAAATGTACGCTCGATATATACCGTGTATCTGAGTCGTTCCCTCCATCAGAGAGATATGGGCTTCAAAGCCAATTGAGAAGGGCCGCAGTCTCCGCCGCAGCCAACATTGCCGAGGGTTGCGGCCACGGAAGCCAACGTGAACTCAAGAGGTTTGTTCGGATCGCGCGGGGCTCCGCCAGCGAGGTTGAGTCACATCTAATGCTCGCGGAAGACCTCAAGCTGATCGATGGCGAAGAATCCCGTTCGCTCCTCGAAGAGGTGAGACGACTCCAGAAGATGCTCGTTGCCTTCCTCGAATCAATCGGGAGCCACCCGGACACCAAGGCACGGAGCCTAGAGCCTAGAGCATAAGGCCTAGAGCCTCTCCCACGCGCCTCGGGGGCCTTGCGGCCCCCGAGAACGTCTCAACTGTGTCTTCTTGCTGTTCTACCCGGCGCAGGCCTCGGTGAAGTCGTAGCCGGCGGCCGTTGGGCCGACGAA
>JAHEDJ010000042.1:0-11102 GCA_024641325.1 bacterium | reverse complement strand
GCCTCTCCCACGCGCCTCGGGGGCCTTGCGGCCCCCGAGAACGTCTCAACTGTGTCTTCTTGCTGTTCTACCCGGCGCAGGCCTCGGTGAAGTCGTAGCCGGCGGCCGTTGGGCCGACGAAGAAGTCCTGAACCGTGGCAATGCCGGTGGTGGCATCTGCCGAGTAACCGCCGATGACTCCCTCACGTGGGAATACGTCGTTGGGATCTCCGGCGAACGACCGGGACGGCATCATGCCCTCATAGTCCACGTCGGTCAGCGCGAACGCAGCTGCCTGGATGCCATCGTGCGATAGATCGCCGGCGGCATAGGCGCCTTCGAGCGCTGCTTTGAGCCCGTATTGCGAAACCCACCCGGAGATGAAGAAGTCATTGGCCGGGAAGCCCGCCGCGGTCACCGCGGTCCTCATCTTCTCATGCCCCACGGAGTCGTAGTCCCAGCCACCCACGAACGAGGACTGGTAGTAGATGCCCAGCTCAAAAGCCGGTGCGGCTGCCGAAGCCAGCAGAGCCGAGTTCCACGAGGGAGCAGCTCCGATGAACAGCGGCACATTTGCGCCGAGTTGCTGAGCCGCACCACCGACGATGGCTGCCGTCTCCGACGGACCCGTCACCAGGATGACCAGGTCGGTCGGGTCTGCAACGATCTTGGCTACGGCTTCGGTTTGGGCGGGATCGCCACCGGCGGAAACCGGAATGACCATCTCTTCCCATGCCACGGTGAGACCGTTCGCTTCTGCGGCAAGCTTCACACCTTCGGCATAGTCGAAGCCGTAGTCGGTCGGGAACTCGAGAATACCGATCGTCTCGAACGTCCGACCTGTGGCAGGAATCGCCCCCGCAGCCCAGTCGATCGCGTTCATAGCTTCGAAGCAATAGCCGGTGCCGAACTCGATGACGTTGTCGACGAACGCCCAACCGGACCACCACGACATCGGAGCAGCAATCGTGCTGTCGCGCTCGTAGTCCGGCAGCGCGGCAACCGTCTGCGGCGTACCCAGCGACTGCGCAATGGCCGCGACGTCTTCTGCGATCGTGTTGTAGTCGGCGACCAGCTTCTCCGCCTGGTAGGCGGTGTCCTTCTTCAGGTCCGCCGGAAGCACCACATCGAATGCTCCGCCGATGCCGCCTTCGGCATTGACGGTCGCCCAGAACAGACTCTGGCCACCGTAGAGACCGGCAGAAGCGCCGGCGAACGGACCGGATTCATCGGTCAATACGCCGAGATAGATACAACCGTTGTCGGGATTACCTCCGTCACACGGCTCTTCGGTAACGCCGGCACCCAGCGTGAGCATCATCTCGGCAACTGTTGTTTCGGTTGGGGTCGTATCGGCCACCGTTGTTTCGGTTGGGGTCGTATCGGCCACCGTCGTTGCGGTGGGTGCCTCTGTGTCGGCGGTCGTGTCGTCGGTTTCCTGCGAGCAGGCAGCTACCACAAGGGCAAACACCGCCAGCAAGGCCAGAACCCTCCACCTTCCTAGTCGTCTCATGTTCCTCCTCCTCCTCATGTCAATCCGGGTAACCCGGAATCCTCAATACGAGAAAGGCCATGCCTTCCAATAGTTGCGAATGCGAATCCAGATGCCATACAAACCCATCGGCTCGAAAATCAAGAAAGCAATGATCAGCACGCCGAATATCACCCGCTCCAGCTGGGAGGTGCTAAGTATGCCCTGAGAACCCACTTCGAGGAAAGGCAGCACGTCTCCCGCCGCGTCGATCATGCGCGGCAACAAGGTCAGGAAGGCTGCTCCCATGATTGATCCGGCGATGCTAGCCGCTCCGCCGATCACCACCATCGCCACGTAGTTGATCGAAAGCAACAGATTGAAAGAGGCGGTTGTAACGAACCCGGTGACGGTGAAAAGAAGCGCGCCGGCGACGCCCGCGTAGAAGGATGAGACGGCGAAAGCGAGCACCTTGTAGCGGGTTAGGCCGATACCCATCACCTCGGCGGCGATATCCCGGTCACGGATCGCCGCGAAGGCTCGACCGATGCGCGAGCGGACGATGTTCTTGGCGAGGAATCCCATGATGATCAGCACTACCAACCCGAGCCAGTAGATCTGTTGCTCGCGCGTGACGTCGAATCCGCCGATGCTGCCGTCGATATCGAACCGCCAGCCGAAGAGACTCAATTGGGCAGGCTCCCGACCGATACCCGGCCCTCCAGTGACGGAGTCCCATTCCCGGAAGATGTGCTCACCGAGGAAAACCAGACCGAGTGTCAGGAAGGCCAGGTAGAGGCCCTTGAGGCGCACGGCTATCGGCGCGATGATCGCCCCTACCAATCCGGCGGTCAGGCCGGCGGCCGGAAGCCAGATGAGGATGTCGAGGCCGAGGCCCGTGAGTTTGTCGGTAGCGGCTCCTCCAAACGCGGCCCCGGCGTAGGCGCCGATGCCGAGGAAGAAGGCATGACCCAGCGAAACCTGCCCCGCGTAGCCGGTGATCAGGTTGAGCCCGATAACGCCAACCGAGGCGATAAACGCGGTGGCGATGAGGATCATCCAATCCCGGGGAAGCCAGATCGGTAGGACTGCAACGGCGATCAACCCGACAACAAACCACACCCGTTGCGCATTATTGGGGAAGATGGCGCCATCCGCCTCATATCTGGTGAACAGGGAGGGGCGGCCTCTCATACCCGTTCTACCTCCTCGGTTCCGAACAGGCCGTACGGCTTGATCAACAACACGATCAACAGCACCAGATACGGGACGACCTGGCTGAAGTTGCCTCCGAGGAAGCCCAGGTACTGGCTCTGGTAGGTAGCCGTGTATGCCTCGGCAAGACCGATGATCAAAGCTCCCACGACCGCCCCACCGATCGAGTCGAGGCCGCCGACCACTATGGCCGGCAGAGCCTTCAGCGCCACGATATAGGTGCTCTGCGTCAAGCCGCTCAAGTCGGATGAGGCGAAGGTACCTGCCAGAGCCGCCATGCCGCCGGCCATGATCCAGGCCAGCGAAAAGATACGCCCAACGGAGATGCCTTGGGCCAGGGCAACTTCCTGATCGATGGCGGTGGCCCGCATCGCCAGACCGACCCGCGAAAAACGGAAGAACGCGAACAACAAACTCCCGACAATGAACGCGGTGACGACCATCGCGATCGACCGGTGCTGAATAACAACGTCGCCGAGCTGCAAGGTTCCGAAACCCCATGGATCTCCGACGGATCGAATGTTGACCCCGATGAGGTTGTTGACCGGGGTACGGATGGCGATATCCAAACCGATTGTCAGGATGGCGATTGCGAAGAGCGGTTTGCCGATCATCGGCCGCACCGCCACCCGTTCCGCCAGCCACCCCATGACTCCGGCCGCAACAACGCCCAACGCTAGTGCCAGCCAGAAGTTCAACTGCTTGTCGATCGCCATCCACGACACCATGTAGGCGGCAAACAGCATGATCGCCGGGTGGGCGAAACTGAGCACCTGCATCGACTTGTAGATGATGACGAACCCGAGGGCCAGCAGCATATAGATAGAGGCGAGTGAGAGCCCCGCAACTGTGGCCTGCAGGAAGGTCGTCACGCGTACATCTCCTCAATGATGTCGGAGAACTGATCGACGAGCACCCGACGCTTGATCTTCTGGGTGGCGGTCAACTCACCTTCCTCGTGATCGAGTTCCTTTGGAATCAACGCGAACTTCTTGACCGTCTCGACTCTGGCGAAGTACGCGTTCGCCTCGTCAACCGCCTTCTGGATCAACCCGATTACCTCCGGCTTCTCCGACAGGTCCCGGTAGGTCGTGAACGTTATGTTCTTGCGTTGCGCCCAGTTGGCCACAGTATCCAGTTCGATGCCGATCAGCGCAGTGAGGAATTTGCGGCGATCGCCTATGACCATCGCCTCCTTGACGAAGGGAGACACCTTGAGCTTGTTCTCGATCTCCGACGGAGAGATGTTCTTGCCGCCGGCGGTAATGATGATGTCCTTCTTGCGGTCGACGATTCGCAGGAAGCCATCCTCGGTCCACTCGGCGACATCCCCGGTGTGCATCCATCCGTCCGGTTCGATCGTCTCGGCGGTAGCTTCGGGATTCTTGAAGTAGCCCTTGAAGATCCCAGGTGAGCGAACCAGGATCTCGCCGTCGTCGGCCAGCTCGATCTCTACGTCGTCAATCGGTTTCCCGATGGTGCCGAGCTTCATGTCTCCGAGAGAGTTGACCGTCCCCACCGCGGTGGTTTCAGTCATGCCCCAACCCTCGAAAATCGGAATGCCCAACGCCATGAAGAACTTGAGCACTTCGGGAGCGATCGGTGCCGACCCGCTGATGGCCTGCTCGCAGCGCTGCATTCCCAGCTTCTTCTTGAGTGACCGATACACGAGGGCGTTGCCAACAGCGTGAACCAACCCACCCCAGGGTCCCCGTGAGCCGCGCTCCAGCATCCTGTCGGCGTTCCGCATGCCCGCACTCAAGAAGATCTTGTAGAGAACCTTCTTGACCGCCGATGCGTCGGCCATCCTGATTTGCACGCTGGCGTGCATCTTCTCCCAGATCCTCGGTGGTGCAGGGAAATAGGTCGGTTGGATCTCGCCGAGGTCGGATACGACTGTCTCGATGGATTCTGCGAAGTTGACGGTGGCTCGCATGGCCAGCGCGCCCGCCAGATCGTAGAGGCGCCCGAACACGTGGCACAGAGGCAGATAGGAAAGGTACTGAACCGATGGCGGTACTTCGTCGCCGGCAATCAGCCGGCGGCCGCTCTCGGAGACCCAGACCATGTTGTTGTGCGAGAGCATCGCCCCCTTCGGAGGTCCGGTTGTACCAGACGTGTAGACGAGGGTTCCCACGTCGTCCGGATCAATGCCGTCGACCAGTTCATCAACCCGGCCGGGGGACTCGGCCAAAGCGGCCCGGCCCATTCCGAGGAAGACCTCCCAGGACATGAGCATTGGATCGTCATAAGAGCGCACTCCCCTGGGTTCTACATAGATGATCTTGTTTAGGTGGGGTAGGCGGTCCTTCACCTCGAGCGCTTTGTCTACCTGTTCCTGATCCTCTGCAATCAGGATCTTCGCCTCTGAATGGCCGAGCAGATATTCGACTTCTGCCGACGGGTTGGTCGGATAGAGGCCCACCGAGGCGGCTTGAATCGACTGGGCCGCGATGTCGGACACGACCCAGGCAATTCGGTTCTCCGATTGGATGGCTACCTTGTCGCCCGGCCGGATACCGAGGGCCCACATACCCATCGCCGCCGATTTCACTAGGTCCCAGTAGCCGGCGTATGTTGTCTCCTGCCAGATGCCGAACTCTTTCTCGCGCAAGGCGACCTTGTCCGGCTCTTCTAGAGCGATACTCCGCAGGAGCTCCGGAATGGATTTCACTCCGAGCCACTGGGCACCGGGTCGAGATTGTTCGAGTGTGCTGGTCATTCTTCTTCCCCCGTCTCCGCGACAAACGCCTCATCGCCGGGCAGTTCGAACTCTTCTCCTAGGTATGCCTTGATCACATCCGGGTTACGTTGCACGTCTGCGGGCACTCCCTCGGCGATCTTCTCACCGAAATCGAGGACCATAACCCGATCGGCTATGTCCATCACGAGACCCATGTCGTGCTCGACGAGGATCATGGCGATTCCGAGCTCTTCCTGGATGTCGAGGATGAACCGGGCCATATCCTCGGTTTCCTCGAGGTTCATGCCGGCCGCCGGCTCATCGAGCAACAGCAGTTTGGGATCCATCGCCAGAGCTCTACCGAGCTCCACTCGCTTCTGAATGCCGTACGGCAGCATTCCCACCAGGCTTTTGCGATATGCCTCGATTTCAAGGAAATCGATGATCTCTTCTGCACGGCGCCGGTGTTCGGTCTCCTCCTTCTGAGCCCGTCCCCAATAGAGGGCAGAAGCCAACACGCCAGACTTCATTCGCAGATTGCGGCCCAGCAGGATGTTGTCGAGGACCGTCAGGTTCGTGAACAGCTCGATGTTCTGGAACGTACGAGCAATGCCGAGCTCGGCGATGCGGTGCGGCTTCATCCCGACTATCTCTGCTCCATCGAAGAGGATCGACCCTCCCTGAGGGTGGTACACACCGTTGAGGCAGTTGAAGATCGAGGTCTTGCCGGCTCCGTTCGGGCCAATGATGGCAAAAAGTTCACCGTCGTCGACGTGGAACCCCACACCATCGATTGCGGTGACCCCGGCGAATGAGAGTCGCACCTCGTTGAACTGGAGCAGATGATCGCTCACGACAACCACCGCTTGCGCCGCTTGTAGTGCTTCACATCGCGAAACGACTTGCGCTCGCCTCCACCGGCATGGAGGCCCAGGTAGAACTCCTGGACGTCTTCATCGCGCATGAGTTCGGCGGACGGCTTGTCCATCACGATCTTTCCCGTCTCCATGATGTAGCCGTGTTCGGAGATCGACAAAGCCATGTTGGCGTTCTGCTCGACGAGGAGGACTCCCGTCCCCTGCTCGTTGATCTCGACGATTATGTCCCGGATCTGCTGCACGAGCAGCGGCGCAAGCCCCAGGCTGGGTTCATCGAGAAGAAGATACTTGGGATCCGACATCATCGCCCGGCCGATGGCGAGCATCTGCTGCTCACCGCCGGAGAGGTATCCGGCCAGCGACTTCCGACGTTCCTTCAAAAGCGGGAACAGATCGTAAACGCGCATTGCGTGCGCCTCAGTGTCGCCTTTGCTCGTATGCGCTCCGACCCTGAGGTTCTCCTCCACAGTGAACTCACCGAAGACCCGTCTGCCTTCGAGCACCTGGGTCACTCCCCGGGAGACGATCTCAGAGGGACGAGCTTTGGTGATGGTCTTCCCATCGACGCTGATCTCGCCCTTGGTTATGTCGCCGTTCTGAATGTCCAGGAGCCCGGTTATCGCACGAAGCACCGTGGTCTTGCCGGCTCCGTTGGCGCCGAGCAGCGCGACGATCTTGCCTTCCGGAAGCTGAAAAGAGATTCCTCGCAGGACGAGGATCACGTCGTGGTAGACGACCTCCAGATTGGCCACTTCGAGCAACGCGCTAACCCTCCACTGCGTCGACCAGGTGTGGGCATCCTATTCACGGTCACGCATTCGCGTCGGAATGCGGGGGGATTTCCGCGACCCTTGTTGTTGGGCCTTTAGGCCGTAGGCGGTAGGCCGTGAGAGGCAATGGGCAAATAGGCAATAGGCCGTAGGCGACTTCGGCAATTGGCAATTGGCAATTGGCACCCTGCTCCCGGTAGGCAGTAGGCAGTAGGCAGCAGGCAGTGAAGAGCCTTCTGGCCTCTGGCCTCTGGCTCGCACCCTCGGCTTCAACCGGGAGCCAATTGCCAATTGCCAACTGCCTATCGTATTCGGCCTATCGCCTATCGCTTACGGCCTAAGGCCTAAGGCCTAACGCCTAAGGCTCATGGCTCATGGCTCATGGCCTCTCATGCTCCCTCGACCCACTCGGCACCGCCGGGCCAGTGCTCCTTCTTCCAGATCGGTGCTCGCTCTTTGAGTTCGTCGATGATGTACCGGGCAGCGTCAAACGCATCACCACGATGAGCCGACGAAACGGCCACAACTACCGACGGCTCTCCCACCGCGACCCGCCCGGTTCGGTGGGCCACTGTCACGTGCAGAATCGACCAGCGCTCCCGGGCCTCTACAACAACTTCCCCGATCTTTCCTTCTACCTGCTCGGGGTAGGCCTCGTAGTCGAGATGTGTGACTCCGGTCTTGCCAGGCGAGTGATCGCGAGCTGTTCCGGTGAAGACGACCGATGCGCCACTCCCGACGTCACCGATGGTCGCGGCAAGATCCGCGACATCCAGCGGCTCTGAGCTCATGACAAGCTTCGTCCTTACCGGGGTTTCGTTCATACAATGCAGTCTATGAGCCAGCCCGACTTTCCACCGTCCCAAAGGCAACGGACGGCGCCAACTACTCCTCCACCTCCGCCTGCGCACCATGAACGACCAGCCGCAGTTGGTGAAGACACGGAAACCGTTGATGCCGCTAAGCCGCGCCGGCCCGGCGGGATCGTGTTGGCGATTGTCGGAGGGTTGATCGGCAGCGCTCTCACCGTCGGGGCACTATGGCTGGGCGGAATCTTCGAAGACGGGCCGGCGACTGCAATCAGCACCGGCACCACTCAGGTCGTCGAGACGACCGACCTCGCCAACGAGGGTTCGACCGGCGCAGTGACGATTACCCCGCTGGACGGCGCCTCACGCGTGGCGGCGGTAGCCGCCAAGGCGATCCCGTCGATCGTCACCGTCGAGGTAGGCGACAACGTGAGCGTGCCGTCGGGCGGTGGAACCGATCTGGTGTTTCGTGTATTCGCAACCGGTTCGGGAGTCGTCTTTCGATCCGACGGCTACATCCTGACCAACAACCACGTGGTTGAGAACAGCGTCATCACCAAGGTCGTCTTCTCCGATGGACGCAAGTTTGAAGCCGACGTGGTCGGTACCGACCCGTTGACAGACATCGCCGTACTCCGAATAGACGCGACCAACCTTCCTGTGATCGATTTCGCCGACATTTCCGAGTTGGCGATAGGTGACGAGGCCATTGCGGTGGGAAGCCCCCTCGGGTTGGAGGGTGGACCGTCGGTGACGGCTGGAGTCGTATCCGCCTTCAACCGGCAACTCAACACCGGGCCCGGACAAAACGATGCGCTCTACGGTCTTCTCCAAACGGACGCCCCCATCACGTTGGGGTCGAGCGGCGGGGCCCTTCTCAACGGCCGGGCTCAGCTGATCGGCATCACCACCGCCATCGGAGTGAGCGATGTTGGCGCTGAGGGTCTCGGGTTCGCCGTTCCGGTCGATATGGTCGAGAGGCTGTCGGTAGACCTAATCGAGGATGGTCGGGTGCGCCACGCCTATCTGGGAATCGGCGTCGATGACGCAATGATCGAGACTTCCGATGGAGCAGAAGTCCCCGCCGGCGCAGCCATCACCGGTTTTGCGTCGGGATCGGCTATCCAGCTGGCAGGAGCAGAAGTCGGCGACGTCATCATCAAACTCGACGGCACATCCATCGCCACGAAGTTCGACCTGCTGTCCACTCTCCGTTCCTACCGGGCAGGCGATCGGATAGACATCGTCGTGTCCCGTTCCGGTGAACAGATCGACTTGAACCTGGAGCTGGGCCTCCGCCCTGATGACTTATGAGCGAAGATCTCTTCTCGCAGCTTTTCGAGCTCTTCAACCAGCCGGGCCCGATCAACTGGCGGCTGGCCCGCGAGGTGGCAGACCATCTAACCGGAGACCCTGAGCCGATCGATCCCTGGCTGGCCGACGAGTACCAACAGCTGACCCGGCTCGCTCAACTGCAAATAGCCGAAGCCACTCCTCTCGAGGTCCGTTCTGCCCTACCCGGATCGCCCGTGGACCGCGCGACGTGGGCCAGGGAGAACCTGCAGAGTTTCCGCTATCTCGTCGAACCAATCGGGGCCAAGCTCGACACAACCACAGGTGCAGGGCCTCTCGACGCCATCCTCAAACCCCTCGGGCCGGCTCTGCTGGGCATGCAGATGGGGGTGATGGTCGGGTTCCTCAGCCATCGAGTCCTCGGTCAGTTCGATATCGGTTTACCAACCTCAGAAGTCCAGGACGTCTATTACGTGGTGCCGAACGTCGAAGCCTTCGCGGTAGACCACGGACTCGAGCCGCAGCAGGTGCGCCTCTGGGTCGCACTCCATGAGGTCACCCACCAGGCGGAGTTCTCCGTGCCGTGGGTGAGACAGCATTTCTTCGATCTGGTGGAGCTCTACATCGGGAGCATCGAAGTCGACGTGTCGGGAATCACCGACCGCCTCCAGCAGATGCAGGATCCATCGCAACTGGAGAAGATGATGGAGGATCCAACGGGCCTGGGTGGACTGTTGTCGACCGACGTGAATACGGAGGATCTCGAAGCGATTCAAGCGTTCATGGCGATTCTCGAGGGATACGGCGATCACGTGATGGATAGCGCAGGGACGAAGCTGCTTCCCGACCTTGGTCGGATGCGAGAGGCCATGGACGGCAGGCGTTCCGAGCCGACTCAAGGCGAGCAGGTGCTGAGTCGGATGCTGGGCCTCGAGCTCAAGCAGGAGCAGTACCGGCTTGGAACCGGTTTCTGCGAAGAGGTCACCCGTCGCTGGAGCGCCGAGGCTCTTCACCGGGTATGGGACGCTCCCGAAAACCTCCCCACCTTCGCCGAGCTGAAAGACCCGGTGGGCTGGGCCGCCCGGGTGTTGCTGGAGGATGCGTTCTAGGGCCGAAGACGCGATTCGCGATTCGCGATTCGCAATTCGCCATAGTGACCGAGCAGTTGCGAATTGCGAACTGCGAATTGCGTCCCATTTCGCACTACCGTTAGGACCCCACCACCAGGAGCTTCCAACAATGTCTCTCTCCATCGGCGATGCCGCCCCGGATTTCACCCTCAAGGATCAAGACGGAAACGAGGTCTCACTCAGTGACCTGAAGGGCCGCAAATCCCTTATCGTCTTCATTCCGTTCCCGTTTACCGGCAACTGCGAAGGCGAGTTGTGCGACATCCGGGACAACCTGCACCTACTCGAGCGGTTCGACGCCAA
Source organism: bacterium (assembly GCA_024641325.1). Classification (GTDB taxonomy): domain Bacteria; phylum Actinomycetota; class Acidimicrobiia; order Spongiisociales; family JAHEDJ01; genus JAHEDJ01. The sequence goes on along the minus strand of JAHEDJ010000042.1, from coordinate 571 downwards.
CGTCGTCTCGATCACCTGTGACACCCGGCCGGCCAACAAGGCCTGGTCGGATTCCCAGGGATTCACGTTCCCGATCCTCTCGGATTTCTGGCCGCACGGCGCGACCGCGCAAGCATATGGCTGTTTCAACGAGACGACCGGCAGCGCCTGGCGTGCCACATACGTCCTCGACGCGGAAGGCATCGTGCGCGACATCATCGCAACCGACTCGCTCTCGGTGAGGCGCGTGGTGGCCGACTACCCGAAAGCCCTAGAAGCAATCGGCTAGAGCCGCGGCGGCAGAGGTCATTCAGTCTGCGATTCTCCCACCGCCAACGGCGCCTAGCCGAACAGTTCTCTCCAGAACCGAACGAAGAAGCTCGGTTTGCCCGGCTTGGGAAGTTCTGCGAGGACATCCTCCTGGAGATCGAGCGGAAGGTCACCTACGAGGACGAAACCTCCGGATTTGGCCTCCCAGGAAAAGATCACCGAGCCGGGATAGAACTGTCGCTGGTAGTGACCGCCCCGTATCTCGACGACGGGCGCGTCGGCGAGTTCAGGAACTCTGATGGCGCGCTCTGAAACGAAGATG
>JAHEDJ010000008.1 GCA_024641325.1 bacterium | reverse complement strand
ATATTCGAATACCAGATTCGATCGTCACGAATGCGCGGCCAATGGCCAATTGCCAACGGCCGCTCTCAAAGAATCGCCTTCTGGCCGAACAACTCGCGCAACTCGGCATAGAGATCTGAGCGCGGTTCCACGCGATGATCGTCACCGAGCTTCAGCACCTTGTGGCCGGTATCGGTGGTCATATGGAGATAGACCGGAGCCGGTCCGGGATGGTTGACCAGGACGTCCTTCAACTGCTTCACCCTCTCGGCAGAGAGGAGACGCGCCGGGATCTCGAGAGTGACCGCCCCGTCTGGTTCGAGTTGCGGCTCCTCGATCGCATGGCTCATCACCTTCACATCTTCGCCGCGGTGATCGAGGCGACCTTTGATGAGCAGGATCGCATCCTCCCTGATCAAGGGCCCGAACTCATTGACGGTGCGCGGAAACGCCACAACCTCCACAGAACCGGCGAGATCCTCGAGCGTGAAGTAGATCATTTGATCGCCTTTGCGGGTGAAACGTCGATTGATGCCGGATACGAGACCGCCGACCATGATCGAAGCACCGTCGGTGAGATCCATGAGCTCCGGTATTCCGCAGGTGGTCTGCCGGCGCAACAATCCCTCGATGCCGAGAAGCGGATGGTCGGAGATGAAGAGGCCCAGCATCTCTTTCTCGAAACCGAGTTTCGTTCGCTTGTCCCACTCGCCGTCGGGAATCTCAACGAGCTCTGTGAACACCTCCTCCTGTCCTCCAAACAGGCTGAACTGTCCGAGATCTTCCTTTCGTCGACGGGCAATCGTCGACTCGAGCACCTGTTCGAAAGTGAGGATCAAGCCCTTCCGGGTGAGCCCGAGCGCGTCGAACGCTCCGGCCTTGATGAGGGATTCCACAGTCCGGCGGTTGAGCGCAGAGACATCAACCCGGTCGGCAAAATCCTGAAAATCGACGAACGGCCCGCCGGTGGCTCTGGCCTCGATAATGCGCTCGACGACGCCCTCTCCGACGTTTCGGACCGCCGACAACCCGAAGCGAACCTTGCCGTCCCGAACGGTGAAGTCGACTTCGGATTCATTGACGTCTGGGACCAGAACGTCGACACCCATGCTGCGGGACTCACCGAGATACAGCGCAGTGCGGTCCTTGTCCTTCTTCGTCGACGTCAAAATGGCAGCCATGTACTCGGCCGGATAATGCGCCTTCAGATATGCCGTCTGATAGGCGATGTAGGCGTAGCAAGCACTATGGGGGATATTGAAGCCGTAGCCGGCGAAAGGTTCTATGGCGTCCCAGAGTTCCCTACCGAGGCTGGCCGGGTGCCCTTGCGCGGCACATCCCTCAACGAACTTCTGCTTCTCGGCTTCCATGACGGACTTGATCTTCTTGCCCATTGCCTTGCGGAGATTGTCCGCCTCGGCCATCGAGTAGCCGGCAATGTCGCGCGCCACCTGCATGACCTGTTCCTGATAAACGATGATGCCGTAGGTTGACTCGAGGAACGGCTGCGTCGCCGGATGGGGGTACTCGACCGGCTTCCGCCCGTTCTTCCTCTCGGCGTACTCGTAATGCATGTTCTGACCCATCGGGCCCGGGCGAAACAAGGCGTTGGTGGCGACGATGTGGTCGAAAACGTCGGGTTGGAGGGACCTGATGAGTGATCGCATCGCGGAACCCTCGAGTTGAAACACTCCGATCGTGTCGGTCGCCCTGATCAATTCGAATGTCTTCTCGTCGTCGAGAGGCACATTGTCGATGTCGATCAACCCGCCGCCGGAGCCCTCGATCAGTTCCAGCGTCCGTTCGATGATGGCGAGTGTTCTGAGGCCGAGGAAGTCCATCTTCAACAGTCCCAGGTCGGCGATGCCGTGCATCTCGTACTGAGTGACGATCTCCGACCCTTCGCCTTTCTGCTGAATCGGAACGAGTCCGGTCAGCGGCTCCGGAGCAATGACCACCGCGGCGGCGTGAATGGAATCCTGGCGACGCAGCCCCTCGAGGCCTTTCGCCGCGTCGACGACCTGCCGGACCTCTGCTTCAGCCTCGTACGCCTCGCGCAAACCGGAAGCGTTTGAATACCAGTCCTTGACGGTTACGTCCGCCTCCGGCGGCGGCGGTGTCAGGCATTGCTCCAGGGAGGCCTCTTTGCCGAGAATGGCAGGCGGCATGAGCTTGGCCACCCGGTCACCTAATCCGTAGGGATGTCCCAACACACGCGCCGCGTCGCGAATCGCCTGCTTTCCTTTGATCGTCGAGAAAGTGATGATCTGGGCAACGTGATCGGATCCGTATTTCTCCGCGGCATAGCGAATCAGCTCGCCCCGGTAACGCTCGTCGAAGTCCATATCGATGTCGGGCATCTCGCGACGGCCCGGGTTGAGGAATCGCTCGAAGATCATGCCGTACTGAAGGGGGTCGAGTGCCGTGATCTTCAGGCAGTAGGCGATGATCGAGCCGGCAGCGCTGCCCCGACCCGGCCCGACTCGAATCCGTTGCTGGTTTGCATATCGGATCAGATCCCAGACGATCAGAAAATAGGCCGGGAATCCCATCTCTTCGATGATCCGCAGCTCATGCTCGATGCGCTCGCGGGCATCGTCCGGAAGTGGATCGCCGTATCGGTGTCGGGCACCCTCTTCCACCAACTCTCTGAGGTAAGACAGTTCTGTGTGACCCTCCGGAACCGGAAACACCGGCAGCAGGATCTTGCCGAACTCGAGCTCCACGTCGGCCCGTTCGGCCACCCAGAGCGTGTTCGAGGTCGCGCCGGGAAACCTCTCCTCCGGGAAGAGATTCCGCATCTCTTCTGCAGTCTTGACATACAAACCTGTGCCTTCGAACCGGAACCGACTGGCATCATCGAGCGTCGACCCGGTCTGAATACAGAGCAAGACATCGTGAGCCGCGGCATCCTCGGCCGTGATGTAGTGAGAGTCGTTGGCGGCCAACAGAGGTGCGCCGATCCTGGCGGAGATGTCGACCAGGTCGGGCAGAATCCGCCGCTGCGCCTCGATGCCGTGGTCCCCGAGTTCGATGAAGAAGTTGTCGCGGCCGAAGATATCCTGGTACATGGCGGCAGCCGCAACGGCTCCGTTCATGTCCCGGGTCATTTGCCGGTTCCCCTCTTCACGCGAAGCATCCGGAGCGAGGAGGCTCGGCACATGTCCGCCCAGACATCCGGACGTGGCAATGATGCCTTCGGAGTAGCGGCTGAGCAGGTCCAGGTCCATTCGTGGTTTGTAGTAATAGCCCTCGAGGTACGACTTGCTGACCAGCTGCATCAGGTTGCGATATCCAACCTGGTTCTCGGCCAGCAACGTCATATGGTGTCGAACGTTCTCAGCGCGAGCCGGACGGTCGAATCTGCTGCCCGGCGTCACATACGCTTCGACGCCGATGATCGGCTTGACACCCACCGCGGTCGCCGCTTTGTAGAAATCGACAACGCCGTACATAGCCCCGTGATCGGTAATCGCTACCGCCGGTTGTCCGTCAGCTTTGACGGCACGGACCAGGTCGTTCACACGAGCCGCACCGTCGAGCATCGAGAACTCGGTGTGAACGTGGAGGTGAGCGAAGCTGTCGCGGGCCATGGATCCGAACTACATCAGTGGGATTATCGACTGTAGCAGTGCCGGCCGCTCTCCCGATCGCCTCATCACCGGGTCGACTTGTATTCGCAGTCGCCGGTCACGCCAGAATGACGGCGAGCAGAGAGACCAGCCCGACACCTGCAGCTATGCCGGCACGACTCGAAGCGGTTTTCTGCGGTACCAATCCCCACAGGTATCCGATAACGAGTCCCGCCAGAAAACCCCCTAGATGCCCCTGCCAGGAGATTCGGGGTACCGCAAACGAGAACACTGCATTTATACCGAGCAGCACGAGCAGCTGCCTGTACAGAGCAGCACCGGCTCGTGTGTGTCGAACCCGCCACGACCCGACCAGCCATACGCCGAATAGCCCGAAAATGGCACCGGAAGCGCCAACGAGCAGAGTGATTTCATCACTGAGGAAGAAGGCCGCCGCTCCCCCGGCTGCGGCAGTCGACAAATACAAGACCGCGAAGGCTGCCGAGCCGAGCTGGCGTTCGAGTTCCGGTCCGAAGACGTACAAAGCCCACATGTTGAACAAGAGATGGGTCGAGCTTCCGTGCAGGAAGGCCGCGCTGAGGATCCGCCACCACTCGCCGTCTGCAACCAGCCAGTTCGCCTGCGCGGCATATTGCTCGATCAGATCCCGGGCCCACGGGACCGTCGCATCCGCTAATCCGGGAATCAGGCGCGGCGCTACGAACAGCAGCACGGCGACCCCGATCAAACCGAAAGCGACGGGGGTCGGACGGTTCATGAGTTGGCGTGCCGTCACCTGCTTGTTGGCCGGTCGTGCGCATTCGAAGCACTTCTGACCTACCGGCGTGTCGAAGGCACACTCGGGGCATATCGGTCGCCCACATGAGGCACAACCCAGCAGTGTTTCGCGATCGGGATGTCGGTAGCAGACGGTTCCGGTTTCCATGACCGACCACGGTAATCGAACACGAAACATCCGTGATCTCGATCGGAGCTCACGCGGCTACGATTGAAAGCTGATTCCAAACACTCAAGGGAGAACCCAAAATGCGTGACGAGCTCTTCATCCTCGCCTTCGACCACCGGGGCAGCTTCAAGTCGAAGATGTTCGGAATCACAGACCGCGACGAAACGGCGGATGAAGCCGCCGCCCTGCAAGATGCCAAGCGTCTCGTCTACGAAGGCGCTCTCAAGGCAGTCGACGACGGCCTGTCATCGGAGCTGGTCGGCGTTCTCGTTGATGAAGAGATGGGTGCCGACGTGGCACGCGATGCCAAAGCACGCGGGATAAGGCTGGCGATGCCGGTTGAGAAATCCGGACAACCCCTCTTCGACTTCGAGTATGGGGACGAATTCGGCGATCACATCACAGAGTTCGACGCCGATTTCGCAAAGGTGCTCGTGCGCTGGAACCCTGATGATGATCCGGAAGACAATCGCGTCCAGGGCGAGAAGCTCAAGCGTCTCGGAGACTGGCTTCGCGACAATGGCAGAACCTACCTCTTCGAACTTCTCGTACCTGCGACCGAGCAGCAACTCTCCCTCGTTGAGTCGGGAGCGGACTACGACAGCGAGATTCGCCCGTATCTCACCCTTCAGTCGATCCGGCAAATCCTCGATGCCGGCGTCGAGCCGGATATCTGGAAGATCGAGGGCCTCGATCGACGTCGCAGCTGTGAGCTCCTGTCGCGACTCGTTAGATCGGACGGACGCGATGACGTGATCGCGGTCGTCCTGGGACGCGGAGCCGACGACGCGAAGGTCGACCACTGGCTCCGGATGGGTTCGGGTGTCCCCGGATACGCAGGGTTCGCCATCGGCCGATCGATCTGGTGGGCGGGAGTGGAAGGCTTCAAAGACGGGAACCTGAGCCGTGCCGAGGCAGTCGCCTCGATCGCCGGCAACTACCGGCGCTTCATCGACGTCTACCAAGGCAGTTGACGGGAGGGCCTTATGCGAATCGGAATCCTTACCGGCGGCGGTGACGTACCCGGCCTCAATCCTTGCATCAAGGCGGTAGTGAACCGCGTTGCAGACCAGGGCCACGAGGTCGTCGGCATCCGGCGCGGATGGGCGGGTGTTCTGGGACACAATCCCGAGGACCCCGACTCCGCTTCCCGGCATTTCGTCAACCTGACGCCAGAAGTTGTGCGGACGATCGACCGGACCGGCGGGACCATGCTGCACACGTCCCGGACGAATCCTCAGCGAGTTCAAACTAAGGATGTGCCCGATTTCCTGGTGGAGAGCATCGACGGAGACGGCCCGCATGACATGACGCCCCACACGTTGCGCGTGCTCGAAGATCAGCAACTCGACGTGCTGATACCTATCGGTGGAGACGACACGCTTTCCTTCGGCCAGCGCCTCCACGAAGAGGGGTTTCCTGTAATCGCCATTCCGAAGACGATGGACAACGATGTTCACGGCACCGAGTACTGCATCGGCTTCTCGACCGCAATTACCCGCGGCGTTCAGTTCATCACGAATCTGCGCACGGCCACCGGCTCACATGAGCGCATCGCGGTCGTCGAGTTGTTCGGCCGCAACAGCGGTGAGACCTCCCTGGTTACGGCCTACCTGTCCGGCGTGGACCGCGCCCTCATCTCCGAGGTCCCATTCGACATCGACCGTCTGGCCGCCTATCTGGTCGAGGACCGCGCCAAGAACCCGAGCAAATACGCCATCCTCACGATCTCCGAGGGTGCGCAACTGATCGGCGGTGACATCGTCGAGACCGGCGAGGCCGACGCGTACGGCCATCGCAAGCTCGGTGGTATCGGCGAACTGACCGCCCGGCTCATCAAGGAGCGCACCGGGATCTCGATCATCGAGCAACGACTCGGCTACCTGATGCGGTCGGGTAGTCCTGATTCCCTCGATTTGATGGTGGCCATCAACTACGCCGTCATGGCAGCCGACCTCGCAATGGAAGGCGCAACCGGCCGTATGGTGTCGCTGCGAGGCGGGACCTACACCAGCGTTCCCATCTCGGTCACCGCCGAAGGTGTCAAGCGGGTCGACGTCGACGAACTATACGATCGCCACGAGTACCGGCCGAAGGTGCGCCACGTGAGCGGCAAGCCGATGTTCCTGTACTGATGAGCGGGGTCATCGGCGTCCTGACCGCTGGAGGAGACTGTCCCGGCTTGAACGCGGTGATCCGTGCAGTCGTCGGCCGGGCGACCGAGCACCACGACGCAGAAGTCGTAGGAGTTCAAAACGGTTGGGAAGGTTTGATGAACGGCCGCACCCGGCCCCTCGATCGAGACGACGTGCGCGGCATCCTGTCGCGCGGCGGGACGATCCTCGGCACCTCCCGGATGGATCCGTATGTGCACGGCGACGGATACGAGAGCGTTCGCCGCACCATCGAACGCAACGGCATCGAATCCCTCATCGTGATAGGCGGCGATGGCACACTTCGCACGGCATTGAAGCTGTCTGAAGAAGGTCTCTCGGTTGTCGGCGTCCCGAAGACGATCGACAACGACATCGCAGCTACGGACTACACATTCGGCTTCGATACCGCCCTCAGCATCGCCACCGAGGCGGTGGACCGGATCGCCACAACTGCGGAATCCCACAACCGGATCATGCTCGTCGAGGTGATGGGCAGAACCAAGGGATGGATAGCCACATATGCGGCAATAGCCGGTGGCGCCGATGGGTTGCTCATTCCGGAGGTAGCGTACGACCTGGATGACATCGCCGCGGTTCTCAAGCGGCGCCACCGGCAGGGCCGGACCTACTCGGTGGTCGTGGTAGCCGAAGGCGTCGCACCTCCAGCCGGCATGCCGGTCGACCATCCCATCGACGCTTTTGGATTCGAGCGGCTCGGTGGAGTTGCCTATCAGATAGCGCCCGAACTGGAATCCAGGACCGGTTTCGAGACACGCGTCACGGTGCTCGGCCACTTGCAGCGGGGCGGAACTCCCACAGCTTTCGACCGGGTGCTCGGTACGCGGTTCGGGGCAGCCGCGGTCGACCTGGCTCTCGCCGGCCACAGCCAGGTCATGGTGGCCGTGCAGAGCGACAAGATGGTCTCGGTTCCGTTGACCGACGCCTGCCAGTCCATCAGAGGAGTCGACGAGGACCTTTACGGCCTGGCAGCCACGTTCTTCAACTGAACGGACCGAAAGCCGCCAAACCCACGGCAACGTCCACGAGATCGCGGAACTCGGCAGCTCGTTCCCGTGGCATCGCAGCCGCAGCCAACTCGAAACGCTCGGACTCGAGCGCACCCGTGGCATAAGCACCGACCGAAACCAACGCCGATCTGACACCTCGCCGGATTCGCCTGCTCTCGGCCGATAGCACCTGCTCGATCTCGGATTCGGCCCAACCCGCCAGAAGAGAGGCGTACGCTTTGGCGAGCCCGGCTAGTCCCAGCACATCACCCACCGCGATCATGACCAACCGCTTCTCGTCGCCGGTGAGCAGTCCCGGTGCCAGGACCGACTCGTGGAGGTCCCACCAGCGACTGAGGGTCCGCGGCTGCCAGGACATCACACCCCATGGCGGCGGCACCGTGTCGAAAGCCTTGCGAATGCGGATGAGTGTCGGTCGCGTCTCGTCGTTCTGCTTCGGCTTCTCCATTGGCCTGCACGAACGTTGCGGAGCAGAACTCCGCAGTCCGTCGAACATCCTGGCTGCTGCGCCGATGCCGACGGCGCCTGCCACACCCCGGTTGCCGTATTCGGCTGCCACCGGCCCTACCAAGTCGGGTTCCATGGCGCCGGCGTATGCGCTTCGGGCGAGTGCACCGAAGACCGCGGCAGCGGTCGTGGTCGAAGGCGCAGCTCCCCATCGCAAGAAGTCTTCGCGACTCTGAGATTCGAGCGGACAGGCAGCCAGCACTCCGGCAGCCGCCACCTTTTCCGGGACACCCTCCGGCGAGAAGGCCGAGGTGAGTGTCGAGTGCCGGAGAGCCTGAAGCTCGCCCCGGTCAACCATCATCAGGCCCGAAGTCCGGCTCACCGAGCGCCTCAAGTGACCGGGATAACTCCGGCGGAAGGGGCGAGTCCACGATCACACGGGCCCCGGTAACGGGATGATCCAACTCGAGATGATGGGCGTGCAACCACAACCTGCCGGCTCCAGACTTCGCCCCACCTTTGCCGTAGGCACGGTCGTCGAAAACCGGATGGCCTATCGAGGCAAGATGAACCCGTATCTGATGTGTGCGTCCGGTCTCGAGCGAGATGTCAAGGAGCGACACACGGTCGCCCCAAGCCGATTTGAGGGTGTAGTGGGTGCGTGCAGGTCTTCCTTCTACCACCACCGCCATTCGCGTTGCGCGGGAAGGATCTCGACCGATCGGAGCATCGATCGTCCCGGTCGTCATGCTGAGCCGCCCGTGCACGAGCGCGTAATACCGGCGTGACACCTCCCTGGAGGCGATCGCCGCCTGCAGGTCGTCGAGCACCGGGACTTCCTTGGCGATCAGCAGCAGACCCGATGTCTCTCGATCGAGGCGGTGGACGACTCCCCAGCGATCTGTTTCACCGACTCCTCGAACCTCGGGCCAGCGAGCAAGAACTCCTGCCGCCAGCGTACCGGTGTCTCTTCCGGCGCCCGGGTGTACGACCACTCCGGCCGGCTTGTCGACAATGGCAATCCACTCGTCCTCATATGAGACCGTGAACGGCACGGATTCATCCGGCTGGAGTCCGACAGGCGAAGACGGTTCGGGAAAACTCAAGATGACCCCGGCGGCTAGACGCTCCCGGCGAGAGACGGGCTTCCCTTCCGCCTCTACTCGACCGCCTTCAATTAGTTCAGAAGCCGCCGCCCGGCTGATGCCGGCCAGCACGGCAATGATCTTGTCGGCGCGTTCTCCCGCCAGGTCGGCAGGTACCGCTTGAGTCAGCCGCGCCGGAACGCCGCCAGAACGAGCAGAACCGCTCCCACCACTATGGCGCTGTCTGCGATATTGAAATTCGGCCATAAGGGCGTCTCAATCCAGTCGACTACCGCGCCATCGAACAAGCCCGGTCCGCGTGCGATGCGGTCGATCAGGTTACCGAGCGCGCCGCCCATGATCGCACCGAGTGTGATCGCCTCGAAACGGCCCTCAACGGACCGCAGGGCGTAGATGATCAATCCCGTCGCCACGATTGCTCCCACAGCTATGAAGCTTCCGCCGCCTTTCAGCAATCCGTAGGCGGCGCCGGTGTTGAACGCCAGATCAAAGCTGAGGATGCCCTCGATCGGGACAATGTCGCCGTCGGCTAGGGCGTTGAGCGCCCAGACTTTGGTGATGCGATCGACCACGATGACGATCGCCGCGGTCGCTCCACCGAGGACAAATGCTCGCCGGGACTGGGGACTGGATTCAGCGTCTGTCTCTGGCACAGTCAACGCAGAGGGTGACGTAGGGAAGCGCCTCCAGGCGAGCAACAGGAATCGGCTTTGCACATGCCTCGCAGATTCCGTATTCACCACGCTCGATTCGAGCGAGAGCGTGCTCTACCTTGACGAGGAGATCTGCGGTGTTCTGGTCGATCGAGAGTTCCTTCTCGTACTCGAAAGCCATCGAACCGCCTTCCGCGGTCATGGGATCCGGGCTCCGCTCGGAGGCGGTCTCGGCAAGCCGCGCCTCCTCACGTTCCTGCTCGTGCTCGTCGAGCAGGTCCGCCAGACGATCGCGCTCTTCTTCGAGCTTCTTCCGAAGGCGACCGAGCGTTCCTGAGGCGAGTTGACGAGCCATATTCCTCCTCCTGGCGGGAGGAACATAGCACGAACAGGCGGCCGCTCCGTTCGTGCAGCTATCCGCGAGCGGCCAGATGCTCAACTAGCAGGGCCACCACAGCTTCTGGAGATCGTCCCTCTATACAGATCTGTTTGCGTCGCGAGGTTGACCCGCGTCCGAGGCGTGGATGGGCGTCGAGGACCTCCCCGAGCAGGGCGAGCACCGCCTTGTTTGCCTTGCCACCTTCGGCCGGTGCTGCGACCCGGACACGCAGCGCACCATCGTGGATGCCGACCACCTCGGACCGCCGTGCTCCGGGAATAACCCAGATGTCGATGATGGTGTCGGGGCCGTCGGCTCGCAGAGTTGCTTCCATGTCTGCCCGGCTGATCATTCATCAATTCTCGGCACGGGGAGTGCGAATTGCGAATTGCATAGTTACGAAGTCGGTTCACTCGAGTGGGCTGCCCGGCCGATCCGCCCTGGCCCGGGCACAATGAAGTACGACGATCTCCGACCGCAATGACGGCGAGACGTATGTTTGTTCCCACTACGATGGCTGGCCCGAAACACGAGGAGCAGAGGCCTGATGGAAGGGTTTCGTCGAGTCGCATCGAACGTAGATCTTCCCGCGCTCGATGCGCGAATCCTGGAGCTCTGGGATCGGATCGATGCGTTCGAGAAGTCGATCGAGCAGAGGCCCGAGGACAAGAGCTTCACGTTCTACGACGGGCCGCCGTTCGCCACCGGCAGCCCGCATTACGGGCACATACTCGTCGGAGTCATCAAAGACATCGTTCCGCGCTACTGGACCATGCGCGGTCACCGCATTGAGCGCAGATTCGGCTGGGACACGCACGGCCTGCCCGTAGAGATGGAAGTCGAAAAGCAGCTTGGAATCTCCGGCCCGCGCGAAATCCAGGAATACGGCGTCGATCGATACAACGAGGCCTGCCGGGCAATGGTCAACCAAACCACTGAAGAGTGGGAAGACATCACCAAACGAATCGGCCGCTGGATCGATTTCGAGAACGACTACAAGACCATGGATCCGGATTTCATGGAATCTGTCTGGTGGGTCTTCAAGCAGCTCTGGGATAAAGGTCTCATCTATCGGGACTTCAAGGTCCTGCCGTACTCATGGGGTGCCACTACTCCCCTGTCGAACTTCGAAGCAAACATGGACTACCGCGACGTCGACGACCCGGCGATCACCGTTCGCCTTCGAATCGTCTCGGGAACCGGCGGAGCCCGGCCGGGAGATTGGTTGCTGATTTGGACGACCACACCGTGGACGCTGCCGGGCAATCTGGCTGTGGCGGTAGGACAAGACATCGACTACGTGTGCGTCCGCGACGGCCTCGATCAGTACTGGATCGCAGAAGCGCTCGTCCACACCCTTTGGCCGGAGGGCGGCGAGATCATCGCCAGAGCCAAAGGTTCGGACCTCGTCGGCACTACCTACGAACCGCCGTTCGACTACTTCGGCGAAGAACGCGACCGCGGAGCGTTCCGGGTCCTCGAATCAGCAGAGACGAGCACCGAAGAGGGTACCGGCCTCGTCCACATGGCTCCGGCCTATGGAGAAGTCGACTTCTACACGTTGCAGGCCGCGGGCCTGGACACCCTCGTTGATCCGATCGATGCCGAGGCACGGTTCACCGACGAGGTGCCGGACGTAGCAGGGATGTACGTGAAGGACGCCGACGCCAAACTGATCGATCTTCTCAAGCTGAAGGGCCTTCTCGTCAAACGCGACCAGATACGGCACTCGTACCCCTTCTGCTGGCGCACCGAGACCCCTCTGATCTACAAAGCGATCCCCACCTGGTTCGTCGCAGTCGAGAGTTTCAAGGACCGTATGGTCGAGTTGAACGAGAACATCCACTGGGTGCCTTCTCACGTCGGAGAGAGACGATTCGGTAACTGGCTCGAGGGTGCGCGCGATTGGGCAATAAGCCGGAATCGCTATTGGGGATCTTGCATACCCGTGTGGGAATGTTCGAACGGTCACACAACCTGCGTTGGATCGATCGACGAACTCGAGGGCCTGTCGGGCGTGCGGGTCGACGACCTGCACAAACACTTCGTCGACCCGGTCACTTTCCCATGCCCGGAGTGCGGGGCCACGGCGGTGCGGGTTCCCGAGGTTCTCGACTGCTGGTTCGAGTCCGGTTCCATGCCTTACGCACAACCTCACTACCCGTTCGAGAACCGCGCCTGGTTTGAGTCCAACTTCCCGGCCAACTTCATCAACGAGAGCCTCGATCAGACTCGCGGATGGTTCTACACGCTGGTCGTCCTGGCGGCTGCTCTGTTCGACAAAGAGCCCTTTCAGAACTGCATCGTCTCGGGGATGATCCTCGCCGAGGACGGTCGCAAGATGTCGAAGAGCCTCAAGAACTATCCGGACCCGACCAACATCCTCGACACCTATGGTGCCGATGCTCTGCGCGCCTATCTGATCGATTCGCCGCTGATGCGTGCCGAGTCGCTTCGGTTTTCCGAGAGCGGCGTACGCGAGGTCGTGCGAACGGTGCTGCTGCCCTTGTGGAACTCCTTCTCGTTCTTCACAACCTACGCGGAGGCCGACGGCATCACGATGGCCGACCTCCGGTCGGCACCTGCCGTTGCAGACAGGCCGGAGCTCGATCGCTGGCTGCTCAGCGTGCTTCAGAGCCTCATCCTGCGTGTGAACGACGAGATGGAGGGCTATTACCTCTATAACGTCGTCGGGCCAACGTTGTCGTTCATCGACGACCTCACCAACTGGTACATTCGCCGCTCACGCAGAAGGTTCTGGCGGACGCGCAGCGCCGATGACGCCGACAAGTTGTCGGCCTTCGCCACGTTGTACGAGTCCCTGGTGATGTTCTCGAAAGTGCTGGCGCCTGTGCTCCCCTTCGTCACAGAGCATCTACACCAGGAGTTGGTGGTGGCGCAGGATGATGGAGCACCGGAATCCGTTCACCTGGCCGATTATCCGTCGGCCGACCGATCGCTCATCGACGAAGAACTCGAAGCGGCAATGTCGGCAATTCGTACAGTGGTGCGGCTCGGACACAACATACGCAAGCAACACAGTTTGCGGGTTCGCCAACCACTGGCGAGCGCCACCGTTCTGACCAGAAGCCGAACTGTTGCAAACGCCGTTGGCTCCCACATCGACCTCATCGCCGACGAGTTGAACGTCAAGGTCGTTGCCAGCAGTGAGGATGAGGGTGATCTGGTCGAATTGTCCGCCCGAGCCAACTTCAAGATTCTGGGCCCGCGGTTCGGGAAGGACGTACAGGCGATCGATCTGGCGCTGCAGGACACCACCTCGAGCGACCTACACCGTCTCCAGGACGGATCGACGATCAGTGTCGCCGGTCACGAACTCAGCCTCGACGATGTTGTGCTGCAACGGACTCCCAAAACGGGGGTCGTAGTTGCCACTGAAGGTGCCGTCTCGGTGGCGATCGACGTCGAGCTAAGTGAAGACCTGGTGGTCGAAGGGTTTGCCCGTGAGATCGTGAACCGCATACAGACGGCACGCCGGGATCTCGACCTGGACGTAACGGATCGAGTGAAAGTTGACTGGTCGAGCAACGACCCCCGGATAGCGGCAGCGTTCGAAGTTCATGCCGCCTTGATCAGGGACGAAGTTCTGGCGACGAGCATCCGGCGCACCAATCTGGCCGAGACGGTTGACCTGGCGGGGGTTTCATTCGGTCTCCAGTTAGAGAGGTCGGTCGACTGATCCGAATGCCTTCTATCTGAGTCAGCCTTCGTCTCGCTCCCATGGGCGCCGGTACGGCGGCCGCGATTCGGTGGTCTCAGAGCCATCGCGGGTCATCCACTCGGGGACCCTGGCGATCTCGGCGTCGTCGTCCGGCTCATCCTCAGAGTCCTCGTCCTCGAAGCCCATGAAGCTCTCCCCCGGCTCACCGTCATCGTCGCCGGCAGCCTGACCATCGAAAGCATTTTCGGAACCTACTTCTGCTTCTTCATCTACTTCGCCGAGAACCGCGTCGTCGACGGCGGCGAGTCCCTGATCCGCCAAAACATCCAGATCGATCTGATCGCCGGCATGGCGGGCCGTGTCGATCGACTCTTCGGACTCGGAGAACCGGTCTTCTGACGCGGAGTACCGGTCCACCGATTCAGGGAACGTGCTGTCGACGGCCGGCGGCGACTCAACCACTTCGCGATCGGCGACTGCGGCGATCCGATCGGCAACCGCGTCCACATCGAGCACGTCCAACCGTCTCATGGTGCCCGCAGCTAGATCTGAGAGAGATGCCCGCAATCCATGCACGCGGTCGCGCAACATTGCCGTCTCGGCGAGCAGCTTCGCCTTTTCCTCGGTCTGCTCGCCCGCTACCCGGTCGACTTCCCCGCGCGTTTCGGAGAGGAGTCGTTCCGACTCGGCCTTTGCCTCTTCCAGAATCGCATCTGCGGTTCGTTGCGCGACCAGGAACGTCCGACGCATCGCGTCTTCGGTTTCGCGGTTGGCAGACAGTTGTTCCTCGAGAACCGCTACACGCTCCTGTGCATCGCGCAGACGCTGCTCGAAGTCGCGCAATGAGATGACTACCTCGTCGAGGAACTCGTCGACCTCGTCCTCGGCGTAGCCCCGCAGGGCAACCTTGAACGTTTGCTGTTGTACGTCGATTGGGCTCAGTGGCATAGCTCCGGATCCTCGTGACGGTCGTTGGCTGAGCTTAGTCAGAACTATTGCCGATGAGCGCTCTCAGCAGACGACCGATCGGAGCAGGCTGAGTCCAAGCAGAACAACGAGCGGAGAGAGATCAAGTGCGGCAGGACCCATCCGAATCGGAGGAATGACCCTTCGGAGTGGGATGAGTATCGGATCGGTTAGTGAGGCGAGAATCGAGCGAATCCGGCCCACCGGATGATCCGACGGAACCTCGAAAAAGCTGAGAATGATCCTGCCGAAGAGGATCAGGACGTACAGATCGATGAGGGTACAGAGAATCGTCATGGACGGTTAGGTCTGCTCGTCGCCGAGCGCATATAGAGAGAGTTCTGCCAGCCTCCGCTTCTCCTCACGTCCCAGCGACACACGCGGCGGGAGAACGAGGATCACACCTTCGTCTATCTTCCTCATCGATCCATCGAGCGCGTAGGTCAGACCGGTACAGAAATCTACGAGACGTCGCACCATTTCCGGATCGGTGTCTCTCATGTTCAAGACCACCGGCACACGGTCACGGAGCCGATCGGCGATCACTTTGGCGTCGTCAAAATGGGCCGGCTCGATGATGTCGGACTGCGCCTCCATCGTAGGAACGGCACGTACTGCGCCCGTTGATCTGCTGGAAGATTGCGGTTGGGGGCGGCGCGAGACCGGGGGTGGCTCAACTCGCCGCCCTGCGACGCGCTCGCGCGTCCCCTGAGTCTCCACGGTCTTGACCGAACTCCTCGTACGCGCCGGCGCCGATTGTTCAGGCTCCTGATCAACTCGATCCTCGTCGACGAGTCCGAGATACATCAGGGCTTTCTGCCACAACGAAGCCATGTGCTCCTCGATGTCTAGCGATTTCTCGGCCCAAAGATAGCTTGTCCGACGCGTACGAGCGTCGCCCCCTCCTCAATTGCGACCTCGAAGTCGCCGCTCATTCCCATCGATAACTCCTCGATTCGCGGGAATTCGGATTGCAGCGCCTCCCGCAGCTGGACCATCCTGCGGAAGTAGGGGCGGGCGTCGCCGGGTGTTTCCACTCGAGGAGGAATGGCCATGAGCCCGCGGACGTCCACTCCCAGATCGACCAGCTGCCCGATGACTTCGCCCGAACGGTCGGGGGAAACTCCCGCCTTCTGCGGCTCTTCCCCGATGTTCACCTCGAGGAGCACGGGAGGGGGCGTACCCGGTCCCTTCAACCAGGCCTCGCCGAGCGCAACGCGGTCCATAGAATGGAGCAGAGCAACGGCAGGGCGAACGAGCCGAACCTTGTTGCGCTGCAACGGTCCCACAAAATGCCATCGAACGTCCGCCGGCAGCAGGTCCGCCTTGGTTGTTAGCTCCTGGGCACGGTTCTCTCCGAAGTCGCGATGGCCGGCGTCGTAGACCGTCATGAGGACCTCGGGCGAGAATGTCTTGCCAACCGCGACGACAACGACGTCTTCAGGTCGTCTGCCCGACCGGACCGCCGCCAGGGCCACCCGCTCCATTGTCTCTTCGAGGTTCACGTGATCCATGCGATGGTCGCCATTCTCGCCGGTGTTGCGTTGACCCGATGTGAGTGAAATGGGGCCGAGCATTTCGTGCACTCACCAGCTTCCCATATCTCCAGGGCCCCGAGTTGTCCCCGAACTGCTCTCGGCAGGTCGACACTCACGGTTCCCCAGGTCGTCTCGGAAACGAACCCCGGCAGCTGCTCTGCTACATCCGCCCGGACTTCGTAGCAGCATGAGTTGATACCCGGACCGATTCCGGCGCGGAGCGGAGGGAAGCCTGCATCGGTCATAGCCTCGACCAAATTCGGAACGACACCCGCCACCACCCCGCGCCATCCAGCATGGGCTACTCCGACTGCACCGTCCGCGATCAGCGCCACCCCGAGGCAGTCGGCAGTGAATATGGCAAGGGGAAGATCGGCCTCTGTCGTGAACAAAGCATCGGCAGGTCCGTAATTCACCGCTGCGGTAGCCCGGACCACTGTTGAGCCGTGCACCTGGTCGACTACGGCCCATAGCTGCGGGATACCGAGATAGGCGGCCGCCTTGTCACGGTCGACCTGATCGCCGCGCATATCACCATCGCCGGCAGTAGTGAACGCGATACCCGGATAGCCGGGCGGAAAGATCATCCCCGGACGAAGCTCGGGATATCCAGATCCTCGTCCTTCTGATTGGCGAGCCCGGACAGGGTCCCCGACGCGAGGCCCCGCGTCCGACGCTGATCGAAGCCGGCCGCGATCACAGTGACCCGGATCTCTTCGCCGAGTGCATCATCGACGACTGCTCCGAAGATGATGTCGGCATCGGCATCGCAATGCTCGGCCACCGCAGAAGCCGCCTGGTTGACCTCATAGAGCGACATGCTGGGTGGACCTGCCACCGACAGAAGAACACCTCGCGCTCCTTCCATCGACGTTTCGAGGAGAGGGCTCGCAATAGCCCGGTTGGCAGCCTGCGATGCACGGTCCTCTCCCGAGCCTCTGCCGATGCCCATGACAGCGGTTCCGGCGTCTTGCATCACCGTCTTGACGTCTGCGAAGTCAACGTTGATCAGGCCGGGTGTGGTGATGAGATCCGTGATACCGGCTACGCCATTCGTGAGCACCTCATCGGCCAGCTGAAACGCTTCAATGATCGGCGTCTTCTCGTCGGCGATCTCGAGCAAGCGATTGTTCGGAATCACGATCAAGGTGTCGACTGCTTCTCGGAGGTCCTGGATGCCTTGCTCGGCTTGCAGCGACCTGCGTCGTCCTTCAAATCCGAATGGACGGGTGACTACACCGACCGTGAGCGCGCCCAGATTGCGAGCAATCTCCGCCACGACCGGAGCACCGCCGGTACCGGTTCCGCCCCCCTCGCCGGCAGTGACGAAAACCATGTCGGCTCCCTTGAGCACCTCTTCGATTTCCTCGCGGTGCTCCTCCGACGCTGCCCTGCCAACCTCCGGGTTGGCTCCGGCTCCTAACCCGCGTGTGATGTCACGCCCGAGGTCGAGTTTGATATCGGCGTCCGACATCAAGAGCGCCTGGGCATCGGTGTTCACCGCAATGAACTCAACGCCCCGCACTCCCGCAGTGATCATGCGGTTGACGGCGTTCACGCCGCCACCACCGACGCCGACCACCTTGATGACGGCAAGGTAGTGCTGAGGCGTAGAGAAATTCTTGTTGGCCATAGCTGTGCTCCAAGCGAAAAGGGTTCAGGGTGAACTTTACCTTGATGTCTCGGCCTAATCCAGACCCAATGCCTAACCTTCTACGTCAGCTTGATGGTTGGTTTGAGAAGTCATGGCGTTACTGCGGGCCGGGCAGGTGCGATCAGGTTGATCGAAGCCCCGGTCGGGAGCCCGTCTGCCAACACTGCCATTAGAGCCGCCGCTTTTGCTGCCATTTCTACCGGACGCCCCATACGAATCTCATGGCCGTTGAAGAAACCCCAGAGCTCTCCCCCCTCTTCCCGCAGTTCTAGTCCCGAGAGCGCTCCGTTGATTGCTGCGACGAACTCGATGCCGCCGAGTACGGAAGGGTCCGTGTGTTGACCTCCAACCTCGATCTGCCGCGCACCGAACTGAAGGACCGGAGCCCCTTCGGCGGTTGCTGAAACGTACTCCAGGACGACACCTTCGATGTCCAGCACTGCGAATGTTCCGGACGTCCACATCCAAGCAACTGCGAGGCGTTGATCGACTGCAATCTCAATGCGATCGGGAAACACACGCTTCACTGTGGCAGCTCTGACCCACGGAAGGGCTTCGAGTTCGTCGGTTGCCCGCCCGATACGAACCAGAATGAGAGGCGTGCCCTCTTCGATGCCGGCCCGGGTTATGGCGTCACGGACGTCTTGCCGGAGCGATCCGGTCACCTCGATCTCACTCACAGACAGAAGAGGTGACTGCAGCAGCCATACGAGTCCGGCACCCAAACTGACAACGATCAACAGGATCAGCGCACGCCGAATTCCCCTCCTGGCTCCGCTTTCGAGGACTGCCCGCCGGCGCTCATCCATCCTCGGATCGATCATCAGTCCTCCGCCGGGGGCGGCTCGGGCTCATCATCGAAGTCGCCGACAAACCGGATTTCGGGAATTAGTTCCACCCCAGACCGCTCGCGCACGATCTCTCGTACCGCAATCACCAGATCATGCACATCCTGGGCCGTCGCGGTGCGTTCGGCCACGAAGAAGTTGCCGTGCTTCTGCGACACCGAAACCCTGCCGACCGTGTAGCCCTTGAGGCCGGCCTCGTCGATGATGCGGCCGGCTGCGTCGCCGGGAGGATTCTTGAACACGCTTCCGGCGTTCAGCGTGCCACCCGGTTGGTGCTCCTTCCGCCACCTGCCGACCTCGCGCATCACGCCTTCGGCAACGTCTGGTTCCACAGGGACCGTGTGGTAGCTGGCGGATACGACGACTTCGAGGTCTCCGAGATTCGACTGCCGGTAGCCGAGTTGCAGGTCGAGCGGAGAACGGGCAGATTGCGTTCCGTCCAGCAAGTCGAACACCTCGGCCTTCTCGAGGACGTCGGCAGTCTCAGATCCGTGACATCCGGCATTCATACGTACCGCACCGCCGACCGAACCAGGAATCCCCACATAGAACTCGAGGTTGCCCTGCCCGGCCTTCGCCGCCGCCCGCGCCAGATTGGGCAAAGACGTTGATCCGCCGGCCGACACCAAACCTTCCTGCCATCGCACCCACGAGAAACCGGTGCCGAGATGAACGACAACACCGTCGAAGCCACGATCTGAAATCAAGACATTGCTGCCTCTTCCGAGGACGAGAACCGGTAGTGGTGTCTCCTCGATGGCGGCCGCCAGTGAAACAAGATCGTCACGTTCTTCAACCTCGACCATGAGGCGGGCGGGACCTCCGAGCTTGTAAGTCGTCAGTGGGCCAAGCGGAACGTGGGTGAGAAGCCGATTCCGGTCTGCCAGCTCTCGCCAGGAGCCCATCAGATGGGATCCCGTGAGAGGGCCCCTGCCAGTTCGCCGGGAAGAAGCGTGATATCACCGGCTCCCATCGTGAGAACGAGGTCACCGGGATGGAGGCGGTCTGCAATGAAGACGGCGAGGTCGCTTCGGTGCTGAACATAGTGCACTTCGGCATCGGTATGGTCACGCGCCGCTTCGGCGACGAGGGCACCGGTCACTCCCGGCCTGGGCAGTTCGCGAGCGCCGAACACATCGGTCACCACGATCACATCGCAACCAGACATCGCCAGTCCGAACTCGCGCTGAAGCGTCTCGGTCCTGCTGTACAGATGCGGTTGGAACACCGCCCACACCCGCTCCCAGTCTCCGTGCAGGGCGGTACGGACGGTGGCGGCAACCTCGGTGGGATGGTGGGCGTAGTCGTCGATGATCGTCACTCCTCCGATCGTTGCCCGCACTTCGAACCGCCTGTGGATTCCGGCGAACTCGCGGAGAGCTCGCGCAGCCTCGATTGCGTCGAACCCGAGCTCCGAGAGCAGAGCGATCGCCCCGGAGGCGTTCCGGGCGGTATGCAGACCCGGTCGTGAGACTGTGACGGACTCGTCGAATCCTGGGCCGGCGAGCCGAAACGTGACCGACATAGAACGCTCCTCGACCTCGGTGATGTGCCATGTTGCTGCTGAATCCGTGCCGTAGGTCGGCCGGCCGGTACGTTCAGCTAGACGGCGCCCCCCGGCATCATCGATGCCGATGAGAGCAGGTCCATCGACTGCCCGCACCACTTCGGCGAAGGAGTCTTCCATCTCATACACGGAGCCGAAGTGATCGAGGTGATCCGCTTCGACGTTCGTGACGACGAGACCCTGCAAGTGAAGCGACTCGAATGTACGAAATGCCTCGTCGGCCTCGATCACGAAGGGTGAGCGCCGACCGAGATGTGCGTTGGTTCGAAGGTCGATGAGTTCCCCGCCGACAACAAACGACGGATCTTGGTCGAGAGAACGCAGCATCGATATCAGCATCGCGGTCGTCGATGTCTTTCCGTGAGTGCCGGTTGCGCCTACGGCGGGCATCGAACGGGTCATGGCCTCCAGCAGCGCCGGCCGCCGCCAGACCGGCGTTCCGTGCTCCTGGGCCGCTGCAACCTCCGGATCGTGATCCGGGACTGCCGACGAAGCCACTACTAGATCGGCTCCAACGACGGCGTTCGGCCGGCTACCGGTCCATGTTCTAACCCCGATACCGTCGAGCAGGTCAAGAACGGGACCTGCTTTGAGATCCGACCCGGACACCTCGTGGCCGAGTTGTGAGAGCAGTTTTGCCAGAGCGCTCATCCCTGCGCCGGCAACGCCGATTATGTGTATTCGCTTCGATGTCTCGAGATCAACCATGTGCCCGCCTGAGTTCAGCCGCGATTGTGGCAGCTGCCTGCGGCCTGGCGATGGCATGCGCGGCAGCGGACATCCCGCGCCGTCCTGCGGGGTCGCTGGCGAGTTGCGCGATCAGATCGCGTAGCTCGTCTAGCCGGTCCTCGCCCAGGCACACAGCAGCGCCGGCCCTCTCGACGGCGCGGGAATTAGCGTCCTGGTGACCTCCGGATCCAAACCCGCCTGGAATGAGAATGGCCGGCGTCCCGGTAGCCGTCATCTCGGCCACCATGCCGCCGGCACGAGCCACCACGACGTCGATGGCCGCGAAGAAGAACTGCATCTCGGACTCGAACTCGATCACGACCCAGGGAACCTCAGATCTCTCCGCAGCCGCTGCCACCTCCTCAACATGATCGCGGCCCGCCAGATGTACGAGTTGAATGGGTGGATCATCCCATTCCGACATGGCCGCGATCACAGCCCGATTGATCGCGCGGGCGCCGAGACTGCCTCCGACGACACCGATCGTCACGCGCCCCGGCTCGAGGCCGTATCTATCGAAGGCAGCCCTCCTGAGCTCGATCCGACTGAACTTCGCGAGATCTCCCCGAATGGGGTTGCCCACATGAAGCGGCCGGACCGCACCCTCGGTTTGCTCAAAGGAGGTGAAAGTGGTCACCGCCAATCGACCCATCATCCGGTTTGCGAGTCCGGCGTGCGCGTTCTGCTCATGAAGATAGAAGGGTGTCCGTCGACGCCTGGCCGCGAGACCAACCGGGACCGAGGTGTAGCTGCCCATTCCGAGCACGACCCGGACGTCGCGGGCGCGCAACTCGGAGGAGGCGCGTCTTGTTGCTCGTGCTACGACAAGCGGCAAGGCCAGATTCTTCAGGCTGAGGCTGCGGCTGAGCCCCCGAACCTCGAGCTTCAGATAAGGGAACCCGGCCGCGGGAAAGACCGTGGCCGCCAGGCGGTCTCCTCCGATGAACAGCACGTCTGAGCGAGCGACACCGTCGGCAACCAGTTGCTCGCCGACGGCGAGGCCCGGATAGACGTGACCGCCCGTTCCGGCCGCGGCGATTGCATACGTCATCGACTTCTTCTTCGAGAGGACGCAACGCCACTACGCGCGACGTTGATGAGTACTCCCGCCGCTCCCATCGCCATCACCAGTGCCGTCCCGCCGAAAGAGATGAACGGCAGAGGCATGCCGGTGATCGGCATCGCCTGCACAACTCCCCCTATGTTCACGACAGCCTGGGCGGTGATCCAGACCGTGATACCCACCGCCAGGAAACGGCCGAATCGATCCGGCGCTCGAAAGGCCACTATCAATCCGACTACTGCGATGAGAGCGAACAGAGCGACTATGACCAGTCCACCTGCGAAACCGATCTCCTCGCCGATAATCGCGAAGATGAAGTCGGTGTGGGCGTTGGGGACCCATCCCCACCTTGTACGGCTCGCACCGAGCCCCACCCCGAATGTTCCACCGGTACCGAGTGCACCCAGACCCTGCAGAACCTGGTAGCCGTCTCCCAGTTCATCAGCATATGGGTCCAGGAACGCCGTCACCCGGGCAAACCGATAGTCAGAAGCGTAGGCAAGCGCCAGAGCGCTGATCGCTCCCACGATCCCGGTCATCGTCACATAGCGAAGTGGCGAGGCGGAAACGGCCAGAATTGCGAATGCCGCGGCAGCAATGATCAGCGTGGTGCCGAGGTCGGGTTCGAGCATGATGAAGAGGCATGTAGATCCCACGATCGTTGCGACGGGGACGACGAAATGCCAGACATCGTCGAGTCGACGTTCCTTTTTAGCCATAACCGCTGCAAGGGCAACGATGGTGGCGAACTTGGCAAACTCCGACGGCTGAAACTCCGTGAACCCGAGGTCGATCCAGCGCTGGCTTCCATAGTCGCGATCGCCTATCAGCAAGACCGCCAGCAGACCGGCACTCGAAACCAGGAAGATCGGCAGAGCCGTCTTGCGGTACCAGGCATACGGAACACGGGCGGCAACGATCATGACGACTGCCCCGAATCCCATCGCGATCAACTGTCGTGTGAAGAAGGCCCAACCATTTCCCTCCTGTTCGAGGCCGACGACGGACGAAGCGCTGCGCATGGCGCCGAGACCTATCACGAGGAGCAGCCCGACCGCCAGACTGAACAGCACGGTGAGGCGAGTATTGATTTCAGCGGTAGCGACGTGCCGGCGAGCGGCAGACCTGGCTCCCGCGATCGATGTGACCTTGGTGGTCATTCTCCCTCCTCCAGCTCGAGCACGGCCTGTCGGAACACCTCTCCGCGGTGTGCATACGAATCGAACATGTCGAAACTGGCGCATCCGGGAGCAAGCAGAACCGCGTCTCCGGAGCCGGCCATCGACGCGGCGACTGCGACCGCCTCACTCATCGAGCTAGCCCGCACGGACGGAATATGGAGGGCGGCGCCGATGATTTCATCAGCAGCCTCGCCAATCGCAACGACCGACCGGACATTCGGATGACGCACGATCGGCGCGAGATCTAGCGCTTTGTTCCGGCCTCCGGCTATGAGCACCACCGACGGGTACGCAGCAACGGCGGCCAGAGCCGAATGGGGATTAGTCGCCTTGGAGTCGTCGATCCACATGACGTCTCGCCAGGTACCGACGATGGTTCGACGATGGCGCACCGGCTCGAAGGCGGTGATGACATCGCGCACCGCGGCCGTATTAGCACCGGCGAGCAAGGCGGCGGCACCCGCCGCCGCCAGGTCGAGCAAGAACGAAGGATCGCCGACGGGCACCTCATCCAGGGACAGGTCGAGACCATTGAGCAGCAGGCGGCCGCCCTCCACCCCCCACCCTCCGTCGGTGCGAGCCTTGCCGCTCACCGGCACCAGACGAGCGCGTGAGCGGCCGGCGACCAGACTGGCCTCCGAATCATCGACATCGAAAACCAAGGGCACCTCGGGTCCGACGTTCCGCACGATGTTCGCTTTCGCCTGCCGGTAGTTATCGAAGGTCTGATGCCAGTCGAGATGGTCCGGAGCGATGTTCAAGAGCACCGCCAGATCTGGAGTGAAGCTATCGATGAATCGAAGCTGAAAACTGGACGCCTCGACGACTATCACATCGGGGGTACTCCCGACAATGTCGGCGAGGGCGGTTCCGATGTTCCCGGCCGCGGTTGCCTGCAGCCCGGACGCGTTGAGCATGTCGGCGACAAGAGTCGTGACCGTTGTCTTGCCGTTGGTTCCTGTGATGGCCACGATCGGTGCGGAGAGGTGGCGCGCCGCGAACTCGAGTTCTCCCCAGACCGTTACGCCGGCGCTCAGCGCGGACGTAATTGGTGCGGAATGTTCGGGAATGCCGGGACTGGTTACGACTACGTCGATGCCGCTGAGCCATTCCGGTCGCCATTCGGAGTCGAAGGTGGGCAGGTTGGAGAGATCGGCCAGCGCGGCGGGGTCGCGGTCGTAGACGGCAACCTCGTACCCGAGCCGCTCGGCGAGTCGAACGGCTCCGCGGCCAGAGACAGCGCCTCCAAGCACGAGCATCCGCATTAGATCGCTCCCCGTCCTAGCTCGATACCGCCGTTGGTGATGAAATCTCCGTAGAAGAATCCGAGGGCGAGCGCGATGCCGAGCGCCGCCAGTATCCAGAAACGCACAATGATCGTCGTCTCCGGCCAACCGATCAGTTCAAAGTGGTGGTGGATCGGAGTCATGCGGAACACCCGTCGACCGAAACCTCGAAAGCTCGCGACCTGAATGATCACGGTGAGCGTCTCCACCACGTATAGGCCACCCAGTATCAGAAGCAGCAGATCGGTGTTCGAGATCAGGGCGAGTGCAGCCAGCGCCCCGCCTATCGATTGCGAGCCGACATCCCCCATAAAGATCTTGGCCGGCGCCGTGTTCCACCAGAGGAAGCCGAGAAGCGCGCCGAACAGCGCGGCGGCGAAGATCGCCAGCTCCAATGCGCTCAACTCGTTGGCGAGGAATCGACCGTAGAAGGAGTCGTTTCGAGAGATCCAGAACAAGATGATCGTGTATGCACCGAAGACCAACGCTCCCGAACCGGATACCAAACCGTCGAGTCCATCCGTAATGTTCACCGCATTGGCAGTGGCGGTCAGCATCAGCAGGACCCAGATGAAGTATGCGAGACCGAGGTTGATTCCGAGGGACCGGGTAAACCCGATCTCGGTTGCCACTCCGGCCTCGACGGCCCACCAGGCGAACACACCTGCAATCGCCAGCTGGCCACCGAATTTGGCAGCTTTTCCAAGACCGAGGTTGCGTTCGCGGGTGACCTTCCGGTAGTCGTCAACGAACCCGATCAAAGCCATGCCGACGAAGGCGAATGCTACGAGTAGCCCACCTGCCCTGAACCCATGGACGTTGAATCCGAATCCGGTTTGCTGGCTCCAGAAGGAGACATGAGAGAGCGAGTAGGCGATGAGCACGGCGGCCACGATGACGACGCCACCCATCGTGGGCGTGCCGCGCTTGTGCGAGTGGCCTTCCACTTCCTCTTGAATGAATTGGCCGATGTTGCGCCTTCGCAAGAACCTGATGGCGTACGGAGTTCCCAGGATCGAAACGCCAAAGGCAACGGCAGCCGAGCTCAGCAAGGCGAGCATGGAGTCTCCTCGATCCAGGCAAGTTCGTCGGCGACTACCTTGCGGTCGTCGAACTCGAGAATTCGACCGTCGATCTCCTGGCCCTGTTCGTGGCCCTTGCCGAGCACGAGGACGGTGTCGCCATCGCCTGCCGCAGCGAGGGCGCAGCGGATGGCCAGGCGACGATCGGCCTCGACGATCAACTCGACTGCGTCCGTGTCTACGCCTGCGCGCACCGAATCGATGATCGCACCGGGTGACTCAGATCTCGGGTTGTCTGAAGTCAGAATGAACCGGTCGGCAGTCGAGGCGGCGGCGCCCATTGCCGGACGCTTGGAGCGGTCCCGATCGCCACCTGCTCCCAGAACGACGGTGATAGCACCGGAGCCAAGCGCACGCGCCGCTGCAATAACGGTGCGCACACCATCAGGTGTGTGTGCGTAATCGACGACTGCTGTGAAGCGTTCCGGACCGGGGACGATTTCGTAGCGTCCGGGGATCTGACCAACGGATTCCAATCCTCTGGTGACCGACTCCAGGTCGATGCCCAGCTCAATCGCGCATCCGGCCGCAACCAGCGCGTTGGATACGTTGAACTCTCCGGCCAGCGGCAAGGACACAATCGAAGATCCAATAGGTGTGACCAGTCGAAACCGAGTGCCCTCCGGTGTCAATTCCACTTCGGATGCTCGAACGTCGCTTCCAACGGCCAGTACA
Source organism: bacterium (assembly GCA_024641325.1). Classification (GTDB taxonomy): domain Bacteria; phylum Actinomycetota; class Acidimicrobiia; order Spongiisociales; family JAHEDJ01; genus JAHEDJ01. Next base: position 37,202 of record JAHEDJ010000008.1, on the reverse strand, counting down.
GGAACATCGATCATGCCGGCCAGGAGCGCACCGCGTGGATCATCGACGTTGATCACAGCCCGCTTCGTTCGCAGCTTGTCGAAGAGAAGCGCCTTGGCCGCGAAGTAGCTATCCATGTCTCCGTGGAAGTCGAGATGGTCCTGCGACAGATTCGTAAACGCGGCAACCGCGAACGACACGGCGTCAACCCGGTCGAGCGCCATCGCATGGGACGAAACCTCGGCAGCCACAACGTCTGCACCTGCCTCGAGCATTTCGGCGAGGAGCCGCTGAAAATCGGATGCCTCGGGAGTGGTCCGCTCCAAGCGTATCGACCGACCGGCCACCGACGCGCCGGTAGTGCCGATGCGCCCGGCAATCGCTCCGCCCGCCTTGATGATGGACTCGAGCAGATAGGTAACGGTCGTCTTGCCGTTGGTGCCGGTGACACCGACCACCCGCAGCTGCGAGGACGGCCGCCCGTGTACCTGGGCGGCCAGGTGACCGAGAACCGCCCTCGAATCGTCAACAACGATCTGGGGAACCGGGCAATCATCCACTGCCTCTTCGACGCACAAGGCCGATGCGCCTCCTGTTATCGCCTGGTCGATGAAACGGTGCCCGTCGGTGGTCAAACCTCGAATTGCCACAAAGAGAGCTCCGGAAGTCGCCCGGCGACTGTCGTGCACAACATCGGAAACCTCAACGTTCGGGTCGCCGACCAGCAGTGCTCCTACCGATTTGGCCAGCAGATCAACTGTTGCCCCGGAGTTACTCATCGGGTGATACCCCCAGCTGATGCAGGGCATTCTCCATCACCTCGGCGAAGGCGGGAGCGGCCGCGTCGCCGCCGTAGTGTCCGTTGACCGGCGAATCGATCACAACGGCTACTACGAGTTGAGGGTCGTCGATCGGTGCCATGCCGATGAAACTCGCAATCCATGCCGTGTCGGAATAGCCGCCACCTTCCCACTTCCGGCTCGTGCCGGTCTTGCCGCCCACCTCGTAGCCGGTGACGCGGGCGTTGCCACCCGTACCGTCATCACTCTCGACAACCGAGCGCAGTAGCAGTCGCATTATGCGGGCGGTTTCTTCGGAAACAACCCTCCGCTGTTCCGGCTCGACCGCCTGCCGGATGCCGTCGCCGTCGACAATGCTGCCGACCAGATGCGGCCGCACCCACACGCCGTCGTTGGCGATCGTCGCGAACACCGATGCCATCTGCAGCGGCGTCACGGAGACGCTGTAGCCGATTGCCGCCGATGCGGTACATGGACCACAGGCGATATCTACTTCGGCGACCCCGGCGGCCTCTCCTGAGAAATCGACGCCGGTCCGGCTTCCGAAACCCCATTTTTCGAGGTACTCGCGGTGTGCGACATCCCCCAGCTCACGTTGGATGAGAATCGTCCCGGTGTTGGAAGAACGGGTGAATATGTCTTTCACCGTCATATCGAGATCCGGGTGAACGTATACGTCGTGGTAACAGCCGTATACGTCGTCACCCTTGTCGCACGCACCGTCGATTACCTCGAGTTCATATGGGACGTTGCGAATCAGCGTGCTCCATTGCACCGCCTGCTCTTCGATGGCTGCGGCAACCGTCACGAGCTTCTGCGTTGAACCAGGTTCATAGGTCATTCGTACTGCGGCGTTTTGTAGCATGGCCGGGTCTGCAGAACGAACATCGTTGGGGTCGAAGCTGGGAGTATTGACCATCGCCAGCACTTCTCCCGTGTTCGGATCCAGAACGACGATCGTGCACCGGAGAGCTTCCGTGCGCTCAATGGTATCTACACAGGCCTGCGACGCGGCGAACTGGATGCCGAGATCGATTGTGGACACGAGATCCGATCCCGGAATCGCCGGGACGATGTCGCTTGTCGCGAACGGAATCGGAGTTCCGCCGATTGCGCGCTCCCACTCGGCATATCCGGGGGTACCCGCTAGGGCGCTTTCGTAGTAATACTCCAGGCCCTCGAGCCCCTCGTTATCCCATCCAACAAAGCCGATCACCGACGCCGTGAAACGGCCTGCCGGATACACACGCTTTGGTTCATTAACGAAATACAGGCCGGGCAGCTCCATTTCCCGCAGGTGATCTGCATCTGCCGGTTCCATTTGACGGACCAGGGTCACCCACCCCGTCTCCTTGGATTCAAGACGTTCCTTCAATGCGTCTCGATCACCACCGATTGCGGCGGCGATCAGCGAGGCCGTAACCGTCACATCTTCGATCTCGGCAAGGTTCGCAGACACTGTTACACCTTCGATGGTTACGGCGAGAAGTTGACCTTGCCGGTCGAAAATGGTGCCGCGTGCGGCCGCCAGGTCCTGATGGATCGTGCGCTGCTCGCGGCTCCGCTCCTCGTAAACCGCCGCATCCACCACCTGGATCTGGAACAGCCGGAATCCCAGGCCGCTCCAGGCCACGATCAGAGCGACCCCTACGGTGATGAGCCGGAAGTCGGCGCGGCGGAGCCGCCGGCGGGCGCGTGAGCGCCCGCTCACGGCTATTCCTCCGGCCGAACCCGGCAGGCGACCTCGGGAAGGTCACCACCGCGGTATCGGCCCCCAGCGCCAGGTCCGACCATCATGGTGATGCACTCAGAATCGATTTGATGTTCGTCCACCGATCGTCGTCTCTCTCCATTACTACGACGCCGGAAGCCGTAACCCTTCGAATGTCGGCGGGATCGGGATAGACCATGCCGAGTTCCTCAGCCAGCGGCTGGATCCGCTCAGGAGATCGAAGCCGGGCGACATCGAGGCGGAGCTGATCGAAACGTTCCTGCTGCGCAACTATCTCCGATCGAATCTCCTCGAGTTCGAATGCTGAGCGATCCAGCGCAGTGTTGGCGATGATCAGGCCGAAGAACAGTGCGACGGATACGAAGGCGATGACCGTCCAGCCCCATGCCTTCGGACGTATGAACGGTTTTCCTTGAATCACCCGCAGCCGGGCGGCCGATGGTGTCCCCTGGGCAGGGCGGGCGGTCACGCCGCCACCTTTTCGGCTGCCCGAACTTTGGCGCTGCGAGCACGCGGGTTTGCTTCCACCTCGGCGGGAGTCGGGCCGATCGGCTTACGCGTGAGCAACCGGATTTCTGGAGTTCGATCGCAGCGGCACTCGGGGATCTCGGGTGGACATATACACCCCTGAGCCAGTTCGGCGAAGGTTCGCTTGACGATCCGATCCTCGAGGGAGTGATATGAGATCACCACGCAACGGCCACCGGGCGCGAGACGATCCAGCGCCGTCTCCAGCGCTGCTTGAATCTCCGCCAGTTCATCGTTGACGGCTATCCGGATGGCCTGAAACGTTCGCCGGGCAGGGTGCCCGCCTGTTCGCCTCGTGGCAGCCGGGATGGCATTGCGAGTGACTTCGGCGAGTTGCGCCGTGTCGGCTATCGGTCGGTTTGCGACGATGGCGGCAGCGACTCGCCCTGCGAATCGCTCCTCGCCATATTTGGAGATGATCCTGCGCAGATCGTCCTGGGACCATTCATTCACGATCTCCGCCGCCGAATGAGGGGCATTGGGCCCCATGCGCATATCGAGTGGGCCGGGGTCTCGATACGAGAAACCCCTCTCGGCCGTGTCGAGCTGGTGCCCGGATACGCCGAGGTCGAAAAGAGCTCCGTCGATTGATTCAACGGCCAACTCGTCGAGTAGCTCCCCGAGTTCAGAGAAGGCGCGCTGATGCAGACGTACTCGATCGGGTGTCGGTCGCGCTAGCGCCGCAGTATCTCGATCGATACCGATGATATCCAGGTCGGGATAGGCCGAGAGCAAAGCACGGGAATGGCCTCCGCCACCGTATGTGGCATCTACCAGCACTCCCCCATCGACGGTCTCAAACAACTCCACAATCTCCCTCGTCATCACCGGCTCGTGGTATTTCCGTTTTGGGTCTTGATCCATGGCCAGCCCCCCGGGCGCTGGCACCAAAGGAAGCGGGCGGAGAAAGGGGCCTTCCGTTGGTAACCGGGGGGCTGGCGATGGACCAGACGGTCCGGCCGGCCTGTCAGATTCCTTGGTCGCTGAATGCCTCCTCTATGTGGGCGTATACGTCGTCGGCCTCTGCCGAAACCTGACTCCATCGCTCGGCATCCCATATCTCGATCCGTTCGGCGACTCCGACAACGGCGAGATCCTTCTCGAGCGCGGCAAACGAGCGAAGGTTTTGCGGAATGGTGATACGGCCCTGGCCATCGAGGCTTTGCGGTTCGGCGCCGGAGAAGAACGATCTGAGGTATCCGCGCGAACGGCTGTCCGTACGAGGAAGCTGCTTCATACGCTCCGCTTCCTTCTGCCAGTCATCCGTGGACCAGACGAAGACGCACTCGTCCTGGCCCTTGGTGAGGACACAGCCGTCCTTTTCAAGAGCCTTGCGGAAGCGGGCGGGCAACACGACCCTGCCCTTTCCGTCCATTGTGTGTTGATACTCTCCGACGAACACTCCACACTCGCCCTACTAGTCACTGGTCCTCCTGTGCGCCCCACATTGCCCCATTTCTCCCCACTTGTCAACCCTTTCCTACCACTTTCTCACCACACAGCCCACAAAAGGCTCAAACACCCCCCACATCCGTCCAGGTGACAGGGGCCGGAAGTGTTCGGTGGGGCGATCGGCTGCCGCTTCTTCGAACGCTCACCGACGGTTGAAAAGCGATCCTCGGATCAGACTCCAGATGTAACAACAGGCCGTTAGGGTGAGCCAGACAGACCAAGGGGAGATTCCATGAAGGTACTCATTGCCACCGACGGCACGCTGGACCCGCTCATCGCTGCGGAATCTGCAGCGAGACTGGCCGGCGACGACGGTCAGGTCACAGTGTTCACAGTCGTCGAGATCCCGAGGCGGCTGCTCACCGACCTGCGCGCGGTCTACGGGGAGTCCTCCGACCGAGCACCGATCGATCAATCCCTCGAAACAGCGGGCCACACGACTCCCCGACCACACGTGACCCCGGACTGGCCGGGCGACGATGCCTTTCTCGATCGGTACATCGACGACCAGAAGGCCTCTCGGACGGCGACCATCATCACCGCCCTGGCAGATCGAGGAGTCGTTACAGATCCTGTTGCGGTGGAAAGCGAAGATGCGGTCGCAGAAATCCTCAACTATGCATCGGTAGGCAAATACGACGTCATCTGCATCGGTACACACGGCCAGGGTCGATTCGACGGACTGCTCGGTTCCACGTCAACGAAGCTCATCAGACGCGCTACTTGCGCGGTTTTGACCGTTCGCTCCTGAGGAAGGTTCTTTCGTCAATCTCCGGCACGTTATCCTCGAAATTGCACCGTTGTAACTACATATTTGTAGTTCATGTGTTCGAAAAGAAAACCCTCAATGTGGGTCAGGATGCTCCCGAAATCTGAGTGAAGTACAGTCGCTCAGCTACAAGGGAGACGCGAGGCATGTTGCGCAAAGTGATACTCATGACAGCAGTCTTGCTGCTCGTCATGACCGGAGTCGCCTCGGCGGGTCCGGGGGTCGCAAACCTTGCCGCCGTCCAGGATACGGCGGCGGCCGAACCCGGCAGCGCTCCCCCGGTATCATCGTTCGACCTCGGCGAACGCTATTCCAATGGCCTCTTCGATCTCGAGATCCAGGATGCTTTCTGGGTCGACTCACCGCTCTATCCCGGCTACGACGAGGTCCGTCTCTCCGCCGCCTTCCGCCACAATACCGACGTTCCGTGGCTGGCCTCGGAATACGCCTTCACCGGCGAGTACGGCTACCCCGTGCTCCAACTCGTCGACGGTGCCGGTGAGATACATCCCGTTCCCACCAATGTGTTGCCTCTGTGGGTCGATGTTGAAGACGCGGAGACGGATTCCACGACCCGCGTTCAACTCGGCGACTACAGCTATCAGGTTGGTGGGTTCGCGCTCAGCATGCAACCGCGCGGGATTCCGGCCCGTTGGACCGTCGGGTTCAGAGTGCCGTCGTCGTCCAATCGTGATCTCGTGGTCCAGGCGTCCTTCGGCGGTGCGGTCCTGGCTGAATGGGATCTCGAGTCGAACCCGATGCCGACCGCCGGCTGGGATCGGCCCGAAGGATTCGACCGTAAAGGACTCGGCGACACGATCCCGTGGGGCGACTCACTCTCGGTTGAGCCAAAAGCGGTGGCAACCGAAGTCTGCGGCGACCCTCGGTTCGGCCACGTTTCGGTGGATTCGTCGCTCCTGATCGGCGTGTCGAGCGGGTCGGACCGCGACTCGATCTGGCCGGGCGTCGAATACCCCGAAGTCCTGGCCATCGCCATTTGGGACGACGGAACCACGGCACGCTTCAAAGGGGAGTCGCCCGCTGCCGAGGACGACTCCATGTCGCCCAGGCGCTACGGCGAGAACGTGGTCATACCTCCCAGAACAGACTACGACCGCCTCATGGAGTTCATGGCGCCTCGAGACAGCCGCTTCTCCAATGTGACCGACAATCCGACCGCGCTCGTGCTCTACCCGCCCGGCGGACCTGCCGTTTGGGTTGACCTGACATCGAGCCCGTCGGGTAGGGTCCCGCCGTTCGAGTGTGAACAGAATCCGGCGTTCCATCTGTTCCTGGTGGATAGGAACGGTCCCGCCCCTCAGCCTCCCCCACCGGTGCTCGAACCGGAGACGATCTTCGAAACCGATATTTGAGGATCAGCAGGCCCGCCACAAGCTGAAACCTGATGGTCAGGCCGAAACGCCCAAGAACTGCAACCAGTGCGGGTCCACCGATGGGCCCGCACTGGCATATACCCAGCCGAATCGCCATGGGGGCTTTGGAGACCTGGACAAGTTCAGGCCGATCTCATGGGGCAATCGATCCGCCTTTCGGACGTTGCATCGGCGGCAACACGCTACGACGTTCTCCCAGGCATTCGTCCCGCCCCGCGAGCGCGGCAAGACATGATCGATGCTTTCAGCAGGTGCACTGCAGTACTGGCAGGTGTGTCTGTCCCTGGCGAGAATCGCACGTCGGGTCGGCGGAGCCTTCCGGTGATGGGGAACCTTGACGTACCGGACCAACCGCACCACCGAAGGCACGTCGATGGTTGTACGTTCGGAGTGGAGACATCCTGATCCCGACGCGACGACCGACGCCTTTTGGTTCAGGACGAGCACGACGGCCCGGCGAGCGCTGACTACCGAAATCGGCTCATACGTGGTGTTCAAAACGAGTGCACTCGGCACCCGGACCTCCTGCAAACAATGCAGAACCATACCAGCGGGGATTCCACTGAAACGGTAATCCTTGACCTCACAGAGGGTGAAAGCTTGACTACCAGGAAGTAAAGACCGGAGACCACTTGAACGTCGTCGGATATATCCGCGAACCATCCAACGCTGAGTCGGGCGACACCATGTTCGCTCAGTCTGAGCGGGTTCGACGGTGGATAGCCCGCAACGGGTATCACCTTGTCGCAGTTTGCCAGGACACGGCCGGCACACGCCGCAACCTCGAAGGGTTCCGTGCGCTGATGGGAATCGCGGCGCGGGGCCAGGCCGATCTGGTCGTGATCCCGGGACTGGCGGCACTGTCCCCCGACAAGGTCGTTCAGGAATTGATGTTGATGAGACTCAGGTCGCACGGTTTGGCGGTCGCCTCAACAGAGGAAGCCGACCACGAAGAACTCTCGGAGCCGACTGCCGATCCGGCCCGGATGCTGATCCGCGACATTCTTCACCGCATCGACGATTACCGCCCGTTGCTCGAAGTCGACGTCGAGATCACACCTCCAATCGAGTTTCCCGGCCCGATAGAGATTGTCATGGATCGATCAGACCCCGAGCCCGCAGTTCTCATCGAGTTCATGGAGACACCTGCCGCGAGCTGACGGGCTTTGTGCTTGCAACCCACCGTACTGCTGGTCAAACCGCGTCGTAACGGAGGCCCGGTACTGATCTCACGAGTGATAGGACTTTCTCCTCTACCAGTTCATCCCCAGTTGCGATCCAATTCTTGCGTTGCGCGGCTTAGGAGAAGTGATGGGTCGGATCACGGCGGCCATCCTCGCGCTGATGCTGGCCGGGGTGGGATGCACTACTCGGGATGGGCCTACCGAGACCGAGGCCGCCCTTTCGTCTGCAACCGCGTCAATACCATCCACAAGCTCCGTACCGAATCTGTCCCCAGCCGAACTGCTTGTCTCTACCGACCTTCCAGCGGTGTCGGAACAATGGGTGACTCAGAAGCCGGTCCCGCCTTACTTCTGGGATGCAGATTTGACTTCGGGGATCAGTTTGCACATCTGTGAAGACCAATGGAAGGCCGTGGCCGGCCCACCGCTCGACAAGTTGCAGGCCCGTGCAGCCACTGCATTGTCATCAGGACAAGTCAATGTGTTCGAGGTTGTGTACACCGATGCCGCCGACACTGTAGATGATGCATTCGACATCGTCACCCAGAAGTTGACCGATTGCCTAAATGACTCCGACAAGTGGTCGGACGCGTTTTCTCCCCAAGCCGTTGAGCAAGACGGCTGGTACATGGTCGCCGATCGTCTCCTGATGCCTTCCCTAGGGGACAAGCGGTTCGCCATGCAGTACACCGCGTTGACCGACGATGGTGGCCGACTCGATCATCGAATGGCAGTCATCCGACGAGGCGGCCGACTGATCGTTGTCGAATTGAGTGAGAGCTGGACAAATGAGATCCTCACCGACGACGATTTCAGAGACATCGTCAGACGAGCCGTGGAGCGTGTGCGGTCGGCTGCAACGACCTCTGATTGAGACCGGACATCCTGCTGAGCGGAAGCGAAATGCTGGTTGCTGAGGATCTCCTAACGGGAATCGGCTGGCTCAAAAGCTTCGGTGGACGCAGCGGTCATCCGCCTCGGAAACTGAAGTCAGACAACCGCCACCCAGATTCCCCGTACTCGGATACGGCATGACCGGGCTCGAAGCCCGAGGCCCATAGCCGACAGCTCAGTTCGTGAGCGCCGCCCAGATTGCACGGCCGAAAGCGTACTCCCAGCCAACGCTCACGAACGCCGATCCAACGGTCAGATTCCCGGCGCCACGGTCGAGCACCACTGTGATCATCTGCCGGTCTCCTTCAGAGGCTCGATGGATAGCCACAATCGAAGGAGGCGCTCCGCCTTCGCCGATCAGCTCGAACACCGCCGTCGCGACTGCGTCGCGCAGGGCGGCACGTCCGGGTTGTCCCACAGCTCTGGCCGAGCCACCCCGATCATCGCGGACCGTGACGACGACGCTTGACCGATCCTCCTCAACCGCGACGGATCTGAGCCGACGCAGCTGGTGCATTACATCTTCACTGCCGGGAGCGACGAGAGGGCGCGACGCCGGCTCGGTCTCAACTTTGGGCACGGATGCATTCACGGGCGACTCCGGAGCCGAGACCGGTTCGGTGCTCACCTGCTCGGGCGCCAGACGCGATTTGAGCCCGTGTTTTGCAAGGATCTGCTGAACGAGCTCTCCAACCCGACGCCGATCGGCGCCCGGCTCGACCTGAAGTCGCACCGACGGAGAACCATCATCCACGATCTCGACCTGGGCTTGCGCCACGCCGTCGATCGCTATCAGTTCGTCATGCAACACAGTCATGTCAATCCCCGCCGCCTTCGCCGCCATCGTAGGTACGCCACGAGATCTTTGCCCGTGAGATCGGCACCGGCGTCGCCGTATGCTGTGCCGATCCTCCAGGCCAGGTATCGCCGCTCCGGCAACGGCAGAAAAGGCGCTCGCGCCCACCACCGCAAGGGAGCCAGCGCGAACATAGATCTAATCGCCTCCGGCCAAAGGCCGGGGTGACGTACCAGCTCTCGCGTCGCTGAAGACACTTGCCCCATCCCGATCGCAGTATATGACATCATGAGCCGCCTTTATCAACATGGCTTCCAGCCTTTGATAACCTAGGTTGGCGCAAATCGAGGAGGATCGAACCTGTGACGACGATTGAAGCCGTGGAACGAGAGGACGTCGTCTGGTTCTCAGATCAGTTCGCCGAGATTGGCGACAACATCGAGCGAGTCATACAGGGCAAACGGGCGGTCATCGATCTAATCGTGATTTGCCTGATCGCCGAGGGGCATGCCCTCATCGAAGACGTGCCGGGAGTCGGGAAAACGCTCCTGGCCAAATCACTCGCAACATCGATCGAGAGCCATTTCCAACGCATACAGTTCACTCCGGATCTGCTGCCTTCTGACATCACCGGCGTCTCCGTTTGGAATCGGGGATCGAGTGAGTTCGAGTTCAAACCGGGTGCAATCTTCGCCAACATCGTGGTCGGCGATGAGATCAATCGGGCCAGCCCGAAGACCCAGGCAGCCCTCCTCGAGGCGATGGAAGAGCGCCAGGTCACCGTCGACGGTACGACCCGGCCCCTCCCGCCCCCGTTCATGGTGGTTGCCACTCAGAACCCTCTCGAACACGAGGGGACCTATCCCCTGCCAGAGGCGCAGCTCGACCGATTCATGATGCGCCTCACAATCGGGTACCCCAGCCGGGAGAAGGGCCTCGAAATCCTCGACGCGCACGGCATCCGGTCGGTGTTCGAGTCTCTTGTGCCGGTCATCAGCGCGGCGAACGTGACGAGGATGATCGACATTGCCAGGCAGGTGCACGTATCCCCTGCAGTCAAAGGGTACATAATCGACATCGTCGAAGCGACACGCCAGCACGACGAGGTTCTGCTCGGGGCTTCTCCGCGCTCGGCGCTGTTCTTGCAGAGAGTCGCGCGTACAAGGGCTGCCAGCGAGGGGCGCGATTTCGTGAACCCGGACGACATCAAGGCAATCGTCGAACCGGTACTGGCCCACCGGATGGCGCTGCGACCCGAGGCGCAAATGCGCGGTACGGCGATTCCCGACGTGCTTTCCTCGGTTCTGCGGCAGATTCCGGTGCCGGGATCCAGAACGATTAGCTGATGCTCACCGACAGGGGCTGGGCGGCGCTCGGAGCGAGCCTGGCGCTCGTCTTGTTGTGGATCGCGCTGGGCGAGACCGAACTGCTCGCCACCGGCCTCTTCCTGACAACGGCGGCCATCGCGGCCTCGCTGTATACGCGTTTCAGCAAGCCGTCTGCTCGAGTTATCAGACACCTTCGTCCAACACTCGTCCGCGAAGGGGACCAGGCTTTGGTGAGGACTGCGGTCACCAATACCGGTCGTTGGTCCATCTTCAATCCGACGATCGAAGACGAGGTTCTGGAACTCGGGTCGGCCCGGTTCGCGACTGCCCGTCTCAAACCGCAGTCGGTAACCACCGGGACCTATCAAATCCTGTGCCGGCCGCGCGGTATCTACCAGGTCGGTCCCACCCGCCTCACGCTCAGCGACCCACTCCGTTTCGCCCAAAGAACCGTCGAACTGGGCGAGGCCGACCGACTGGTCGTGTATCCCACGATCGAGCCGCTCGATGATTTCCCGGTCGTGCGCGGGCGCGACCCGTCGATGCACGCGGTACGTCCAGAGTTTTCCCATCGGGGTGGAGAGGACTTCTTCACGCTGCGGGAATACCGCACGGGTGACGACCTGCGCAGAGTCCACTGGCCCAGTTCGGCCAAGAGAGACGAGCTCATGATTCGCCAGCTCGAAACTCCTTGGCAGTCGCGAGCTCTCGTGGTTCTCGACGCGCGGGAAGATCGATACGAAAACCCGGCCGATTTCGAGAAAGCAGTGAGTGGCGCAGCCTCGGTGGTGCGACATCTCTTCGCTTCAGGATTCGACACCGACCTCTGGACCGGCACAGCGCAAGCATCCAGCAGGGATCCCGATTCGTTCCCACGGGCAATGGAGGCTCTGGCGGGAATCAGACTTCAGCGCGACCTCGATATCCGCTCGGTCCTCAGCGCTCTGCGCCAAACCGGTGACGGCGGCGTGCTGATCTTTGTGAGCGGCCGCCCCGATCCCAACCTCTTCGCGGCGCAGCAGATGCTGGCAAGGGAGTACCCGGCCACGATCTTGCTGTCGGTCAGTTCCGAACCCTCCGCCGGCCTCCTCGATTATCAGAGAGCAGGTGTTGTCACAATCTCCGTTCCGGCGGACGGTTCATGGTCGTCCGCGTGGCTTGAAGCAACGAGGAGAACATGGTCTACCGTCTCAGCGCGCTAGCCGTATCGGGAGCGGTCCTACTCGATCTGTTCCGGCTGCAACGACTCCTGCGACCAGCGGAGACGGCAGCATCATGGGAGATCATCCTGATCGCCTCCGTGATCCTCGGCGGGGTGATCACCTGGGTGGCCCGTGCCTATCGGGTCGGACGGTTCGGGACGATCGCTCTGAACGCGGGCGGCATGCTCCTGGCGGTTGTCCGCATCGGAGCGCCGGACACCCTCACCTTCGGCATCCTCCCGACCGCGACCACTTTCGCCGAGTTGACTGAGGAGTTCTCGTTCGCATTGCAACTCCTTCGCTTCGGGAATGCCCCGGTCGTCCCATACGTCGGGTTGGTCATAATCCTGGCGATGGTGTTCTGGACCTTCGGCATGCTGGCGGTCTGGGGACTCACCTCCGGCCATCCGTGGATCGGGAGCGTTCCGGCGCTCATGTTCTATTTGCAGCTCTCGACGATCGACAGAGCCCCCTCGAGGCTCCCCTGGACCGTCTCGTTCCTGATCCTCGTCATGTTGACTATCGCCGGCATCGCCGGGGAGGACCGGCTGAAGGGCACCGGGCGTCTCCGGGGCCCCGACGGCCTCGCCATGCCTCGCAACAGTTGGTTCGTCCCCGTCGTGGTCCTCGTCGCGCTCGGGTCCCTCACGCTGTTCGGCACAGATGCAGCCGCGAACCGTGTCCCCGAAAGCGGTGTCCTCGAGTGGCGCAGCCGCTCCGGCTTCGGCGACGGCATCTACGGAGGCGTCTCCTACAACTTGTACACCGGAATCGTCCAGGAATCGTTGCTTTCACTGTCCGACGAACCCGTCTTCGTAGCCAGAGTCTCGGATTCCGATCTGAGCCACAACGACATGTACTGGCGGCTCGTGACCCTCGACGCTTTCGACGGGGAGAACTGGTACCTCACAAACCGTGGCAGCCGAACTCCTGCAGCTGGAGAGGCGTGGGAAGCCGAAGGTCACGAGTTTCGAGGACCCACCACAACCGTTGACCAGGTCATCCAGATTCGATCCCTTCAAATGAACTATCTTCCTGCGTTGTACGCGCCGAACGGCATTACTTCTGAGACGGAGGTCGTCTCGCAAAGCCTCCGCGTTCGCAACGACGCCTCAGTGCGGTTTGACGCCTTGACGTTCGAAGGACTCACCTATCGGGTTCGGTCCGAGGTGCCGCGACCCGATATCAACGTCCTCGCCACGGTCAACGGCGAACTCTCACCTGTTTTTGCCACTGCGGCCGATGACACCGCCTTCGATGGAACGGCAACCACCTCGCCCGCCATCGAACCACCCGAAGATCTCGAGGATTTTCTCGAGCTTCCGGACGACCTCGACGTCCGACTGCTTGCTCTGGCCAGAGACGAAACCCTCGATGCAACAGGCGATTTCGAAAAAGCGTTGTTCCTCGAACGGTTTCTGCGCAACACTCAGCCGGGCGGCTTCCAGTATTCAGTCGACATCGAGCCCGGTCACTCGGCCGAGAACCTCGCCGACTGGCTGACTGATCCCGATAGCCCCGGGTACCGAACCGGCTACTGCGAACAGTTCGCAACCTCGCTGGCGGTCCTTGCGCGTGTTCTCGATATACCGAGTCGGGTTGTCATCGGCTTCACGCCGGGCGATCTCCAGAACGATGGCCTGATCGTCGTTCGGCAGCGCAACGCACATTCATGGGTCGAACTGTGGATGGAAGGCCAAGGGTGGGTTCGCTTCGATCCGACCCCGAGAGGTGCAGGGGACAATCCCTCCGCGGTCGACAGCCTCGCCGGGTTCGATCCGACTCTGTATGTGCCGGAGCCTGAGTCGTTCGACGATAACGTCGTACTCGGCCCGGATGGACAACCGATCCCCTTCGGCCCCGATCGGGACGCGCTGCTGGAGAACCCAGATGACATCCTCGAAGCCAACACCCCCTTTGTCGGCTCCGGCGACGCCGCCACCGGAGGCGGCATTCCCTGGGGATGGATTCTCCTGGCCACAGGTGGCTCGTTGATCGGACTGACTCCTGCCATCAAGTGGATCCGCCGACGGCTGCGGCTTCGGAGATTGAAAACCGGTGACATCTCGGCGGCATGGGACGAAATCGTCGATCGCCTGACGGACCTTCGCTACGACGTTTCAGAGTGGAAGACGCCTGCAGAACTTGCGGCAACGACCGAACCATCTCTCACAGCCCTCGCCGCGGTCTACGGCGAGACCGTGTACGGGCCGCCTCGTCGGCTGGGCCGACGGCAAGTGGAGATCGGAACGAGATCGTTCGAGTCCGCCGAATCTGTCTTACGCCATCGGCACTCGCGCTGGCAGATAGTCAGATCGTGGCTGACGCCGCAATCACTTCGCAAGAACGGCTAGGCCGGCAAGAGCCCAATCACCGACCGCCAAGCCCGTCTCTACGAACCGGACGCCTCTGAAGCTACGTCCTCTTCGACGAGGCGCAGTATCTCGAGGAAGTGATCCCGATCGAGTTCGAAGCGGGTTACGTCCTCTTCAACTTCCCGGGTGATCGAATCGATCGCAACAAAAAACGCCATCTGACCTTCACGAAGTGCATCGAGCAGCTCTCCGTCGTCCGAGGCGATCTTGAAAATCGAGGTGCCATCCGTGATGAGCTTCACCTCCGCCAGATGCGATTCCATTCCGGCATTGCGCCGCAGATAGTCCCAGGCACGCCGAACGCGCTGCACCGACATTCCGTTGTCGAGCAGGCTCCGGACAACGCGCAACGCGACGAGGTCACGGAACGAATACAGACGACGAACGCCGGGCCGGCCGCCCGTTGATTGCAACGACGGGCGGACCAGGTCGACGCGATCCCAATAGCGGAGTTGATGAGGTGTGCAGCCTGTCAGCTTCGATGCCTGCTGAGCCGTGTATCCGTCGTTCAAACCTCAACTCCCCAAAATGCTCGGCGACGATCGTCGATCGCCACGAATTCAAATCCTCAATCCGGCGCCGAAGTGACCGGGGCTTCCCGACTCCCGGTGCGCCGGGGGGCCACTCTAGCGACTTAGGACGGGGGTCGGAACCGTCGATTATTCCGGATTTTCGCAGTCCAGGAACTCCACAACCCGGGGCCTTCCGATTCCCTGTTGCCGGCACCGTCGCGACGCCGGTAACCACGCAGAACTGCCGTCGTCGAGATCACGATCATCAAAAAGCCGGTCAAGGCGATGAAAGTGTTGTACCGAAACGTTGCGATCAACGTGATGATTCCGACGAATATCCCGGCGATGGCCAGACGACCTGCCCAGCGGCTCAGACCACGCCCGGAGATATTCCGGACGGCGTTAGCGAGATCAGGATCGTCCTGATAGAACTGGCGCTCGATCTCCGCCAGGATCTGCTGCTCTCGGTCGTCTAATGGCATCTGCGCTTCCGTTGAATCCTATCCCTTGTGGCCCCATTATACGTTGCGGCCCGACAAAGAGTCTTGGCGTCAATCGCCCTCCGGGCGAGTCAATCTAGCGGGTTGAACCGCCTCGGACCCGAACCTCTCACGCACCTCTGAAATCGCATCTGCTAGATCGTCCCAGGTTGCCGGACGATCGGTTGCCAGCTGGTGAGGGGCCCCGCCGGCCTCGAGCGTGGACAGACCAATTCCGATCAGACGAACCGGCCTGCCGCCAACTTCAGACCGTTGCAGGAGTTGGAACGCTGTGCGATAGATGTCGCGTCCGACATTCGTAGACGATTCGAGCGTACGGCTGCGAGTAATCGTCGTGAAATCTCCGAATCGAATCTTCAGCGTGATCGTGCGGCCGGCCATTCCCGCTCTTCGCAACCTCTCGGCTACCTGCTCGGATTGCCGCAGCAACTCGGCTTCGATCTTGTCCGCACCTTCGATATCCACGTCGTAAGTGATCTCTACTGAGATCGATTTCGCCTCAGCACCCCCGGCCACCGGGCGGTCATCGACCCCCCGCGCGAGCTGATGGAGATGGCGGCCGAGCGTCGCTCCTATCCTTCTCTCCAGAGTCGCCGGCGGAACGCCCGCCAGATCTCCGATCGTCCGGACACCCAGGCGCTCGAGCAGCGCATAGGTAGCCTCGCCAACACCCCAGAGGCGCCGCACCGGCAGTGGGTGAAGAAATCCATCGACTCCGTCCGCGGCCACCAGGCGAACCCCATCGGGCTTTGCCTCCTGAGAGGCCAGCTTCGCCAGAAGCTTGTTCGGAGCTACGCCTGCCGACGATGGAAGGCCGAGTTCCGACCGTATCGTCTGCCGAATTGCTTCGGCCACCGACGGAGTGTCCTCGAAGTGGCGGCGCATGCCGGCAACGTCCAGGAACGCCTCGTCGATGGATAGACCCTCGACGTGCGGCGTGAATCGCCGGAGGATCTCGAATACGAGCGCGCTGACTCGACGGTATTCGACATGATCCGGTGGGACGACGATCAGTTGGGGACAGAGACGTCTGGCTCTCCCGATCGGCATGGCAGACCGGATGCCAAACGATCTAGCTTCATACGACGCCGAAGCTACGACACCTCGGGGGCCGGCGCCGCCTACGACCACACTCGCACCACGCAACTCCCGGCTACGGAGTCGCTCCACCTCAACGAAGAAGGCGTCCATGTCCAGGTGGATGATCGGCTCGCGGAAGGGCTGTTCGGACGGCACGCTCCGACGATAGAACACGGCCCATGGTGAGACGAACCGTTCGAGACCTGCAACCATTTACACTCGCCGCATGGCATCGATGGTTCATCTGACGCGACACGGAGAAGTCGAGAACCCCAAGCATCTCGTGTACGCGGACTTGCCAGGCTTCGGGCTGAGCACACTGGGCAATCTCCAGGCGAAAGAGGCCGGCCGGTTTCTATCTTCGCGACCGGTAGTCGCCGTGTGGTCGTCTCCGCTCCAGAGGGCAATTGAGACCGCTCACTTCATTGCGGCCAGGCACCAGCTACCCGTCCACGTCGACGAGAGGCTGACGGAGTGGCATCTTTCATCGCGATGGTCGGGCATTCGGTGGGAGGAGCTGCCGCAACGGCTTCCCGGGGAGCTCGAGGCGTACCTCACTCATCCGTGGGACCTTGATTTTACCCCCGAATCGCTCGAAGAACTGGCGGACCGGGTGGCCGAGGTGGCGACGGAGCTCTCTGCCCGGTATTCGAACGGCGACGTTGTAATGGTCGGCCACCAGGATCCGATCCATGCCGCCCGGCTCCGCCTGACGGGCGCCGATCATCGGAGACAGCAGGAAGGGAAGCCGGGGCACGCAGCGGTCGTTTCGCTTCGTCCGGATACTCCATGGCGCGAAATGAGCGTATGGGAGCCGGAGTCGGCGTCCACGTCGTCCTCGGCCTAGGGGCTCAGGTTCCTTCACGAAGCGAGGTCAACAGGGCTGTATCCGTGTCGAACGCCAAAGGTGGCAGGTTATCGAGAGCGAAGTAACCCACCTCGTCGGCATCGTCACCAGCTTCTAACACTCCCCCGGTGATAGTTCCCGCGAACCAGATGCCGACCGTGAGTTTGGCGGGATCGTGGAAGTTGGATGCCACGAACACCGGTTCACCAACTTCGACGACCAAGCCGGTTTCCTCCTGCATTTCACGGCGAGCAGCTTCTCGAACGTCTTCTCCGTAGTCGACGTATCCGGCCGGGATTGCCCACAAACCGGGTTTGGTCGATCCTGGAGCCCGGCGAATGAGGAGCACCCTGCCTTCGCCGTCACGCACGAGTACCGCGGCACCAACGCCGGGATTACGCCAGTGAACGTATCCACACTCCGCACAGACTCTGCGCTCCCGGCCGGCGAGGTGCCGGCTGGTGAGTTCGGTGGAGCACATCGGGCAGAACGAGAACTCACCGGGCCACCGCGTCATCATGGTCGTCGATGGTAGGCAGGACAACTTGCGATGGTGCGTCATAATGGCGCCGTGCACAAACCTCCAATCTTCGCTCCGGCAGCCTTGTTGGCCGCTGCCATTGCCTGGGCGATAACGCTCGCCTTTGGCGAACCCACGATCGGGACGACCGCCGCGGCAGTAGCGGCCGTCGATCTGCTGATCGTGACGCTGGTAGCCATCGTCGGTCTCGTCGTGGTCAGGGCCCGCTGGGCGCGCCGGTTTTCGATGGCTGTGATCGGCCTCATGGCCGGCATGGCCCTGACGATGCCGATTTCTAACAACTGGGTTGTCGCGTTGCTGTTGTCTGGCGTGGCGGTCTCCGCCGTCGTCGGGCCGTCGCTCGAGGATTATCTTCAGCCTCCGACGTCGGGAGGTCCACCTCCCAAAGCGGTCACATTGCTGCTGACCCTGCTGGTTCTGCCCGGCGTCACCGCCTTCTTGACGGGCTCGCCGGTCCCGATCGCCGCCTGGTTCGTGATCATCGGCGCTCCTGCCGTCGCCTGGGCGTACGGAAAGGGACGGGTGGAAGGCCTCTGGGCAGCCCGAATAGGAATCCCGATCGCCGGGCTGGTGACATTGTGGGGACTCGACTGGTGGGCGGTGGCTCTGCTGGCGGCTTCGGTTGCCGGGGAGACGTGGCTGGCCTGGAGCGGCGACGTGGCCCGGCCGGTCGATAGGCAATCAGAGGCTCCGGCGACCCGCTCGATGGCAATCCCACCTGAGCTGGCACCGCCCGAAATCCTCGCGGCGGCCGGCCTCGACGATCATGGCAGACGGCTCCAGCGCTCGTCGACCCACGAGACCCCCCGGGAGAGCGGTCAGTAGATGCGGCGATATCCGAACCCATGGGTGTTCCTGCCGGCATTGATCGGCATGGTCATCGGTGCGTGGCTGGGCTACTTCATCGCCGAACTCAGCGGGTCGGGCACGACCCTGGCGGTTGCGCTGGCCCTCTTGTCGGGTGTAGCAGCGGCGTTCGGTGTGGGTGTGGTGGCCGTGTTGGCTATCCGCTCGTTCGATGAGTGGAAGACCGCCCAGGAAAGAGGCTTGCCGCCGCCGACGGTCGGCTGCGAAGTCCCGGACCGGGACTGACCGCCCTTTTCTCGGCAATGCTGTTGTTCCCCAGGCACGACAGCATTGCTGAGAATCTCGGGTTGGTTTTCTCGGCAATACTGTTGTTCCCCAGGCACGACAGCATTGCTGAGAATCTCGGTTTAGGCCTCCGGGGCTGAGAAGATCAACGCTACGTTGTGTCCACCGAATCCGAATGAGTTGCTCATGGCGTGGCGAATCTCCATCGGGCGTTCCACATTTGGAACGTAATCGAGGTCGCAGTCGGGATCAGGTTCGTCGTAGTTGATCGTTGGAGGCGCGACTCCGTCCCGGATGGCGAGCACACTCAGCATCGCCTCCAACGCACCCGCTCCTCCCAGCAGGTGGCCGGTCATCGACTTAGTTGAGGAGATTGCGACTGTGCTGGCAGCCTCGTCACCCAGTGCCGTCTTGATGGCCGCCGTTTCTGTGCGGTCGTTCGCCGGCGTGGAGGTCCCATGTGCGTTGATGTAGTCGATATCCGAACCTTCTAGTCCGGCATCCTTCAGGGCCATGGTCATTGCCCTCGCCTGGCCGGCTCCCCCCGGGCGCGGCAACGTCACGTGGTAGGCGTCCGAGGACATGCCATATCCGACGACCTCTGCGTAGATCGTCGCTCCACGCGCCAGCGCATGATCACGATCTTCGAGAATGAGCGTGGCCGCTCCCTCCCCCATCACGAATCCGTCGCGCCCGGCGTCGAACGGCCGGCTGGCACGCGTCGGCTCTTCGTTCCTGGTGGAAAGCGCTTTGGATGAGTTGAACGCCGCCACCGCGAATTCCACGATCACGGCCTCAGATCCACCGGCGACCATGACATCGACAATGCCGCGCCGGATCATCTCGGCCGCGTCGCCGATCGCGTTCGCCGAGGCCGCGCATGCTGTAACCGTGCAGTTGGTCGGACCCTGCAGGTTGAACTCGATCGACGCATAGCCGGCCGCCATGTTGGGGATCAGTTTCGTGATCGTGAGTGGATTGACTCTGGCCGCACCACGCTCGCGCAGGGTGTCGAGTCCCTCGATGAACGAGTGCATCCCTCCCAGGCCGGCCCCAACGATGGCTCCGACCTCGGTCGCAGCTTCGTCATCGCCGCGATAGTCGAGACCCGCATCTTCCAGCGCTTGTGATGTGGAAGCGACGAAAAACTGCGTGTACCGATCGAGGCGGCGAGCGTCCTTCTTCTCGAGATAATCATGCGGGTCGAAGTTCGGGATCTCGGCCGCAATCTTGGTCACCGTTTCCGAGACATCAAAAGCAGTGATCGGACCGACGCCGGACACTCCACTGCGCGCTGCCGCCCAGGATGACTCAACGTCGGCACCGAGTGGGTTGACGGTGCCCAACCCGGTAACCACGACCCTACGGTCGTGTCTTGCCACAGCCGAGCCTCAGGCGAGCTTGGCTACGACGAGATCGATAGCCTCGCCCACCGTTGTGAGGTTTTCAGCCTCTTCGTCGGGAATCGTCACGTCGAACTCGTCCTCGAGCGCCATGAGCAACTCGACAACTCCAAGCGAATCAACTTCGAGGTCTTCTTCGAATCTCGCCCCCGGGTTGATCTTGTCCGCGTCGAGTCCCAGTTCGCTCACCAACAGTTCGGTGAACTTCGACTCGATTTCTGCCCGTTCCATGTTCTCTCCTCTAGATAGTCAGGCCACCGTCGACGACGATGACCTGTCCCGTTACGAACCCTGCGTTCTCTCCGGCCAGGTATGCCACCGCGGCGGCGACGTCTTCCGGCCGCCCGAGCCTACCGACCGCAGTCGCCGATATGGCGGCTTCGAGAGCCGCTTCGCCCAGTTCAGCCGTCATGTCGGTCTCGATGAACCCGGGTGCGACGACGTTCACCGTGATGCCTCTCCCGCCGACTTCCTTGGCTATGGACTTCGTGAAGCCGATCACGGCGGCCTTGCTGGCCGCGTAGTTGGCTTGACCGGGATTCCCGGCCAGCCCGGATACCGAGCCGATCGAGATGATCCGACCCCAGCGGTTCTTGAGCATGCCCCGCATTACCGCTTTGGTGCACAGGAAGGCGGACCGAAGGTTGACCTCGATCACACGATCCCAGTCATCCGAACTCATCCGGGCAAGAAGACCGTCGCGGGTCACGCCGGCGTTGTTGACCAGTACTTCCACCGGTCCCAGGCCTTCACCCACTTCACGGATGAGACGGCCGACAGCCTCTTCGTCCGAGACGTCGGCGCCGACGGCGATAGCTTCTCCCCCATTCGAACGGATCTCCTGAACAACGGACTCGGCCGCTTCCGGGCGAGTCGAGTAGTTGACCGCCACCCGGTGACCACCCCGGGCGAGACCGAGCGCGATCGCCCGGCCGATGCCGCGCGAACCCCCGGTCACGAGCGCAACCCGACTCACAGCTCCTCCAGACCAAAGAAATCGAAGTTCGGCTGCAGGAGCTCCATCGTGGTCCGCTCACTAGGCGGGAAATCGACGTCGCTCGTGGCGATCGGCTCTGTCCGGGTACCCCATCGCAGAACGGCGGCCGCCCAGCTCAAGCCTCCCCCAAATGCCGCGAATACGATGTTGGCCCCCGGGCGGATTCGACCCTCTTCCAACGCCTCCGTCAGAGCTATCGGTATCGTTGCCGCCGAAGTGTTGCCGTATGCATGAATGTTCATAAACACTCGCTCCGACGGGAGTTTGAGCCTGCGGGCAGTGGCGTCGATGATCCGCTGATTCGCCTGATGCGGGATGAGGATGTCCACATCTTCGAAGCCGATTCCCGCCTCTTCGACGACCCGGACCGACGAGTCTCCCATCATGGTGACTGCTCTTCTGAAGACCTCCTGGCCGTCCATCTGCACCCCGACCTCGGACGGCAGATCGGGCACACGGTCACCGATGGTGCCAAAACCGGGGATGCAAAGGAACTCGGCGGAGTCTCCGTCCATCCCGAGTTCTGACGACAGCAGGCCCTCATCGGCCTCGGTCGGCTCGAGCACGACGGCTCCTGCACCGTCCCCAAATAGCACCGAAGTCGAACGGTCTGTGAAATCCATGTAGTAGTGGAGCTTCTCGGCTCCGATCACAAGTACTCGCTTATGGGTTCCGCCGCGAATCATGTTGGCACCGAACACGAGTGAATAGACAAATCCGGAGCAGGCCGCGTTGAGATCGACCGCACCCGCGTTCTTGGCGCCGAGTTTGGCCTGCACGAAGGCTGCCGCGCTGGGGATGAGAGTGTCGGGCGAACATGTGGCGACGATGATCAGATCGATGTCGGCCGGTTCGAGTCCGGCGGCGGCGAGAGCACGGTGAGCGGCGATCGTCGCCATATCTGAGGTTTCCACATGGCTGATCCGTCGTTCTTTGATACCGGATCGGGAGGTGATCCATTCGTCGGACGTGTCCATGATCGACTCGAGATCCGAGTTGGTGAGAACCGACGGTGGTAACGCCTTCCCCCATCCGGTGATAGTGGCGTTCATACTGGGCCTTCCTCTTCTTCCCCCGTGAGCGATTTGATGGTCTCGTCGATCCCGGCGAGGTCGTTGATGACGAAAACGTCGGAATCCTGAACTGTGCGCCGCGCCATGCCGGCGGTCACGTCTCCGGGACCGACGTGCACGAACGTTTGGATCCCCGTGCCGGCCATCCCTTCAAGGCTTTCCGAGAACCGTACAGGAGCCGTAACTTGACCGGCGAGTAGCTCCGGGATTTCCTCGCGCCGCACCGGGGCGGCACTTACGTTCGACCAAACGCTGAAAGCAGGTGTAACCGGTGTTGTTGCAGCCAGCCCGGAAGCGAGCGCCGCCTGCGCGGAAGCCATGAACGGCGAATGGAACGCTCCGGCAACCTTGAGCGGTACGACCCGGCGAACTCCCAGCGACCTGCCCGCTGCTTGCAGCCATTCGATGTCCTCTGCTCCGCCCGCCACCACAATCTGGCCCGGTGCGTTGAGATTCGCTACCCAGAGCTGCCCGCCCGAGTCGCGGCGGGCAGCGGAGATTTCTTCGGCGAGGTCGACAGTGGCTCCGATGAGCGCCGCCATCGAAGATGGTGCTGCGTCGGCGGCAGCCGACATAGCTCTTCCGCGGAGGGCCACGATCCGCAATGCGGTGGCGAAGTCGAAAACCCCGGCGGCGGCCAGCGCGGTGTATTCACCGAGGGAATGCCCGGCGGCTGCGGCCGGCGGGGCGGACACTTTCCCCGCGAACTCCTCCCACAAAGCAAAGGAAAGGGCGAAGAGCGCCGGTTGAGCATGTTCGGTCCTGGTCAGCTCTTCGTCGGGCCCGTCGAGACAGATGTCGCGCAGGCTCCAACCGAGGACCTCATCGGCCTGGTCGATCAACAGATCGGGGCGCGCCTCGAAGAGGTCCACGCCCATTCCGACATACTGACTTCCCTGGCCGGGAAAGAGAACGGCATACGACATTGCGGGTTTCGACTGTAGGCGTGTCGCGAAAGTTACGGGGTTCAGCTATCAGGTAACAAGACTCGCTACAAGGCCCGTACTACTTCGAGCACGCGCTCGACGTCATCGCCGTCGACATCACGATGGGTGACAAATCGGAGCGTGTGCTTGGATATCGAACCGACCAACACCCCGGCTTCCGACAATCGCCTCTGGAGACCTTCGGCGCTCACCGGCAGCCCGTCGCCGTGGACGAGAACCATGTTGGTCTGCACTTGTTCCAGCGAGACCGACGCGGGGAACAGCTCGGCAACCCCTTTCCCGAGTTGCTGAGCCAGAACGTGATCATCACCCAGCCGCCCACGCCCGTCCAGGGCCACCGCCGCCGCAGCTGCGATCACGCCGACCTGTCGCATCCCTCCACCGAATCGTTTACGGAGGTAGCGCGCCCTGGTGATCACGTCCTCGCTTCCACACAGGATCGATCCGATCGGTGCACCCAGGCCCTTGCTGAAACAGAACTGGACTGTGTCGGCCAGGCGAGCGTACTCGGCGGCATCGACACCGGTAGCTGCCACCGCATTCCACAACCGCGCTCCATCGAGGTGCACGGCCAAACCTGCCGATCGAGCCGCTTCCGAAGTAGCCTCCATCAGTTCGAAGGGAATCACGGTGCCACCGGACCAGTTGTGTGTGTTCTCCCACGAGAGCATCGAGATTGGCAGGTGATAGCTGCTCTGCTCCACCGCAGCTTCCACATCTGCAGGCTTGATCTCTCCGTTGGGGGTTGCAACCGTCCTGAACTGAATGCCGCCAACCGCGGCGGCTGCACCCATTTCGTAGTTGCGCACGTGGGCGTTCTCAACGCAGATCACCTCGTCACCCGGGCGTGCCTGGGTGGCCAACCCGAGCAGGTTCCCCATGGATCCGGACGGAACGAACACCGCCGCCGCTTTGCCGAGCAGCGACGCTGCTTGCTCTTCCAGAGAGTTGGCCGTTGGGTCTTCGCCGTACACATCGTCGCCGACCACTGCAGAAGCCATCGCCTCTCGCATTTCTTGCGATGGTCGAGTCACCGTGTCTGAGCGGAAGTCGGCTGTTCCGTCGGGGAATGCCATTGGGATTCTCCTTCATCTCGAATTCCACAGCGTAGATACTTGGGCCGGGGCCTTCGGACGTCCACAATGTCGGGGTGCGGCGGCGCTTCCTCATCGCTCTTACCCTCGTCTGCGTGGCGATCGGTCCTGCCGCGCTCGGAGCGACACCGGTCGAGCGTGCATACTCGCTTGCCGAGTTGCGCCTCGAACTCCCCGATCTGGTTGCCGGCGCAGCCGACGCCGGGAACATACGCGACCGGCTGGAGCAGGCGCTCAATGTCAGTCGAGCCGAGCTAGAGGCAGTCCTTGCCGAGCGAATCGGAGCGCTCGAGCAGCTCGAGCAGGTCGAGCGTGAGCTCAGGGCAGCACGCGGCCGGTTCGACGAGGGAATCCAACAGCTCTACATCCGTGGCGGCTCAGCCGCGTTGACGGTGGTGATGTTCTTCGATGATCCCACCGAAGCCGGAATCGCAACCCATTACCTCGAAGCCGTGAACGCCTCCGAGACCGAATCACTGGACGACATCACCGAGCTACTCGTGGAAATGGAGGATCTCAGATACACGGCGTTCGAGGCGGTCAACGTCGCAGAAGCCGATTACGCCGCACGCGAGCGAGCATTTGTGCTGGCCGCCGCTTTCGCGGCGGATCTCGAAGCTCAGCAGGCGCGACTCGAGGACCGAATCGATCAGTTGACAGCCGGGTGGCGTGACTACCGGTGGAGCCTCGTGGAGGACATCATCACCACGACCGGCGCAAGCGGCATTCTTGCGACTGAATCGATCGAGCAGGGAGAGCTACGAGCTTCGCTTCCGCTTGGACCGACGATCGGAGTTCCGCCGGGACTCGTGTCTACCGGGCGAACTCTGCGCGGCGTTGCCTCCTGGTACGGGCCTGGGTTCCACGGGCGCCGAGCTTCGAGCGGTGCCATCTTCGATGAGCGCGACTTCACGATCGCTCACAAGACGCTGCCGCATGGAACTCTGCTTCTGGTCACCTATGGTGAGAAGCAGGCGGTCGTGATGGTCAACGACCGGGGTCCGTTCATCGAGGGCAGGGATTTCGACCTGTCACGGGCGACGGCCGAATACCTGGGTCTGGGCCTTGGTAAGGTGACCGCAGAGGTCCTCGTCGTGGCTCCGTGATCGACTGACCGTCGGGCACGGCTAACCTGCCCAAGCTTTCCCCCCACTCACTAGCGAGATTTCAATTGATCAAGGTACCCGTACTCACCTCAGACGAACTTCGCATACCCGCGCGATACGCCCTGCTCTACGAGCTCGCCTACAACCTCTGGTGGACGTGGGATCCGGTCGCCCTCGATCTCTGGAGAACCGTAAATCCGACATTGTGGAATCAGTACCACAACCCGATCGACATGCTCCGGGCGCTCGACCCCGATACCTGGACCGCCTTGGACGATTCAGAAACCTTCCATGATCTCTACACCGAGGCCACCCGTCGTTTTGACGAGTACCTGGCGGATCAGGACACCTGGTGGACCAGAGAACACAAAGATGAGATGCCGGAAGGTCCGATCGCCTATCTGTGCGCCGAATACGGAATCCACGCCTCGCTGCCGATCTACTCGGGCGGTCTTGGAGTGCTGGCCGGTGATCATGCCAAGGCCGCGTCCGATCTCGGCATTCCGTTCATAGGCACCGGACTGCTCTATCGCCGCGGCTACTTCAGCCAGGAGATCGACGTCACCGGCGATCAGCAACACATGCATCCGCATCTCGACATTCATCAACTGCCGGTGCGGCCGGTTGCCGGACCGACGGGCGGCCAACTCAAGGTGGCCGTCGACTTCCCAGGGCGGCAGATTTCCGCCGCAGTCTGGCTCCTTCAGGTCGGTGTGATTCCGCTCCTGCTGCTGGATACCGACATCCCCGAAAACGACCCGGCCGACCGTCCGATCACCCATACCCTCTACGTGCGCGGACGCGAGATGCGCTTCTGCCAGGAGATGATCCTCGGCATCGGTTCGGTCAAGGCCCTGGCAGCGATCGGTGTTGAGCCGGCCGCCTGGCACGTCAATGAGGGACATGCGGCACTGTCGATTCTCGAGCGACTGAAAGATGCGGTTGCCGGCGGATCGACCCTCGAGGACGCAGAAGAACAAATTCGCGCCAGAACGGCCTTTACCCTCCACACGCCGGTTCCGGCCGGCAATGAGGTCTTCGACTTCTCCATCATCGAGCGCTACCTCGGCTACTGGCCCGGTCTGGTGGGATGCGATCTCGGATACCTGGCCTACCTCGGAGCAAGCGAGGAAGGAACCGGCGACAACCATCGCTTCGACATGGGTGCGATGGCCATCCGCATGTCGTCACGTGTCAATGGAGTCAGCCGGCGTCATGCCGACGTAGTCAACAAGGATTGGGGCCACTTGCTGAAAAATCCGGCGCTCGGGGTGACCAACGGAATCCACACCCCGGGTTGGATCAGCCGGGATCTCGACCGCCTGTTCACGAGGCATATCGGAGTCGACTGGCGATACAAACTGGTTAATGAGCCCTCTGTGTTCGAAGCCATTCGCGGCATCGACGATGGTGAAATCTGGGCTGCCCACGTCAGCCAGAAGCGATTGCTTACCAGGTTTGCCAGAGGCCGTATTCGCGTTCAGCATGCCCGCCACGGCGCCTCGCCTCATGAACTGCGCTCGGTGGAGACGATGTTCCCGAGTGACCGTCTGACGATCGGATTTGCCCGGCGGTTCGCCGGCTACAAACGCGCCACACTCATGTTCCACAACAAGCCATGGCTGCAGGCGATTCTGACCAATCCGGACCGGCCGGTGCAGATCGTATTCGCCGGCAAGGCCCATCCCGCCGACAAGTGGGGCAGCGGTCTCATCCAGGAGATCCACGAACTCGGAAACTCGCCGGAGTTCAAAGGGCACCTGTACGTCCTCGAGGACTACAACCTGCGGATGGCTCGTTTCCTGGTGCAGGGTGTCGACGTCTGGTTGAACAACCCCCGTCCTCCTGAAGAGGCGAGCGGCACGTCGGGCATGAAGGCCGCTCTCAACGGGGCGCTCAACGTGTCGACACCCGACGGCTGGTGGATCGAGGGCTACAACGAATCCAACGGCTGGGTATTCGGGAGCGAATACGGCAACGGTGACCACGCAGCCCAGGACAACGAGGACGCCGTGGCGCTCTATCACACTCTTCAGGACCAGGTTGTTCCCACCTTCTTCGATCGTGACGAAGCCGGAATCCCTCATGCCTGGGTAGCGATGATGAAGGAGTCGATCATCTCGGTCATCAACGAGTTCTCAACCGCGCGGATGGTGGCCGACTACACGGAGAAGATCTACCTTCCGCTGGTCAAGTAGGTAGCAGGTGCTGCGACTGAACCCGGTCGATGACCGCCCGGGAGAGAATCGCCTGGTCAGAGACGGTCGAGAGCCTTCCTGATCCCCCGGACGGCCTGACCGATCCGGTGCTCGTTCTCGACCAGTGCAAACCTGACAAACCCCTCCCCCGAAGCGCCGAAACCGACGCCCGGGCTCACCGCCACCTTTGCGCGTTGCAAGAGGTCGATGGCGAAATCGATCGATCCCATCTCCCGATAGGGATCCGGGATCGGCGCCCAGACGAACATCGTGCCCTTAGGGGCTTCGACTTTCCAGCCGGCCCGGTTCAGGCCGTCGATCAGCACATCCCGCCGCCGTACGTAGATGTCGTTGACCTCGCCCACGTATTCGTCGCCCTCGTTCAGAGCGATTATCGAAGCGATCTGGATCGGTTGAAAGGTCCCGTAATCGAGATAGGACTTGAGCTTGGCGAGGGCGGCCACCATGTCAGCGTTGCCGACCACGAACCCGACCCGCCAGCCGGCCATCGAGTGGCCTTTGGTCATCGTGTAGAGCTCGACACCGACGTCCTTGCCGCCGGGAACCTGGAGCAGACTGGGTGGTTTGTATCCGTCGAAAGACACGTCGGCGTAGGCGAAGTCGTTGACGACGAAGACCCCGTATTCCTTGGCGAACGCCACGAGACGCACAAAGAAGTCCTCGTCAACACACATCGTGGTCGGATTATGCGGAAACGACACGAGGATCACCCTGGGCCGCGGCCAGGAGTCGTGAAACGTGGCTTCCATCCGTTCGAAAAAGTCCTCGTCGGCGGAAACCGGCACCTTGCGCACTTCAGCGCCTGCCAGCAGCGGTGCGTAGATGTGAATCGGATAGCTAGGCTCCGGCACGAGCGCCACATCGCCAGGCTGGACAAGCGCCCACATCAGGTGAGACAACCCCTCTTTGGCACCGATCGTATTGATGACCTCGGTCTCCGGATCGAGGTCGATTCCAAAGCGCCGCTGATAGCGGTCGGCCACGGCCTTGCGGAGATTGGGAATCCCGCGCGACTGCGAGTAGCGATGGTTGCGGGGATTCCTCGCCGCCTCGGTCAGCTTCTCAACCACGGCAGGATTGGTCGGAATGTCGGGATTTCCAAATCCGAGGTCGATGATGTCCTCACCAGCCCGCCGGGCTTCACGCTTGAGCGCGTCGACCTTGGCAAAGACGTACGGCGGCAGGCTGTGTATGCGACGGAATTCCACGAATCGTCCTCCTGGTCGCAGGGTACCAACCTCTCCCGTTCTTGCATCAATCTCGCCCGGTCTGCGCTTGAAAGTGACGTAAGAACAGGCTGGTTGCGCCCTCCTCAGGCCGAGGTGGCCATTCCAAGGGCTACATCGATCGGCACGGTGGTCATCCCAATCTCGCTGCTCATTCGCCGGGCCTCTTCTATGAGCGCCTGGCGCTCAGGATGGTTGTCGGGAAGAAGCAGTGCGCCAGCCACCAGCAAGACGATTCCTGTCGGTGGCGCGCTCCAGTAATCGACCCACCGGCGCACTTGTTCCTTCAGAAGGCCGGCATCGCCCAGCAGCACCTGATCGAGCGCTTTCAAATCCTCGCGGAATGCCCGCACCCAAGCGTCGGCGGGAAGTTCGGCCAACCGGTCCCGATACTCGGCGATCAACGCAGGGTCGGCGGACGTCAGCGCGCAAGAGCGCGCGAAGAACATGATGATCCCGTGTGCAAAGTTGAAACGCCGTGACAGGTCCAAAGCCTCATCGAGACCTTCACGGAATCGGCCTTCGGCCCAGGCGATGGTCATGGATGCCCGTTGGATGGCCTGCAAGAGTTGTGGGTCATCAGAATCGGCGGCAAGTTCCCTTGCCTTGGCCAACTCATCCTTGGCCTCTTCGAGATTACCTTTGTTTGCCGAGGCGGACGACAGATACGAGTAGTGGTGGGCCCACCAATCTGCCGGAGCATCGGAGAAGATCGGATCGTTGGTGATCGATGCCGGAGCGTCGAAGTCGCCTACGTAGATCCGGAAGGAGGCCCAGTTTCCTGCGAAGAACTGGAGATGAGATTTCTCTCCCAGCCGGCGAGACTCTCGGAATCCGGTGTCCGTGGCGGAGATGCTCTCCTGCGGATCCGGGGATCCGAAGCCGATGTTGGCGAGTGCGCGGAGTTTGGTTCCTACGAGCCCATGCTCCTCCGCGATCTTGAGCGCCTCATGGAGCAATGCCATGGACTCGCGCGGTCGTGCCTGGCTCGAGAGGGCTGTCCCTCTCGTGATCATCGCTTGGGCGGCCACCTCGTCGAGGTCCAGCAAGTCTGCGGCTCGCATGGCCACCAAGGCCGTCTCCGCCGGGTCGCCCTCGCCGGCCAGCATCTGCCCCCGAGCCAGAGCCATGTAGGCCCGCGTCAACCCCTCGTCGCCTTCTGGATCCGGGTGTTCGGCCAAATAGGGCGTCAGAACTTCGACCGCCCGTTTGGCCCGGGTACTTACGTTGTAGGCGGTTCCCAGCAGGCTCATTGCCTGCGCTTCGGCCGTGCGATCGCCGAGTTCCTGGGCGGCCTCGATGCAGCGCCGGGCGTAAGCCTCGCACTCCTCATACCTGGCAAGGTGTTCTGCAGCAGCCGTGGCGCGCTCCAAGAAGGGCAGCAAATTGGTCGGGCCGGTGAAGAACTCCTCAGCCTGCTTGGCCAGACTCAGGCACTGGTCCCAGGCGTTGAGATCATCGGCACGATCGATGGCATCGAGCATGGCCGCCTTGGCTCGATCCAATAGCTGAGCGGCGGCTCCTGAATCGGTGGTAGCTCTCAGTGCCTCTACGAGATGGAAGGCCACGATGCCGGCCAGTTCCTCGTCGTCGAGGGAGGCAAAGAAGTCGGCCACTTTCAGGTGGCGAGCGCGTCGAACATCGCGCGAAATACGGGCATGTGCGACCTCGCGGATGAGGCCCTGCACGAAGCGGTATTGGCCCCGTGTCGGCGACCGGGGGTCTCTCACGATTTCCAGCAGCTCATGTCGAACCAGCGGTGCCAGCCTTCCCTCGAGGTCTGTGGTGTCCCGATCGGTCAGGAAGGCCAGACCCTCCACGCTGAATGAGTGGCCCATAACGGCCGCGTCTTGCAGCAAGGATCGGTCCGCCTCAGCGAGTCGATCCAAGCGCGCACCGATCACGGCAGAGACCGATTCCGGGACCGGCAACTCTGCCAGGTCCCCGGCGATCTCGAACGTGCCATCGTCTTTCTGGTTCAGAACGGCCTGGCCGAGGAGCATGCGCACGAACTCGACGGCATACATCGGGACGCCACCCGATCGTTCGACCACTCCGCCCAGAGTTTCTTCCGGAATGCCGGGAACAAGCCCCGAAACGAGCTCACCCATTTCGTTATCGCTCAACGGACTCAGCGTCAGGGAGATGAATCCGCTCTTGCCGGCGCCCCATGTCGGCCGGCGGTCGAGGAGATCGGCCCGAGCGAGAGTGATGATGAGGATCGGATGGTCTCGCGACCAATCGGTCAGTTCTTCTACAAAGTCGAGCAAGGCAGGGTCGGCCCAGTGGAGGTCCTCAAAGACCAGCACGGTGGTCCCCTTGAGGGCAATACGCTCAAAGAGAATCCGGTAGGCGGCGGCTTGTTCACTGCCTTCGCCGACGTGACCATCGCGTAACCCGAGCAGGCCTTCGAGGTGGGGTTCGACCCAGCTTTGCTCGTCTGGATCGGGGACATAGGTGTTGATCATCTCCCGTAGCCGGGTTCTGGTGGTGGCTGAATCGTCGGTTTCGGCGATTCCGGCACGGTGCCGGACCATCTCACCAACGGCCCAGAAGGCGAGGTTGTCGCCGTACGCAGGTGACCGGCCCTGGTGCCAGTAGATGTCGTTGATGAGGCCGTCGATGTACTTCTGGAACTCCCAGACCAGACGGCTCTTGCCGATGCCCGCCTGGCCAACCACTGAGATGAGCCGTGCCCGTTGCTCGCGCTCGGCGGCGTGGAGCTGGTCTTTGAACATCCGCAGTTCGGGAGCACGACCGGTAAACGGTGGTTCGAGACCGTCGCTGCGGAGCGCCCCGCCGACCTGGGCGACGATCCGCAACGCTTTCCATGCAGGCACCGGGAGCTCTTTGCCCTTCATGTCGAGCGAACCGATGTCTGCGAATTGGATCGAATCGCCGGCTGCCCGGTAGGTGGTCTCCCCTACGTATACCGTGCCGGGCTCGGCCGAACCCTGGAGCCGGGCGGCAGTGTTGACGAGGTCGCCGATCACCATACCTTCCGAGTTGGTATCCGACCGCACCGACGCCTCTCCCGTCAATACCCCGGCCCTGGCTGCCATCTCGGGAACGCCGGCATCGGCGCCGAGCTTGGCCACCATGTCCACCAGCTCCATGCCTGCTCGAACGGCTCGTTCGGCATCATCCTCATTGGTGGCGACGGCGCCCCAGGCGGCCATGACGGCATCGCCGATGAACTTCTCGACCACTCCGCCGAATCGTTCGATGATCTCTCTACTCCGGTCGAAGTAGTCGGAAAGGAACGAACGGACGTCCTCTGCGTCCCGGCCCTCGGAGAACGAGGTGTAGTTGACGAGGTCTACAAAGAGGACGGAGACGATCCGGCGCTCAAGATAGGTGTCCGGCGCGGTGGAGGGGGCCGCGGTCGGAACCGGTGACGCACCTGCCAGCACCGTGCCGCATTCACCGCAGAACCGATTGCCGGGCGGGTTCTCGGCGCCACAGTTCGAGCAAGCTGCCGCCAGGCTGTTGCCACAATTGCCGCAGAACTTCTGGCCGGCCGGGTTCTCGTGGGCACAGGTCGGGCAATGCATGATCAGGCCCTCATCATCCCCTCAGTCACGGAACATCTCCCTCGAGTGTTTCCCCAAGATACGCGACGCGCCGGCGTTATGCATCGATCACACACGGCAGCAAGTCGCCCGTAATGCGGGCATTGCCGGGTCAAGGTGACCCTTAAAGGTCATCTTGACAGTGGCTGGCAGGTCGGGCACCACCAGATGAGCCGGTTGGCCATCTCGGCGGACAGCACGGTGTCACCGCAACGGCGACATGGCAATCCGGCTCGCTTGTAGACGTAGAGTCGCTCTTCGCGGGGTATGTCCACCCGGGCGCGCACACCGACGTCGTTCGGTCTCACCGTCACGATCCGGCCTGCAGCTTCACCGGCGCGGAGCTCGGATCTGATAGTCGTCCACAAGAGGGCTGCCTCGTCTCCGTGGATCTGGTCGGCCGGCCGATGAGGAGCTATGCGACATTTGAACAGGACTTCAGCCCGGTAGACGTTTCCGATACCCGCAACGACTCTCTGATCCAGCAGTGCTGACCCGATCGGAATTCGACGTCGAGAAAGATTGGAGGCGAAGCGTCGACCCGAGCGCTGACCAGCCAGCGGATCGGGTCCGATCCGCGCCCGCAGGTCGTCTTCTTCCTCAGTGTTCAGGAGTTCGCAGATGGTCGGGCCCGACAGATAGACAACCGCGCGGCCGCCGGCCATCGCCAGCCGGGTCATGTTGGTCGGCGGCGGCGGGTTGGACTTGAAGGTCTTGAACTTACCGAACAGTCCAAGGTGGACGTGCAGTGTGTCGCCGGAGTCCCACCGGTAGAGGAGGTGTTTTCCCAGCGCCTCGATGTCGTTGAGTTTGCGACCGTCTAGGCGTGCCGCGCCGGCCGCGAACCTTCCTTGCGGCGACCAGGATCGGATCCGTTCGCCGGCCAGCGCTGCTCGCTGGAGTCGGGCCTGACGATGGATCGTATGTCCCTCGGGCATGGCTCAGGACTCGATCCTGCGTGGTACCCCAACGCGCACTGGCACTCCGGCTGCATAGTGCACCAGCGGTGTGTCATCTGGAGCCGGGTAGCCTGCCGCCGCTACCAGGTGGTCGTCGATGTCTGCGAGTTCGGCCCGCCTGAGGGGCCACTCGGGATGATCGACCGGCGCGTAGGCGATCCCGCTACCGAAGTTGCTGTAGAGGCCCCAGCGAGCGGTCAGGAACCGTTCCAAGCCTCCGGTGGTCCGAATCGGCGCGCCGGGTCGCACGACGATTCGGCTTGCTGTTTCCGCCGGTCCTGGCCAGCGCGTGCGGGCTGTGTAGGTGATCTCAGCGCGGTTTCGATCGATTCTCATTTCGGACCAACGGTAGGGAATCCGGTAGCTCCCCCGGGCCACGAGTACCGGAATCAGACGCGTGATGTCGAGTGAATCGAACCAGACACCGGGTCGGCCGTTGGGGCCGCGCACGTAGGTGCGAACGTTGGTCTCGGGAAACGATCCCAGATACGGAACCGGCGGCAAGAACGGCAACCGAATGCCGCGCATTTCGAAGGCGACGAGCCCTACCCAGGCGCGACCTTCGAAGGTGTCCACGCTGAGTCCTGAGGGGAGCCGCGACTGAACGATCTCAGGATCGACCGGCCAGTGCAGGAACGTGACATCGTCCCACCGCTGCAACATGACGGCCCGTCGAACGGGACTAGGAGTGGTGAGGGGATAGTCGTTGGCGTTAGTCATCTTTCGCACCATCGATGCCTGCTGGAAAGGCCATCCAAGGAGAGTAGGAAGCGCCGGCAGGTCGGTCTCGAATCGGTTCAGGCGGCCTCAGGCTGGCCATTGCGCAGCGATGCCAGTATTCGCGCGGTTTCGGCCGCGGTGACGAACTGCGCCTGAGTTATCGTGCCAATTGGAGTTGACCCCTCCCAGACCACGACAAACGGCGCAGTCCCGATCTTGCGGAGCAGTTCTGAGGCCGGCTCGTTCGCCCGTACTGCCGGGTACTCGTCCACCGGTCGGGCAACCGTGCGCACAGACGTCGTCCACCGATCGTCATCGGGCACAGCGGCCAGAGCCTTGACCGTCACCACACCGCTGACCGATCCGTCCGTTTCTCCGACCAGATAGAACGGGCGGATTTGCTGGACCGCGTGTCTGTCAATGAACGCAGCCACGGAGAGCCAATCTCCTTCGACCGGTTCGGCAGCCGTCATGATGTCGCGTGCGGTGACACCTCCCAGATCCTCGTTCAGAGAAGCGAATTGGACTTCGGCCGTTGCCGCATTTCTCAGGAACCAGCCAATAAACACAGTCCACAACCCGCCGAGTCCGCCGAAAACGAATTGGGCCAAACCCAGTGCGATGAGCGCGGACCCGAAGTAGCGACCCACCTTGCCGGCGGTCTGCGTCGCCCGCCCTTTGTCACCATGGCGCTTCCACAGCCAGGCGTGCAGAAGACGGCCCCCGTCTAGAGGAGCGCCGGGTATCAAGTTGAACACCGCCAATACGACATTTATGAAGCCCGCCCAGCCCACGATGGCCGCGGGAAGTCCGGTCATCACTGTGGCGATGCCGTAGAGACCGGCTCCGAGGAGGAGACTTATGCCGGGACCAACCCCGGCGATTTCCGCTTCGCCACGGGGGGTTGCAGCCTCGCCCTCGAGTTGGGCGACACCGCCGAATGCCCACAAGCTGATACGTTCGACTTCGACTCCGTGACGGCGAGCCACGAGGGCATGGCCGAGTTCGTGGAGCAAGATGCTGCCGAGTAGAGCGGCGGCCGCGATCAGTCCTCCTGCCAGATAGGCGGCACCACTCAAGCCGGGAACCGCCGCAGGCAAGAGGCTTCCGGAGGCGGAAAACGTGATGAGGAAGGCGATGACCAGCACGCTCCAGTTGAGTTCTATGGTGACACCGGCCAGACGGCCGAGAGTGATGTTGTTTCTCATCGGATGACTCCTTTCGGGGTAGAGCGACCGGGTGGTCGCCCGGAGGTGATGTGGAATTAGGCGGCGGTAGGACAGGGCCCGAGAAACTCGGAGAGAGCCTCTTCCTTGGCCGGGTCAAGGGGTCCATTGGCTCGCCAGAGGATGCTGCCTGCTCGATCGATGAGCAACGTATGGATCGTCGAATCGTCGTCGATACCAAGTGACGCAAGGAACCCGACCTTGTCGATGTAGAGCGTGATGGTGTGCTCACGAGTGGTGCGGTCGGGAATTCCGGACCGCATTCCGCTGTCGATGAACCACTGCGAAAGCCGGCTCCTGGATTCAATTACCGGCAACTCGTACGCAACGAGCCCCGAGTGATTGGTCTGAAGCCGTCTTGCCAATGGCATCCAGGTATCGACCAACATCTGATGGTCTCGCCAGAAAGCCAATATGACGAGGTTCAAACTGCCTTCGAGGTCGCCCGGAAGGGTGAAAGACCTGCGTTCGAGATTCGATCCGGTAACAGTCGGGAAGCGCATAACTCCTCCGTAATACTCTTCACCCTGTCTACGGAGCCCGTCAACGGTGCGGATGGATGATTCTCCCGGCCGACTCAGAATGTCCGACCGGGCGCTGGCTTATCCGCAAGCTCGGTGGAGACCGGTACGTGTATGACAGGGACCTTCATATCGCATCCATGGTCCGATCCGGTTGCGAAACTGCTCGAACCGGCAATCGAGGCAGGACTGCGGTCCGGTCTGTCTCGGGCCTGCTCGCATAGATCAGATTGAGACGGTCGGCATTGCGGCAGCCGGCACACCAGGTGGCGCCCGCATGCACGATCAGCGTTATGCGAACTGAGTTGAGGCGAGCTCTCTCTCCCCCGCCGCGAGAGCCTCAACGATGCGCCGGGCCACCCGATCGGGATCGAGGCCGGTCGGAAGCGCAGGAGGGCTGCCTTCGATTGATCGGGTAGCCAGCCCGGTCTCTGTGTGAGGGGGCCGGGCGTCGAGCAAGTGGATCTTCTTACGCCGGAGTTCGCGGGCCAGAGCCTTGGTGGCGGCGCTGAGTCCCGCTTTGACCGCGGAGTAGGCGGCCATTCCTCCCACCGGCTGTTCGGCGACGACCCCGGTGATGCTGACCCAGAAGCCGCCTTCGATGTGTGGGATCGCCTCTCTGAGCAATCTCAGCGGGGCGGTGAAATTGGTCTTGACCAGTTCGTTCAGAGCATCGTCGCTGAGCGTCTCGAACGGTCCGAAGGCAACAACGCCGGCGGCATTGACGACGCCGTCGAGTCCTCCGAGTGTCTCGACCGTCCTCTCGATGAGTTGAGCCGGGTCGTCAACGAGCAAGTCGTATTCCAGCATGTTCGATTCGGTGGGATCACCGGATCGCCGGGCGTCGCGTCCGGTCGCCAGGACACTGGCGCCCCGGCTGCGCAGCTCACCGGCTATTCGGGTTCCGAGTTCACCGGAACCGCCGAGAACGAGGACCCGAGTTCCGGAGAGGTCGATGGGTGGCATTGGGGTTCTTTCGGTCGTCTACCCGATGTTCGAAGCCGAGTCCCGTATTGGATGGGTGGCGAAGCGTCGTACACCTCAGATGCGGCACGGAGGCGGACATTCTCTCAGCCCAGCATCCGGTCCAGCGCCGTTTCGAGGTCTGCATCGGCGAACTCGAATCCGTCGTCC